>NZ_BAABMP010000001.1:0-684846 GCF_054767395.1 Methanocalculus sp. MC3
TGTTTCAGCTGCTCTCTTCAGGTACTCCGTATCTCCTCCGAATGATCCGGCTTCTTGATACATCCAGTGGCAATCCAAAATAGAGCCAAATTATCACTCTGTTCACTCTTTAAGAGCCAAAATAGCTCATTATTCCCATAGATCCGGTTTCCACTCGAAATAAAGGGGTTATATAAAATCCTGAAAATTCAGGTAACCCGCTGCTCTCTCATCCGATACAATCCGGTTGCCAGGAATCCCATTCCATCTGATCCCGCCAGATCCCATGTACCCACAATGCAGATCGTCCATCTGGCAGCCGATCCTTTCGTACAACAGATCCTGTCACATAAACATCTGATACATCTGTTTACTTCCGGTTCCATGTGACATCTCCAGTGGAAATAGTGGGGTTTAATATCCAGTAGTGAATCATATAGTCTCTGCTTCAGTGAGCGGTTCGATGGTTGATCCGTATCAGGGGATGTGATTATGAGTGGACGATGAAGGCAACAGATCAATGGGTCTTTTTAAAAAATACCTCGGAAACAATAAGATCTTCAAAAACCGTGAGATTCTCAGGCATAGCTACCGTCCGCAGACGCTTCCCCACCGGACACCCCAGATTGATTCCATCGCGGCGGTTCTTGCCCCCTCGCTGCATAATGAAACCCCTTCCAATATACTGATCTATGGCAAGACCGGAACCGGAAAGACGGCATCCGTCCGGTATGTCGGCGCCGAACTTGAGAATGCCGGAAGCCACTTAAACACCACCTGCCGCGTCGTCCACTTAAACTGCGAAGTGATCGATACCCAGTACCGGGTGCTTGCCCAGATAGCAAAACTCGTCGAGAATGTTGATGACCTCAGCTCTGACCGGACCAGGACTCATATCCCGATGACGGGTTGGCCGACCGATCAGGTTTATGCTGAACTGAAGAATATCCTGGAGAACTCAGGCGGGGTTCTTGTCATCATCCTCGACGAGATCGACAAGCTCGTCAAGAAGAGCGGGGATGAGACGCTCTATAACCTCACCAGGATCAATTCCGATCTCGAACGCTCCAAGGTCTGTATCATCGGTATCTCAAATGATCTCAGGTTCACCGATTTCCTTGATCCACGGGTCCTCTCCTCCCTCTCAGAGGAAGAGATCGTCTTCCCCCCCTATAACGCCCCCCAACTCGTTGATATCTTAAAACAGCGTGCAGATGATGCATTTGTCCCGGGAGCACTTGATGACAATGTCATCCCGCTCTGTGCGGCGCTTGCCGCGCAGGAGCATGGTGATGCCCGCCGTGCACTCGATCTCCTTCGTGTCTCAGGGGAGCTTGCCGATCGGGAGAGCGAAAGTTCGGTGACAGAGAAGCATGTCCGCCTGGCACAGGACAAGATCGAGACAGACAGCATGGTGGAATGCATCGCCACCCTCCCCACGCAGAGCAAGGTTGTCCTCTATGCGATGCTCCTCCTGTACCGGATCAACCAGAAGATCTTCACAAGCGGAGAAGTGATGCGGTTATACCGTGAGGTGACCCGTGAGATCTCCCTCGAAACCCTGACCCACCGCCGGGTGACCGATCTCATCAGTGAGTTAAATATGCTTGGTGTCATATCTACTCGTGTCATATCAAAGGGACGATATGGACGGACGAAAGAGATATCCTTCGATGCCTCAACCGATCGTATCTGGGATGTTGTCCTTAAGGATCCTCGTCTTGTAGAGCATAAAATCTCCAGATTTAATGAAGAGCAAGCCGGTAAACTCTTTAGGTGAATAGAGTATGGACGAAAAAAACAGGGAAATCCTAAGGGTTCTTGAATCCGATTCGCGGATTGGTACCAAGGACCTTGGAACGATGTTGAATCTGTCAACACATGATATTGCGACACGGATCGCCGGAATGGAGAAGGCCGGAATTATACGAAAGTATACTGCCGTCATCGACTGGAAGAAAGCAGGCGACGATGGCGTCACCGCAGTTGTTGAGGTGAAGGTCAGCCCGGAGAGCGAATTTGGGTATGACAGGATCGCAGACCGTGTTGCCAGGTTCCCTGAAGTGAAGTCGCTCCGGCTTGTCACCGGAAGCTATGATCTTCAGCTGATCGTCTGCGGCAGGACGATGCAGGAAGTCTCGGAGTTCGTCTCCGGCCAGATCGCCTCCCTCGAGAGCATCAGGGAGACGGTGACCCATATCGTAATGAAAACTTACAAGGAGTATGGCTGTGAGTTACAGAGAAGTGAAGGGGTTGAACGTCTCCCCTATAGTTTCTGAGAGGGGACGCAACCACCCGCAGAGGAGCTTTGTCTCAGAGCGGGCGGAGATGATTCCCCCCTCCGGGATCCGGAAGTTCTTTGATCTCCTCCTCACGATGAATGACGTGATCTCACTTGGTGTGGGTGAACCGGATTTCAATACCCCCTGGAACGTCTCCGTTGCCGGTATCGACTCGATCGAACGGGGTGCAACAGCATACACCTCCAACAAGGGCCTGGAAGAGCTCCGGGATCTCGTCTCATCGTACCTCATCTCGCGGTACGGGACGAGCTATGATCCACAGAATGAGATCATCATAACGGGCGGTGTCTCCGAAGGCCTTGATCTCGCCGTCAGGACGGTCGTTGATCCTGGTGACGAGGTTCTTGTTGCCGATCCCTGTTATGTCTCCTACAGCCCCTGTGTGATGCTGGCAGGCGGCATCCCGGTTCCACTCCCCTGCCCGGCTGAGGACGAGTTCCGGGTCACCCCGGAAGCCCTGATGGAGAGGATCACAAAGAAGACCAAAGTCGTGATGCTCAACTTCCCCAATAACCCGACAGGGGGGGTGATGAAGCAGGGGGATCTCGAAGCGATCAGTGATATCATCGTGGATCACGATCTCCTCCTCATCTCCGATGAGATCTATTCCGAACTCACCTATGAGGGCAGGCATGTCTCACCGGCATCGCTTGATTCCCTCTGGGAGCGGACAATCACCTTAAACGGGTTCTCAAAGGCATACTCGATGACCGGGTGGAGGGTCGGGTACTTCTGTGCACCTCCTGAGATCACGAGTGCAGCACTCAAGATCCACCAGTATGTGATGCTCTGCGCACCCACGATGTCCCAGTTTGCTGCAATCGAGGCGCTGAAACATGCAGAGGATTCAAAAGACCGGATGGTTGCCGAATTCCGGATGCGGCGAAACCTCTTTGTGGCGGGATTGAACAAAATCGGTCTTCCCTGCCACCTTCCAAAGGGCGCATTCTATGCATTCCCCTCGATCGAATCAACCGGCCTCTCGGATGAAGAGTTTGCCGAGCGGCTTCTGGTCGAAAAGCAGGTCGCGGTGGCTCCCGGCAGCGCATTCGGCCCGTCGGGTATAGGCCATATCAGATGTGCCTATGCGGTCTCACGGGATGATCTGAGTGAAGCGGTCAAGAGGATTGGGGAGTTTATAGAGTCGCTCTAAAACTCCGCTATCCTTTCTGATTATCCACAGTGCATCCTGAATAATCCAAAACCGCCCCAACCCTTTCTCATTGTATCCTCTCGTTACAGGGGATCCGGATCAGAGGTATAATTGGATCAGAGATCCAATGAGAGACTATGCTCGCCGAGCAGGAGATCATTGCCAGGTTCTGTGAAGCCGGCCATCTGGTCGATCCGACCGTCGTCTCCTACCTCAGGGAGCGGGGAGATCCGGCTCTTATCTCAGGTATTCTTGCCGGTATCAGGAAGGATTGCGCCGTTGTCCTCCCCTCACATATCCCTTCGCTCACCCCGAAGAGGGATGGGATCAGGTTCACCGCCGATCCCCTCCTTGAGGTGGTTGAGGGGATGGAAGGATCAGCCGGTCCGGTCCGGCAGATCGAGGATTATGTCTCCCTCTTCAGGAACCGGTACGATTGTCTTGGCTCTCTCATCAGGAAACGATCCGGTGCGATCCCGATCGAGGCTCTGACCCACTCCTCCAGGTTCCGCGACAGCGAGGTCACCATCATTGGTATTGTGATTGATGTGAAGTCGACTGCAAAAGGGCACCGGATCCTTGAACTGGAAGATCCAACCGGAACGATGCCGGTCCTCTTCAATAATGGAAGGGATGGTTTTTCCGATGCAGAGCGGATCGTCCCCGATGAGGTTATCGGGGTCCGGGGCAAACCCTCCCCTGAAGGGAAACTCTTCTATGCGGATCAGCTCTTCCGCCCTGATGTTCCGGTTCAGCATGCCCCCTATACCCCGAAAAATTCCGGGAAGGTGGCACTTATATCAGATATCCATATCGGATCCGATACCTTTCTCCAGGAGCCCTGGGAGCGGTTCTGTGACTGGATCTCTGCTGCTGATGATATCAGCTATCTCCTTGTTGCAGGTGATCTGGTTGACGGTATCGGCATCTATCCCGGACAGGAGAAAGAGCTGACCATCCCCAATATCTATGAACAATATGACCGGCTCGGCGAGATGCTCCAGACGCTCCCTTCCTCGCTTGGGATCGTCCTTGCACCCGGAAACCACGATGTTGTCCGGGGTGCAGAACCCCAGCCGGTGATTCCGCCTGAGTTCCGGTCACAGTATCCAAAGAACTGTACTTTTGTGGAGAACCCGGCCGCCGTCTCGATTCACGGTGCCCGTGTGCTGATGTACCATGGCAGGAGCATCGATGATCTGATCGGGATGATTCCGGGTGCCCGGTATGAGGCGCCGGCAGAGATGATGGAGGCGATGCTGAAACGTCGTCACCTTGCCCCGACGTACGGGCGGAGGACACCTGTGCTCGCAACCGAAAAAGACCGGCTCTTAATCGATCCCGTTCCCGAGATCCTCCATACCGGGCATGTCCATATCACCGGCATCTCCCGGTACCGGGGTGTCCTTGCGGTGAATGCCGGGGCCTGGCAGTCCCAGACCGCCTTCCAGAAGCAGATGAATATCAACCCGACCCCCGGCCAGGCGGTTGTCGTCGATCTCGAACAAATGGAGCCGCAGATCTACGACTTCCTCTCCTGATCTTCTCCTCTTCATCCGATTACCCATATCTCCTGATTTGAACCCCTCTCTTCTGCAATGCAGGTGATAATTCGGTTTAAATATCTGAATCATCAATAGACAATTCATTCATGAAGCTGTACCACCTTCTTTATCTCTGCCTGGTTCTTGCGGCTGTCATCATCATATTCCCCTCGCCGTTTCAGTCGGGGTTCCAATCAGCGGCTGTATCCACCTTCTCCCTTGCCGGAGACAGCCTTGCAGGGATGGATCAGGATACAATGGCAATCTCTTCATATTCCTATGCCCTTGGATTTGATGGGAATAATACCCAACTCCTGCAGAAGAAGGGCGAATGCCTGTATAAGCAGGGGGAGTACCTCGGAGCGGCGGACGTGTATTCCCTTGCCGCTATAATCGACCCGGATAACCCGGCATACCCGGTTGGAAGAGGGCGTGCCCTCCTTATGGCTGGCGATTCTGATGGTGCGCAGGAGTGCTTCAATGAAGCCCTCATCCGCGATCCCGCTGATCCCGATGCCCTCATGACACGGGCGTCTGCCCTCCTCTCCCAGGGGCGTTATCAGGAGGCGATTGTGGATCTCGATTTGCTGATCGCTGCAAACCCTGAAAATGCAGAGTTCAGGATGTACCGGGGAGATGCATACATGTTCATCACCATGAACCATGATGCGGATATGAGATCGATGAAAGGTGCAGACCAGATCATGAGCTCTGGCGGAGAACATGCACGGCTCGCATCAAATGCCTACCAGAAAGCCTCAGAGGATTATATGAAAGCGATGGAGCTCAATCCCCTTCTGACACCTGCGGTGGCAACCCGGATGATGGCGCAGGCAGAGAATCAGGTTGAAACATTTGGGATGATCCTCTCCTCCCTCTGAGCTTTCCCGCCATACATTATGCCCTCTGCGCGCCAGGTTTATTCTCCCGAATAAGAGTTCGTTGATAGACGTAATCAACCAGATAAATTCCATATGATATATAAGGTTCTCGTTCCTTCTTCTATGGAAGGCATACTGAACACATTGGAGGTACCTTAACTATGGATCTTATCTACCTGGCACCTGTTGCTGCCCTTATCGCCCTTGCATTTGCAGGGTACTCCTTCATGATGGTGAAGAGAGAGGGGACAGGAACAGAGGTGATGCAGAAGATCGCCGCCGCGATTCATCTCGGCGCGATGGTCTATCTGAACCGCCAGTACCGTGCAATTGCAGTTTTTGTCGTTGTGCTGGCGATTGTTTTGGCAATCGGAATATCACCCCTCACCGCAGCATGTTTCATCCTCGGTGCGGTTCTATCGGCAACCGCCGGATACATCGGAATGTATACGGCAACCGCAGCGAATGTGAGAACCACAAACGCCGCCCGCCGTGGTATTGCAGAGGCATTCAGGGTCTCATTCTCAAGCGGGTCTGTTATGGGAATGGCCGTTGTCGGGCTGGGTCTCTTTGGACTCTCTCTCGCTTATCTCGCCCTCTCCGCAATGGGTCTTCCCCAGGAGACTGTCCTCTCGACCGTAACAGGTTTTGGTCTTGGAGCATCCTCGATTGCACTCTTCGCCCGTGTCGGCGGAGGCATCTTCACAAAAGCAGCTGACGTTGGTGCAGATCTCGTCGGAAAAGTCGAGGCAGGCATCCCCGAGGATGACCCGAGAAACCCTGCCGTCATTGCAGACAATGTCGGTGACAATGTCGGCGATGTTGCCGGAATGGGTGCAGACCTCTATGAGAGCTATGTCGGCTCGATCATCGCTGCGATGGTGCTTGGTATCACCGCAGTCCATACTGAGATGTATGCCGGCCTCGACCCGATGCAGCTCGTCCTCCTCCCGATGATGATCGCCGCACTCGGTATCTTCTCGGCAATCATCGGTTCATTCTTTGTCAGGACAAACAAGACCGAGTCCAGCGCCATTCACATGGCATTCAACAAAGGCCTGATTGTTGCAATTATCCTTGTTGTGATCGCGACATACTTCCTCGTCACAACCCTGATTGGACCACAGTATGTTGGCATCTTCTATGCCGCAATTGCCGGTCTCGTCGCAGGATTTGCAATCGGTCTCATCACCGAATATTACACATCCTATGACAGGGCACCGACACTCTCGATCGCCAAATCCGCCCAGACCGGATCCGCAACAACAATCATCAGCGGATTTGCAAAAGGCATGGAATCGACCGTTTTCCCGGTCTTCTTCGTTTCAATTGCGATCATCATCTCCTACCAGTTTGCAGGCCTCTATGGTATTGCAATCGCCGCAGTCGGTATGCTCTCGACGCTTGGAATCTCCCTTGCCGTTGATGCATACGGCCCTGTCGCAGACAATGCCGGCGGTATTGCAGAGATGTCACATCAGGATCCAAAGGTCCGGAAGATCACCGACACCCTCGACGCAGTCGGAAACACCACCGCCGCAATCGGAAAGGGCTTTGCAATCGGCTCAGCAGCCTTAACAGCACTTGCCCTCTTCTCTGCATACACCCTTGCAGTCGGTCTTAACATCATCGATGTCACGAACCCGATGGTCTTCGTCGGCATGCTCATCGGTGCCATGCTTCCATTCCTCTTCTGCGCACTCACCATGACCGCAGTAGGAAAGGCAGCATTCGAGATTGTTCTCGAGGTACGCCGCCAGTTCAAGGAGATCCCCGGACTGATGGAGGAGAAGGCGGATCCGGATTACGCATCCTGTATCGCAATCTCCACAAACTCCGCACTCCGTGAGATGATCGCACCTGGCGTCCTCGCTGTTGCAGCACCGCTCCTTGTCGGATACTTCCTTGGCCCCGCGGCTCTTGGCGGTCTCCTTGCAGGATCCCTTGTTGCAGGGTTCTGCCTTGCAATCACCATGGCAAACGCCGGTGGTGCATGGGACAATGCAAAGAAATACATCGAACAGGGCAACTATGGTGGAAAGGGATCTGATGCCCACAAGGCAGCAGTCGTCGGCGACACCGTCGGTGACCCCTTCAAAGACACCTCAGGTCCTGCCATCAACATCCTGTTGAAGCTGATGGCGATGGTGGCACTCGTCTTTGCCCCGCTCCTCATCCTCGTCTGAGGATGATAGCCTCACTTTTTTTTCTCTCTTCTTACGATCTCCTGGAAAATCCTTGCAGATTGTGATCTTGTGCAGATTGCGAAAAAAATCGCAGTTATCGCCATCTATAAAGTCAGGAAAAGCATTAGGTTCTTTATCAGGATGTGACTGATATGAAAAAAACACTCATTCCTCTCCTCCTTCTTCTCCTCATCGGCCTCTCTGCCTCGGCAGGCTGCATGATGGCTGATTCCGGGTACCAGTCTGCACCGGTGATGACCGAGTCTGTTGTTGCCTATGACAGGAACATGGCAGCTGACTCAGCCGCAGCCTATCCCGATCAGAAGGTGATCAAGGATGGATGGATCCGCCTTCAGGCCCGTGATACGAGGGTCGCCTCCGAGGAGATCACCGCAATCGCAGCCCGTTACCATGGCCGTATCCAGTCACTCTCCCTCACCTCGGGCGGGATGAGTGATGGCCGCGAGCAGTTCTCCGCACATATCGTTCTCAGGGTGCCTTCGGATTCGTTCGATGCAGTGATGCAGGAGATCGAATCTGTCGGCACCCTTACCCAGCGTGAGGTAAAAAGCCGTGATGTGACAGCTGAATATACCGATCTCCATGCCGAGAAACGGGCTCTTGAGAACCAGGTGAACCGTCTCACCGAGATCCTTGACAAAGCAGAGACGGTTGAAGAGATCCTGAAGGTTCAGACTGCGATTGATTCTGCACAGCTGAACCTTGACCGGGTGACGGGCAGGCTGAAGCTGCTTGAGTCGCAGATCGATGAAGCGGCCATCACGGTCTCGATCAGGGAAGGGGAACCGCTTGGGATCGATTCAGGGTTCTCGATTACCAGTATCGTAAACACCGGCATTGCTGCGTTCCTCTTTATGATCGGGATCATTATCGTTGCCGTCTTTGCACTTCTCCCGCTTGTGGTAATCGGCGGGGTTGCCTGGTATATAGTGAAAAAGAGAAGAGGATAGGAGAAAAATCCTCTTATAATTTTATCGTCCGAAGCGCCATCCGCATCTCAAGGCTGAGATCAAAATTTTTCACAGAATGGGTGAGCCATCCCGAGGAGACGAGATCGATCTCGCATCCGGCATAGGATCCGGCACTTGCCGGGGTGATGCCCCCGGAGAGCTCCAGCCTGACACGCTCCCGAAGATCGCCGTCTTTGAGGAGCTGAATCGTCATCATCACCGTCTCCGGATCCATATTGTCGAGCATTATGATATCAGCACCAGCAGCAGCGGCAGTACATGCATCTTCAGGTGTCTCCGCCTCCACCTCGATCACCCGGTACTGCGATACGCTCCGTGCACGGGTTATCGCCTCTTCAATACCAACAAGAGCGAGGTGATTATCCTTGATCAGAACAGCATCTGAGAGGGAGTTCCTATGGGGGTCCCCTCCCCCGAGTATAATCGCTTTTTTGTCAAAGAAGCGAAGTCCCGGCGCAGTCTTTCTGGTTCCGGCGATACGTGCGCCCGGTATCACCGAATCGATCAGGGCAGAAAAGCGACGGGTAGCGGTTGCAATCCCGGACATCCTCCCCATGAGATTCAGCACTGTCCGTTCTGCAAGGAGTATGCCATGAACAGGTCCGGTAATATCGAGGATCTGCTGCCCCGGATCGATCCAGTCCCCATCACGTGCGAGGGCTCGTGCCTCAACTCCGCATTCGGCAAAGAGGAAGATCGCCTCCTCGAGCCCTCCGACAACCCCGGTCTCGCGGGAGAGGATCGCAGCCCTCCCCTCAGTATCCGGGATAATTGATCCGGTCGTGATATCGCCATAGGGTGCGTCTTCAGCAAGAAACCGCCGGAGTGATTCATTCTGTATCATGCACTCTTCTCCAAAACAGCCATCATTGCCTCGACCGCTTTTCTGGCAGGCACCGCGATTTCGTCAGGGATCTTCACCTCGTGAATACCATCACGCAGTGACCGATGGAGGTCTTCGATCGTCGTCTTCTTCATATCCTTGCAGATTGCCTCAGGATCGACATGGAACTGCCGGTCAGGGTGGAGTTTTTTGAGCCGGTAACCCATCTCCCGTTCGGTGCAGATGAACCATTCATCGCATTCACATGCATGCTGCACCATGCCGCCGGTTGATGCGATCAGATCAGAGTCTGCCTGAATCTTTGGGGGGCATTCGGGATGGCAGACGATCCGCCACCCTTTCGACCTCGCCTCCCGGATCTGATCCTCTGTGAAGGCGCAATGGACATAACAGTGCCCACCGGGCGGGAGCGGGATAATCCGCTTCTCTGGAATCTGTTTTTGTACAAAGGATGCAAGATTGGCATCCGGTCCAAAGAGGATCGTCTCTGCATCGAGTGACCGGACAACGGCTGCTGCATTTGCTGAAGTACAGGTGATATCTGCGGCCGCCTTCACCTCCACACTCGAGTTCACATAGACGACAACCGCAGCACCCGGATACTTCTCTCGTGCCTCGTGAACCATTTCGGGTGTGAGGAAGTCGGAGAGCGGGCACCCGGCATCAGGTGCAGGGAGCAGGACAGTCTTTTCCGGAGAGAGGAGTTTTGCAGTCTCTGCCATGAACCGGACTCCGCAGACGACAAGCACAGGTTCAGTTGCCCCTGCTGCTTTGATCGCGAGTTCAAGGCTGTCGCCGACGATATCCGCAACATCCTGGATCTCTGCTGGCTGGTAGTTATGGGCAAGGATAAGGGCGTTTCTGGCGATTTTTAACTTTTGTATTTCTTCCTGGATCGTCATGTTCCGATCACCAGCGGGTTATCGAGATTCTTTAACAGGGAGAGGATGGAGAGGGCGGCAAGGTAGCTTGTTGCAGGATTATCGGGGCTTGGCACATTCCTCACCCGGATATATGCATCGCCAAACTCACCTTCGATGAAGATCTCATGGGTGTTTCGATCAGCTTCAGGATCCACCCAGAGTTCAACATCAACCTCATGCCCAGCTGCTAACGTGAGTGCTTCTGAGACATTGGTGTTCTTTGGATAGTTCCTGATACATTCGGTGGCTTTTCCCGAGAAGATCATCATCGGTTTTTCAGCCTCAATATTGAGTGATCTTGGGCTCTTTGTTGTCCTGAGGAGGAAGGTGGAGATCCCCGATATCTGTCCGACCTTTATATTGTCCAGTCCCATCACCGCACCGGAGGGGATATAGATCTTCTTTCCCTTCTCTTTGGCCAGCGTGACAAGCTTCTCGCAGAAGGCTGAATCTGAGAGTGCACCGACACTCATCACCACAAAATCACGGCCTGAGAGAAGGATCCTCTCTCCGTACTCCTGCGCGGCTGTAACCGAGGCCGCCTCGACGACAATATCAAAACCGGCTGATAAAAATGCATTAAAATCTGTGAAAGGAAGGGCACCGGATGCAGCTGCAAGTTCGTCTGCCCTCCCCTCAATCTGGTCAAAGACTGCTATAATCGAGAAACCATTCTGGTTCTTCGCTATGATATGGCCGATATTCCCGCAACCAAGCAGCCCGATCCTGATCATTGGTATTGTTATTGCATTTTCCCGGTATAAACGGTTCTGATCCGGATCAAACCGGTAGTCATCCTGCTCTTCCCGGGGATGACAGATGGCTGGTTACCGCCATCTCTCTCCCATCTCTCTTTTATTGCTTCTTCTCTTTCTTTGCCCTCTTCTTCTCCTGCTTTTTACTCCTTTTCTTCTCTTTCTTTGCTCGCTTCTTCTCCTTCTTCTCCTTCTTTGCCCCTTTCTCCTCCTTTTTCTTCTCTTTCTCCCCGATATTCACGGTTTTGCCTGCTTTCTCCTGAATCCCGGCATGGATCATGACCAGCATCATCTTGAAACGTGTGGCCGGCTGTACCGCATGGGGAATCTTTGCGGGCATGATGATCATCTCACCCTCTCTCAGATAGTGGGAAGAACCGGCGATCGTAATCTCCGCCTCCCCGTCGAGAGCAAAAGCCAGAGCATCAAAAGGGGCTGTGTGCTCGGAGAGACCCTGCCCCTCGTCAAAGGCAAAGAGGGTGACAGTTCCCTCACGGCTCATGATCAGTGTCCGGCTTGCTATTGTATCCTCCTTGTAGATGACCATATCACGTGGCATGATCGTTCTTCCGATGATAGATTCCTTCTCACCTTCAGGCATACAGAATGGATGGATCTGCCATGGTATGAAGCTTATGGCATACCGCCACCACTCTGTGTATTCAGCAATATGCGGCTATATAGGTCTTAAAATTGGATATTTAGATCAGAATGGATTCCAATTGAGGTTTCCCTCCTATTGGTGCCGTCCCCAGAATAATGATATTTAAATGTTGCGTACATAAATCCATGAAAATCGCTCGAAATCAGAATCAGGATTATTATATTAATTATTCCGTTCATTTTAAGGAATATGGTATCATAGTACTCTGGTGAGTTGAAATAATTATGGAATTATCTACCCGAATACCAAAACAAAACGAAGACTATACAGATATAGACCATGATGCACCCCAGTGGAAAGACTGGAGATGGCAGATTGCCCATACGGTCCGGGATCTGAATACCGTTGAGAAGGTGCTTGGAATCACGTTTCCGCCTGAAGAGCGGAAGAAGCTTGAAGAGACGATACAAAAATTCCCCCTCGCGGCAACCCCCTATTACCTCTCCCTGATCAAAACAGAAGACTATGCCCAGGATCCTGTCTTTCTCCAGTCAATTCCAAGACCCGACGAGCTGATCGTTGAAGAGTGTGAACTTGAGGATCCACTGGCAGAGGATAGCGACAGCCCGGTTCCCGGGATCACCCACCGCTATCCTGATCGGGTTCTCTTCCTCGTCTCAAATGTCTGTGCGATGTACTGCCGCCACTGTACGCGGAAGCGGCGTGTCGGCGACCGTGACCGTGTCCCGACATGGGAGGAGATGGAAGCAGGCATCGCCTATATCCGTGAACATCCCGAGGTCCGGGACGTCCTCCTCTCCGGCGGTGATCCCCTGATGCTCCCCGATGAGCTGATTGACCGTATCCTGACCGAACTCAGGGCAATACCTCATGTTGAGGTGATCCGGATCGGATCCAGAACTCCGGTTGTCCTCCCCTTCAGGATCACCGATAAACTCGTCTCTGTCCTGAAGAAGCACCAGCCGATCTGGCTGAACACCCACTTCAACCATCCGCAGGAGATCACCCCGACAGCCGAGCGGGCACTGGCAAAACTTGCCGATGCCGGAATTCCGCTCGGCAACCAGTCGGTCCTCCTTGCGGGTGTGAATGACTGCCCGAGGATCATGAAGGCGCTCGTCCAGAAACTGGTGAAAAACCGGGTCCGGCCATACTACCTCTACCAGTGCGACCTCTCAGAAGGTCTCTCGCATTTCAGAACCCCGGTCGGGAAGGGGATCGAGATCATCGAGAACTTAATCGGCCATACCAGCGGATTTGCCGTTCCCACCTATGTGATAGATGCACCCGGTGGCGGTGGAAAGATCCCGGTGATGCCCACCTATCTTATATCATATTCGACCAACAAGGTGATTCTCAGGAACTATGAAGGTGTGATCACAACCTACCGGGAGCCGGATCACTATACCACGATCTTCTGTGATCGCAACTGCAAGGATTGCTCACTCCAGCTGAACCTGAAAGGGGGCGAAGAGCAGCATGTTGTTGGTATTGCCCGGCTCCTCTCGGATTATGACGAGGCAACAGCCCTTGTTCCTGTAGATTCGGAACGGATGGCACGGAGAGATGACGAAGAGGAGTGATCCGGTAATCAGGGTTGGGGCGAGCATCATCCAGCATGGGCCCCACAACAACCGGATATATCTGATGCGGCTGGATCCGGATGACTGCGATCGCGTACTCAGATGGATCGAAGAGACGCTCGAAACAGAAAGGTACAGCAAAGTCTTTGCCAAAGTTCCCGCAACCTCTGCCCCGGCATTCCTGAAGGAAGGCTTCACCGTAGAGGCTGAAATCCCGGGTTTCTATCCTGATGGTACAGCCTGCTTCTTCCTGGGAAAGTACACCGATCCTGCACGGCAGAAGTACAATGGATCGGGGGTTTCAGAAACACTTGAGATCTCGTGGCAACGTGCAGGAACCGGCCATCCACCCCTGCAGGAAGGATTTTCTATCAGGGAGGCGTCCGGATCAGATGCAAAATCGCTTGCAGAGATCTATGCTTCGGTCTTTCCAACATATCCGTTCCCAATTGATGATCCGGATTATATCTCTGATCTGATTGTGAGCGGGGATGTCCGGTTCTTCCTCCTCCTTTATGGGGATGAGATCGTGGCTGTTTCGTCGGCTGAACTTGATTTCCTCTCAAAAACGGTCGAGATGACCGATTTTGCCACCCTCCCCTCTGCACGGGGGGCAGGTGCTGCCGGTGCCCTCCTTGCCCATATGGAAGGAAACGTCTTCAAGGATGGCTTCCATCTTGCCTATACGATCTGCCGGGGTGAGGAGCCTCCGGTGAATATCCTCTTTGCACGGGGAGGGTACCACTATGCAGGCACCCTGCCGAATAATACCCAGATTGGGGGAGGATTCGAGAGCATGAATGTCTGGTACAAGCCTCTCACTTCTGGCTCTTTGTAGCATTCACCAGACTCATTCCATCATCAAGGGTGGCGACCATATCACCGACATAGGTCTCGTTTGAGAGTCCGATCAGATCCATCGCACCTGTAAAGATCCCGATGAGCTCATTTGCGAGTTCAACAAGCCATTCGACAAATTGCATCATCGAATCAGCCGATCCAAGGGGGGCAGTGGGGTACTCTGCTGCCGAAGCGGTTATGGCACCAATTGGGGAGAAGAGGAGGATGATGGCGATAATGATCAATTCCCTTTTCATAGAATACAACTGATCTCTCCGACAGCATAATACAATTGCCTGCAAAGGATGAGAAAAACAGGCTATCAATAGTATTATCATACCTAAATCCTCAACTACCATTAAATGGCAGATGCGAACCCGAAATCATCTCCTATAAGCATCCTTTACGTTGATGATGAGCCCGCGCTCCTTGAAACCTGCACGCTCTATCTTCAGGAGTATAATGACCTCACCGTAACCACCTGCCAGAGTGCCGTGGAGGCGATCGATCTTCTCAGGACACGATCGTTCGATGTAATCGTTGCAGATTACGATATGCCGGAGATGGATGGGATCGCTCTTTTAAAACAGATCAGAAAAGAGGGGAATAAAACCCCGTTCATCATCTTCACCGGAAAAGGGTGTCAGGAGGTGGTGATTGAGGCGCTCAATTGCGGAGCGGACTTTTACATTCAGAAGATCGGAGAGCCTTCCTTTATCTTCCATGATCTCTCCAGGAAGGTGAGGTATGCAGTTGGCAGAATGAGAAGCGAGATCGCCAGGAAAGAGAGTGATGAGCGGTACCGTGCCGTTGTCGAGAGCCAGAATGACTTTATCTGCCGTTTTCTCCCTGATGGCACGCACCTCTTTGTGAATGATGCATACTGCCGCTACTTCGGACTTGATCGTAAATCTCTCATCGGAAACCGGTTTATGCCGGTGATCCATCCCGGTGATCGTGACAGGGTTAAGGGATTCCTCTCCCAACTCACAAAAGAAAACCCGGCCGGATCCATCGATCAGCGGATCATCATGCCTGATAACAAAGTGCTCTGGCAGCAATGGAATACCAGGGCAATCTTTGATGAAGATGGGCAGATCATTGAATATCAGTCAGTTGGCAGGGATAAAACCTACGAGAAAGAGACTGAAGAGCTTCTGTCCAGGAATGCAGAACGTGCAAAAAGGCAGAGGAAGGCGATCGCGGATCTTGCCCTTGATGACGCAATCCTCTCCGGGGATATGGAGGCTGCCCTGACGAAGATCACGAAGATCGTATCAGAGACACTTGAAACCAGAAGGGTGGGAATATGGACTTTTTCAAAGGACGGCTCCCTTCTCCAATGCCTCTCACTTTATGATGCAGAAGAGAAGAGACAGAATAATGAGATAACTCTGAAGACAGATGGATATCCTCGTTACTTTGATACTTTGAGGAGAAAGCACAGGCTCTGCGTTGAGGATGCCTCCTCGGATTCAAGGGTCAGTGAACTGAAGGATGGCTACCTTGCCCCTCTTGGGATCTCTACCATGCTTGATGTCGGTATTCTGAAGGATGGCAGCCTGATCGGTATCCTCTGTCTTGAAGATACAGGAGCTCCGCGGAGATGGCATGTGGATGAGGAGGGGTTTGCCATTATTGCCGCATCCCTTATCGCACAGCTCTTTGAAGGTGCTGAACGGAGGCAGGCAGAAGAGGCGCTGCGGGAGAGCGAGGAGCGTTTCAGGAGCCTTGCCGAGCATGCCGAGGATATTATATATCGGATCGATCTGCTGCCGGAGATTCATTTTACCTACGTGAACCCCGCTATAGAAGAGGTATCCGGATATGCCCCCCAGGATTATTATGATGATCCCGGGCTTGCAACGAGGATTATTCATCCTGATGATCGCCCCCTCCTCGAGTCGTCCCTCTCCGAAGAGTCATCCGGGATACCCAGCAGATTCCGCTGGATTAGAAAGGATGGTGAGGTGATCTGGATCGAACAGCGGATTGTCCCGATTCATGATAAGGAAGGTGCCCGGATTGCAATCGAAGGAATTATACGTGATATTACCGGGATAAGGCAGGCAGAGCAGGAGGCGCTTCTTGAGACCGATACACGCTATCGGTCACTCTTTTCCTCCATGCATGACGGCTATGCCCATCTTCAGCTGATCAGGGATTTTGATGGAAAACCATCAGATCTCAGGATAATTGAACTAAACCTCGCGATGGAGACGATCACCGGTCTTTCCGGTGATGAGGCTATCGGCAAAACTCTCCTTGAGGCACTCCCGAATCTTGAAAAAGCCTGGATAGAACGGTTTCATGCAACAGCAGATTCCGGTGAGCCTCATATGGCTGAATACCATCATCCGGGGCTGGATACCGACTATGAGGTACTGGTTTACAGCCCGGGAAGAGGAGAATGTGCCCTCCTCTTCCATGATATCACCGAGAAGAAGAAGCGGGAGGAAGAGATGGTACAATCACTCCGGGAGAAGGAGACTCTCCTTAAAGAGATCCACCATCGTGTCAAGAACAATATGCAGGTGATCTCAAGCCTCCTCATGCTTCAGAGAGAGAATATGCCGGATCCAATGATGCGTGAACTCTTCAGGGAGAGTGAGAACCGTGTCTTCTCAATCGCACTTGTTCATGAAAAGCTCTATAGGTCAGAGAATCTCTCCCGTATTCATTATGGCGAGTACCTTGAGATGATGGGGGATCATATTCTGGCTTCACGGAATATCAGCTCTGAGATGATCACCCTGAAGATTGATGCATCTGATATCTATCTTCCAATCGATAATGCAGTCCCTCTCAGCCTGATCACCAATGAACTTCTGACAAACTCCTTAAAGCATGCGTATCCTGATGGAAGGAAGGGAACCATCAGGATCAATCTTCAGAAGAAAGGGGGAGATATCCTGTACCAGTTCAGTGATGATGGGATTGTTTTTCCGGATGAAATTGACTTTCAGAATACCACAACACTCGGGATGGAGCTTGTGAACAACCTTGTCATGCAGCTGATGGGCAAAATCTCGTTGTATCGTGACGGGGGAACCAGATTTGAGATCATCTTTCCCCTCAAACCCAATGGAGAGGATGAAGAATGAGTGAAGCAATCATAATGATCGTTGAAGATGAAGCCGTAACCGCAATGGCTTTGAAGAGAAGCCTGACGAATATGGGTTATTCGGTCTGCGGGTTTTTTCCAACAGGGGAACAGGCCGTAACGAAGGCAGCTGAACTGAAGCCTGACCTGATCCTGATGGATATCAAGCTTGCAGGGAAGATGACAGGTATCAATGCAGCCGCAGAAATCCGGGCAACAAGCACAGTTCCTGTCATTTACCTGACGGCATTTTCAGATGATCGGGTGGTGAATGCCGCAAAGGTGACCGGGCCGTTTGGCTATATCCTGAAGCCGGTCCGGGAGCAGGAGCTGAAGACGACCATCGAGACGGCATTGTACAAGCATGCGATGGATATGAACCTGAGGGAGCATCAGGAGACGATTCGTGTCCTTCTGAATGCAACGCCGGATATACACTTCTTAATCGATACTGAGAAATCGATCCTCATGGCAAACCAGGCTCTTGCAAAAAAAGCGGGAAAAACGGTGAAAGAGCTTGTTGGTTCAAATGTGTACGATCTGGTCTCCTCCGGCTACCTCTCCCCCAGGATGGCCGGCCATTCATTACAGCCCGGACAGAGCAAAGGAGAGTTATTTATCGAGCAGTTGAACGAGCACTGGTATGACGTCGGGATCTATCCTATCGCAAGTCCTAAAGGCACCATAACAAAATATGCGGTTCATATCCATGATATCACCCGAATAAAGGTGATGGAAGAGAAACTAAGGCAGAATGAAGAGTTTTTCAAGTCTATCATCGACGATGTTGCGGATGTTATCGTTATCCTGAATGATGATGGCACACTCCGGCAAAAAAGCCCTTCACTGAACAGATACCTCGGATATTCGGAAGATACGATCCCGGGAATGAGGCTCTGGAATTATATTCATGATGACAGCCTTGCGGTAATCGAGAAGCTCTTTCATGATCTCGGGAAAAACCCGCTTGGCGTTCAGCCCTTCTCTCTGGTCTTCAGATCAGCTGATGGAAAGCCGGTTTATATCCGGGGAATCCTCAGTGATCATTCCGATGATGCCGATTACCTCTTTGATGGTCTGGTGCTGACCGGATGGGTGAGAAAAGAGCAGAAATAATCGGATCTGAATCATTTGAAAAGATAGTATTATTTCCTGTGAATGCTGAAATCGTCTCTATGCCAAACTCCGTGGATTCTCCGATCAGGATTCTGTATGTTGATGACGAACCGGGGCTCCTGATCATCGGTAAAAAACATCTGGAGAAGAGCGGGGAGTTTCTGGTTATTGGTTGCGAGAGTGCCCTTGATGCGATAGCTCTCCTGAAAAAAGAGCACTATGATACGATCATCTCGGATTTTCAGATGCCAAAATGCGATGGCATCTCTTTTCTGAAATATCTTCGGGAGAAGGGAGATGAGACGCCCTTCATCATTCTGACGGGAAAGGGCCGGGAAGAGGTGGTGATCGAAGCACTGAACAATGGAGCAGACTTCTATCTTGAAAAGGGTGGAGATCTGAGGGCACAGTTTGCTGAACTCATCAATATTATCAGGTACGCTACATCAAAAAAGAGGAGTGAGGATGCACTCAGGGAGAGTGAGGAGCGGTATAGGAATGTCGTCGAAGATCAGACCGAACTGATCTGCCGGTTTGCTGCAGATGGAAGAGTACTCTTTACAAATGATGCCTATTGCCGGTATTTCGGGGTTCCCTGCAAAGAAATCGTCGGGAGCAGGTTCAAGCCGGTGATTCATCCGGATGATTCAGGGAAGGTTTATCGTCTCTTCTCTTCGCTCACACAGGCTAAACCGAATGGAACTATTGACCAGCGGACGATCATGCCTGACGGACGTATCCTCTGGCAGCGATGGGACACAAGGGCGATCTTTGATGAAAATGGTTCAATACGGGAATTCCAGTCTGTCGGGCGGGATATCACCGATCTGATGGAACGGGATATGGAACTGAAGAGGGCGAATGAAGAGATCCTTGCTGCATACGAGCAACTGACAGCGATTGAAGAGGAACTGCGGGTACAGTACGATGAGCTGAAGACAACCGAAACTGCTCTTCTGAAGAGCGAGGGTCTTCAGCGGCTTATCCTGCAATCGCTTCCTGATTTTCTGATCAGGTTTGATCGGGAAGGGACATATCTTGACATCCTCAATTATCAGGAAGATCTCCTGATTCTCCCAAAAGACGAAGTGATCGGCCGCCGGGTAACAGATGTGATATCCGGGGAGATTGGAGTTCAGATGATTCAGGGGGTCCGATCGGCAATTGACAGAAATGAATTACAGACCCTGGAATACACCCTCCCTGTCCCGGCGGGAATATGCCATTTTGAAGCAAGGATTGTTCCCTACACAGAGAATGAAGTGATTGCTCTTATTCGTGATATTACTGATAAAAGGAAAGCAGAGGAAGCGGTTATTGAGAGTGAGAAACGCTACCGCTCACTTTTTGAGACCATGCACGATGGATATGCCCTCCACCGGGTGGGTGCTGATCCGGATGATGGTTGTGCCGCTATTTATGTCCTCGATGCCAATCCCTCTTTTGAAATGCTGATTGGAGAGCCTCGCGATAAGGTTGTTGGGAAGTTGCTCACCGAAGTCATTCCTGATGCAGATCCGCATCTCTTCGAACAGATTGTACACACAGCTAAAACCGGAGAATCTGCGGTCTTTGAGATCCGGTTGAATGATCCCGTGCGCTACGTTTTCGTCTCTGTTTACAGCCCGGGAGCAGGTGAGTGTGCCACACTCTTCCAGGATATCACAGAAAAGAAGATGCGGGATGAAGAGACGAAACAATCTCTCAGGGAAAAAGAGATCCTCTTAAAAGAGATCCATCACCGCGTGAAAAATAACATGCAGGTGATCTCAAGCCTGCTGATGCTCCAGAAAGAGACGATCCCCGATCCTGAGATGCGGGAGCTCTTCTCCCAGAGCGAGAGCAGGGTTTATTCGATCGCCCTTGTTCACGAGAAACTCTACCAGTCAGAGAATCTCTCACGGATTGAGTATGGGGAATACCTCTCCATGATGGGGGAGTACATCTTCTCATCCCGCCAGGTGAGGGTCGGGACGATTGCCCTTGATATCCATGCAGATGATATTTACCTCTCAATCGACAAGGCCGTCCCGCTCAGCCTGATCACAAATGAATTACTGACGAATTCACTGAAACATGCCTTTCCCGATGGCAGGAAGGGAACCATTACAATTCGTGTGGAGAAGAAGGAGAATACAATCACATACCGGTTTTCTGATGATGGAATCGGGTTTCCAGCCGATCTCGACTTTGAGAATACCCAGACGCTCGGGATGCAGCTCATCACAAGCCTTGTGAACCAGCTGCTTGGGACGATAAATCTCAGGCGGGAGAAGGGCACTGCCTATGAGATCGTATTTCCGGTTGATCCGGATGGGGAAGAGTCCGGGGATTCAGAAGAAGAGAAGGCCGTTCAAACCGCTGGATTACAGAATAAATAGTATTATTTCTACTCACACCGATTCCTCTTCATGCCAGTCTCGGGTCCGGGATCTGCTCCGATCTCCATCCTCTATATTGAAGATGAACCCGCACTTCTGGAGATTGGAAAACTCTTCCTGGAGGAGGATCTGCTTCTTTCGGTTGTTACCTGTGAAAATGTTCCTGATTCGATCATTTTACTCAAAGAGCGGCAGTTTGATGCCATCATCTCAGATTACCAGATGCCGGGGATGAATGGGATCGATTTTCTGAAGTACCTCAGGGAGAAGGGTGATCGGACGCCTTTCATTATCTTAACCGGGCAAAGCCGGGAAGAGGTGGTGATCGAGGCTTTAAACAGCGGCGCAGACTTTTACATCCAGAAAGGGGGCGATCCCCGATCCCAGTTTGCAGAACTGATAAATAAAATCCACTATGCGGTTGCCACCAGGCGTGGAGAGGCTGAGATAAAGAGAAGGCTTTGGTTTGAGCGATTGATCGGACTCATTTCATCACGGTTTGTTGCATCTGATGATATTGATCTGCCGATCAATGTGGCACTTGAAGACATCGGCTCTTTCTGCGGTGCATCCCGTTCATACATCTTCCTTTTACGGGAAGCTAGCGATGTAATGGATAACAGCCATGAGTGGTACGCAGATGGTGTTTCGCCTGAGATCGAAAATCTTCAGAACCTCCCCTGCTCCCACTTCCCCTGGTGGATGAAGAAGCTTCGTAATAATGAGATCATCAGGATCAGGGATCTTCATGAGATGCCCCCTGAAGCAGCTTCAGAAAAGAGTTTGCTGGAAAAACAGGGTGTCCGTTCATTGATTGCCATTCCACTGATGATGAGTGACGGGCTTACCGGATTTATCGGTTTTGATAATGTTGAGAGGGCCAGGGACTGGAATCAGGAAGATATCAATATTCTCAGGTTTTGTGGCGATATCATCGCAAGTGCACTGGGAAGAAGGCGATCTGAAGATGCACTCAGGAAGAGCGAGATCTTCAACCGCACACTCATAGACCACATTCCTGATTACATTGTCCTCTATGGAAACGATGGGAGGGTTATCTTTGCAAATCCAGCTACAGAACAGGCCTTTGGCTACCCGGTTGAAGAACTTGCAGGTGCTCATGTCCTTTCGTTTGTTCCTGAAGAATACCATGATCTGGTGAAGCAGAAACTGGTTGCACGGGCAGAAGGATTGCCGGTATCGCCATATGAGGTCGAAATCAGAACACAAGAAGGCGGCCGGATAACAGTGCTTGTCCAGGGGGCGTTTATGGAGTACCATGACACTCCGACCAATCTGCTTGTCCTGACAAACATCACCGATCGGAAGAGATCTGAAGAGGCGCTCAGGCAGAGCGAGGAGAAGTTCCGCTCTCTTGTTGAATACTCGATTGAAGCGATTGCAATTCTGGATCCGCAGGGAAGAATTGTGTTTGCAAATAGTTCTGCCGCCAAATTGCTTGATATCGAGGATCATGAAGAACTGATCGGAAGAAATGTTCTCGATTTTGTTGCAGAAGAGTCAAGAGATGGTGCGATCCGTGATCTCATGGCTGTTTTCCAGGGAAATGACGCATATCTTTCAGGATATACCATTCAATCAGCACTGGGGAAAAAAGTATTCGTTGAATGTGTTGGCAAGCAGATTGAGTATGATGGGATGAAAGCAGATCTTATTTCTGTCAGGGATATCACTGAGCGGAAACATTCTGACGAGGAGTTGCAGGCAGCAGACGAGCAATTACAGGCAGCACACCTGAGGCTGCTTGCGGTGCTGGATGGAATTAATGCCGCTGTATATGTGGCTGATATACAGACGCATGAGCTGCTCTTTATCAATAAGTATGCACGTGAGATTACAGGATTCACAGGTGATATTGAAGGGAAGAGATGCTGGTCTGTGATGAAACCGGGGCAGGAAGAACCCTGTGGATTATGCACGAATGCGATGCTCATGCAGCAGGATGGCAGCTATGCAGGAGAGTTCAGATGGGAGTTCCGGAATTCCGAAAACGGACGGTGGTATGACAGCCATGTGAGTGTGATACGGTGGATCGATGGCCGCTATGTCCGTCTGAAAACTGCTATTGACATCACCGAGCGGAAGATGGCAGACGAGGAGGCGCTCCAGGAGAGCGAGAAGCGGTATAGATCGCTCTTTGAATCGATGCATGATGGGTATGCCCACCAGGAGCTGGTCACGGATCCGGATGGCAGGCCGCGTGACTGCCGTTTTGTCGAGGTGAACCCTGCCTTTTCAAAAATCACCGGACTATCGCCTGAGATAATTACAGGAAAGAGTCTGCATGATGTTCTTCCTGAGATGGAGCCGGTGCTGATGGAATACTATGCAGAGGCAGCCAAAACAGGAGAATCGCAGGTTTTTGAACATGAGGAGGCTGGCCGGGATAAAACCTTCGAGGTATCGGTATACTGCTCAAAGGATGGGAAATGCACAAGCATCTTCCATGATATCAGTGAGAAGAAGAAGAGGGATGAAGAGACGAAGCGCTCTCTTCGTGAAAAGGAGACCCTTTTAAAAGAGATCCACCATCGTGTGAAGAACAATATGCAGGTGATCTCAGGCCTTCTGATGCTCCAGAGAAAGACGATCGATGATCCGACCATTCGCGAGCTCTTCCGGGAGAGTGAGAACCGGGTCTTCTCAATCGCACTCGTCCATGAGAAGCTGTACCAGTCTGAGAGCCTCTCCCGCATTAATTATGGCCAGTATCTCAGGACAATGTGTGAAACAATAATCACCTCCCGCGAGATCAGATCCGGAACAGTCAGCCTCCTGATTCATGCCGATGGGATCCACCTCTCAATTGACAAAGCTGTTCCCCTCAGCCTGATAACGAACGAGTTACTGACGAACTCCCTGAAACACGGGTATCCGGATGGAAGGAAAGGGACGATCACCATTACTATGGAGAGGCGGGATAATGAGATGGTATACCGGTTCAGCGATGACGGGGTTGGTTTCCCCGAAGATCTTGACTATACACAGACAGTATCGCTTGGCATGCGGCTTGTCACCAGCCTTGTGATGCAGTTGATGGGCAGTATCTCGATGAAGAGGGAGGAAGGAACACTCTTTGAGATCATCTTCCCGATTGAACCTGATGGAGGAGTATCAGAATGACGAAAGCGACAATATTGATAGTTGAAGATGAAGCCATCACCTCGATGGCATTGAAGAGCAGTCTTGAGGATATGGGCTATTTGGTCTGCGGGATTGCCAGGGCAGGAGAACTGGCAGTGCAAAAAGCAGAAGAGTTGAAGCCTGATCTCATCATGATGGATATCATGCTCGCGGGTGAGATGACGGGGATTGAAGCTGCTGAAGAGATAAGGAAGAACTATCATATTCCTGTCATTTTTTTGACGGCATTCTCAGATGATCAATATATCAATGAAGCAAAACTCACCGAACCATATGGCTATATCCTGAAGCCTGTCCGGGAGCAGGAGCTAAAGACAACCATCGCGATGGCATTTTACAAGAATGCGATGGACAGGATCGTCCGCGAACAGGCGGAGATCATCCGTGTGCTCCTGAATGAGACCCGTGATCTCCATTTCCTCATCGACAGGGATGGCTCCTTCATAGCAGTGAATGAAGCACTGGCAAAACGTGCTGGAAGAGGGGTTGACGAGTTGATAGGATCAGCGGTATCGGAGATGGTTGAATCCGGGTATCTCTCCCCGACGATGGCAGGCAAAACGCTGCCCCCTATCATGAATTATTCCCTGAAGTACGAGGAGGAGTTTGCAGGATCATGGTATGATATTGGTATTCATCCGATCTTCGATCCCGATGGGACTGTCCGCAAGTATGCCGTCCATATCCATGATACAAGCAAGATGAAGGTGATGGAGGAGAGGTTACGGAAGTATTCGGATATGCTGATGAAACGGCTCTTCCCGGGAAAAAGCATCGAGGAGGTCAGCCTTGATGATCTGGGTGATCTGGATGATCTGGTAACATCGGACTTTTTTGACGATCTTAAGGATGCATCTCAGGGATCTCGTTAAATCAGGACTCTATTCTCCCCCATCCTGTTTATCATCACCTTTATCTGAAGCCATAACGAACGATTGAAGAATGACAGAGTATTTTGCCCTCTCTGAGATCGATTCTGCGATCAGGCGCACCCGGGATCTTCTCTGGCCTTTCCGGAAAGGAATCTGGTTCCGCATCGCTCTTATTGCTCTCTTCATCGGCTGGGGCGGCGCCGGGTTCCCGCAGCCTACATGGTCTTCAGGCAGCAGCACCACGTCAGATGATCTCCCCATGGTTTTTATGCCCGAGGCCCTGCCCGATATGGCCGGGCTGATCATTGCCATCGTCCTCCTGATCATAGCTCTTGCCCTCCTCTTCATGCTGATTGGATCGATCTTCCAGTTCGTCTTTGTTGACTGCATACGAACGGGGAACGTGAAGATACGGGAATATTTCAGCCCGCGTGCCGGGATGGGTATCAGGCTCTTCCTCTTCCAGATTGGAATTGCAGTTCTCTTCCTCGTGCTTCTCGCAGCACTTATCATACCGCTCATCATTCTCGCCGGGGGTCTCGCGGGTCCTGCAGGTGGCATCTCACTGGTACTTACCCTCATTCTCTTCTTCCCGATCCTCATTGTACTTGCAATCATCGTCGGGATTATCCAGCTGATTACTATCGATTTCGTGGTGCCGATCATGATCCAGAAGGACTGTGGGGTGATTGATGGGTGGAAAGAGTTCTATTCGATCATCAGCAGACAGTGGATGCAGGGGATCATCTATCTGGTTGTCAGGTTCTTAGCAGCGCTTGGTGCCGGTGTGGTCATGATCCTCTTCACCCTTCTGGCGCTTGGGATCGTTGCCATCCCCTTTGCTCTCATCGGGCTCTTCCTGTACCTGCTGGTTCAGATGGCAAACCTCTCGTTCCTCCTTCTCCTCCTCATCCCATACCTGATCATCGCAATTCCGGTAGTTCTCCTGATAATGGTACCCTTCGTCACCTTCTTCCGCACCTACTCGCTTGCAGTGCTTGGCAGGCTCGATTCAGGGTATGCCATCCTCCCGGAAGAAGAGCAGGCACCTGCGTGATCATCTTCCCCTTACCTTTTTTGCCACAACCTGACTATACTCTGGATACGAGGAAGTCCCATGCACCCTGATGAGATCGAAAGAATTGCCCAGTCCCGCCTCCCCCTGATGAACCCTGTCACGCCAGAGATGATCAAGAGGGCAGGAGAGCTTGCTGCGATCAGTTCAGGCGATAATGTCTACGATATCGGCTGCGGAAACGGCACCCTTCTCTCCCTCTGGCATGATGCATATGGTATCCGGGGAACCGGTATCGAACTGAGAAAGGAATCGGCTGCCGCTGCAAAGAGAGCAGTCGATGAAAAAGGGGCGGCAGATCGGATTCAGATCATTGAAAGCGACGCCGCAGCATGGGAGCCGGATGAACGATCAGACTGTACTGTTGCCATCGGCTCTGCCTTCATCTTCGGGGGTGTAGTGCCTGCCCTCGCTCATTGTGAATCGATCACCAGACCCGGAGGCAGTATTGTTATCGGGGATCGCTACTGGCAGAGCGCCTCTGTTCCGCCGGAATTTGCGGTCCAGTGGCAGGAGATCCCCACTGAATACGGCCTTGTAGCCGCCGCCCGTGATCTCGGGCTCAGGTTACGGGCTGTGATCAGGGCATCTCCTGATGACCATGACCGTTATGAGAGCGCCATCTGGCGGCAGTGTATCAGGTGGCTTGACGAACACCCCTCACATCCTGAGCGGGAGGAGATTGAGGAGTACCTCTGCAAAATCCAGGATGAATATCTCGTCTATGGAAGGGAAGCCTTTGGATGGGCGATATGGATCTTTGGAAAGGGTGCCGAATGATGGTCCGGGGGAGTCAGCCTGGTATTTGAATGCAGCCAGTGCGGCGACTGTTGCAGCTATCTTGGTCTTGTCCATACCATAGAAGCCGATCTCGGTAATCTCCGGTATATTGTTTTGAACCGTTATTCCGGCGAGAGGACAACTGTTACGATCGATCCCGACAAAACCGCCCTTTTTCTGGATAAGAATCGTAAGAAGAGCACCTTTCTAGATCGCCCGGAAGCATGCCCCTTCTTCCGGTTCATCCCTGAGGAAGAGAAAGGCTACTGCTCTGTCCATGCAACACGACCCGATATATGCCGTGATTATGGATGCTGGCGCATGCTCATCCTTGATAGTAGCGGGAGGCGGGCAGGGCGGATCATGGAATCCCGCCATCTCGGATCAGATGATCCGGTTCTCCTTGCCATCTTTGCAGAAAGAGCTCATCTTCTGGAGAAACTATCTGATTTTGATTGGGATGATGCGGTCATCAGAATGATCAGATCAGCAGGGTATCTGGTGCGTACCTGAGCGGGTCTTTTATTTTCCAAACGACAAATAGATCAGGGTGCAGATCCAAACAGCCCTTCCCGCGCAAATCACCTCATTGCGAAGGCGGATTGCAGAACGCTTCTTCTTTCTAGGGCCGGTCTTCATCCTTGCACTTGAGGTATCCGGGGAATCGGGGCTTGTTGAGATCATCAATGCGGGACTCCATACCGGCTATGGCCTCCTCTGGGTCTTTGCAATCGCGCTCATCTATAAGTATGCCTTTGCCTATGGGATCGCCCGCTATACCCTCTCCACGGGGAAGACGATCTTCTCGGGCCTTCGGTCCATTCCTGGGCCGCGGAACTGGGAGGTCACCTTCATCACGATCATCTATATCCTCGAGATGCTTGCATATGGTGGTTTCCTCATTATCGCGGCGCATTTCCTCTATTACCTGCTCCCCATCGATATTCCGATCCAGGTGATTGCGATTGCAACCCTCGCCATGATCCTCCTTCTCCTCTGGAAAGGCAGCTATGAGCGGCTGGAAAAGGTGATCATCGGGATGATGATCCTCCTCTTTACCGGTATCCTCTTCAGCCTCCTTGCCCTCCATGTCCCGGTAACCGAGGTTGCAGAAGGGTTTATTCCGTACCTGGATCCCCATCAGTATATTGAGATTATGGCTCTCCTCGGGGCGGTTGGTGCCGGGTTGAACCTCCTCCTCTATTCGGTCTGGCTTCATGAGAAGACCGGCGGAAAGCCCTGCACCAGCGATCTTCCCGAGAAGATGCGGATCGTCCGGACCGATCTTCTCATCGGATTTGGTCTTATCGCCTTGATGAGCCTGGTATTTCTGGCGATTGGTGCCAATTACAGCCATTCATTCCATGCCATCGATGAGGGTGTCATCTCGGCCATTGCCGTCTCAACCCATCTCTTTATGACAATACCCCTCGCAGCCCCGGTATTCGTCCTCTCTTCGTTCATTCTGCTTGCGGGTGCAGCAATCTCCGGTATGGACGGGCGTGCGCGTGCGATCTGCGGTATCCTCCGGGAAGCGGGCGGTATTCAGATACCGGCAAAGAAACTGTACCGGCTGATCCTCCTTGCTTTCTCTGTTATCATCCTTGCTTCAATCTATATCGGAAGCCCCGAAGCCGTGATCAAGCATGTCTCTGTCGTCTCGTCGATCCTCTTCGCGGTTATCGGATTTGCCCTCATCTATATTGATAACAATCTTCCCCGGGGGCACCGGGGATCCCGCATCTGGCTTGCCGTCATGGCGATCGGATCCGGTATCTTTTTCCTTGTCGGATTGCTTGAGGAGGCGACGATCCTTGCATTTGGCGTACCGTTGATGGAACGGCTCGCAATGGTTCTCCTCGTCCTCTTCGTCTTTGTCAGATCAGATCTGGCCTCGGCATACCGGAGAGGGGTTGCGACAAAAACCGATCTTCTCTGGCTGATCCTCATCTTTGGAGCACTCTCGATATACGGGACATTCCGGGGCTTCAACTTTGAAGGTGTCCTCCTGAACTTCCGGGATCTCGGGCCGATCATCGCCGGACTCATCGGCGGTCCCATAGCCGGTGCGGCAGCCGGACTCATCGGTGGTCTCTACCGGTATTCGCTTGGGGGCTGGACTGCTCTTCCCTGTGCAATAGCCACGATCGTTGCCGGTATATTGGGAGGTGTGGTCGGGAGGCGATGGCTCCCTTTCACACCGCTCCGTCTTGCCATCCTCGGGGTGGCAGCAGAAGTGCTCCATATCCTTGTAATCCTCCCGCTTCTCACTATCGGGACCCCTTTTTCAGAGATACTGGATGTTATTCGCGCAACACTGCTCCCGATGTCGGTGGTGACCGCGGCCGGGCTGATCCTGTACCTTGTGATCGAGAATCAGTACAAGAAGGAGATTGATATGAAGGATCTCGTCTGCTGGATCAGAAAAGAGATCGATCCGGAGCTTGAGACTGAGAAGGATGATCTGTAGATCAGAGGTACTCAGCCTGCACGGCGAGCACACCGGCACTATCGACTGCTGCTGCATATTCTGCAAGCGGCTCTGCATTCACCTCGAGGAACCGGATACCAAACGGCACCTTTGAGAGGATCAGCTCTGCCTGATCGCGCTCACCGAGGATGATCAATGCAGCGGCAAGCGCCTCGACCGACGAGAGGACAAAGGGTTTTCCGAAATTGACCGGGTTTGCTGCGACAAGGAACGGAAGAGCCCTCCGCCCCCGGAAGATCGAGAGCTCTTCCCGTTCAAGCACTTCCCATGAACAGTCGAGGGCGGTGATCGAACGGATCCAACTCCGATCAGCTGGTGAGATGACTACTCCGGCGGTAGGGTCAAGGAGGAGCGTTCCCTTTGGCACCTGTCGGAATGACGGGACAACCCTGACAAAGCCATACCGCTCAAGCCGTTTAATGGTGCACTTCCTGGGATCACAGGTGTTGTCGCGGTACGAGATGAGAGGTATCATGACAGTACTATCTTGCGCCTCATATCACATCAAGCACCGCGATCAATCCATCAATGAGAAGCACCAATAAAGCTGTCATGTATGTGATGGTTGCACCCTGTATCCTCGATCCCTCTCTCCGGGCTGAAGGGATCACTCGGGATGAGGATCTCAGGGCATATGCAGGCTGCCTGAAAAGGTGCTCGGCATTCGGGCTTGAGGTTGTTCCTCTTCCCTGTGCAGAGACGCTCTATCTCGGAAGGAACCGGGCTCCCGGGACATTCACTGAGCGGCTGAACACACCTGAATTCGAACTTCTCATCGACAGGCTTGAAATTGAGGTGCGGCAGATCATCCTTCAGCGGGGGGAGCCGCTCTGCATCATCGGAGCAGACTCATCGCCTGCCTGCGGAGTGAACACCACCTGGTACAGCCCTGAAGAGAAAGTGAATCACCGCGGTGTGTTTCTCTCCCGATTCCGGGAAATACCGGCTATTGATGCGTTTGATTTCGCCCGGTACCGGGTCTATCTTGCGTCACCGCTTTTCACAGAAGCCGAACGCCGATACAATGAATTGATCAGGGATCTGCTTGCCACCCATTGTTTTGAGGTCTATCTTCCCCAGGAGGTGGGTCAGGATTCGGCATGCCGCGATAAGGATGCAATAGATCAGATCTTCCAGTCTCACTGTGAAGCACTCAAAACAACAGACTGGATGGTTGCGATTATTGACGGGGCCGATGCCGATTCAGGCACCGCATGGGAGATTGGGTATGCGTATGCAAAAGGGATACCCGTTGTTTCCCTCAGGACAGATTTCAGGAAAGCAGGTCATAACGAGCATGTGAACCTGATGCTGGAGCGATCATCTGTTGTGGTCACCAGAAAAGAGGATCTGCCGCACACCCTCATCTCCCCGCTTCACCACTGAGTCAGCCCTGCTTTGTTGCCATCAGGATCTCCCCGACAGCCCGGAAGAGATCCTCGACCTCATTGAAGACTGGCACCCTGCCTCTCCTGAGGACAGGAAAGCCGGGCTTCACCGAATCCCCTCCGGGAAGGGCAGCAACCACCATATTCGCTGTATGCTCGCCAAACCGAACGATCTCAAGTGCAAGCTGCTTTGGATCTGCTATTGCGGTCGGAGCAGAAATGATGATGGCAATATCCCAGAAATCCTGGTTCTTCAGGAGAATATCAAAGGCCTTTGCAAACCGTCCTGTGGTTGAATCCCCGATCATATCGATCGGGTTTCTGCCGCTCCATCCCGGTGGGAGGATTGCATCCATCTCAGCATGTACCCCGTCCGGGAGCATGACGAGATCGATTCCGTTCCTCTCTGCATAATCTGATGAGAGGACCGCAAAACCGCCCGCACTCGTCACGACAACAGCCCGGTTCCCTTTTGGATAGCCCTGCCCTGAGAGTATTGTCCCGATCTGGAACGCGGATCTGATCGAGTCGGCAGGAACCACTCCCCCCTGCCGAAATGCCGCACGATAGGTCTGGTAGTCGCCGGCAAGGGAACCGGTATGGGATGCAGCGGCTGCCCTCCCGATCCGGGATCTCCCGGCCTTGATCGCCACCACAGGTTTCTCTTTTGATACCTGGGAGACAGTCTCAAGGAACCGCTTCCCCTCGCGTATCTCCTCGATATAGAGTATGATTACAGAGGTATTCTCATCTTTTGCGAGGAGATCGATGTAATCGACGAAACTGATATCCGACTGGTTTCCGGCACTGATGATAGCAGAAAACCCGATCTCCTCCTGAATGCTCCAGTCCACAATCGTTGTTATCAATGCCCCGCTCTGTGAGATGAATCCAAAGGGTCCCGGGTTTGCAGAATTGTTGCTGAAGGTTGTATTGATCTGTTCCGGCGGCACCATGATCCCGAGGCTGTTTGGCCCGATGATCCGAAGCCCGTTCTTTCTCGCAATGCTGACGATCTCCTCTTCGAGCAGTTTTCCCTCCTCTCCGGACTCCCGGAATCCAAATGAGATGATGACCGCAGTTCTGACACCCTTCCGGGCACAATCCGAGATTATCGACGGAACTACCGCCGCAGGCACGGCAATCACCGCCATGTCAACCGCTTCAGGAATCCCCGTCACCTTCTGATATGCCCTCCTCCCGAGGATCTCCTGATGTCTGGGGTTTACCGGATAGAGCCTGCCGGGAAAAGAGAGGAGGTTTCTTGTGATTGTATAGCCGATCTTTCCCTGATCAGGGCTTGCGCCGACGATCGCAATTGACCGGGGCTTCAGTATAGCGGGATCAAGTGGCAAAAGAGCCATCTCCTCCTGTTTCTGCTGCTCCCCTTCGATGAACCGGGCATCGACTGCGATGCAGCCATCCTCATGGAGGATCAGGGGGTTGATATCAAATTCGGTGAATCCGGGGTGATCGAGGAAGAGATCAGCTGCTGCGGCAATCGCATTAACAAGCGCCTCCTCGTCGCGTGGAGGCTCATCACGGAATCCCCGTATCAGCTGATACCCTTTGATCTCCCGGATCATAGACCTGATCTCCTCTTTATCGAGAGGGAGGATCCTAATCGAAGTATCCCTGAGAAGTTCCACCAGCTTTCCGCCGAGCCCGAAGGTGATCGTCTTTCCAAATGCCGGATCGTTTGCTCCTCCAATCAGGATCTCGAGTCCCGGTGCCGCTTCCTCCTCGATCCGGACACCAATTATCCCGGCATCAGGCCGGAGATTCCCTGCCCTTTCGATCAGCCTGGCATATCCCTCTCTGAGTTCCCTTTCATCCTTGATTCCGAGTATGACACCACCAACATCGCTCTTATGGAGGATATCCGGGGACTCGATCTTCAGTACAACCGGATACCCGATCCTTTGGGCGATAGAAGACGCTTCGTCTTCGTCTCTCGCCAGCCCGTCCCGTGGCACCGGTATGCCGTATTTGGAGAGGATAGAATACGCATCCTGCCCGGATATATGCCTCACTGTCATAGCTACTCCGGAATAGGTCGGCAAGGCTTTATACCTTATCCCGGAGATGGCAGAATACGAATGTTTGTGGTGCTTGAGATCCTGATCCTTCTTCTTGTTGCAAAAGGTGCAGGAGAACTTGTTGAGCGGGCCGGATATCCCGCACTCGTCGGTGAGATCACAGCAGGTCTGATCCTTGGCCCCTCGCTTCTTGGGATCATCGAGCCAAACGAGGTGATCGGAGCCTTATCTGATCTCGGGCTGATCGTCCTCCTCTTCCTCTCTGGTATTGAGACCGATCTCAAGAATCTCGCTTCAGCAGAAAAAGCAGGGACATTAACAGCTCTTTTTGGTGTCGCTATCCCGTTCGCTTCAGGTTTCGGCCTCGGGTACCTCACCGGGATGGATATAATCACCTCTGTCTTCCTCGGGATCGCGCTTGCCATCACCTCAATCGGTATATCGGTTCGTACACTTGTTGATGAACATGCCCTCTCTTCACCGATTGGAAGCATCATCATTACAAGCGCCGTCATTGATGATCTGATTGGCATTCTCCTGCTTGCAACGCTCTCAGCCTTTGCCCTTGGTGGTGGTCTTGCCTCTGTTGCCGGCACTGCCATTCTGGCTCTCATCTTCCTCACCTTCATGGTGACCGGAGGCCGTCGTATCCTTGGGCGGTTGTATGCAAAGGTGCGGCGGCACGCGTCTCATGAGACCGCGTATTCGGCAAGTCTCATCATCGCTTTTTCCTCTGCTGCCGTAAGCCATATTATCGGCCTCCATCTTGCTATCGGTGCCTTTTTTGCAGGTCTTGCACTGAGTGATCGGATTCGGCCTGATCGTTCGATTGAGGGGAGTCTCTCGGATCTGGGACTTGGGTTTCTTATCACCATCTTCTTCGCATCAATCGGCCTTTCACTGACGCTCTCTGCTGAAACATTCCTTGATCCTCTTCTTCTTCCGCTGGTTCTGGTTGCATTCTCAGGAAAGATCATCGGCGGCTATATCGGATCCAGGCCATTTCTTCCAGACTCCGTAAGTGCTCTCATCGTCGGTATCGGACTCTGTCCGCGTGGAGAGGTGGCTCTTGTCGTTGCAACGATTGCGCTCTCTGCCGGAATCATCACCGCGGCTCTCTACACGACGGTGACGGTCATGGTGATAGCGACGGTGTTGATCGCTCCCCTCTTCTTCAGGATGGGATTCAAAGCTCTCCGGCGATCCGGAGATGCTGTATAATCCGGCAGATTTCAATCCTTCCCGCAACTCTGTTTTGAGAGTCGACGACAATGAGATCATCATGCCGGTTCCGCTGCATCAACTGCATCGCATTCAGGATAGAATCATCTTCATGAATTGTAATATGCTCCCTGCTCATCAGATCCCTTGCGGTTGCCCCCTCCTTCTTCAGGTGGCAGGTGATGCATCGTGCAGATCCTGATCCCCGTATTCCGACTGTCGGCAGAATCGATCCGATCAGATCAAGGGGTGTGATGACACCAAGGAACGTTCCCTCCGGTGCAGTTACCGGAATGTCCCCACACCCCTCAACCGAGCCTATTTGGATGAGATCGCGTATTGGAGTATCGGGTAAAATCGTTCGTGAGATCGGTGTCATGATCGATCGGACTTTATCTGATCGATCGTCAACTGGTGGTGCCATCTGTCTCAGTCCGGCAGATTGTACCTGATTGGAAAAAAAGGTTCGTATTGGTTATCTCCGCTTTGCAACAAAGAGGAGAACCCCAAGGAGCCCGATTGCTCCGATAACAGCAAACGGAAGGCTGCCTGATGGTGTGGGTGCCGGTGGCACGGGTTGCGGGGTGAGTGTTGCAGATACTGGTGTTGTCTGTCCTGCTGTCACTTCAAATGAACTCATCCAGTCACTGTATCCTGACATCTTCAGGGTGATTGAGTGGGTCCCCGCAGCGAGATCTGGTACCAGTACCGGAGAATAGCCGCGGAATAGGTTGTCAACATACACTTCGGCGCCGGATGGCCCTGACATGACATTTGCCTTGCCGGTTGTTGCCGGAGCGGTCTGTGGTGTCAGTGTTCCGCTGACGTACTTGATCCCGCCGCCGGTGACCGAGATTGTTGTGGTGTAGTCATAGTACCCGGGCTTTCTCAGCATGAGCGAGTGGGTTCCTGTTGAAACCCCGATGATATCAAAGTAATCGTTTGGATAGGTGTTTCCCTGGTAGTTACCATCAAGGTAGATCGATGCACCCGAGGGGTACGACTGGACTGAAACCGAGCCGGTGGAAGGGGTGCTTGGCGAGAGTACTACATTCTTGGTTGTTGTCTGGCCGGAATAGATCTGCACCGTTTGTGTGGATTTCTGGTATCCTGAGAGCCTGAGTTCGAGGGTGTGAGCCCCGACAACGAGATTACCGACAGTCATCGGTGCGTATCCACGGTAGGATCCGTCAACATAGACATCGGCCCCTGACGGGCTTGAGGTGATTGAGAGGTATCCGGTAGTCTGTGGGGTTGGTGAGAGGCTTGCATAGATATTCGTAGTCTGTCCTGAGTATGCAGTATAGACTGCTGACCAGGCATCATATCCGGGGTATTCCACCTGCACGCGGTGTGTCGTTCCCGCGGTAACCTGGGCTGTCACCGGAGTTGTTCCGATGTATCGCCCGTCAACCCTGACGGTTGCACCCCGCGGGCTGGAATCAATCGAGAAGTACCCGTCATAGACCGGCGTCGGTGTTGGTGCGATCGGCTCAAGTGTCACATGGACGTATTCGGTCTGTCCCGCTGAGGGTTGTGGTGCAGAGACCGTTTTTGCCTTGTACCCGGACTTTGAGACGATGATCGATCCGGGCGGTGTGCCGGTGGTATAGATCTTGATCTCAACCGGAGTTGTTCCTTCATAATGTCCATCCAGGTTCACGTCGGCTCCCGAAGGATCCGAGGTGACAGAGATGATCCCGACATCTCCCCCTATCTGGGCGGAGGCAGGAATCGCTGCACACAGCATTACAACGAATGCAGCCAGAATAATCGAACGTATCATCAGCATGGGATATCCCGATATACGAAACGAAATATGTACATATATAAGTATCGGATCTTTTTCCGGGATCAATTTATAAGAGATGGATGGCGTACATACATCCAATACGGACTATATCTTCCGGTTTTTCCAGATGTTGGGGCAGGTGATTGAAGAATGGATGAATATATCGAAATTGTGGAATTTGAGCTTGGAGGGGAGCACTATGCACTCGATATCCAGCTCGTCCGTGAGATCGTCGAGATGAAACCAATCACGGAGATTCCACGCACCCCCCCTTATATCAAGGGGATTATGAACCTGCGTGGTGAGATCACCACTATTCTCTCATTAAACCACCTCCTCTCCATCGCCGATCAGAGCGATGGTGAACGGAAGATAATCGTCCTCATTCCCGATGCCTCACAGGGCTCAAATGTCGGCATGATCGTCGATGATGTCCACTCGGTGATGCATGTTCCGGAATCTGATATCGATCTCTCCTGCGAGGGGTACGGTGACAGGGTGGCGGATTATCTTCGTGGCATTATAAAAATACCAAAAGAAGGCTATGAAGAAGAGACAGAACGCCTCCTCCTCTGGCTTGATATGAAGCGGCTTCTTGACAGCTTCTTCGCAGATGCCCAGCAGGTCTAGTGCCTTTTTGCAAACCCAATACAGAGTGCAGCTCCAATGAGTGCAAGAACCCATCCTGATGCTTCAGGTGTCGCTGGGATGGTTTCTGTAGGCTGGGGTGTCGGTGTCTCGATCTGCCTGAGCGTCCGTTCGATCGAGGTGGTATCTCCGTTATAAATCACCACATTCATCCCAAAAGGATAGTAGCCATCATGGGAGATGTCAACTGCATATCCTCCAACAGGAAGGGAGATACCAAGCGGCGTCTCTCCGGCATACTCGCCATCAATCTCAACCCGGGCTCCATATGGCTCAACCGTCACCTGGAGCGATCCCCGCTCTTCTGTTGTAAAAGAAACGGTGATCCCGCCGGTTCTGAGCGTCACCGGAATGATCTTGTATGACGCATCCCGGAGATTGCGACGGTCCACGGCCCGGTCGACCGCATACACGGTGTAGGTTCCGGCATCAAGACCGGTTCCGGCGGTATTCCATTTGTACTCCCATCTCCCTGACGAGGAGACTTTGGCGGTGGTAAACTGGCCATCAGCTGCCCTCAGTGAGGGGTTGTGCAGGGTAACTCCCGCGGAGTCAAGGTTTGGCCCGGTCACATAAAGGTAGATGGTTGTGGCTCCGGGGGCAGAACCAGCGAGCGTGATCGTCTCGCCGATCACCGCTTCAAGGGCGGCTCCGCCTGGTACGAGAAGGCCTGCGATCAGGATTATTGCGAGTAGAATCCGGTTCATATGATGATCTATGATGCTTCCCTGATAATGCAGTTTCCCTTCTCTCAGGAGGAACGAGTGCATCCGTACCATGGCCGATCAGATCTCCCCGGTTAGAGCGGAGCAGCCCTTCCCTGACGAGTGGGGCATTCTCCGGATCCATGAACCTGAGGAAAGCCCGCTGGATCGTTCTCTCCCTCTCCTTCGGGATATGCACCTTCTTCATCGTCTCTGGATCTATTCCTGTATGGTACATGGCCGTTGATCTGGTCATCGGTGTGGGGGTGAAGTCCTGCACCTGCTCGGGAGCAAGCCCGGTTCTTTTGATGTAGCAGGCCAGATCGATCATATCAGGAATGGTACATCCCGGGTGTGAGCTGATCCAGTAAGGGATCAGGTACTGCCTCTTCTTCTCTTCAGGCTGGTTCTCCTGAAAGACCCTTCTGAACTCTTCGAAAGCTGATATTCCGGGCTTGTTCATCAGTTCCAGAACATGCGGGCTTATATGCTCGGGTGCAACCTTCAGCTGGCCTGAGACATGGTGGTGGACAAGCTCCCTGATATACCCGGATCGATCGGCAAGCGCGAGATCGAACCGTACCCCGGAGCCACAGAAGACGTGTTTTATCCCCGGCATCTCCCGGAGCCGCTTAAGGAGTGATATCAGTGCGCCATGATCGGTTGAGAGGCTTTTGCAGTCCAGTCCGCAGGATCGGTCAGGACAGCCACCGGCAGTCTTCCAGAGGTTGCAGGAAAGGCCGTACATATTCGCAGACGGCCCTCCGACATCCTGGATCGTGCCCCGGAACGCTTTCATCCTGCTGATCCGATCCACCTCATTCGCAATCGAATCCTCGCTCCGGCTTGAGACTATTCTGCCCTGGTGATGGGCAAGTGCACAGAAGGAGCAGTCTCCAAAACAGCCACGGTGGCTGATGATCGAGAACCGGACCGGCTCAAGTGCAGGTATCGTCTCCCTGTACAGGGGATGGGCGGCGCGGGCAAACGGATGATCGTAGATGGCATCCAGCTCTGCTGTATCGGGGGGCGTCGCCGGGGGATTCTGGATCACGACTGTCTTTGGATGTGGCTGGGCCACTGCATGCCCCCGGATCGGGTCCTGTTCGCGGGCATGGGCGGCAAATGTTTCTGCATACCGGACTGTACTCTCCCTCACCTCCGCATAACCCGGAAGAATCACGAAATCCTGATGCTCGGAGATCTTCCATTCGGCAACCGGCATCGTCCAGCAGGTGCCGGGGATATCCCGGATGGATCGGATCGGATCCCCTGTACTCATCCGATCAGCGATCAGCCGCAGTGTCCGCTCACCCATCCCATAGACGAGCAGATCTGCAGGGGCATCTGCCAGTATGGACTGCCTGACAGAATCAGACCAGAAATCATAGTGTGCAAACCGCCTGAGGCTCGCCTCGATCCCTCCGATCACAATCGCGGTGTTCCTGAAGAGTGACCTGAGCTTGTTCGTGTAGACGATCGTTGCTCGATCAGGCCGTTTCAATCTCCCACCGGGCGAATATGAGTCCGTATGTCGGCGCTTTTTATTCGGGGTAAACGCATTCACCATCGAATCGACATTCCCGGCAGATACGGCAAAGAAGAGGCGTGGGGTGCCCAGTGCCAGAAAATCCTCGTCACTTTGCCAGTCCGGCTGCGGGATGATCCCGACGGTATATCCGGCAGACCAGAGATTACGGCCGAGGATCGCAGCGGCAAACGAGGGATGATCCACATATGCATCGCCTGAGACGATGATGATATCAAAGGAATCGATCCCGAGTTTCTCTTTCTCCCTCCCGCTGATGGGGAGGAATCGAGGCTCTTCAACAAGATTGCGGGTCATGTGAGACCGGTATCCCTGGCCCGGCGGAGTGTCAGGATGAATGCTGATCCCTCCTCCTGCCTTCCGGCAACCCTGTCAGTTACCCGGATAGATCCACCGTACCGCTCAGCCAGTGTCATGCAGATATAGAGCCCTATTCCAAGCCCCTTCTTCTTTGATCCGATCCTCAGGTTCCTGGTAAAGAGCTGTTCCTTATCTGCATCTGAAATCCCTGGTCCGTTGTCCTCAATGGTGACAATCACCTCATCCTCTTCTTCCCGGACAGAAACCCCGATCATTGAGCCTGATCCTCCGTATTTCATCGCATTACTGAAGAGATTAAAGAAGATCCCGGAGAGGAGCTCATCTGCATAGACAACTGCACCCGATGGTGTAAACCTGATATCAACCCCTGACGGCATTGCCCTTTGAATAACAGGATCGAGTGGGATCGGTTTCTGGCTCTCGTCTCCATCCTCGCGGATCGATCGGATCATCATAACATTACGATGGATCTCCGCTGCCGTGTCGAGTGCGGATCTGATGATACCTGTATATCTCTCCCTCTCCTTGTCATTCGCATCATTCAGGAGCTCAAGGCCTCCGCCGATGATCATATGGGCATTATTGACATCATGGACCAGAATATCAAGGAAGAGATGTGCCAGATCATTTGCCGTCTTCAGTTCATCCCGCATCATGCCTGATCGGATGGCACCGCCTATCTCTCTCCCGATACTCATCAGGAGAGACTGTTCATCAGTATCAAAACCTTCCCTCCCCTGGGAGATGAGGTTGATTGAACCGTGAACCGTCTCGTCAGAGATGAGCGGGATGATCCCAACAGCAGTCGGAAAGTTCGGATTAGTGACCTCCCTGATACCGATGATGCCCGATACCCGATCGTCATGGATCTCACAGAAGATGGGCTCTCCCCTTTTGTATACGGAAATATACGGTTCTTTTGTTGTGGGAAGGCAGATATGCACTCTACTTGCCGGGCGGCCGGGCAGACTCCCCCTGCTGACTGCAAGATGCGCTTCGCTTGTATCCGGGCGGTTTGTATAGATGGCAATGAGTGTATTCTCAAAGAGGGCATGAAGTTCGTCCGCTGCAACAGCGAGCGCATCCTCAATCTTCTCTTCGGTATGCATTGCGAGGATCACGGTGTTGGTCATCTGGAGGAGGCGGTACTGGGAAGCAACTTTTCGTTGTGCATCAATAAGGGGGGTGATATCTGTAATATTTGCCATGATCCGATTTCGTTCCCCAATCCTGATCGGTGTTAAGATCACCTCCGTCTTCCTCTCGATCCCTCCGGCAGCCGTATGTATCCACCCAAATTTTATGGGTCCCCGTTCCAGCTGGGCAAGCAGGATCCCCATCCGTGCAACAGAGGACTCTTCACCCGGTTGCATGGCAGGGGAGAGATCCGCTGGTGTTCTCCCGATCAGATTATCCGGGGCTATCCCGAAGAATTCCCCGGAGGCAGCATTTGCCCTTATAATCACCTCATCTTCCAGAATGAGGATACATTGCGGGGAGGATTCAAAGCACTCGTCGAGAAACAGATACTCCTGATCCCGGAATGAGGCATCCGCTTGAGAGCCACATTTTGGGCCTGCCTCATGGTACGCCGGATCAATCCTCTCTTTGTTAATAATGATTGAACTTCGTTCTTCTGGAGTAAAAACATTCTGGAGGCTCTCATCTCATTCTTCCCGGAAATACCCCCCGGATACAGCAGATGATGACAGGTGTAGAGGATACGGAGTAAAATACGGGAGATGATTTCACTCTCTTTTATGTCTTCATAAGAAAAGTGTCGGTTGGGAAGGTCTCCGGAATCTTCTCCTCGGTGATGTCTGTTATAATAGAGAGTATATACCGCATCTGCCCTTTGCTCGAGAAGATGGGTATCTTCTTTGTCCTGAGCATCCTCTGGTCTGATTCCCCGCCCCGTGAGAAGGTCTGGATCGCAAGAATGCTTTCCTGAAGTCTCTCAACCTCTGCGGTTGACCGTGCCCAGAAGGCAGCATACTCTTCAGGGAAGATCCGATCAGGCTTCTGCCCGACGAGAAATTCACGTGGAAATCCGATAAACTCTTCTGCCGCATGATTAAAGAAAACAAGGGTATTATCGTCCATCTCTTCAACTGCGACCATATCAGGGATGTTCTCAACAATAGAGGTGAGAAACTCCTTCCACTGGCGGACTTGCTTGACAGCACGGTTTCTCTCGGTGACATTCCTGAATGAACCCCGGTATCCGAGGAGTACCGGACGATTCTCTGCATCATTGATGATGATCGGGTTTCCCGAGAGCTCGATTGCGATCGACTGGTTATCCGGCTTCATAAAGTTGCATTCAACAAGCGGCCATGCAGTCCGGGCAGATATGGATGGTTGTATCGTTCGGAGAAACCGCTTCTTCTCATCATCTTTCATAAAGTCCGTAAAACGGCAGCCTATCATCTCATCGGGGGAGAGGCCGCAGACCGTCTCTGCACGTGGGCTGATGTAGGTGATCGCCCCTTTCTCGTCGGCTGCCCAGATCACGTCACTGATATCGGAGACAAGTGTCCGAAACATCTCTTCACTCTGCCGCAGTTTCTCTTCTGCCCTGACCTGGTCGGTGATCTCTTCAAGGATGATCGTAATGCCGGGACCCCCGTTATCAAAGACAGTCTGGATGATCTTCTGGCGGAAGAAATGCTCATCACCTCCTCTCATCAGCCGGATCACCTCACCTGATCCGATCTTTCTCCCGGGATCATTGATCTGGGCCATAAGGGCAGGGTGGGAGAAGATGGCAAGCCTGGTCTCTTCCAGGAGAAATCCGACTGTCTCCTCACGGGTGGTTCTGCAGAAGGAGAGGATCTGATCGTTAGCCTGGATGATCTGCCCTTCAGCATTCAGTATCATCACAAGGTCAGAGGAGCTGTTGAGCATCGCGTGTATCGGCACCCGCTGGGAGAGGAAGTAGACTTTTGCCTTCCCAAATGTCCGTTTATCAACTTGCCCTGCAACAAGGAGCATATCGAGGTACCGTGCAGCAGTATTGCGGTTGATACCAAGGGATGAGGCGATCTCGCCGACGGACATTCCGCGCGGATTGCTCCTGAGGAGTTCGGTGATCCGGCTCATTTCGGCGGGGTACGATTGCATCATAGTAGGTATAGCCTGATCGGGATAAATGTATTTCGACATTGCCGTGCATCAAAATTAGCATCAATGCCGAGCATTGAGGGAAACATTTATATTCTAGAATGGCATTTGTAGTAATGGACAACTGTGAATCCCATGGATTCCGGTATCGCCCATCCATCCAGATGAAGGCGTGCGTCCTGCCCCGGGTGCAGCCGACCTCAAGAATTCAAAGGTTCAGACATTCATTCCATAGTGTCCGGCTACACACCTCTCAATCGATCACGATAGCGTCAATCGATCACTACCCGGACAGTCAGATGGTTGCACCGGGGCACGCCACCTTCAACACCAGTCACTATATCCTGTGCCGTGCGGGCATGTACATACCCCTCCTCCTTTTAATTTTTTCTTACAAAATGAGCGATATGCTGGAGATTCAGGCTCTTTCAGGAATCAATGGGAATGCCTGAAAAAAGGCGTGGGGATAGAAAATTTTCATAGGATTTTGTATTTTGTCGTCCTCTGGAGGAGACGCCTTCCGATATCTGTTGAGATCCTCTCCATCGTCTTTGGATCAAGGTATCCTGCCTCTGATCCGCCCGCTTCAACCGAGACATCATCTGAGAACATCGTCCCGCCGAGATCGTCCCCACCTGATGCGAGAGCGATCTGTGTGAGCTTGATCCCGAATTTTCCCCAGGGAACCTGGATATGATCGAAGTTATCAAGGAAGAGCCGTGAAACGGCGATCATCAGGAGATCTTCCCTCCCGGTTGCGCCTGCGGGTGCGAGCCCCTTTTCATAGAGGGAGGTGTTCTGGTGAAGATACGACAGGGGCACAAGCTCGGTGAAACCCCCGGTCTCGTCCTGAACATCCCTGAGTATGCCGAGGTGTGTCATCCGATCTGTGGGTGATTCGGCAGATCCGTACATGATCGTTGATGTGCTTCTGATCCCGATGCCATGCGCCTCTTTGATGATCCCAATCCATGTTTCCGTATCCACTTTTGCCGGGCAGATCACCTTCCGGACATCATCGACCAGGATCTCAGCAGCAGTCCCCTGAAGGGTGCCAAGTCCTGCATCCTTCAGCCGCTCGAGTGCCTCGCGGGTAGAAATTCCGCTTTTGTGAGCGATATAGGCGACCTCATCAGGGCTGGCTGTATGAATATCAATACCTGGCGCCTCATCGTGGACAGTTCTGATAATCTCTGCATAACTCTCCATCGTGTAATCCGGGTGAACCCCGGAGAGGAGGCATATCTCGGTGATATCCCGTGAGAGGGCGAGTTTCACCTTCTGGCGGATGCGATCCGGGTCATCAAAGAAGGCATCCGGATCGCTTTTTTTCCGCCCGAATGCACAGAATCCACAGAGGTTTTTGCAGATATTGGTGATGTGGATATTCTGGTTCCTGACATAGGTGACGGCATCGCCGACCTTCTCCTCCCTGAGTTCATCTGCGGCGCAGCAGATGGAGAAGATATCTCTTCCTGTTGCATTCAGCAGATGGAGCCCTTCGTCATGGGTGAGGCGGTGGCCGCCGAGGCAGTCTTCAATCAGTTGCTTCGTCTGAATCATGGTTTTGCCCTTTAGTTCTTCTCTCTCCGCCTTGAGGCGATCAATTCCTGGATAATAATAATGGCGATAATAAGGATTGCAAATTCAACAATATGGAGTGGGAGATAGCCAACCAGCGGAATGGCAAAGAGGGCCTTGCCGATGATCCACTCATCCTGAACCGGTTCGATTCTGCCGATACCGGGATGTGTTGTAACCTGATCGATCACCGGGTTGTTGTCACCTTTTGTGATGATGCCGCCATGCGGATTCTGAAATGCAAGTTCATTTTCTGCGACCTCTGCATCGATCCTGACCAGAGCACGGTGGATGATCGGGTGGATACTGTCATCGCCATTTGGCCTGAAGATGATCACATCGCCCGGATGCCCAAATGAGCGATGCCCGGATGCCACGCCCTCTTCTGAAGTGATCAGAGCTCCAAACCGGTCTGGTGCAGCAACGAAGACGAGATCGCCGATCTGCATTTCGGGGAGCATACTCCCGGATTCTACAGCCACAACCGCAGGCCACGTTCCTGATGCCAGAAAGAGGATGAGTGCCACACCTCCGACAACACATGCAACCCAGAGGAGATCACGGGCAAGTGAAACCGCCGGATGATCGCTCTCTCTGAACCGGCTGATGAGGGACTTCTCCTCGGGCTCTTGTCTTTGGGCCCTCTTCGATAGAGTCATCTGTGTTTACTGTATGTTACGGCTCGTTCTTGATGCTTTCTCATTGGATGAGAAGAACCACTATTTCGATTATTTTCTATGAGGGGAACTATTTTATCAGCTTCCTCAACAGACATGTACTGATACGTCTATGCCCTGTACAATTATTGTTGGTGGCTTTTTTGGCGATGAAGGGAAAGGCAAGATCGTTGCCCACATCGCCCATCAGGATCACCCGACTATCATCTCCCGTGGTGGCGTCGGACCAAATGCCGGCCACACCGTTTTAGTGGGAGAGAAGGAATATGGTGTCCGGATGGTTCCATCCGGCTTTGTCTATGAAAAAGCCGATCTCTGTATCGGGTCTGGTGTTCTTGTTGATCCCAGAGTCTTTCTCCGTGAGGTGGATCTGGTCGGGGCATCCGGCAGGATCTATATCGATGGACGCTGCGGGGTCATCGAAGAGGAGCATATTACCCGCGACAGGGAGAGCGAGCATCTCTCAAAGAAGATCGGGAGCACCGGATCCGGGTGTGGGCCGGCAAATTCCGACCGCGTGCTCAGGATTTCCCGGCAGGCAAAAGACCTCCCGGAACTCGCTCCCTATATCGTCGATGTTGCAGAGAAGGTGAATGTCGCAATTAAGAACGGCGAAAACGTGATCCTCGAAGGTACCCAGGGTTTTGGGATCTCCCTCTACTTTGGAACCTACCCGTATGTCACAAGCAAGGATACCTCTGCATCCCAGATTGCAGCGGATTGTGGCGTCGGGCCGACACAGATTGATGATGTGATCGTCGTCTTCAAGGCATTCCCGACACGGGTCGGCGAAGGACCCTTCTCAACCGAGATGAGCCTTGACAAATCCCATGAGATGGGTATTATTGAGTATGGGACTGTCACCCACAGGGAGCGGCGGATCGGGAACTGGGATGGCCAGATGGCAAGGTATTCTGCCATGATCAATGGCTGCACCCAGGTTGCGATCACCGGTATTGACAGGGTTGATCCTGCCTGTTATGGAGCGACCAGGTACGATCAGCTCACCGAGACCGCAAAGGTTTTCATCCGGCAGGTAGAGGAAGATGTTGGATGCCCTGTGACTATCATCTCAACCGGGCCTGAACTTTCACAAATTATAGATCTGAGGACGAAGCGATGAAACGATGGCTGATGGATATTCTCTGCTGCCCTGTATGCAAAGGCGATATTATCCTCACAGTGACCGAGGAGAATGAAGAAGAGATCCTCGAAGGAAGCCTCAGGTGTGATGCCTGCCACCTTGACTATCCGATACATGAGGGAATTCCAAACCTGCTCCCTCCTGAGTCGGCAACAGATTAGGAGTCTTTGATCGAATGACTGTCGTTGATGTGCATCTGAACCGCCGGGGGGTTAATACCATCGAACTCTCCGCACGTGAGGCCCCGGTGGATGCAGGGAGCGACCTGTCCATTCGATTGAAAAACTATGGCTCTCCAACCCATGCCACAATAAGGACACAGAACGGGCATGGCTTCACAGATTTTCTCCATGAAAATCTCTATGTGGATGGTGATATTGATTACAGTATACCGATACGGGATTCTTCGGGGGACGGGATATTTGATCTCGAATTCATCACCGGATATGGCGCCAGAACAACCCGGATGAAGGTTGTGGTGAGCAAGGCATGCCCGGTTTGTATTCCTGAAGATGATGTGGAGGTGATGGAAGAGGAGCAGGTAAGAAGGAAGATGCCTCATATGCTTACCCTGATACCCTGTATCATTGCCTGCATCACCTACCTCGTCTGGCTCTCCTTCCGCGGTTCCACGCTTGCACCGGTTGATGCATTCGTCACCGTCTTTATCGTACTCCTTCTCCTGATTGGAGTCGTTACTGCATGCCGCTCTCCGGAACCATCCTGGTAGCGGCCCTTCTTATTGACCGGTGTATCGGGGATCCGCATACCCCGTACCATCCGGTTGCCCTCCTTGGACGGTTTATCGGATGGTGGGGACGGCCGTCCGAATACCGGCGAAGTTTCCACCGCATCGCCGGCTGCATCTTCTGGCTCCTGACCGTCATCCTCTTCATGCTCCCGTTCCTTCTCTTTGATCAGCTGGTGAGGGGATATGAAATATGGTGGCTCTACCTGCTCGCGGCACCGTTTCTCCTGAAGAGTACCTTCGCATGGAGATCCCTCGAAGAACATGCGTTCTCGGTGGAAGAAGGGCTCAGGGCAGATCCCGATGCCGGGAGATCCGCCGTCTCGATGATGGTCTCCCGGAAGACAGCCACACTCACCGACGAGCAGGTCCGATCCGCAGCATATGAATCGGTCGCCGAGAATCTTGTTGATTCGATCATCGCCCCTATCTTTTGGTTTGCAGTTCTCGGCCTCCCCGGAGCCGCAATGTACCGGGCAGCCAACACGATGGATGCGATGCTCGGGTACCGGGATGAGCGGGAGGCGCTTGGCTGGTTCTCTGCTCGTGCAGATGACGTGCTCTCCTATATCCCTGCACGGATTGCCGGTTGCCTTCTTCTGGTATGGTTTGCGCTCCGGGGACGGGGGAGAACTGCTCTCTCTATTCTCCGACGGGATGCAAAGAAGAGGCCGGGTTTCAATGGTGGCATTCCGATGGCGCTCATTGCGGGCGGATGCGGGATTGTATTTGATAAGCCGGATGGATACCGGATCGGGGACTCTCTCCACTCCCTTGGAGAGAGGGGAAGATGCGTGATCGCTGCTGTGCGGGGCGCGACTCTGATCTTTTCGCTCCTCCTGCTCCTCCTGTCTCTCTCTTCTTTTCTTCTATCCGGGGATATTTTCCCCCTTTTCCCTCTTCTGTGACGTATAATAAAGAATAAGGAGTATCTGGTGGCGGAATATCCTTCTTCTCCCATTCATATTGAAAACGCCTGAACAGGCCATGCTATAATTTATCGGTTCAACTGATCCATATAAACCCATGATTCTTGAAGAGCTGAAGTTTGGAACAGAGCTTCTGAAACGGGGTTTTGCATCCATGCAGAAGGGGGGCGTCATCATGGATGTTGTCTCCGCTGAGCAGGCGGTGATCGCAGAGAATGCAGGTGCAGTTGCTGTGATGGCACTCGAACGGGTCCCTGCTGATATCAGGAAAGCCGGGGGTGTCTCCCGGATGGCAGATCCGACAAAGATCGTTGAGATAACAGAAGCTGTCTCGATCCCGGTGATGGCAAAGGTCAGGATCGGCCACTTTGTCGAGGCACAGGTGCTCCAGGAGCTTGGTGTCGATATGATCGATGAGTCCGAGGTGCTGACACCGGCAGATGAGGAGTTCCATGTGGACAAGAAGGCATTCTCGGTGCCGTTTGTCTGTGGTGCCCGGAACCTTGGCGAGGCGCTCAGGCGGATCAATGAAGGGGCTGCCATGATCCGGACAAAGGGAGAAGCAGGCACCGGAAACGTCGTCGAGGCGGTCCGTCACATGCGGGCGATCCAGTCTGAGATCCGGATGCTGAAAGGAATGGATGATCAGGAACGGGCAGGGTATGCCCGGAAGATCGAAGCCCCTGTAGAGCTGGTTCTGGATGTGGCAAACCGCGGACGGCTCCCGGTTGTAAACTTCTCGGCAGGCGGAATCGCAACCCCATCAGATGCAGCACTGATGATGCAGCTTGGTGCAGACGGTGTCTTTGTCGGCTCAGGGATCTTCAAATCAGAAAACCCGGAGAAGATGGCAAAAGCGATCGTCGAGACTGTCCACCATTTCAATGATCCAAAGGTGATCGCAGAGGTAAGCCGCGGTCTTGGCGAGGCAATGCCGGGTATTGATGTCCATACCTTAACTCCAGATGAGAGGTTGCAGACACGTGGCTGGTAAGATCGGTGTGCTTGCCCTTCAGGGCGATGTATCTGAGCATGTAACTGCATTCGAAGATGCGCTTGGCCCGGATGGAGAGGTTTCCCTCTTCCGGGATGCATCCGATATTGAAAAGTTTGACGGGATCGCACTCCCGGGTGGTGAATCCACCACCATCATGCGGTTGATCCAGAAGGCGGGGATGCTCCGCCCCCTTCAGCAGTATGAGGGCGGTATCTTTGCCACCTGTGCGGGGATGGTGCTGCTTGCATCCGAGGTGCAGGATGACAGCCTCTTTGAACCGCTTGGTGTGATGGATATGACCGTAAAGCGGAACGCCTTTGGCCGCCAAAGGGAATCATTTGAGGCTGATATCGAATGTGTAGGTCTTGAAACACCCTTCCATGCGGTCTTCATCCGGGCGCCTGTGGTCACCCGTGTAGGGTATGGAACCGAGGTGCTTGCGTCCCTCCCGCAGGGGTACGTTGCGATCCGGCACGGCTTCCATATGGCGTTTTCATTCCACCCCGAACTTGGTGGGGACCTGAGGTTCCACCGGCTCTTCCTTGAAAGGCTCGGCCTCTGATATTCAGAGGTGTTCGAGCGCTTCTTTTCCAGTCATTCCGATGACTATGCCACGTTTTGTGGCGGGAACGTTAACTTCCTTCACCATCGCATCCAGGATCTCATCGATGGTGGCAATAGATGGTCCATCAACCGGTTTCATCGATAACGTACCTTTCTTTCTGTAAATTCTCTGACCCTGCTCTCCTTGGTTGATCATTCTCTCTCGTCCGACAAATACCTTCTGCCCGTCACCCACTCTTCGTTGATGTCCATCAAGATAGCTCCTATGAGTCTGAGGAGGGACTCATCATTCGGGAACACCCCTGCAACCCTTGTTCTCCGCTTCAACTCTTTATTCATCCTCTCCATCATATTTGTCGTTCTGATTTTCTTCCAGTGTTCTTTTGGAAACGCAGTATAACTCAAAAGTCCGGGGATGAATCTCTCGATAGTATTCGCTGCCTTCCTGTATCCTTTGTCATTTAACTCATCAGCGAGAGCCTGAAGCCTTTCCTCACTACCGTAGGCATCTCTCAGACAGTCACCGATCTCTTTCTGTATCTTGCGAGGGATATTCTTCAAAACTGCTCGTGTACAATGGACCTGACACATCTGCCAGGATGTTCCGAGGAACGCTCCTTCAACAGCCTTCTGGATCCCTGTGTGTCCATCAGAAACAACCATTTGAACTCCATCCAATCCTCTTTCCTTGAGGTCTTCGAAGATTGACAGCCAGAAATCTTCATTCTCGCATGCAGTGATGGTGACCCCGAGAACCTCTCTTCGATAGTCCTCACGAATTCCAGCAACAATCAAAGCTGCCTTGTTGACATATCGAACACCTTCTCTGACTTTAAAGTACGATGCATCAACGATGAGATAGGGAATCTTGTGTTCAATGGGTCTCGTGAGGAATGCCTGAACCTGCTCATCCAGATCTCTGGCCATCCGTGATACAGAGGCAGGAGAGAGCTGTTCGATACCAAGATGACTAACAATATCCTGGATCCTCCGTGTCGAAACACCTTGAAGATAGGACTCAACGATAGCGTTCACCAATGCCTTCTCAACACGGGAGTATTTCCCAAAAATCTGTGTTTCAAAGGGCATATTCCGAAACTGTGGTTTCTGAAGCGTCGTCTCTCCATATCGGGTTTTAAGCGTCCGTGACTTGTACCCGTTCCGAAGAGCCTTTCGCTCATCAGTTCGTTCATAATGACCGGCTCCTGCCTGTTGGAGCGCTTCCATAAGCATCACCTGGTTGAGGAACCAAGTGATCAGATTCTTCATGCCATTCTGATTATCGGAAAGATAATCTTCGATAAATGCATAGGTATCCATGGCCCTGTGTCTCCTTTCGACAAACTATGGTAGGCTGCAGGGCCAATTTAAATTTTACAGAAGATTTGTTACGTTACCGTTTCATCTTCGCTGCCGGGATACCGAACCGCTCAAGTGCAGCGATATCAAAGGCGCCGCACCCTATCATCCCTTCTTCTGTTTTGATGAAGACGAGATTCACAGGCCCGACAGGGATTGCATATCCGTCTGCTGACTGGTTATTGAGTTGAATTGTTGTGTGGATCAATTCTCTTCCCTCTGGTTTAATCATCCAGTGTTCCGAAATAGGAGACGATCCGATCTGCTATCGTCTTTGCAGAGCTCATGGCGACGGTATCGGATCGGACATCGCCCGGCAGGTATCCTCTTCCGATGATGTGGCCAAGGTATCCATATTCATGGGTTGAGAGGAATGCCTCAAGGGTTTCGAGTGCCCGCGAGCCTCCCTTATCTGCGCAGATGGTGATTGCCACAGCTTTCCGCCCGGCAAGACGGCGGTCATGATAAAGTGAGTAAGTACGGTCGATCAGGTTCTTCACCTGTCCGGATACATCAAAGTAATAGGTGGGAGATCCGATCACAAGGAGGTCCGCGTGTATCATCTTCTCTGCAATCTCCGGCCAGTCATCGTTTTTGATCGTGCACCACTTCTCTTCCTTGCATTTTTCGCACCCGATACAGGGATGGATATGTTTGCCTGCAAGGGTGATGTACTCAGTAGGAATCCCTTTTTCAGAGATATGGTTGAGCACCTCCTGAACAAGGATGGCGGTGTTTCCCCCCGCCCTCATACTCCCGGATATCCCAAGAACCTTCATAGGGGTATCCTTTGTCTGGTATGACTAATACCTTGTGATCGAGGCTACAAGACCAATGGATACAAATGCCTTGGTCACCTCTTCGGTTGGATCATCCGGTCGTACAAAGAGGTGGGATCTGCATCTACAATCAGAACATCCAAATTGCGGGATAAAATCACCCCCGATCGCCTCTGCCAGGGAACATTCAAGCCTGGATGATGTAGCTGCCGATACACTCGCAATAAGTGAGATTCCCCTGTCCTGAAGGAGATAATCGATATGCCAGTGCGGCTTCCGTCTGTCCTGTGATGTTGTGAGATGGCGCTGTACCCGGATGAGGCCGCCCGGACCAAGTGCGGAACCCACATAGATGGGGTATCCTTTTGGTATTGTGATACCGCCAAGTGCTCCAACCTGGATCGTTTTGGCGTCAGCCCTGAGGATCAGGGCATAGATCCCTTTATCCATAATATGTTCTGAGGCTCTGTTGCGTGGCGAGGAGGTGCTTTTTCGCACCTTCTGTCACCGGCCGCTCATGCCCCGGATAGAGGCTGTCCACGTCAAGGGGAACCAGTTTATCAACCGAAGCCCTGAGATCGGCAGTACTTCCGCCGGGAAAGTCTGTCCTCCCAAATGATCCATGAGGGAAGACGGTGTCACCGGAGATGAGTGCGCGTTCTGTTTCATCATAGAGACAGATACTTCCCCTGGTATGGCCCGGGGTATGGATCACCCGGAGTTCACCAATCCGGTCGCCGTCAGTGAGGATATGATCCGGTAGTATCATGGGGGGACGTGCACCGAAATTAAATGAGAGGCTCTCCACTTCAGATCGAAGGGCAATTGCATCCTCTTCATGGATATAGACCTCTGCCCCGGTCATCGCCTGAATTTCAGCAAGGTGGGCGATGTGGTCAAAATGGCCGTGCGTCAGAATGATCCTTTTAATCTGGTCGGAAAACCGCTCAAGCGCCATGGGAAAAACTCCGGCATCGATCAGCACCTCACCGATGATATAGGAGTTCGCCTGCCAGCCGCTACCGGGAATCCACTGGATTGGCATGCAGGATAATAAGCTCTCCAGACAGATGGTTCTTATGCACTCACTCATCAGGCAGTGCCAGTCCGGCCTGCCTTCAGGGCTGAACGATCTGGCAGAAGCAGAAGGCATCCCTCCGGAAAAGATGGCAAAATCCATCGCCAGTGGGCGTATTGCTGTTCCTGCCAACCAGCGGCGTGAGATCCGCCCTGCTGCCATTGGAGAAGGGTGCAGGGTCAAAGTGAATGTGAACATCGGCACATCCCAGGGGCGGTGTGATCTGGATCTTGAGATGAGGAAGGCTGAGGCAGCCCTCTCCGCGGGTGCCGATGCCCTGATGGATCTCTCGACAGCAGGGGATCTTACGGCGATCCGAAAGAAGATCCTCTCGCTGCCGGTGCCGGTTGGGACCGTTCCCATCTATGAGGCGATCAGGCGGGCGGGATCAGCTGCCGATCTCACCGCCGATCTCCTCTTCTCGGTGATCCGGGATCAATGCCGGCAGGGCGTGGATTTCCTGACCCTCCATTGCGGGGTGAACCAGGATGCGCTTGAAGCCCTCAGGATCGATCCCCGGATGCTTGGTGTCGTTTCACGGGGCGGGGCATTCCATGTGGCATGGATGGTAGCAACCGGCGAGGAGAACCCGCTCTACTCGGAGTATGACTATCTCCTTGAGATCCTTGCAGAAGATGATGTCACGATCAGCCTGGGTGACGGGATGCGTCCGGGTGCACTCGTTGACAGCGGCCGCCTTGCCAAGACGACTGAATACTTAACCCTCGGAAAGCTTGCCCGCGGTGCCCTTGATGCGGGTGTCCAGCGGATGATCGAGGGGCCCGGCCATATCCCGATCAACGAGGTCGCGTGGAATGTGAAGGTGATCAAAGAGGTGACCGATCATGCGCCCCTGTACCTCCTCGGCCCGCTCGTCACCGATATCGCGACCGGATATGATCATGTAGTAGGCGCCATCGGAGGGGCGATCGCCGCATCTTCGGGAGCGGATTTCCTCTGCATGGTCTCCCCCGCAGAGCATCTGGCGCTCCCCAATGTCGAAGAGATCATCGAGGGGACGCGTGTTGCCAGGATCGCCGCCCATGTCGGGGATATCACCCGGCGGGGGGGCGTGAGCGGGTCTCCCGAGGAGATTCGGATGGCTGTTGCACGGCGGGATCTCGACTGGGAGGCACAGTATGCCGAGATGCTCTTCCCAGACTATGCCCGTTCAATCCATGACCGGGACTCCGAGCGTGAGACCTGCTCGATGTGCGGGGATCTCTGTGCAGTGAAGATGGTGCGGGATCTTCTGCAGAAAAGGGAATAAGTGGGTCTGGGGATTGCCTTATGCAACCCCGATAATCCGCGCGGCAAGGTGTGCGGCGTTCTCGCCACCGTCGACTGCGACACAGGCGACCGGTACACCTTTTGGCATCTGGACGATGGAGAGAAGGGCATCAAGGCCACCCATCTGTTTCCCGGCGACCGGGACACCAATGACGGGTCTTTTGGTTTTTGAGGCGATAACGCCGGGAAGAGCGGCGGACATCCCGGCGATTCCAATAAAGACCTTTGCATCGCTTGCCCTGACATACTCCACAAGCAGTTCGGGGTCACGATGGGCAGATATTACCTTCTCCTCATAGCTCAGGCCATATTCATCGAGTGTTGCGCAGACTTTGCGAACGATCGCTTCGTCTGATTGGGATCCTGCGATGACAGCTACGTCGACCATAGGCTTCACTATCTATTAAGAGGTTTATCTTCTTATAGTACGGACGATCAGGATGCAGAACGAATTACTCCTTATGATGCCAGGGCCGGTGCCTATGCCGGAACGGGTGATAAATGCGATGAGCCGGCAGGCGATTAATCATCGCGGTGAAGAGTTTGGCGGGGTTTATGCAGACTGCGTCAGGGCTCTGAAGCCCTTCTTCGGGACCAAAAACGAGATCTTTCTCCTGAGCGGCTCCGGGACTGCCGGTATGGAGGCGGCGATTGGGAATGTCGGTGTCGGCAGAAAGATCGTCTCGCTGGTAAACGGCAAGTTCGGTGAGCGGCTTGCGGAGATTGGAGGGCGTTATGGCGATATTACGGCTATCGAATCAGAATGGGGGCACCCGCTCCGGCTTGATGCGCTTGCAGAGGCGCTTGAGAACGGTGCCGAAGTCGTAACGATGGTCCATAACGAGACTTCTGCCGGTATTCTCAATCCCGCAGCAGAAGTCGGGAAGCTTGCCCGGAAGCATGATGCCCTCTTCATCATGGACGGGATCACCTCCATCGGCGGCGAGAATGTGGCAGCAGATGAATGGGGAGCAGATATTGCGATCGTCGGCTCGCAGAAATGCCTTGCCGCCCCTGCCGGGCTCTCTGCGGTATCGGTATCGGAGCGGGCGTGGGAGCGCCTCTCAGAGAAACGCCCCTATTACCTTGATCTGAAGGCATATCGGAAGGCTGCATCGAAGAAGCCGATGGAGACCCCCTATACTCCGGCAGTGCCGCTCTTCTTTGCATTCCGTGAGGCATGCCTCATTGCAGAAGAGGAAGGTCTGGAAAACCGGATTGCACGCCACAGGAAACTTGCGGATGCTGTGCGTGCGGCGGCAGCTGCCTGGGGGCTTGACCTGCTGCCGGTATCAGATGCACTTCACTCGCCATCCAATACGGCAACCGCGATTCTGTATCCTGATGGGATCAGCGACTCCGATCTCCGTTCCGGTGTGAAGAAGACCGGTATCCAGATCGCAGGCGGCCAGGATCGGTTGAAAGGAAAGATCTTCAGGATCGGAACGATGGGTGCAGTCGGCACCTATGAAGTGCTTGCAACACTGGCTGCGGTGCAGGGCACCCTTCAGAAACTTGGATATACCCCGGCGGCAGATGGTGTTTCAGCCGCCCTTGAGGTGCTGGTATGAAGATAGGGATCGCAGACACGACCTTCGCACGGGTGAATATGGGTGCAGCGGCTATCGATGAGCTCAAGCGCCATGCCACCGTCAGTATTGAGCGGTATACAGTGCCCGGGATTAAGGATCTCCCGGTAGCCTGCAAGAAGCTCATCGAAGAACGTGGCTGCGATCTCGTGATGGCACTTGGGATGCCGGGCGGGAAGGATAAGGATAAACTCTGCGCACATGAGGCATCGCAGGGCCTTCAGCTCGCCATGCTGATGACGAACAAGCATATCATTGAGGTCTTCGTCCATGAGGATGAGGCAAAAGATGACCGCGAGCTTGCATGGCTCCTTGAACAGAGGACACGGGAGCATGCAGTAAATGCCGTCAAGCTGCTGTTCTATCCACGGGAGCTTGAGCGGGATGCGGGCACCGGCCAGCGGCAGGGATTCCCTGATGCCGGTCCTGCACGACAATAGGAGATGATGATTCTATGACAATTAAACTCGGATTTGTGGTTGCGGAGTTCAACCGTGACATTACCTACATGATGGAGATTGAGGCAGAAGAGCACGCAAAGTTCCTTGGAGCAGAGGTGATCGAGCGGTCATATGTTCCCGGAGCCTATGACATGCCGCTTGCCATCAAGAAGATGCTCAAAGACGGAAATGTCGATGCGGTTGTAACAATCGGCTGTGTCATCGAGGGTGCAACCGGCCATGACCAGATCGTGGTTCAGCATGCATCCCGGAAGATCATCGATCTCTCCCTTGAGTACGAGAAGCCGGTCGCCCTTGGCATCTCAGGTCCCGGTATGACCCGGCTTGAGGCACAGGAGCGGGTTGACTATGCCCGGAGAGCTGTTGAATCCGCAGTGAAACTTGTGCAGCGATTGGCATGAGGCATCTATCACGATCGATCGCTGCGATCACCCCGTCGGCGACGATGGCGATCGCCGATCGGGCAAAGGAGATGGAACGGAACGGGATCGATGTGATCAGCCTCTCCATCGGAGAGCCTGACTTCCCGACACCCTCGCATATTACTGAGGCGGCGATCGATGCCCTGCACAAGGGAGAGACGCACTATGCCCCCTCACGCGGGATTCCCGAACTGCTGGAGGCGGTTGCTGAAAAATTCTCGACCGAGAACGCCGTCCCTGCATCACCGGCCGATTGTATCGTGACTGCCGGGGCAAAGGATGCGATCCGGCTCCTCTGCCAGGCGGTGCTGAACCCCGGTGATGAAGCCATCATCCTTGACCCGTCCTGGGTCTCCTATGAGCCCTGCATCCAGATGGCCGGGGGAAAAGCCATCCATTATCCGCTTGACCCGGTCACCTTCCAGCCCGGGGAGTCGCTTGCGGAGGCGATTACCCCAGCAACCAGGATGATCATCGTGAATACGCCATCGAACCCTACGGGTTCGATCCTGACACGTTCATCGCTTGGGATGATTGCGGATCTCTGTTCCGATCACGATCTCCTTGCACTTTCAGATGAGATCTATGAGAAGCTCGTCTATGATGGAGCAGAGCACATCTCGCTTGCCTCGATTCATGACATGGCAGAGCGGACGGTCACGATAAACGGGTTCTCAAAGGCCTATGCGATGACCGGCTGGCGGCTTGGATATGCGGCCGGTCCGTCGCAGGTGATCAACTATATGAACCGGATCCAGCAGCACTCGGTCTCCCACCCGACGACTTTTGTGATGTGGGGCGGAGTTGCTGCATTGAAGGGCGATCGGTCCTGTGTTACAGAGATGCGGGATGAGTTCGCCAGACGCCGGAGTTTTGTCATCTCACGGCTCAGGCAGGCCGGGTTTGCATGTGCGCCAGCTGACGGCGCCTTCTATGCGTTTGCCAATGTCGGCGGCGATGACAGTGCCGTTGCCTCGGAATGGCTTGAGGAGAAGCATGTTGCGGTGACGCCGGGATCGGCGTTCTGTGCGCCTGGCTGGGTTCGGATGAGCTATGCGACATCGATGGAACGGCTGGAAGAGGCGATGGATAGGGTGTGTGGGGAGTGAGGAGATTTCTCTCATCCCGCTTGATGAGGATTTTACAATTATTCATTGGCATTATAATAATTTTATATATCTTTTACTTCATTGGTACAAATGATATAATTACTACATTAGAAAATGCCTCCATTCTTCTTATTATCTGTGCCATGTGTTGTTATTTTTTGAACAACCTGATAATGGCTTATAGACTTAAGTTGGTAATTGAAGAGATTGGGCAAAAAATTCGTTTTAAATTCGTTTTTTTATCTCATATGGCAGGAATGCTTCTCTCGGATGTAACTCCGATGAGAAGCGGATATGTATACACAGCATATCAACTTCATCAAAGGAATGTTCCACTCAGAAGTGGCATTGCAGGAATAACCAGTACATTCCTGTACGATCTCCTATTTAAATTAGGTTTGGCGATTATTGGTTTGTCCCTTCTTTACTACACCCTTTTCGGGGAGGACATTCTTTTTGTTAGTGTTGGGGTTGTTATATTTCTTTCATGTATAATACTCATTTATGGTATTCTGATGTATCCTCCGGAATGGGTACATAATCTCTTTCACCAAAGGGAGATAACAAAAAAAGCACTTGATCTTGGTGCGGAAAGCAAAAAAATCCAGAGATTATTACCTACTATTCTACTCGTTAGCGTTGTAGGATGGCTATTAAGAGGACTGGAATGGTTTTTTTTGGTATTATCAATTGGGATATTTTCCCTTTCAATTATCGACTGTCTTTTCCTGAATCCAACCCTGACACTCCTCTCAATGGTTCCTTTGACACCTGCCGGTCTGGGATTACAGGAAGCGGGTATAGCTAGTGTAATGGTGGCCTTGGGCGTCTCTCTGGCGATGGGAGTATCTTTCTCATTGCTACTGCGAATAACTGAATTATCTGTGGATTCAATTGGTCTTATTTATCTCCTGAAACGAACGGATAATTCATCTTTAATAGATTTCTATAACTCAATAGATGGAGATATAGATGAACAAGCTTACCATTCTGATCTCCTTGTTCAACGGTTTTTCCAAAGAAGGAAAACGTCAGCAATTGAAGAACATCTGCGATTAGAAAAGGGGCAGATTCTTCTGGATATTGCATGTGGCAGTGGGGTTCAGATCAGAGAGATTTGCAGGGATAAGGCTGGAGTAGCAATTGGTATTGATGCAAATATAAATGCGGTCAGATATGCACGTAGCCGATCACAATCAAATGAAGATTTTTTAATTGCAGATGCATCGTATCTTCCCTTTAAAAATGAAGCTTTTAATCGGATTATATGTGCTGAGATTATTGAGCACTTAATCGATCCAAATCCAACATTATCCGAGTCCTATAGGATTCTTAAAGAGAATGGCCGCTTGGTAGTGACGACGCCGAATGAACGTTCAATCTGGGGGATGTATGAATTGCTATGGGATCTCTTTGGAAGGGGTCGTAATTATGGTGAGACACATCTAAAATTCTATAATCGAAAAGATATGCATCAACTTTTCTCATCTTTTACCGGTGTGAATTGTATGACCTACCTCTGTTTCTCTCCTTTTATTGCACTGGTTGGATCTGAACGATTGCTAGCATTATGGGTCAGAATTGATCGAATCCTGGAAAGAATTGGAATGGGTGTGCTTCTGGTTGTTTCTGGTGATAAAAGACAAAAATAAAGGATCATTGACATAAACCCGGTCTTCGGCAGTAAAAATCAAACTATCAAACATTTGCGTACATAGTTTTATATGAGAGTACATGTTTAATATTCAATTGTTCCACTATGGCTCTTGTAGATGGCTCGAATGTCACCATATCCCATCTTGGGCTCGTTGCCGGTGTGTATGACTCGCTTGGGATCGGCAATCTCATTGATGAACTCATACCCAAGAAACGGCATCACATCGTCTCCCACGGCACCGCTGTCAAAGCACTTCTTCTCAACTCTCTTGGCTTTGTCGAACGGCGGCTCTATATCCGACATTCGGCAGCTAAATTTTCACGCATAATATTTTTCCACTCCCTGCCCGAACAGCCGCGTTATATCCTGTAATTCGTCTGTATAATTGAGAATACGGCACTCAACCCCTGTATCAGTCACTTCTTCGATCTGCCGAACCCGCCTGAACAGATGATAGATCCTAACTTTGCCATTAACAAGAAATAAATTTGTTCTTAGTGATGTTTGTATCGACAAAAATGCAAACAAAACTAAGAACTAATCAGGTTGAGCCGAATGAGAATATATCCTTTCCTATCGGCACCCTTCTCCTCATTGAAAGGCTGTATGAAACCCTGAATTTCTCCTCTGTTTTCGGGAAACACAAGACAAGAGGTATCGACATCAATAATCTGCTTCAAGCTCTTGTCAGCTACAAAATGACGGATAACTTCAGCATAAAGCGGTCTCACGAATGGATCAACCGGCCTGAAGTGCTTACCGAATTCTCTCTCCCTGCATTCAGCGAAAGAACGCTCTACCGTGTCCTTGAAACCCTTGGTGACAACCGGGAAGAGATCATCTCCGATATCCAGGACATCCTGTTTGAGAGGTATGAATTTGAGCATACTAACATCAACATGGACTGGACCAGCATTGTTCTTCACGGTACCAAGGCTCCACTTGGAAAGTATGGCTACAGTCGTGATCATCGGCCAGATAAAAAACAGATCACCGTTGGTATCACAGAACTTGCCGACCCGATCAATATCCCAATTGGGATGACAATTGAACCCGGCAATCTCAATGATCAGACCCATTTCAAGAAGACGTATCGGCAGTCAAGGAACCGGCTCAAAGAGGGATCTCTGGTAATATTTGACAAAGGAGCGAACAGTGTCACCAATACCCAGATGATCCGGGCAGATAATCTCCAGTACATCACCGGAAAGAAGCTCAACAAAAGCGACGACAAGATAATCGCCGAATTCGAGACATATAATCCTCAGATGGTTGATAAGGAATCAGGAATCCGCGGGATTAAACTCGAGAAGCCAAACAGTACGAACTATCTCTACTTCTCAGAAAAGCTGCAGAAAGAGCAACTGGAATCCAGAGCCAGAAAAGTCGTTCGGGAGATAAAAGAAGCAGAGGCCATTCAGGAGAGTATTGACAAGAATAAGGCTCTTCCGAAACGATTCCGGATAAACAATCTTCTTGTGGATGTGGACTACTCCATCCAGACAAAGTTGATTGAACTCTCTGAAGATGATGCTGTCAGGCTTCTTGAAGAGAAGTTCATCACTGGGAGAGAGGGATTCTTCTGCCTGAAATCGAGTAAGAATTTGACACTTACTGAAGCTCTCCAGACCTATCGAAAAAAGGACTCGATCGAGAAGATATTCAACTCACTCAAGAACGAGATCGAGATCAAACCATTGCGCGTATGGACTGATAATAGCATTTATGGCGCTCTAATCATTGGGTTTATTGCACAGTTGTTTGTCTCCCTGATCCGATTTGAGATCCCGGAACTGAAGCATACATCAACAAAATTCATCAAAACGGCGCTATTGAATTTGACAGTTACGGTTGATTCGTGGATGAGGAAGACAAAAAGGTTCATTCACTCCAATTTTGATGCCATTAACACGATGGTTTTACGGCATAATTGGGCAGTTACATGAAATATTGATGGGAAAATCGTCAACTGTCAAATACAGTTTCTCGATGAAATTCTGGAAAAATAAGATCACGATAGTGGATGCTCCCATTTGGTGGCCGAAGCCAAAGTGGCAAACTTAGGTTACAAAATAATATATTCTGAGAAAGGCAACAAAAGGACTCCTGCCTGAGGCGATCAGGTGCCGGATGGACAAGCGCGGCTTCTCAACACCGGAGGAGGTCTGGATGAGAGAGGCAATGCAACCCGAAATCCTAAAGCTCCTCACCTCCCCCTCATTCATATCACGCCCCTACTGGAATGCAGATGAGGTACTTGCAAGCTACCGTGACTTCGTCGAGGGACGTTCATCCTATTCAGGCGAGCTCTGGCGGATCATCTGCACCGAACTCTGGCTCAGGCAGTGTATTGACATGCGCGGCGACCCTTAAGATTGCAAGTACCAGAGACCTGAAGGATATAGTGGGGTATCCCCTTGGGGGTGGGCAGAAATGACAAAATTCCATAACCAAAGGGAGAATACAACCCTTATATCGAGAACATGAGTGACAGAAATTGACGAGAGTGACCTTTGAGCCCATCAAACCACCGATCTGACTTATAAAACCTCCCCATTTTTCCGTCATTCTGCGCTCTTCTGAAAAATCCCATCAATTTATACGTTATTTCCCTCATTTTTCCTGGTCTTCTCACCTTTTTTGCGCCCCTAAGAGGGGTTTTCAGTCAGGTTTATATACTCAGCGTACGACTGGCTCATGGACTCCAGCATTGAGTTCTCGGAAAAAGCAGGTCGAATTAAAGAGATTGAACAGGGAACCTCTATCTCAGAATTCCTGAGTTCATCGCATCTGCACACAATTGCACAGACCATTGAACGAGAATACTACCCCACAGGAAGCACCAGATTCCGTTATCCGGTTCATCTCCTGCTGAAACTCCTTATCATCAAGTGTTTCAGGAAACAATCCTATGCCCGGACAATTCTTCTCCTGACAGACGAGGATTGTTTTCATCTTGGGGCAGAGTTGGGCGAAGATGGGTACATCATACCCAATTCAGCAACACTCCACTACTTCGTGAAATACCGTCTCGGAGTCAAGGGGATGAAACGGCTCATGCACCTTGTCGGCGAGGCAATCCTTCTCTGGGCACAGAATGAGATGGTAGGTATCATTGATTCAACTCCGATTGAAGCTTCCCGGTACGACAAATATGCTCCGTTTCATCCGCACTACTCGGTGAAGATGGATAAAGCGCATATCTTCCATCTGGGACCATACCCTCTTGCAATGGTCTATTCGTATGGAACCGATGCTGATCCATCTCATCTTCTACCTCTTCTTAAACGGGTGAAGACATTGAATCCACGGCTCATCAATGTGCTGCTTGATGCAGGATATGACTCATTTGAAGCACATGCTCAGGTTTGGTATCATCTGAATGCCCGACCCTGTATCGATATCCGGGAAGGAGCAGTTCTCCAGAATGAAGGAAATGTTGAGAGAATCAGACACTGGGTCAACAAGCTCTGGAGAGCAGGGGGAGATATCCACGCTCCCCTGGCTCAACAGTTGAGATTCCTCTTCCAGAACGGAAGAGTGGAACAGGTCGGGATGCATTTCCGAAACAAGAATCTTCTCGACCCTGAATTCTCAGCAATCATGCGAAGCCGTGGTGAGTGTGAACGGGTACATGCCCGGATGAAGGCATCAGTTACCTTTCACCTCAGGAGGATTCAGCATGAAAGCCGGGAACTCTATATAATCCTCAACTTTGTTGTTTATCAAATGCTCCTCCTGACGGGGTTGCGTGCCGGGGTGAAGAACCCGACACACCTGAGTACGTTATTCTGAGGACTGATTCCTGCAGTCAGAAGAGGCAAACCCCTTGGTGAGAGGGGAATAAAGAGAGCGATAGCTTTGTCTTTTCAATGGGTTTTTGGGTAATCTGGCAGTGGAACCGTATCGCTGTTCAAGACAAGGGTAGGGATGTTGAGCTGCTGAGAGAGATCCTCAGTGCTCTTAATGGAGATCTGACGGAACAAATGACCCAGAATTTCATCCCATCAAATCAGGAGGGGTGTTGTTTTGATGGGCTCATACTGGTCTAAGCGGGATATTAATATCCTTGAAACAACCAAACTCTTCATATGGGAAAAAAGAAAACTACAAAGATTCCTGATGATGGCAAAAATACATCTATGGTTGAAAGAAATTATCAATATAATAAGAAATCCTTTTTCGAAATGATAAAATTCAACCGTACTTTTCAACTGGTTTTTTTCCTGACATTCATGGGTCTTTTCCTTCGCTTCTATCAGCTCGGATTCAACTCAATCTGGCTTGATGAGGCATCTACTCTTGTTTTTTCTCGCAAGTCAATAGTTGATATTTGGATGTTGACTGTAGGCGGGGGTGGGGAATTTCACCCTCCGCTTTTCTACTGGATGGAGCATATTATGCTCTTTTTTGGAGATAGTGAGTTTATCCTTCGACTCCTACCTGCACTCTTTGGTGCGCTAACAATTCCTTTGTTTTATCTTGCAGGTCGTGAGCTAATTGATAAACAAACTGGTATTATTGCATCTGCTCTCATTGTTATCTCACCATTTCATATCTATTATTCACAGGATGCACGCTCATATACAATGGCTCTTTTTTTCTTCACACTAACATTTTGGTTATATTGTGTTGCCAGACGCCATGGGGCAACCATTCATTGGTCACTTTTTGCTCTAGCTGGATCACTTACAATCTGGACACATTTTTATACAATTATTCCAGTTGGTGTAATGATTCTATTCGAATTATTCACTCGGGGTCGAGATTATTATCAAAAGGAGCGGAATATTCTACCCTTTGCAATTGGTGTCTCAATTCTTGGGATAACTCTTTTGCCTCTAATTATCGTAGTTTTTAATCTATTTTTCGCGATTACTGATATTGGTGCTGTATATGGGGTACAGGGCTTAGAACTAATAATCTCTACATTTGTCTCCTTTTCAGGATTTAATTCGATAATTGCGGCATTATTCTCCCTTCTTTTCCTCGGGGGTATGTTTGGTATACTTCGTAATAGGTGGGAAATTGGAATATTTCTTCTCCTTATTATGATAATAACCATTTTTATCTCAGTCATTCTCTCACATTCAATGCCGATGAATCCCCGATATTTAATGCCTATCTTCCTCCCCTTTATATTTGGTATGGCTGCTGTATTCAGGCTTATTCCCGAGGGTTTCCGCTCCCCCCACGTGCTCGGCGTAGCCGTTCTTGTCCTCTGCCTCATCCAGGTGCCGTTCCTCGCGGGGTATTATACAACCTATTCAAAGAATGACTGGCGGGGTTTCTCAGGAGTGCTCTCTGAGATAACGGAGCCAGGAGATGTAATAGTTCTAGTTCCGAGCTATATGCATCAGCCTTTTAACTATTACTATTCATATACTTTAGATGGAACACTTCAATCAGCTGCTAATACTGCAGATGATCTCGAAACTATCCGAATTTCTCATCAGGATAACAGGATCTTCTTTATTGTGACCGGCGACATCTTTGCGGCAGATCCATCTGGTGGAGCATATGCATGGCTTGAGAAGAATACCGGGTATGCTGGTTCGCTGACCGGGATACACCTCTTTGTGATCCCGGAGTGATGTGCTGTTGACAGGGAATCCCAAACTCTCCATTATTATACCAACCTTCAATGAAGCAGCGAATATCGGTCGGATGATAGATTCAATTCTTTCTATCCTCAGGAACAGTGGTATTCATGGAGAAGTGCTGGTTGTTGATGACTCTTCGCGTGACGGCACGATCCGGATTGTTCAGGAGATCGCAGCATCCAACCCTGAAGTCCGTATTATTGTCAGGGAGGACGATCCGGGCCTTTCACAGTCGGTTGTTGAAGGATTTTCAGCAGCAAAGGGCGATATCCTTCTTGTTATTGATGCAGACTTTTCGCATCCTCCATCAATGATCCCGGATATGTACAATGCTGTCTGTTCAGGTGCCGATATCGTAGTCGGAAGCCGTTATCTCAAAGGTGGTGGAATCGAAGACTGGCCATTGAAGCGCCGGATCATCTCCCTTGGCGCAACAGGCCTTGCCCGGATTCTTGTCCCTGAAGTAACCGATCCGGTGAGCGGCTTCTTCGCCCTCAAACGATCAGTCGTCTCTGATGCCCCTCTCCGCCCCAGGGGATATAAGATACTCTTAGAAGTTTTGGGAAGAGGCAGATGGGTGACAGTAACCGAGCTTCCCTTCACATTCCATGATCGGGAGGCAGGAGAGAGCAAACTCAGGATGAGCACTATGACTGAGTATGCTGCCCAGGTGAGCTCCATTGCACTCTCTGCCCTGATCTCACGGACAGGTCATGTCTACTCCGAATGGATGAGGCTGATCAAGTTTGGCCTTGTCGCCCTCTCCGGGTTCGTCGTCAATATGGGGCTTTTGTACCTGCTGACGGAGTATGCAGGGTTATATTACCTGGTATCCGCGGTGGTGGCGATTGAACTCTCCATCCTGAATAATTTCATCTTAAATGATCTCTGGACGTTCTCATCCCGGAGAGTGATTCACCGCTACTCCTGGATTAAGCGATTATTTGCTTTCCATATCATCGCCGCAGGGGGCCTGCTCATAAATCTTGGAGTTCTCTATCTCCTCACGGAATTTGGCGGAATCTATTACATGGTTGCAAATCTTGCAGGCATACTGGTAGCATTCCTCTGGAACTTCTTCTTAAACCGCCATCTTACCTGGAAGGGCGGAGTTCCCAAGCAGAACTGAGATCCCTCAATACCAATATTTTTCCTCTCTTCCACAAAAACAGGATAGGACAATGCTCCCTCCCCGCCCAGACGACCCGGCCACCCGCGAAAAGAAGCAGATCGCAGGGGTTGCAATCGCAAGCAACACCTTCCTCGTCATCCTGAAGCTGGCGATTGGTTTTCTCACCGGATCGGTTGCGATCATCTCTGATGCAGTACACTCGGCAACCGACATCATCGCCTCATCTATCGCATATTTTGCCGTCAGGAAATCTGCGCATCCACCGGATGATCAGCATACATACGGGCATGGAAAATTTGAGTCGCTCTCGGGACTCATCGAGGCGACACTGATCCTGCTTGTAGCATTATTCCTCATCTATGAAGCTTCAACTGCCCTGATGCGGGGGGAGAGCACCCTCGACCCCGATCTTCTCGGGCTCGGGATGGTGGCAGTCGGCGTATCTGCGATAGCAAATATCCTGATATCCCACAGGATGATGAAGATCGCCAAAAAGACCGAATCGATTGCACTTGAGAGCGATGCCTGGCATTTGAGGACTGATGTCTATACATCGGTCGGTGTCTTTGCCGGACTTATCCTGATACATTTCACCGGCATACTCCTTCTTGATGCAATCATCGCCCTTGGTGTGGCACTTGTCATCATCAGGACAGGGATCGGCCTTGTGAGGCGATCGCTTGCCGATCTCCTTGACACCCGTCTCCCTGAAGAAGAGGTGGAGCGGATCAGGGAGATCCTGATTGCTCACTGCACTGATTATGTGAACTTCCATGGCCTGAGAACAAGGAGATCCGGCCCTGAGAGGTTCATTGAGTTCCATGTGATGTTTGAGAATGATATCCTCCTCAGCACAGCCCATGATCTGGCAGACCACCTGGAGGCAGATCTGAAGACAGAGTTCCCGAGGTGCCATGTCACCGTCCATATGGAGCCCTGCCATGAGGCATGTGAGGAGTGCGGTGTTGCTCTCTGCCCTGCACGAAGAGAGTGATTGTAACTCCCCTATTCTCTCTTCTTAACCCGCCTTTTTTCGATGGCAAGAATATTTTTCCCATTCTCCCGGAGATAGGATACACCATCCATCATCTCCCTGACGAGATAGATGCCAAGCCCCCCAATCTTCCGCTCATCAATCCCGAGGGTTATATCCGGAGGTGGCAGGCAGAGCGGGTTAAATGGTTTTCCAGAGTCGATAAGGGCGATACTGATCTCCTCCTCTGAACACTTTACCATCACTTCTACCACTCCCTGCTCCTCTCCATATGCATAGGATGAAATATTCGTAAAGATCTCATCTGCTGCAAGCTGGATATCAAAAATCTCTTTTGGCTCTGCACCGGCTTTTTCCAGTGTCTCCTCCAAAAAATCCGCCAGATCCGTAAGGGATTGTATTTCAGCCGGGAATATTCTGCTCGCGAGCATCGGATATGTAATCTGTTATGTTCATAATGAAATATTCCTTCCCTCTCCGATGCAGTTCATCCATAAGGGTGAGAGAGAGGTTGGATTATGACAATCGTTGATCTATCACAGTTCTATTATGATCGTACAGGGAAGAGAAGAGGGAGATAATGTGGATCTTCATTGTGGAGAACCCGGATACCGGGCTGGGGATTTGGGGCAGTACTGATGGACTCTGCCGGGTTCTCAGGCATGCTGAAATAGTATGATTGCAGAGTGAGATGTATGCGCACCCCCTCATATCTCTTCATCGTTCTTCTGATTGGTATTTTCATCGGTGCCGGTGGCACACTGCTCATCAGCGGTTTAACACCAGACGTTCAACCCCTGCCTGATCGCGAGATCATCTTTCAGGTCTCAACGATAGATGCCCTCCTTGAGAGCGTCTATGATGGCGTAATGCCGGTATCGGATCTGAGCCTTTACGGCGATCTCGGGATCGGGACCTTCGACTCGCTTGATGGGGAGCTGATCATGGTTGACGGTGTTGTCTACCAGGCACGTGCAGATGGATCGGTTGTGGTTGCTCCTCTGGATCTTCTGGTTCCGCTTGCAGCAGTGACTTTTTTTGATCCCGATATCACGATACCACATCTATCGACCGGAAATTTTGCTGAATTTGAGGAATATATTGATGGAACAATCAGGTCGGAGAACCTGAAATATGCGATCCGGATAGACGGGATGTTCCCGAAGGTGACGGTTCGTGCCCCTCACAGGCAGGAGCGGCCATACCCTCGCCTTGTCAATGCCCTGGCTGATCAGTATATGGCAACCCATACCAACATCAGCGGAACTGCTGTCGGCTTCCGTCTTCCTGCGTATGTTGCCGGATTGAATGTTCCGGGATATCATCTCCATTTCATCAGCGATGATCGGAGTGTCGGAGGCCATATTGTGGATTTTTCCCTTGATTCTGTAACTGTATCACTTGATGAAACCCTTAACTTCATGATGCGGCTTCCGACAGAAGGAGGTTTCATAGATGCAGATCTCACAGCTGATCTCTCGGATGAGCTTACGGTAGTCGAACGTCCGGGGCAGGATTAGGCGGGATTTTCATGATGATAAGGATTAAGTGCAAATGTAACATATGTTTTACATTCTCAGGCACCTGAATCTGGTGCCGGTGGTGAACAGCGTATGGCATCAAAAATTATAACAGCACTCTTCAGGCCTGAAGAGTTCTTTGGGGAGCTTTCAAAAGAGGAGGCGGCATTTGCAGTGCCGTTTGGAATAGTCATTATCTATAGTATCCTCTCGGCAGTTGCCGGGTACCAGATGGCCGCTCTTATGGCCCCGATGTACGATGTTGCCCTCGAAGGGTATGGGGGTGTCATTGCGATCTTTGGAGCGATCGGTGGCTTCGTTGGAGGTATCATAGTCTGGATTGTTGCAGCGGTTCTCTTCTATCTGGTAAGCATGGCCTTCCATGGTGAAGGTTCGATGAAGAAAGTGCTTGAAGCAGTCGGGTATGGGATGGCTCCACTGATTGCCGCCGCCGGAATCGGGATTGCGTATCTTGCGATGGTCGCCGATCAGGTGGTTGCCCCGGTTATACGTGACATCATGGACACGACAGCTGCCGAAGAGGCGGTCGAGGCATTCATGAACCAGCCGGTAATGGCGGACTTCACCCTTCTCCAGACATTCCTTTCCGTTGTCTTCATGATCTGGGCGGCAAACATCTGGTACTATGGGATCCGTCATGCACGAAAGCTTACAGCACGGGATTCAGGGATCACAGTTATTATCCCGGTAGTCCTTTATCTGATTATAGTCATCGCATCATATGGGGTATTCTGATGAAAAAAGTAATGATCCTGCTGGTTCTTAGCATTGCACTGACATGTGGGATAGTTGGAACCAGCACCGCTTCCCAGATAGGTGTGATCGATGTCTCTCTCGATCCTGAGGTCTTCTTCCCCCATGATACCGGAACAGTAACTATCGTCATTAAAAATACAGGCACTGATTCGGTTGAATTATCACGAGTAAACCTTCAGGGAACCCGGAGTATCTATGTCATCGAGAGTCCGCATTACATCGGAGTGGGTAGGCTGGGTGCTGGGGATACGATGACAACCAGTTTTACTATACGTGCAGGAAACGAGGAGGGTATCTTCTATCCCCGCTTCTCCCTGAATTTTGTCCCGAGTGGCAATATGATGTTTCCGATTTCACTGAAGGTGGATAAAACTCCGATTGAAGCCGGTATCAAAACCCGCCCTGATACCTTCATGGAGGGAAAGAAAGATGTGGTTGTTGTCTCTGTCGGTAATCCGCGTGAAAATTCACTCTCCGGTGTCACTATCACCCCGCAGACAGGAATAGCAGATACTGTCCCAACAAGTATCTTCATTGGCACTCTCCAACCGGGAGAGAAAAAAGAAGCTGAATTTTCTGTCACCCCAACAGGAACAGGCGATATCACCTTCAATGTCGAATACCGCAATGGCCAGAACCGGCAAACCGTCCCCCTCACCATCCCGGTTGTGCCTGGCACCGCAAAGAGGGTTCCTGAGCCGATCGTTTCGAATGTGGAGGTCACATCAATTGCCGGTGGATACCGGATCACCGGGGATGTCTCGAATGCCGGCCTTGAAACTGCCCGCTCTGTCGTGATGACAACAAAGGATCCCGCTGAGCCGATCGATCCTTTCCGGGTCTATGTTGTTGGTGCACTTGATGCAGATGACTTCTCCTCGTTCGAGGTGACATTCACTGCAAAAGATGCCGAGACAGTACCTCTTGTGACCAGGTACCGGGATGATGATGGGAATCTCTACGAGGAGGTTACCCATGTGACGATTCAATCAGGACCGATGCCTGTTGCGGAACAGGATGGCATATCCCCGATGGTGATTGGGATCATCGGGCTCTCTGTTGTGATCGTCGCCGGAGCACTCCTCTACTCGCGTAAGAAGCGATGAAGGCAGCGATCCGGTTCCAGGATGTGACGAAAATATACTCCCTGAAGAGCGGAGACGTCACTGCTCTGGATCATGTGAGCCTCTCAATCGAGGAGGGGGAGTTCATCGCGATCATGGGCCCCTCAGGCTCAGGAAAATCCACTCTTTTGAATATGATGGGGTGTCTTGACACCCCAACAGATGGTGGGGTCTTCATAAACGGCCAGAATATCGGCGAGTTGAATGATGATGATCTGACGATCCTGCGCCGCCGGCATCTCGGCTTCATCTTCCAGCAGTTCAATTTAATCCCGCTTCTCTCTGCAATTGAGAACGTCAGGCTCCCACTCATCCTTAATGGAGGCGCAGATGTGTGCACAGATCGGTGCATGAACATTCTCTCGGCTGTCGGTATCAGCGAGGATCGGCTCGAACATAAACCCTCAGAACTATCCGGCGGCCAGCAGCAGCGGGTGGCGATTGCACGGGCATTGATTAACAACCCTGAGATCCTGCTTGCGGATGAGCCAACAGGGAACCTCGACACAAAAACCGGCGCCCAGATCATGGATCTCCTCTCACGTCTTCAGAAGGAGGAAGGGAAGACGATTATCATGGTTACGCACGATCCGACCCTCTCCCGGTATGCCGATCGCGTGATCAAAATTGTCGATGGGAGGATACAATGAACCGGCCGATATTCTTCCTCTTCGCCGTCAGGAACCTCAGGCTCCACTGGCTCCGATCCCTTCTGGCAATGATCGGCATCATCATCGGTGTTGTTGCAATCACCTCTATGGGAATCCTCGGCTCATCCCTCGTCCTCTCAATATCTGAGGATCTGACCACTGTTGGAGATACGATCGTTGTCGTGCCGCACACAGGGGGAAGTGTCATGGGGCGTGGCGGGGGGATTGCTTCAGATGACCTGATCACCTCCCGCCAGCTGGAGCGGATCATCCGTGCATCGGCTCCCCATACCGCGATCCCTGTCTATTCGGGCGGAGAGCGGATAAGGGTCGGCGGGGAGACCGGATTTGCTGCCATCTATGGAATGAGGACATCAGATGTCCCGCTCCTTCTGGAACTATCAGACGGACAGTACCTCAGGGGGGCTTCCGGTGCAATGGTCGGCCCCCGCCTTGCCGAGACCTATTCACTCAAGACAGGGAGCCGCTTTTCGATCGGGACTGTTGGCCAGAGCCTCCGGGTTGTGGGCATTCTGGAAGAGCGGGGGATGGGTTTTGACATCAACAGCGATAATGCAATCATCGTCTCTGATCGGTGGTTTGAGAGCATGTATAGCCCGGAAGGGTACAATAGCGTCATTGTGAAGGTACGGAGCCTGGATGAGATCGAAGCGGTGAAGGAGTCGATAGAAACCTCATTGAACCGGAGAGAGACCGAGGTGGATGTCTATGATACCCGTGCCATTCTCTCGACCATCCTTGAAACCTTTGGCAGGATCTCAACATTTACCATTGCGATCGGTGGAATATCCCTCATTGTTGCCGGTGTATCGATCTTCAATGTGATGATGATGTCGGTGATGGAGCGGTACCGTGAGATCGGTGTCCTCCGTTCAATCGGATGCCTCAGGCGGGAGATACGACGTATGTTCTTCTATGAATCGCTTTTGCTTGGGATCGCCGGTTCCCTTGTCGGAGGTCTCCTCTCAGTTGCAGGAGGGTATATCGCTCTTTTGATCATGCTCGAGAATACGAGCTATCTCCTTGCCCCTTCAAGCCTCATCTATATTCCCCTCGGCATGCTCTTTGGGGTGGGGACATCGGTCCTCTCAGGGCTCTACCCGGCATGGAAGGCATCGGAAGCAAATCCGATTGAGGCGCTTCGGCATGAATAACCTCTTCCGGAAGTTGGATTGAAAAGAATTATCCCTTATCTTTGAGAATGTACAGGAAAGGTGATCCGGTATCAGGACGATTCTTCTTGCAGGCGGGAGCGGGACCCGTCTCTGGCCACTCTCCCGAAGCAGATGCCCGAAGCAGTTCATCAATCTCTTTGATGAGACGCTCTTCCAGCAGGCATACCAGAGATCCCGCCTCCTCTCTTCCCCTGAAGAGATAGTCGTGGTGACCGGGGCAGACTACGAGTTTCTTGTGAAAAATCAGATTGAAGAGCTTGGGGATGAGGTGATCGATGATCGGATCCTGATCGAGCCATGTGGTAGAAACACACTCCCAGCGATTGCCTGGGGGATGCGCCTCTTCGAAACCGATCCCGATAAGCCGGTTATCATCTATCCGACCGATCACCTGATCGGGACCGGGATGGAAGAGGTGGTTGCCAGTGCAGCTCCGCTCGCAGCAGATCGCCTCGTTACCTTCGGTGTTGTTCCCGATCGTCCGCATACCGGTTACGGATACATCTCTCCCGGCGTTCCCCTCTCAAACGGCTATACGGTAGGTGCATTCCATGAGAAACCTGATCCGGTGGCCGCAGAGCAGTTCATCGCGGATGGAGCCCTCTGGAACGCCGGTATCTTCCTGATGACGCCCCGTGTATTCTTTGAGGAATGCAGCAAATATGCACCGGAGATTGCCGATGCGGATCTTCCTGATGCCTACCCACGGATCCCCTCCATCTCGGTTGATTATGGTCTCCTCGAGCATTCATCACGGGTGGCGGTTGTTCCCCTGACCGTTCCATGGAGCGACCTTGGCACCTTCTCTGCACTGCATGATGCAACAGGCCCTGATCAGGATGACAATGTCGGTGAAGCCTTCATGCTCGATTCCATTGGATGTACATTCATTCACCCTGAAGGAAAACGGGTTGCAGCTGTCGGGGTCTCGGATCTTGTTGTGGTGGATACCGACGATGCACTCCTTGTCTGCCACAGGAATGCAACAGAGCGTGTCCGCGAGGTGGTATCGGCTCTTTCAGCGCTCCATGACAGGACGGTTGAAGAGCATCGTCTCGTCCATCGTCCCTGGGGAACCTATCTGGTACTTGAAGAATCACAGTTCTTTAAGATCAAGCGGATCACGGTAAAACCGGGTGCATCTCTCTCGCTCCAGCAGCACCAGCACAGGAGCGAGCACTGGGTTGTCGTCTCGGGGTGTGCCCATGTCCGGATAGATGGCACCACCCAGGTACTCACACAGGGCGAATCGACCTTCGTCCGTGCAGGTGCAGTCCACCGGCTCGAAAACCAGGGGAAGATCCCGCTTGAGATGATCGAGGTACAGATTGGAGAGTATCTCGGCGAGGATGATATCATCAGGCTTAATGATATCTATGGCAGGTGAGGATGGCTTCTCGGGGCTCGAGGCGGCAATTGTCCTGATTGCGTTTATCGTTGTAGCCGGGATCTTTTCATTTGCGATTCTTGGAGCAGGTTTCTCCTCTTCAGATAAGGCGAAAGAAGTGGTGCTTGATGGCGGGAGATCGGGAACAGCAGTGATGGTCATGGGTTCAGTCGTCGGCCGGGCAGATGATACGACTCACTATATCGAAAAACTCTTCTTCTCTTGTGAGGCAATGGGCGAGCCTGTGCCGGTATCCGCAATCAGGTTCTCAATTCTGACACCTGTTGGGATATATGAGATCCCTTCGTCTTCGGTTGTACTCTCATGGCATAATCAGGTCACGGAGGATGGCTTCCTCTCAGAGGATGAGATTCTTAAGGTTGAAATACTTCCCGATGCCGGAGTACTGACAGCAGACACTCCATTTACCCTTATAATAAATCCCCTCCTGGGTGTACCTGTCAATGTCCGGTGCCAGGTGCCCCCTGCTCTTGCACGGAAAAACTACTACGAGGTGGGTAGTGGATGAGAATGGCCTCACCGGGCTTGAATCAGCGATTATCCTGATTGCGTTTGTGGTTGTCGGTGCAGTCTTCTCTCATGTGATCATCAGTGCAGGTATGGGCATCTCTGATGATGCAGGTTCCAAGGTGCATGAGGGTCTGTCCAGAGCTGGATCAAGCCTAGTTGTTGCCGGATCGATCTATGCAGTTGACCTGAATAATGATCCCAGGATTGCTGAAGGTATCCTCGTTCCCATCAGGCTTCTTCCGGGTTCGGATCCAGTGGATCTCCGGATGGTAACCATCAACCTCATCGGCAGGAATACGTATGAGACCATCGCTCCAAACGATCCTCTCTATACGCCTCTTCCAACAGCTCATTACTTTTCCATCAATTCACCGGCACCACCCGATCAGGATCCGATACTCTGCTCCGGGGATATGGTGACGCTCTTTATACGTCCGATGTACTTATCAAATTGCAAGCCGGGCCATTCACCCACGATTGAGATAATCACACCGGGTGTGCATCCCATCCAGATTCCTCTTAAATTTCCTGCATCCCTCACCCGGTATACCCGGGTCGGATGAGATGATTAAATCCGAAGGCTCAATATTCATGAATAACAGATTATTAACTGATTCGGATGGCTGAGATACCAAAGGAAGAGTACCTTGAAAAATGCACGACAGCATGTGCCGGATGTACATCATCATTATCTCTCCGGTATGTGCTGAAGGCGGCAGGACCGGATACGGTGCTGGTTGTTCCTGCATGCTGTACCAGTATTCTGCAGGGAATTTATCCCAATACCGCATTTAATATTCCTGTATACAATATTGCCTTTGCAGCGGCAGCAGCATGTGCGTCAGGGATGAGCGAGGCATTTGCGAGCATGGGGAAGAAGACCAACGTCATAGTCTATGCCGGTGATGGCGGTACCGTTGATATCGGGATCCAGGCTCTCTCCGGTGCCCTTGAACGGGGGACAGATTTCCTGTATATCTGCTATGATAACGAGGCATATGGAAACACCGGCATGCAGCGTTCTGGTGCAACCCCGATGGGCGCAAGGACGACAACGACACCCGGCGGCAAGACCGATGCGAAGAAGGATCTCGACAGGATCGTCGCTGCCCACAATATTCCGTACCAGGCGACCGCGACCCCTGCATATCCAAAGGATCTTTATGAGAAGGTGAAGACAGCACTTGCCACTCCCGGTCCATCGTTTATTCATATTCTTGCTCCATGCCCCCCCGGATGGCGGATTGCATCTGATATGTCGGTGACTGTTGGAAAGCTTGCGGTGAAGACCGGCTCCTGGGTACTCTGGGAGAGAAAATATGGCGAACTCAGAATCAGCTCCCCCTCAAAGGGTGCAATGAAGAAACGGGCCCCACTCAGGGATTACCTTTCTGTACAGGGGCGCTTCAAGGGAATCTCCGATTCGGCAGTCAATGAGCTGGAGCAGGCGATTGAGAAGAACCTTGCACAGCTCGCAAAAGAGGAGGCAGGAGAATGCTGACGGTAGCAACTGGAAACAAAGCGGTGGCTGCGGCTGTTAAAGAGGCAAAACCCGCAGTGGTTGCGGCATACCCGATCACCCCGCAGACGGAGATCGTTGAGCAGATCGCAGAATACGTCACTGCTGGTGAGATGGATGCACGGTATATCCCGGTTGAGAGCGAACACTCGGCGATGACTGCCTGTATCGGTGCTTCAATCACGGGTGTCCGTACCTTCACGGCGACGAGTTCTCATGGTCTCCTCTACATGCACGAGATGCTCCACTGGGCAGCCGGGGCCCGCCTTCCGATCGTGATGGCGAATGTCAACCGTGCCCTCGGTCCGGGATGGAATGTCTGGGCGGAACATACCGATGCCTTCTCCCAGCGGGATACCGGATGGCTCCAGTTCTTTGTTTCAACTGTCCAGGAAGCATATGATACCACATTGATGGCATTTCGGATTGCAGAAGACACCGGCATCCTGCTGCCGGTGATGGTAAATCTGGATGGTTTTGTCCTCTCGCATATTATGCAGTCTCTTGAGACGGTGGAGATAGGAGACTACATCCCTCCGATGGTGCTTCCCCATAAAATTGATATAGAGAATCCCACAGGGTACGGCACACTCACCGGACCAAATGATCACTTCAAGTTCCGGTGGGAGATTGAACGGGCAATGAGACATTCGCCTTCTGTGATCAGGGATGCAGAAGAAGAGTTTGCAAAGAGATTCGGACGGAAATACGGTCCTACTGACGAATATCTCTGCGATGATGCGGATATCCTGATCGTCTCGATGGGAACACTCGGAAAAGAGGCAGAGGTTGCAGTCGATATCCTCAGGAAAGAAGGCGTCAAAGCAGGATCAATGCGGATCCGCTGGTTCAGGCCCTTCCCAGAGCTCGATATCAGGGACCGCGATCTCGTCGTCCTTGACCGGGGATACTCGTTTGGGTTCGGCGGTGTGCTCACCGACTCGATCAAATCCCGGTACCGCGATGCCTCGATCTTCTCGGTGGTTGCAGGGCTTGGCGGCCAGGAGGTCACCTATGATGATATCGCTGAGTTTGTCAGGAATCGCCGTATGAATGAAGAATACTGGTTTGGGGTTGATGCCTGATGTTTGAGATCAGGATCCATTCCCGTGGCGGGCAGGGTGGTGTGACTGCCGCCCGGCTCCTTGCGATGGCTGCCTTCCTCGATAAGAAGCATGCAACAGCCGCTCCCTTCTATGGTGCTGAGCGGAGGGGTGCGCCGGTCACCTCGTTTGTCAGGATTGATGAGGAGCCGATAAAAATCTACTCACAGATCCGGTCCCCGAATCTCATTGTTGTCCTTGATGCAAGCATCATGGATACCGTTGATGTTCTTTTGGGAATTTTGGAGAATGGAACGGTGTTGATCAACAGCCCCCATCCGATTGATCTCCCCGGTGTCAATGTCCTCACCATCGATCTCACGGGTATTGCACTCTCAGTCGATCTCATCGTATCCGGGAGCCCCATTTTAAATACCCCGGTTCTTGGAGCACTTGCGAAGATGGGTGTTATCTCCCGGGAATCGGCGGAAGCTGCCATCCGTGATATGTTTGCAGATGAGCGGAATGTGAAAGCGGCAGAGGCTGCCTATAAGGAGCTGATTCTATGACCGATCCTGTTGCAATGAGCCGGCCAACAGAGGGGGCTGCCGGAAAGACCGGTTCCTGGCGGACGTTCCGTCCGGTGGTCGACCGTGAAGCATGCAATGCATGTGGACTCTGTGCCATGTACTGCCCTGATGGCTGTATCAATGAAGATCATGAGATAGACCTCGACTATTGCAAGGGATGCGGGATCTGTGCTCAGGAATGCCCCAAAAAAGCAATTAAAATGGAACGGGAAGAGCGGTAATCTCTCTCCCTCCTCTTTTTTCCCCTAAAATGTTCCCTTGAGAAAATATATATAGTATTGGTTCGTCTATAAACGTATAGTTCGTTCAAACACGAACACATTTCATGCCGTGTTCCCGGAGGGTATCGGCGCATACGCCCCCTGCTCTCTTCTTTTTTTGGGCGCGGAATAAAATGCGAGGTTTAGAGTATGGCAAATATCGTATCAGATGTAATATGCCCCTTCTGCGGGACACTCTGTGACGACCTTGAGGTTGAGCTGAGTGACGACGGCAAGAAGATCCTCGAGGTCTATCATGCCTGCGCAATCGGTGCAGAGAAGTTCCTCCACTCGCAGGCCGAGGACCGGATCACCCGGCCCCGGATGATGCAGGAAGATGGAACCACCAAAGAGGTCTCCTATGAGGAAGCGGCAAAATATACCGCAAAGATCCTCTGTGAAGCGAAGAAACCCCTGATGTATGGATGGTCATCGACCTCCTGCGAAGCGCAGAGTGTCGGCCATTCGGTTGCAGAAGCTGTCGGCGGTATCGTCGACAACACCGCAACCGTCTGCCACGGCAGTTCGCTCATCGCCGTCCAGGATGTCGGGATCCCCTCATGCACCCTCGGCGAGGCAATGAACCGTGCCGACCGTGTCGTCTTCTGGGGATGCAACCCGGCACACGCCCACCCCCGGCACATGTCGAGATACTCGGTCTATCCCCGTGGATTCTTCACCGGGAAAGGGTCAAAGAGCAGGAAAGTTGTTGTTATCGACCCGAGGAAGACCGATACCGCATCGCTTGCCGATGTCCATCTCCAGCTTGAGCAGGGCCGCGATTACGAACTCCTCTCGGCACTCCGGGTCGCGTTCCGTGGCGAGAAACTGCCCGATGTTGTTGCAGGCATCCCAAAAGACCAGATCTACGAAGCAGCCGATCTCTTAAAGAGCGGCCGGTTTGTGATCATCTACTTCGGGATGGGTGTAACACAGTCACTTGGCAAGAACCACAACATCGATATCGCGATCGCAGTCACCCGTGACTTAAACGACTACACAAAAGCCGCCATCATGCCGATGCGGGGCCACTACAATGTTACCGGCTCCGGCGAAGTGCTCGGCTGGCAGTACGGGTTCCCGTTCTGTGTTGATCTGTCACGCGGTATTGCCCGGTATAACCCTGGCGAGACCAGTTCAAATGATCTGCTGATGAGAGACGAGGTTGACGCGGTCTTTGTGCTCGGCTCAGATCCCGGCGCACACTTCCCGATCAGCTCGGTGAAGAAGATTTCAGAGCTGCCCTCAGTTGCAATCGACCCCCACCTCACCCCGACGACCGCGGTCTGCAAACTCCATGTCCCGGTCGCCTTTGTCGGTGTCGAGGTTGGCGGCTGCTGTTATCGTATGGACAATGTCCCGATCGAGTCGAGGAAGGTTGTTGATCCGCCGGAAGGCATGCTCACCGACCAGGAGTTCCTCGAGATGGTGCTCGCTGAAGTCAGGAAATGCAAGGGAGTGTAGACCACAATGGCAGAATACCTTATCAAAAACGGTTTTGTCTTCGACCCGGTCCTGGGAATCAACGGAGACAAGAAAGATATCGCCATCAAAGACGGCAAGATTGTCGAGAGTGTCGGCGCTTCAGCAAAGGTGATCGATGCTGCCGGGAAGACCGTGATGGCTGGTGGCGTGGATATCCACGCCCATGTTGCCGGACCGAAGGTGAATGTCGGCCGGAACTTCCGTCCTGAAGACAAGAGACAGGCAACCTATGAACCCGGCAAGGGCGTCAAGCGGATGTCCGGCGGGTTCTCGGTACCGACCGTCTTCAAGACCGGGTACAAGTATGCGGATATGGGGTATACCACCGTCATGGAAGCGGCGATGCCCCCGTTCTATGCAAAACATACCCATGAAGAGATGCGGGATACCCCGATCATCGACCAGGGTGCGTACCCGGTGTTTGGGAACAACTGGTTTGTCCTTGAATACCTCAAAAACGGCGAAGCCGAGAACACTGCGGCATATATCGCATGGCTGCTTCGGATGACGAAGGGTTTTGCGATTAAATGCGTCAACCCCGGCGGTACCGAAGCCTGGGGCTGGGGTCTGAACTGTACAAGTGTCCATGACCCGGTACCCTACTTCGATATCACTCCTGCTGAGATTGTGAAAGGGTTAATCGAGGCAAACGAATACCTCAGGCTGCCGCACAGCATGCATGTGCACAGCAACAATCTCGGCAACCCCGGGAATTACGAGACCACCCTTGATACCCTGAAGCTTGCCGAGGGGATTTCGGCGAAGAACAACTTTGGCCGTGAACAGGTGCTCCACCATACCCATATCCAGTTCCACTCGTATGGCGGCACCACCTGGGGCGATTTCGAGTCCCGTGCCGACAAGATCGCGGATTACGTCAATTCCCAGAAGAACATCACCTGTGATATCGGGTTTGTAACACTGGATGAGACGACGACGATGACCGCCGACGGTCCGTTCGAACACCATCTCTGTGAACTGAACCACCTGAAATGGGCAAATGTCGATGTCGAGCTCGAGACGGGCTCCGGTGTTGTGCCATATGTGTACAGCCCCGATGTCTTTGTCTGCGGTATCCAGTGGGCAATCGGTCTTGAGATCGCGCTCCTTGCAAAGGATCACATGCGATACCACATGACAACTGATCATCCGAATGCAGGTCCCTTCACCCGGTATCCCCGCGTGATGAAATGGCTGATGAGCGCAAAGGCCCGTGACGAGATGTTTGCCGGGATGAAGAACGAGGACAAGGTTCGTGACAGAACCGGCCTGAGCACGATGGATCGCGAACTCTCGCTGTATGAGATCGCGATGATGACCCGTGCAGGAACGGCAAAGGCACTGGGTCTCTCCCATATGTATGGGTCACTGACACCCGGCCTCTGCGGCGATGTCGCGGTCTACGATTACAACCCCGAGACTGCGTCTGATCCCGAAGCAATCGAGACGGCATTTGGTAAGGCTGCGTTCCTCTTCAAGCAGGGCGAGCTGATCATCAATGACGGCGAGATCGTTTCCAACGGGAACAAGAGAACGCTCTGGGTGGATGTGAAGACGAATGAGAACACGCAGGTCGAGCGTGATATCGCCCTGAAGTTCAACAAGTTCTACACGGTCTCCCAGAAGAACTACGAGGTGTATGCACACCACTATGTGCCAAACCCGTTCGTCTTTGAGATCGATGCTACTGTCTGAGGTGGGTGGAGAATGATGATGGCATCTGAATGTATGATACCGAGTGAGATGGATCTCGCTTTTAAGCTTGAGGATGAGGGAATTCTCCCCTCCCGGAGTGTTCGGGAACGGGTTGTTCTCTCCCCGGCATGCTGCACTATTCCGGTGCAGCGGATGCTCCTGATGCAGGAGATGCTGGTGGAGTTGTCAGAAGAACTACGTGAATAATACTCGAGAAAAAGGAGAGGTTGGTTATTCAGGCTACCCTGAATTTCCGATTTGCTTCAAGGGTCTCCTGGGAGATCTCGGTGACCCGTGTCACCATACTGGCGACCTCATCGATACTTGCCGATACCTCTTCGGTACCGGCTGCAGTATCTCCTGCCTCGTGTGCTGTCCTCTCCATCAGGGCGGCAACTTCGTGGATGCTTGCGGTGATCTCCTCAACAGTGGCTGCCTGCTCTTCAGTTGCACTTGCAACCTCTTCGATGCTTCGTGAGATCTTTCCGACCGAGTCGACGATCTCATTGAAAGCAAGAATCGTCTGCTGCATCTGATCTGATCCATCCCTGACGACAGTATTTGCAGTTTTCATCGCAGACGAAGCTTTTTCAGCCCCGGCCCTGAGATTGCCGATCATCTCGGTGATATGCTCGGCAGAGGATCGTGATTCTGTTGCAAGGGCTTTGACTTCAGCTGCAACAACCGCAAAGCCGCGCCCTGCATCTCCGGCACGGGCGGCCTCGATTGCTGCATTGAGCGCGAGCAGATTTGTCTGGTTTGCCAGATCCGAGATGACGCCGACGATCTTTCCGATCTCGACCATCTGGGTGTTGATATCCCTGATGATCCCATCGATCTCGGCGGTTGCGGTGGTGATCTCGGCCATGCCTGCATCTGCCCGCCTGGCAACCTTTGTTCCTTCCTGAGACTGCTCATCAGCGTTTCGTGAGAGTCCGGCAACAGATTCTGCACTTGCGGTAACCTCCTGGACGGCAGCAGAGAGATCTTCCATCGCCTGAAGAACCTGCTGGGCTGAATGGGTTGCCTTCTCGATATGGCCGCTTACGTTCCCGGTGCTACGGGCGATCTGCTGGGTGCCGGTGGAGACTTCGTCGATGCTCGTCTCGGCTTCGTTTGCTGCTTCCACCATCGCCTCCATCAGCCGGTTTGATCCTGCAATGAGGTGTGAGACATCTGCTGAGACTTTGTTTAAGGCAGTCTTCACGGCAATGAGATCCCCGCGGACATTGAGCTTATCATCGATATGGGCGGTGAAGTCGCCGTCAGCAAATGCGCTGGCGACACGGGTGATCTCCTTGACAGTATTATTTAAGACCCTCCCCATCCTGTCAAGGGATTTCCTGAACTCTTCCCACTCACCTTTCATCTGGATATTTGTATCGAATGTCGCAGAGAAGTCTGCCTGAGCGAATGCCCCGCATACACGCATTGCTTCGTGAACGGGTTTTGTGACCGCATCGAGCATGCCGTTTATTCCAAGCATGCATTCTTTAAACTCTCCCTCATGCCGCTCCGGGTCTGCGCGGATCTCAAAGTTACCCTCGGTCAGACCATGCATCATCATCTTTGCATCTCCCATCAGGTGATCAAGCGACTCCTTCAGGGTGGCAAGGCTTTTATCGAGTTTGGAGATTAAAGAGGCAAAATTTTTTGTATCTTCGTCAAAATGAGCGGATTGAAGATTGAATGAGGTGTCCCCCCTTGCGGCTTTTTTGAGGTTTGCGACTAACCGGGTGACTTCTGTAACCACAAAGGTATCCTGTTTCATCTTCCGGTTGATCTCAAGCGTCATATCGCGTGCACTGCATCGGGTTCCAAGTTGCCTTCCATCTTTATCCTTCGCAATCGTGCAGAGAAGCGATACCCAGTGTTCGCTTCCGTTCTTATGCTTGATCCTGAACTTTACTTCCTTCTCCTCTCGTTCCCGGACTGCAAGGGCAGCTTTCACGGAATCAAAATCCTCGGATTTGATGATCCTGCGGAAAAGATCCTTTTCTTTTCGAAAATCTTCAGGGGAATAACCAGTGATCCGCTGGCAGGAAGGCGATACATATAAAAAGGTCCCGTCTGGTCCCAGCAGGAATTCCCAATCCTGGGTTGCTTCAAGGACCTGACGAAAAATATCGTTTGGGTCTGGTATTGTCATGTGTTCTCTCCAACTCCTCTGCTATTCTCAAGTAATGATGGTTCAATTATTTCGAATAGCCTAAGCACTTGCTAATAACTGTGGTTTTTTATCTGAGATGCAATAAATGTATCTTTCTCTCTCCAGAAAGAAACCTTAGAAAAAATAGATTCTCTTGTTCATTGGGTAGAGAGTGTCCTCTCCTCCCGATTCTCAACAAGGATTAAGTATCTGATAGTAGAAGGGTTCTGTATGTTCCGTCTTTCTCTGTGGTGTACTCTTCTCTTAATCGCTATTCTCTGTACTGCAGGGTGTATCCAGTCTGAATCACCTGTTTCCCAGCCATTGCCCGCTCCGGTTGTAACCCCTCAAACGGAACCGGTGCATCCGGCACCCTCCCCAGTCATTCCAGAGCCATATATCGTCAAAGGAAAGGATATCTACGGGATGACTGCTGCTCTCACTTCCCAGGAGCAGGGGACGAATCTCCTTGTCACAGTGACACTTGACAAGACCAATACCATGGGGGTGACAACAGGTCCGGGCATTGAGATGTATGTGACATTCTTTGCGTACAACCTGATGGATCTTCCTGAAGGATACCTCCCACAGACACAGGCAGAGGTGAGGGAATCCGGTATTCCGTATAAAGTCCGGAAAGCAACGATGTATCCGATGAATGTTAAAAAGGTCACAGCAGAACTGCCGGTTGAATCATCCCAGGGACGCCTGGATCTGAAATATCCATACAATTATGGAGCAATCATAGAGAAAATATATTGATTTTGGTATGAACAAAACAATCAAATATGTTCAGGACTAGTATACTCTCATACTCATCTGGAGGTGAAGTCATGACAATCCGAATAAAACCAGCCAAACCTGTGATAACTGCTGAGGTACGGCCTTCAAGGAGGGTGCGGAGGCTTATGATGAACCAGACAGACTTTCCGGTTTCTTCAGAAGCTGTGATGAACCTTTTTGTCCTTGGACTCATGACAATCACCGTTTCAATAACCGGAATTACCCTTGGCATGGTTCTCAGACTGAGTGGTTTCTGATCCGGATTCTCTTCCCCCTACCCCTCCTCAATAATCTTAATATAATCGACCGAAGGGTCAAATCAGCTTCTTCTCCTTTCTATTTGATCTGAATTCTTCCACCCCAACCAGTCCTCTCTACCTGTTCCCACTTGACAGATACAATGACCGGGTCGATATCCCGGACAGTTGTTCCCACATACTCCGATCCTGCCGCCTCTGCAATAGCATAATGCCCATCGCCGCCTGATGCAAGCCAGCTATTGACAACGACAGTGTAACACTGGTCCTCCTTCATTTCTTCCCACCCTCTGGCCTCCAATACTTCGATTCTGCTCACTCGTCTGCCGGGAGTCATGAGCTCTGCCAGACTCTTCCCCTCGTACCTTCCGGTAAAGGGATCCCCCTCCGTATCGATGGTGAACCGTATACCAGATACCTGGAGGAATCCTCCGGTTGGCGGACGTTCACCGGGAAATATTTCATCCCCTGAAATCCTGAGTGCCGATGCCGAGATCTCAAGTGAATCCCTGATCTCTCTTCCCGTCATCTGCACGAGGACGAGTTCGCTACCAAATGGGAGGATCTCCTGCATCATCCCCCAGGATACCGGACCTGGAGAAAAGACCCGGTCGCCCCGGATCGACCCTCCATTTATAAACGCAATATCTGCCTCAGGGAACCAGTCCCGCCATGCATCGGTGATGAGATCTCCAACTTCGGCTTCGCCTCCCCTGACGATCATCTTCCGGGTATCGAGCGGGAAGCTGATCTCCCCGACCGGCTTCTTCATCTCTTCCTCATAAGCAGTGATGAAGGGTGCAAGTACTGCAGAGACGGCTGCGTCTTCCCCTTCCGGTTTGATAACCTCAAAACTCCAGTTGATCACCTCCCTGTAGCTGAGTGTCAGCCTGAGTATCCCGAGGTCATCTCCATATTGGCCGGCCTGGACGATAGGAACAATCCGGTTATCCGGATCCCGCACCTCTTTCTGGAGAACGATATGATCATGACCCCCGATGATTGCATGAATCCCGGCAACATTCTCTGCAAGACGCGTATCTTCCGCTTCTCCCATATGGGAGAGGCAGATGATAACGTCAACATCAGCATTCCGAAGGGATCGGACCGCCTCTTCTGCTGCCACACAAGGATCGGTGACGGTGATGCCTGGGCCGGTTGGAGCTATTGAACATAGTTTTGGTGTCATCAGGCCGAATATGCCTATTTTAAGCTCATCCTGCCCGATGATTGCCCATGGCTTGATGATATGGCTCAGGGTTTCATTTGTAACGATCATGTTAGCCGAGACGATAGGAAACCCTGCATAACCGGCAGCTCTGGCATATCCGCTCTCTCCAAACCCAAACTCATGGTTTCCGGGGCAGACTGCATCATACCCTGCTCTTGTCATGCCGCGATATTCCGGCTCTCCATGAAAGAGAGAATAGGGGGCGCCTATCAGGTCGTCCCCGCTTGACAGGAGGAGGGAATAATCCTCTTCGGCTCGTATTCTGTTGGCAGTTTCAGCGATAGCTGACAGACCCGGACTTTCTACTCCTTCGATGATCCCGGGCGGAAAGATTCTGCTCTGGAGATCAGAGGTTGTAAGGATCGCAAGGTGTATCTCTCTCTCCTGCACAGGCTGGGGAAAGGAAAGTGCTGCGAAGAGTATCATTCCAATAATGACAGCAGCGATGAGCAGGGTATAACGTTTGGACATCATGGCAGGTTTTCTTCTTATTCAAACAAAGGGGATGCGGGGTACCGGCTATCTGATCACCGGATCGCAGATATCCTCTTCGATGTCGCATTTGCCGATATACTGGAGATTGAACTTGTAAAACTGGGTGAACCCGCAGTTCCTGCACCGGACTGTGAAATGGTTGCACCCGACAAAGAGGTCATGGGTTCCAGTTATATGGCAGTTTCTGCACTCTGCTGTCGGCTCAAGGTTCCAGACATCATAACAGGATATCGGGGTGAATGATCCGCTTGAACCCACCTCATGGATGCGGGGGATGAAGACCCTCGTTGCGCCGCAGTTCGAGCAGATCACCTGTGCCTGCTGGGGCACCACTTTGATCACCTGATCGGCGTCTGCATGACAATGGTAACAATCTGTCTTATATTTGGTATAGATGAATCCGGTCTTCATAAAAGAGATTGAAGACGCACAAGAAGAAAAAAGTACCCCTCCCGAAAGGAGGGTCATATGATATCCTGTTTAAAAAGGGGTTGTAGTTGGGATCTTACATCATGCCGGGCATTCCGCCCATGCCGCCCATTCCACCCATGCCGCCCATTGCAGCCATCTCTTCCTCGCTTGGCATTCCGCCGCCCTTTCCGGACGAGGCGATGACGTCATCGATCCTGAGGATCATGACTGCAACTTCTGCTGCTGAGGAGATTGCCTGGGTCTTGACACGGAGAGGCTCGACAACGCCTGCTGCCTTCATGTCTGCTGCTTTTGCTGCGAAGACATCGAGGCCGAAGGTCTTTTTGCCCTGCTCGTGAGCTGCACGGAGGTCGACGAGCATGTCGATTGGGTCAAGTCCTGCGTTCTCTGCGAGGGTTCTTGGGATGATCTCAAGTGCGCTTGCAAATGCTTCGATTGCGAGCTGTGCACGGCCACCAACGCTGGATGCGTATTCACGGAGGCGGAGTGAGAGTTCAATCTCAGGAGCGCCGCCGCCTGCGACAACCTTCTTGTCCTCGACGACGACACCGACAACGCGGAGTGCATCTTCGATTGCACGCTCAAGCTCGTCGACGACATGGTCGGTTCCGCCTTTGATGATGATCGAGACTGCTTTTGGATTGTAGCACTCTTCAACAAAGATCATCTCTTCGCCTGAGACCTTGCGCTCTTCAATCTTGCCGGCTTTACCGAGCTCTTCGGTTGAGATTGCATCAATGGATGAGACGAGGGCTGCACCGGTTGCACGTGCAAGCTTCTCCATGTCGGATTTCTTGACACGGCGGACTGCGAAGATACCTGCCTTTGCAAGGTAGTGCTGGGCAATGTCGTCGATACCCTTCTGGCAGAAGACAACGTTTGCACCGGATGCGATGACCTTGTTGACGATCGTCTTGATCATCTTCTCTTCTTCATCAAGGAACATCTGGAGCTGATCGGGGCTTGTAATGCTGATCTCAGCGTCGACTTCGGTCTTCTTGAATTCGATTGCTGCGTTTAAAAGGAGCACTTTAGCATCTTTGACGAGCTTTGGCATGCCTGAGTGGACACGTTCCTTGTCAATGATCATGCCTTCGATGATCTCGGAGTCGTCGATTGAGCCGCCGACCTTCTTCTCGATCTTGACGTTCTCGGTATCGACGGTTCCGTCCTCATCGGTGACCATGGTGATTGCCTTTACAATGAGTTCACAGAGTTTCTCTTTTGAAGATTCTGCGCCCTTTCCGGTCATTGCGGTCTCGGCGATCTTGGTAAGGATGGCTGTGTCGCCCGGCTGGATGTCAAAGGCGATATCCCGTAAGATCTCCTGTGCCTTATTTGCTGCCTGACGATATCCCTGAGCGATGACTGTCGGGTGGACATCCTGCTCAAGAAGATCCTCTGCCTTCTTTAAGAGTTCGCCGCCGACGACGACTGCTGTGGTGGTTCCGTCACCGACTTCGTCATCCTGGGTCTTTGCGATCTCGACCATCATCTTGGCAGCGGGGTGCTCGATATCCATCTCTTTGAGGATGGTGACACCGTCATTGGTGATGACGACATCGCCGATGGTATCGACGAGCATCTTGTCCATGCCTTTTGGCCCGAGGGTTGTCCGGACGGCTGATGCCACTGCTTTTGCAGCTGCAATGTTCATACCCTGTGCATCGCGTCCCCGTGTCCGGGAACTGCCTTCTTTTAGAATGAGAATCGGTTGTCCTCCAAGTTGTGCTGACATGTAATATCACCAGTGTTTGTTGATAAAGTTGCTTTGTAGTTCTATATAAAGATTATTCAGGTATCAGATTGATGAGATCCGATCCCTCTTCCAGAGAATAAAGCTTTTCTTCCCCGATAACAAGAGTTTTTCCAATTTTTTTCTCTTTATCATAGTCAGAGAGAATGCAGAGGGATCGGGCATGGGCAATCTGGGAGAGGTTCCCGATGAGTGCCGCGCGCTTGACGGTTTTCTGTGCCGTACCAAAACAGGCAAATATTGTGTTTTTCTCGAAGAGGGCAACAAGCTGGAACGGAGCACGCCTGAATTGATGAAGTTCAAGACCCATCTCTTTCAGGTGGCCGGCGGGCGAGGCTGCCTCGATCTCATTCTGATAGATGCTCTCCTGAAGGTCATGTGGACGGTCGATGAAGAGGTCGATCGGCTGGACGATCGCTTCGTCAAAGAGTTCCTCGAGTTTCAATGCCATTTCAAGCGTTGTTCCCATACCGCTTTCGTATTTGCTGATGGTTCGCCGGGATACGCCGAGAATATGTGCAAGATCTCCAAGCGAGAGGTTTTGCCGCTCTCTCATCTCGCGGAGGCGTATCCCGTCGATGCCGACATACAGGCCGCCGGGCGAGGCATAGACAAGAGGGGGAACTCCTTCAACAAGGTAATCATAGAGGGTTGATGGTGCGACTGCAAAGAGGCCGTACCTGAGATAGACTGCACTCCGTTCCAGTGGTGCATCCCTTGCCCTCTCCCCGATGATGATAGGAACAGCCCTGAGGTGGTGTCCCATCGCCTCGAGATCGAATGCGATCTCTTCTGAGACCGAGTCGATCTGGGAGACGATCTTGATGATCACAAGTCCCTTTTTACCTGAAGCGAGCAGGTCAAAGCTCCGTGGTCTGAGGAGGCAACGCTCAGAGACATCATACCCTGCGGTAAGAAGAATACTAATCACCGTCTGGATGAGCCGCTCCTGTACCATCTCTTCTACAACCTACATGGTGAATCTAGGATAATAAAGGATCTGACGATGTCCCTTATGGGCTGGGAGAGCAGATCTATAGATATGTGGATCGGTATCGATGATACGGACTCTCCTCAAGGTATGTGTACCACCTATCTCGGGGCTCTCCTTGCCCGGCGCCTTGAGGAGTCCGGGATGGAGATCCGATCCCTCCGGCTCGTCAGGCTGAATCCGAATATCATCTGGAAGACGCGTGGAAATGCTGCCATTGCCATCGAAGCTGAGGGTGACCCGGACTCTGCCTTTTCGATCGCAACTGATCTCATCGAAGAGCTTGCCGATCTCTCCTGCGAGAAGACGAATCCCGGTCTTGTCGTCTGTGGGGAGATCCGCCCTCCCGCTGCTTTTGCAGAAGAGGCGATCACTGGTTTCTGTACAATTGAAGGCGCTATTGCAGCCTGTGGGGATGCCGGGGCACGATACAGGCTCTGGAAGAATGGACGAGGGATCATCGGAGCTGTCGCTGCTGTGGCAGCGGAGTTCTCAGATGCCACATCCGAGTATCTCGTCTATCGTGATGTGAATCTCCATACGAGCACTCGGTTTGTTGATCCGGTGAGCCTCAGGTTCGCAGAGGAGATGACGTATCCCGGGACATGGGATACCTGTGATCCTGGGAATAATCTGATCGTCTGTGTTCCGCACACCCCGGATCCGGTCCTCTATGGGATCAGGGGGAATGACCCGGTCTGGATCTCTCTGGCGAGGAATCTGGTCATCTCCGAGGCTCCGGTACTTGAGGCGATCTTTGAGACGAATCAGGGAACTGATGCCCATCTGCTTCGTGGATCGGTTGGAACCCTTGAAGAGGGGAGATCCTATTCTGTTCCCGGCATTGTTGCATCCCCTCCCAAAACAGGGATCGGCGGCCATGTCTCTCTTGAGATTACTGATGGCAAAGATCGCCTCACCTGCATGGCATATGAGCCGACAAAGGGATTCCGCGATAGTATCCGGGCGCTTGCACCGGGAGATCGTGTGTATGTCTGTGGCAGTTATAAGAAGAGATCCCTGAATATTGAGAAGATCCAGGTTCTCTCTGCACCCCCGTGCCGGGTTGCGGGAGCCCCCCTCTGCGAGTCCTGCGGCAAAAAGATGACCTCGGCGGGGAAAGATAAAGGGTATAAATGCCGGGTATGCGGGGCAAGGAGCCGGGAGCCCTGTATCAGCTATCAGGAGAGGACGATTCATCCGGGGTGGTATGAGGTTCCGCCTTCCGCCAGACGGCATCTTGCCCGTCCCCTCTGCCGGGGAGAGCCTGTTATTCCGGATTTTCCAAAGGATTACAGTCGGGAGGATTATATCTGATCCCGTCGACTCTTTGCTGATATGATCGATCTCTTTGCATTTGCTGAGGAGTCGGCTGCGTTTACCATGGCCACGATCCGGGATAAGCCGGTAAGGGTTCCTCTTTTGATGGGTATGGTCGCTATTTTCCCCCTGATTTATGGGTATACGGCACGGATTTACCGTGGAGGATCAAAACCCCCGGATCTCTCAAAGCCGCTCGAACTCCTCATTGACGGAATCAGGTTGACAATCGTCTCATTCATCTATGCACTCCCGTTTATCGGGGCGATCATCATCGTCGGATCACAGGGTGATCTCCTGCTGAATCTTATCACTCATGCCGAATCCGGCCTTCTCTTTTCAGAGATCGGTTTCGTCTTCTTTCTGATTGTTGGGATCATACTCCTGTATGCTGTTGTCATCCTCTTCTCGATGATCGGGGTGATCCGAACAGCCAGAACAGGGAAGATCCGCGATGCCTTTGCATTCAGTGCGATTTTGGCCCATATCAGAAGGATTGGTGTCGTCTCATATCTCTCTGCGGTTGTCTTCTATACCATCATCGCATTCCTTGTCTCTCTCCCGGCGGGATACATGATGGAACTCTCCCTGATCGGGTATATCCCGGCATTCTTCATCTATGCAATGGTGACGGTCTTTGCTGCCCGGTACTTCACCCTCGTCTTTGAATCCGGCCTCTCCGATTCATCCAATCAATAACCCAACCACTCTTCCTGGCAACCATTTTTCGAACAGAAGCGAGGTTTCATCTCTTCAGGAATGAAAAAACAACTGCATGTCACAGGAACTTACCCTTCATTTTACTGCCCGCGAGGATGCCCAGCAGTCTGTTCGCATCCTGAAGAAGTCAGGATCATCTGCCCGTCTCACTGTTGAGACGACACTCACCTCTCTGGAGGTGGCTTTTGGCACAATAGATTCGTTTGGGGCGTTTATTGGTTCATTATCTCATGAGGATGAGGGGGATGAAGAGGCGCTTGGGATCGCTTCTGAGATTGTCAGGCTTGAAGAGGAAGCATTCTCCCGGATCATTTCTGCGATAAAAGCTGACGGGGGCAGCTATCTCAGGGCCGCATATGAGAAGACCGATTCACTCTCTGATGAGGAACTGGCTTCCCTTACGCAGGATGCCCGCAGGGTTCTTGAGTATGTCAGGGATGGGTATGTAGAGGAGAAAGATGATCGCCTTCATGTCGTCAGGGAGGTTGATTCCGGGAGCCATATGATTGCTGTCCCGATTCCGCTCCTCCTCTTCCCTGAGAAAGAGGCACTTGAGGAGGCAGGGTTAAGGGGTGAGCGGGTTGTTTCATCAGAGACGCTCTTCTCTGTCCAGTTAGGGATTGATGTGATCTTCAGTTCGGATCCAACAGATCTCATTGATTCGATCCAGGGAACGAATCCTGAAGAGGAAAGTTTTGTTGCATTTCTCGAGCAGTTCTTCCTCCTGCTTACCCTGGCTGACGAGATCGTCTCGCTGATTCAGGAAGGTGCGGCAACACTGCTTGAAATCACTCAGAATATATCCGGGAAAACGGTACCCATTGATGAAGAAGCATATCCTCTCAGGTTTGATGTATCACAGGAGATGGTGCAGCAGCTTGTGGATGCACTCCGCTCTGCCGGGAGGATCACCGGAAAGGATGGGCGGTTGAAGGTTCGATAATAATAAAATTTATATACTTTCCATCCAATCATCGGTCTGGTGAGCATATGGCATACCGATGGAAGAATAAAATCGAGGTTGATGAAGCAGTTGTCGTGGTGATGAATTCTCTTGAGAAGGGTCCGGATCTCTCTCCGTGGCTTGTCAGGACGATTACTGCGGCGATCGATGATTCGGATCCGGCACTTGGCACCTACTTCTTTGAGGAGATCAACAGGCATGCGCCGGGTGCTGTCCGGTTCTTTATGACTGAAGATTGAATGGGGTTTGTATAAGGTTGGGGACAACTCCTCCATTCTCTTTTAATGAAAACCCGGACCAACCCTCCAAAAGCTAATGGCTTAATCATGCGGGAAGCTAACCTGTATATGGTTGAGTGAGGATGCAACACGAATGCAATGATCCGGTATGCCAGATGCATATCCGGCCGGGGATGACGGTATCGGAGCTTGTCGATGCGATGGGTGCAGCTGGTGCATATAACGGGGGATCGCTTGCCGAGGCGGTCTCTATCACCGAGGCGATGTTCTCTGATCCAAAGGCAACGCGGTTTTTTGGCCTTGCCGGGGCGATGGTGCCTGCCGGTATGGGTGGAATTGTCTCGGATCTCCTTGAATGCGGATATATTGATATTCTCGTATCAACCGGAGCCAACCTGACGCATGATATCATCGAGGCGATCGGGTGCCACCACTATCATGGAACCGAGATATGTGATGATGTCGATCTCAGGCACGAGCAGATCAACCGTATCTATGATGTCTATCTTCCGACCGAGGCATTCGAGCGGTTCGAGGAGTTTATGCAGGAGGTCTATTCCGAACTCCCAGAGGGCTCGGTCATCTCAATATCCTCCCTTCTCCGGCATATCGGAGAGCGGCTGGACTCCGGGATCCTTGCCACAGCAGCACGGAAAGGTATTCCTGTCTATTGCCCCGCTATCCAGGACTCAATGATAGGCCTCCAGTACTGGCTCTTCTCGCAGTCGGGCCGGGTTGTTATCGATGCGTTCCTTGATATGAAGGATCTGATGAACCGGTGCTTCTCGCTTGAGCGTGCCGGGGCACTCCTTGTCGGTGGCGGTGTTCCAAAGAACTTCATCTTCCAGAGCATGCTGATGACCGAGAATGGTTTCTCCTATGCCGTGCAGCTCACCGGCGATCGCCCCGATCTTGGCGGCCTCTCCGGGGCAACTCTTGACGAGGCACGTTCCTGGGGCAAGATCAACGAAGAGGCACGTGCAATGACGGTCTATGGGGATGCAACGATCACGCTGCCACTGCTTATTGCCGCCACCCTGGAGAGGCTGGTAACATGAGTACCCTGATCCTTGCCCTCGATGCCACCTCACGGGACAGGGCACTCGCGATTGCAGAATCGACTGCCCAGTACGTTGATGCGATCAAGATCGGCTACCCTCTTGTCCTTGGAGCAGGATTGTCGGTTGCCGGTGAGATTGCTGCACTCGGCGTTCCGGTGATTGCGGACTTCAAGGTGGCGGATATTCCAAATACCAACACACTCATCTGTGATTCTGTCTTTGATGCCGGCTGTTCAGCTGTTATCTGCCATGCATTTCCGGGGAGTGACTCGCTTGCCGCCTGTGTCGAATCCGCACATGCACATGGGGGAGAATGTTTTGTCGTCTGTGAGATGAGCCACCCCGGAGGAGCGGAATGGTTCTCCGGGGGGGTGGCCGAATCGTTCTGCAGGATGGCCGCTCTTGCCGGAGCAGACGGGATCATTGCACCGGCGACCCGGCCCGCCCGTATTGCGGCACTCCGGGAGCTTGTGGGTGCGATGAAGATCTATTCTCCCGGTGTTGGTGCCCAGGGTGCATCTCCTGAAGATGTAAAAGAGCTTGTGGATGGTGTGATCGTCGGCCGTGCAATTTATGGCGCAGAGGATCCCGGGGCCGCCGCAGCAGAGTACGCCCGCCGCTGCCGATGATGAGAAATTCGTTCTGACACCGGTTTATCGGTGGGTGATGAACCCTATGAGTCACTCTGAGGCAGACTGATCCCATGTCCCGTAGTGCCTGAATCTCCACTCTGTGTATCAGGGGGAATATTGATAGCTTCTGCGGGTGCATGCCATGTATGCGGCGGTGTCCACAGTGCGGAAGCAATGATCTCTTTCAGACTGTCGGAGGTTATATCCTAAGTTTGCCACTTTAGGTTCAGCCGCCCAATGGGAGCATCCACTACAGTGATCTCACTTTCCCAGAATTTCATCGGGAAACTGTATTTGACAGTTGACGATTTTCCAATCAAAAAATCATGTAACCGTCCAATTATGCCATAAAATCAGCGTGTTGATGGCATCAAAATTGGAGTGAATGAACCTTTTTGTCTTCCTCCTCCAGGAATCAACCGTAACTGTCAAATTCGTTAGCGCCTTTTTGATGAATTTCGTTGACGTATGCTTTAGTTCTGGGATCTCAAATCGGATCAAAGAGATAAACAACTGTGCAATAAACCCAATGATTAGCGCACCGTAAATGCTGTTATCAGTCCATACACGCAATGGTTTGATCTCGATCTCGTTCTTGAGAGAATTGAATATCTTCTCGATCGAGTCCTTTTTTCGATAGGTCAGAAGGGCCTCAATAAGTGTCAAATTCTTACTCGATTTCAGGCAGAAGAATCCCTCTCTACCGGTGATGAACTTATCTTCAAGAAGCCTGACGGCATCATCTTCTGAGAGTTCAATCAGCTTTGTCTGGATGGAGTAATCCACATCAACAAGAAGATTGTTTATCCGGAATCGCTTTGGAAGACCCTTATTCTTGTCAATACTTTCCTGAATGGCCTTCGCTTCTTTTATCTCTCGCACAACTTTTCTGGCCCTGGATTCCAGCTGCTCTTTCTGCAGTTTTTCTGAGAAGTAGAGGTAGTTCGTACTGTTTGGCTTCTCAATTTTAATCCCGCGAATTCCTGACTCCTCATCAACCATCTGAGGATTATATGTCTCAAATCTGGCGATTATCTTGTCGTCGCTCTTGTTGAGCTTCTTTCCGGTGATGTATTGCATATTATCTGCCCGGATCATCTGGGTATTGGCGACACTGTTCGCTCCTTTGTCAAATATTACCAGAGAATCCTCTCTGAGCCTGCCGCTTGATTGCTGATAGGTCTTCTTGAAGTGGATCTGATCATTGAGATTGCCGGGTTCGATTGTCAGCCCAATCGGGACATTGATTGGGTCGGCAAGTTCTGTGATACCAACGGTGATCTGTTTTTTATCTGGCCGATGATCCCGACTGTAGCCATACTTTCCAAGCGGCGCCTTAGTACCATGAAGAACAATGCTGGTCCAGTCCATGTTGATGTTAGTATGCTCAAAATCATACCTCTCAAACAGGATATCCTGGATGTCGGAGATGATCTCTTCCCGGTTGGCACCAAGGGTTTCAAGGACACGGTAGAGTGTTCTTTCGCTGAATGGAGGGAGAGAGAATTCGGTAAGCACTTCAGGACGGTTGATCCATTCGTGAGACCGCTTTATGCTGAAGTTATCCGTCATTTTGTAGCTGACAAGAGCTTGAAGCAAATTATTGATGTCGAGACCTCTCGTTTTGTGTTTCCCGAAAACAGAGGGGAAATTCAGGGTTTCATACAGCCTTTCAATGAGGAGAAGCGTGCCGATAGGAAAGGATATATTCTCATTCGGTTCAATCTGATTAGTTCTTAGTTTTGTTTGCATTTTTGTCGATACAAACATCACTAAGAACTGACTTATTTCTTGTTAATGGCAAAGTTGGGTTATATTGGATCAGAGTGGCGCTGCAAGCGATGCGGATACCAGGGAGCATTCGTTGTTGAATCCGAAGAGGAGATGCCGCATCCGGAGGCTCCAAAAACCGAATCTCCCGGTATGAATATCCCGCTCTGGATCAGGATACTCGCGATCATATTTCTTCTTATCATCATCTGGATCGCCCTGCCCCGGTGGTAGCTCAGGTATGAAGTACCGTACTGATGGGGTGTCTTCTATGACAAACATCTGATGCGCGTTTGATTTTTTTTAGTCTTTTGAATCCTTTAATCGATAAAATAACTGATAATTTCTGGAATTTGTAATGATCAATGAGGTTAATTAAACCCATGGTTCATTGTAGAGGTCTGCTATCTCAGAATTCTGTCATTCATCATTTAAATACAAAATACGGTGATAGATGCGATTTTAATTGTTCTCTAACAGGGTCAATCCGCACAAAGAAATGCTCCTCTTCTCAGGGTATGGATGGTTGTTTGAAGATAATTAACCTGTAAATGATAGTATTGTTAATTAAAAATTATTTACTAATGCAAAATGATAGTATTTATAAATTGATTTTCTGACCGTTATAATGCAGAGTGTCTCACAATAGTATCTCTCTATCAGAAGCTTCTGGAAAATTTTGTGTTCAGAAGATATGGTATATCAAAAATGGTGAATACATGTCAACGTTCATACATTCTATTTCAAATACATACCTCATTCTTCGTCCGTTTCTCAACCGAAAGGTTGTGAGTTCGCTGTTGATTTACGGAATTTTACCATTGCTATTTATCATCACTCTTTTTTTAGGTCATTTCGAAATATCTCCATTACAAGTCATAAAAATCCTTATAGCTCCAATAGCCAATCTTTTCCCCGGTAATCTCCTCCATATCAATCCCGACTGGACAGTAGCAGAACAGAATATCATCTATCAGATCCGACTTCCCAGAGCGATTGCAGCGGTGCTTGTTGGAGGTGGACTTGCAATTGCAGGTACAGCCTATCAGGGTCTCTTTAAAAATCCGCTTGTTTCCCCTGATATTCTGGGTGTCTCCTCGGGTGCCGGGTTTGGTGCGGCATTTGCACTCCTTCTCTCGGCCAGCTCATTGGTTGTGCAGCTATCAGCGTTCTTTTTTGGTATTGTTGCTGTTACAATCACGTATTTCCTTAGTAGAGTCTATCGCAGAACGCCAACCCTTATCCTTGTTTTATCCGGTATTATCGTCGGAGCTTTCTTTACCGCATTAATATCACTCACCAAATATGTTGCCGATCCCTATGATAAACTCCCCGCGATCACCTTCTGGCTGATGGGAAGCCTCGCATCGGTTAGATATACCGAGCTCTTCCTAATTGCTCCCCCACTTCTCATTTCAACATCAATTCTCATTCTGATCAGATGGAGGATCAACCTGCTTGCCGTTGGTGATGATGAAGCACGGACACTAGGAATCGATACGAAACGGATGTCACAGGTGATTATACTCTGTTCTACCTTCATCACCGCCGGGGCGGTATGTATTGCGGGCATCATCGGATGGGTTGGCCTTGTCGTTCCCCATCTTGGCCGGATGCTTGTTGGACCTGATAATAAAAAGTTGATTCCGGTCTCATTTCTTCTTGGGTCATCCTATCTGCTTGTTATTGATACCATTGCACGGAATCTGACGAGTACTGAGATCCCTCTTGGAATACTCACCGCGATCATCGGGGCACCATTCTTTGCATATCTGCTGGGTAAGCGTTCGGTGGGATGGACATGATTTTAGAAGTAGCGAATGCCGGTTTTTCCTATCCCGGGGGATCGCCGATCTTTTCGGATGTCTCGTTCTCTCTCAAGGGTGGTGAGGTACTCTGTATTCTGGGTCCTAACGGGATAGGAAAATCCACCCTCATCCGGTGCCTGGCAAATTTGCATTCCCTCTGTGATGGATCGATACACCTCTTTGGGAAGGATATGGCAAAAACCAGACCCGTTGATATTGCAAAAAAGATCGGGTATGTTCCACAGGCTCATGAGATCGTCTTTCCCTTTTCAGTCAGGGATTTTGTGCTGATGGGAAGGGCTCCCCACCTTGCGGCATTCTCCTCTCCTGGAAGGGAGGATTTTCAAAGAGCTGACGAGAAGATCGAACTCGTCGGGATCACAAAGATCGCAGAAAAGCCGGTGAACGAGATCTCAGGGGGGGAGTACCAGCTTGCTGTCATTGCCCGTGCCCTGACGCAGGATCCATCGATTCTGCTCCTTGACGAACCAACGTCGCATCTTGATTTCGGCAACCAGATTAAGGTACTCGATATCATCGACAGATTGGTGGAGACAGGTCTCTCGGTTATTATGAGCTCGCATTTCCCCGATCATGCTTTCCTTACATCCAATAACGTTGCCATCATGCAGTATGGCTCTTTTATGGCATATGGCCTGGCTGAAGATGTCGTTACCGAGGAGAACCTGAGACAGACATATGGGGTGGATGTCTCGATTAGCTTCAGTCCAAATGTTGCCCGCCATATCTGTGTGCCGCACAGGTCAGGAAAGTGCCGGTGCCATGATGAGATACACTCCATATGCAGGCACAATCAAGAGGAGATTGCCTGTGCCGGGGGGATGATGATGAGATAAGATCTTTATCATCTTCTGTTATGGCTGTCATCTGCTTACCCGGATACGTCTGATATGAGTATTGTGAGAGTATGAAGAGAAACCGATTGACAAATTGATCGCAATTCCTGTGAATATAGGTGAAATTATGAAGAAAACGCTATCATATGGAGTAATAACAACAATTCTTATGATGATCTGTCTGGCTACCCTGTCATGTGGTTGTACAGATGCCCAGACCGTTTCTGATCAGAGAGGAAGTACTACAAAGATCATCACGGATATGGCAGGTCGAACCCTGGAGGTTCCGTTGAAGATTGATCGGGTCATCAGCACCGTTCCCATGACCACATTTGCTGTGTATGCACTTGCACCTGAGAAACTGATCGGGATCAATATGAATCCAAATAAAATCAATGGTGAAGTGTATATTTCAGATCAGTTCCGAAGCCTTCCTAACATTGGCGGGTGGTTTGGAAAGCAGACCGGAAATTATGAGGTCTTCATGTCTATGAACCCGGATATCATCATTGCAGGAGAAGGCATAGGCGATTTTGCAACTGTGCTCGAAGAACATCAGCAGGTATTTGGTAATATTCCTGTTGTCGGTGTGCTGGATGCCAGAGATTCACGGGGATACGATAATGCGCTGATCTTCCTTGGTACACTTCTGGGTGAAGAAGAGAAGGCAGATGAGCTTGTGGAGTTCTATACGAGGGTATTATCAACCGTTACAGATCGTGTCTCCGTTATCCCGGAGGATGAGCGAGTCCGGGTCTATTATGCAGAAGGTCCAAAAGGGTTAATGACCGATCCAACCGGCTCTTTCCACTCTGAATTGATTGAAGTTGCAGGCGGGATCAATGTCGCAGACTGTGATGTCCTCCCTGGCGTTGGCCAGACGCCTGTTTCAATGGAGCAGGTGACAAGATGGAATCCTGATGTCATCATCGTCAGTGATCCCCCGTTCTATGCAGCGGTCTATTCCGATACGCTCTGGCAGTCGATTTCTGCGGTCAAAAACAAGCGGGTCTATCTCGTCCCCCAGTCACCATACCCCTGGTTTGACCGTCCACCAGGTATCAACCGGATCATCGGCATTCCCTGGATCGCAAAAATTCTCTATCCTGAGATATTCAGTGATCTGGATATGCCTGCGCTTACGAAGGAGTTCTATCTGAAGTTCTATCATTACGAGCTTTCTGAGGATCAGTTGAACACCCTTCTGGTCCCCCCGCTTCGATAGATGGTTTTTTGTCATAGAGTATCTTCGTTACACAACAGGATTATGGAAGGAAGAATGGATGTATGAAAACGGGAGATCCCTCATCTCCTAACAAATATTTTGGGATGTATCTAATGTCAGAGTCAATAGATAAACCGTTTAATGCAGATGGTGCAAAGAAGATGGATTCAATCGCAAAAGGTCCTTTTGCACCGATTTACCCGATAATTGCCGATCAGATTATGGATGTTTGCAAAATCACCAGTGGATCATGTATCGATCTCGGCTGTGGCCCTGCTCATCTTGCAATTGCGGTTGCCAGAGTGAGTGATCTTGCAATTGATGCGGTTGATAGTTCCCCTGATATGCTCACGATTGCAACTGAGAATATTAAGGAGGCAGGGCTATCCGGATGTGTAAGGGTTGTGAATGGAGATGTTCACGCTCTTCCCTATGAAGACTCTTCGGTTGATATCATCATCAGCAGAGGCTCTCTCTTCTTCTGGAATGATCTAAATAAAGCCTTTTTGGAGATATACCGGGTCCTTCGCCCGAATGGAAGGACATTTATTGGGGGAGGATTTGGAACAGATGCTCTGAAAGAGGAGATCTTCCGGAAGATGCGTTCAATTGATCCAAAATGGGAAAAGAATGCAGAAAAACGGTTGAAAATGCAGCAGTCCGATAAGATCCCAAAGGCGCTTGAAGCTGCTGGTGTTGCTGACTATGAGATCCGCCGTGATCTGGCAGGTTTCTGGATAATCATGAGGAAGTGAGTTTCATTGCGCTGTACTCTATGTGAAGTTGCGTGTTCGATCCCTGAAGGGGGATATGGCAGATGCAGTATGTATACGAACAATGGCTCTGCTATCGTCGAGCGGTATCCAGATTCCTTCCTTGCAGCTGCTCCAATCAGTATTGAGACACTACCGCTGCTTCATTTTTCCCCGGGAGGCAAATTTCTCCAGGTCTGTACGGTCGGTTGTAACCTTACCTGCCAGGGGTGCGTCTCTGAGATTCTTGTTCGCCATGCCGAGTCGCTTGGGAGTTCAGATAAAGCTCTGAAAATACGTGATGTCATCAGGATGGCTCTTGAAGAGGGGTGTATGGGTATTGCCTTTGCTCTAAACGATGTTATCGTCTCATTACCAACCTTCTACAGGCTGGCTGAAGCTGCACACCAAAACGGGCTTCTGATTGGATGCTCGACAAATGGATATATGACCGAATCCTCGGCAGCTGCACTTCTCCCTCATGTTGATTTTGTCAATATCGGATTGAAGGGTGTGAGTGCTGAACGGTATCGTTCCTGCGGGGCGAAGAGTGCGGATCCCGTCTATCGAACGATCCGTATGCTCCATGAAGGTGGCGTGCATGTCGAGGTTTCTCTGGTGCATATGAATGGCGGAGAGGATGAGGTGACAGGCACCGCCTCAAGGATTGCGGCTATCTCACGGGATATTCCCCTTCAGATAATGCGTTTTGTGCCTTTTGGGGATGCTGATCTCGTTCTTGAACCGACAATCTATGATAGTGAGGCATTATGTGAGCGTCTAAAACTCATGCTCTCCTGGGTTTATCTCTTCAATTCACCAGGTACTGACTATCTGACAACATATTGCCCTGAATGTTTCAGCCCGTGTATCGAGCGGGAATTTTATGGGCCGATGGGATCGCATATAACTGGGAATGTAAAGAAGCAATGCACGTGCGGGTATCATCTCCCTGTCAGGGGGATCATCCATAGGGAGAGCTTCTCAGAGTCTGGTATGATGGGAGGGTACCGGATAACGAGAGGGCTTGAGATGATATGGGCTATCCTCCATTGCCTTCAGGTTCAGGATAATGACACACTCGCCAGAATCTGGGCTGAGGTGCTTCAAAGCGGGATGCTGAAGAAAGAACTTCATGACAGGATGAACAATATTGAAGCATATGATGACCTCATTATGGATCTTGCCACCCGTTCTGGTATGATTGAGGAAGGCCAGGAACTGTCTGCGTATATTCGAACACGATATGAAAGCGTCCGAAGCAAGGTTGAATCCGCCCCCAAACCACGCGTATATTATGCCATGGGCCATCCACTCTTTGCCATTAATCCTGGCCGGTTTGAGGGTAGGCTCGTTGAGGCTGCCGGAGGCGAATATGTCAATAAAGCGATAGGAAAGGAGGGAAAACCCGGCATCAATATCTCCCGTGAGGAGATGATGGGGTTGAATCCCGAGTTTATCTTCACTTCAGGTTTTATCTCGTCTTCGGTGAGTGATACCTCCCGTTATTGTATGGAACATACTATTGATGTTCCGGCTGTCAGAGAGGGGAATATCTATTCGATGCACCCTACGTGGGACTTTGGAAGTCCTCGCTGGATTCTTGGTCTGATGACGATTGCAAATATTCTCCATCCCGATCGCTGCCAATTTGATATTGAAGATGAAGCACATCAGTTTTACACAAGGTTCTATGGGATACCCTATACATCAGTCTCGCCAAACCGGTCATTTGCACAACCCGGGGTTTTGCATGATTGATACGGTCTTCTGATGGCTGAATCCTTTCACCAGATCTTTTTTTTTGCATCAACCCGCATCCTTTTATCCACCTTCTCCCTAATACTCCGCATGCACCTGAGTGACGAACAGAAGAAGGCGATCGAGCGGTATTCCAGCCTTGATGACATCCCGGCGGATGAGCGGAAGTACAAATGCCATACCTGCCATCATATCGTGGATGAGGAGCCGTGCCCGGCCTGTGGCGAGACGAATCTCCAGCTGATGTGCCCGGTAGATCACTGCCACTGCCCGCACGATATCGTTGAGTCCCTTGAATACTGCCCGCTCTGTGGTGCTCCGGTCTGTCCCGAGTGCGGATCACATGATGTCTCCCAGATCTCGCGGATCACAGGATACCTCTCCGATGTCACCGGTTGGAATGCTGCAAAACAGCAGGAACTTAAAGATCGGGCCCACTACGATATTGGATGAGATATTATCTCCGTGAGAGCACTCTGGTGATTCGGGGGGATTTTGATGCCCTCAGCTCAGGGATCGGTGGCGGATCCGGCAGGGTTACGACCCTCCTGAACCATACGGTGCCGTATGGCTATGATGCGCCTGAGCCGGAGCGGACGCTTGGCCTGGTTGCCGCCTCATTTGGTCTTGGCAACTCTTTCTTCGGACTGATGACGGCAGTGTCGATGCGGCACCTGGTAGTGCTCCGATATGATTTTCTGACCCTCTTCATCACCGCCGGAACGACCCACCCGACACCGGAGGGGCCCGGCACCATCAATATCATCATCACAAGTACCGAAGGGTTCTCCGGATCCGCCCTCGCCGGGGCGTTCATCACCGCCACCGAGGCGAAGGTGCAGGCGCTCCGGGATCGGGATCGCTCCTATACCGGTACAACATCGGATGCGATCATTGTTGCATCGGAGGGTGAGGTGAAACACAAGTACTCAGGTCCCGTCTCTGAAGCAGGCAGCCGGATCATGAGCGCTGTCCGGCATGGGGTGGCAGTGGCACTTGATCGGTATGAAGGGAGAGTCCTCTCTGATAAGCCTGCATTTATCATCTACAGCCGGTTCAATGGCGGGGGATGGGTTGAATGGTCGCCTGTGAACTGCCCGTACTATCCCTGCCATTTCAAGGGGCAGCGGTGCGATCTCTGTTACTGCCCCCTGTACCCCTGCGGTGATGAATCTCTTGGCAGCTGGGTGCAGAGTTCATCGGGCGGCAGGGTATGGGCCTGCACGGAATGCACATTAAACCATGAGCCGGAGGTTGTCCGGCATCTGAAAAGAAATCCTGAGGCGGCCCTGAGTGAACTGAAGGCCGTCTCAAAGAGAAAATAACTTACTCTACTGCGATCCCAAGTGCTGAAGCGAGCTCCTCCAGCGGGATACCATGCACCATTGCGGCTTCGCGGACGGTCTCGTTGTGTGCGATGGCGCACCCGAGGCACCCCATGCCAAAGCTCTGGAGGATGCCTGCGGATTCCGGTTTCTCTTTAACGAGTTCCATTATCGTTGAATCGAGGGTGATCGACATAGAGAAAATTATTGACCTGTGACCTATTTATCTTTGTGTCCCCTGACACTTTCACCCCCCGGTCAGATCTATTATAACCCCTGCCTGCAGATGCATTGTTGGAGATCATTATGGATACCCACGAGATAATAGCTAGAATCTCCCAAAAACTGAAAGCACAGGACATTGTTCCGGATTCAGAGCGTATTGAAGCAAAGATTAACCGCCTTGTATCCGAGTTCGGGGTGCCGCCGGCAGAAGCTGAACGGACAATCCTCCAGGATATCCTGAAGGAGCATGGTAAACAGATCCCAAAGCCCCAGACCTCTTCATCTTTGGATATGACGCGGATTGCCGACCTTTCTCCCGGGGAATGGGTCACCATCGAAGGAAAGGTTGTCTCGGTCACCGATCCGCCTTCCCCTGCTGTTGCCCAGAAAGGAATTATTGCAGATGAATCCGGTGCAATCGGGTTTGTTATCTTTGCAAAAGGTGCCCCGGCACTTCTGAAGGCCGGTGAATGGTACAGGCTGGAGTCTGCTGTCGTCGACGAGTTCCGTGGTCTTGCGAACCTCAAGATCCACTCAGGTACAACCGTCACTCCGATCAACGAAGACCGCACGGTGACTCCTGTTTTCACCAGCATCGCTGACCTCTCTCCTGGTATCGCCTCGATAAAGGGGAAAGTTATCCAGAACTGGGAGGTCAGGCATGACCGGATGCAGCAGACCGGGCTTATTGGGGATGAGACCGGAACGGTGAAATTCCTCGTCTGGAAAGGGGGATCTGACCAGCAGCTTGCAATCGATCAGGTGTACTCTCTCCGTTATGCAGCAGTAGAGGAGTATAACGGCCGCCTCTCGGTAACCATCGATCCCGCTTCCTGCTCTCCGCTTGAAGATGGTGATATCGAAGTCCAGTCAACGGCTCCCGGTGCAATGGAGGAGGCACTCCCCCGGATAGAGGGGAAGATCATCTCTGTTGAATCGTCTGTCTCGGATGCAATTGCCGCACAGGGGATCATCGCAACAACTGAAGGTGCATATGCCTTTACCCTCTGGGCAAATGCCGGTATTTTGCCTCCTGAAAAGGGAATGTGCTATGCGATCGAGGGAGCCTCAAAAGGTTCATTCCGCGGCGCATCCCGGATATCTATGGGGGAAGGTGCACTGATCACCCCGATTGAGGATCGTTTCTTTCCACCCCCTCCACAAACAACGGTTGCCGATCTCTCACCCGGGATAGCCTCAATACGGGTTAAACTCGTCCAGGAGTGGGAAAGCCGGAGCGAAAGGATGCTCCAGACTGGTCTTGTCGGTGATGAGACTGGTGTTCTGAAGTTCATCCTCTGGAAGAATGAGGGTGTGGAAAAACTTCAGGAGAATACCGTCTATAACTTCTTCTATGCTATTGTTGATGAGTATAATGGACGATTATCTGTTAACCTGACCCAGGCGACTGCCCTTCCCGAAGAGGAGGGAGATATAGAGATTGCCCGTGATGGAACAGCGATCCAGGGCGCACTCGTCCATATCGCATCAGGATCGGGGATCGTGAAACGCTGTCCCGAGGAAGGGTGTAACCGTGTCCTCTCCCGCCAGAACTTCTGCCCGATCCATGAGTTCAAACCTGATTTCAAGTATGATCTCCGGATCAGGGGTACCCTGGATGACGGCCATATCGCACGGAACATCCTGCTTCCGCGTGAAGTGGTTGAATCTCTCTTCCAGATGACTCTTGCCGAGGCACAGGAGATTGCCGAGAACCAGCCGCTTGGAGCAGATGAAGTGATCCGCCAGCTTAACGAGCGGGCACTCGGCCGATACCTGAAAGTCACCGCCCGCCAGTTTGAAGATCTCTTTATTGCCAACCATGCTGAATGGCTTACCCCTGACATGAGCAGGCAGACTGCCCTTCTGAACCGTGCAGGAGGCGATCTCGCATGACACAAGCGCGTACCCAGAGTTATGTCCGTGAACCGGCAAAGCGTGTCTTTGCCGCGGAACTCCGCGATGCCCGCCACTCCTTCCGGGAAGGCGATGATGAGAAGAGCCCGACCTATATCCTCCTCCCGACAGGCGAGCGTTCAAACCGGATCTTCATCGTCGGTTCGCTCACACAGAAGGAGAAGCGTGGTGAACAGCACAGCATGTATCTAGCACGGGTTGCCGATCCTACCGGCACCTTCTTTGTCAGTGCAGGATCATACCAGCCCGAGGCGATGCAGCAGATCGCAAAACTCGAATCCCCGGCCTTTGTTGCAGTTGTCGGGAAGCCGAATGCATATGAGACACCTGACGGCAATGTCCTCATCTCGGTTCGTGCCGAGACGGTGACCGCAGTTGATCGGAATATGCGGGATCTCTGGGTGCTTGACTGTGCCGAGGCGACCCTTGACCGTATTGATGCGTTCGAGAAGAGCCCCGATGCCGAAGCAGCACAACGGGAATACAACCCGAATCTTGAATCCTATAAAAAGATGGTCTATGACGCCTTAACGGCGATCAGACAATAATTTTCTCTTTTTTCCAACCGTCCCACGCCTCGATGATCTCTTCGCCAGTAACAAACGGAAAGCCATGCTCCTCTCCATATGCCCGTGCCTTATCTTTCCCAAGGGCGTTTCCGGTCTCGTCATCGAGCATCTCACAGACGGTGACGGCCGGAGTCACCCCCGCCATGATGGCAAGGGCGATCGAGAGCTCGGTCTGGCCCTGCCGCTGGTCAAGGAGGGTATCTGCTGCACGGAGCAGTGCGGAATGACCCGGAGTGCGGAATTCTTTTCCGAATGGCGGGAGTCCGCCCCCGTTCATGGCTGATTGGACGTGTTCTGCGACCTTTGTGATCGTCAGGGCACGGTCATGGTCGGTGATGCCGGTGAAGGTCTCGCGGTGGTTCACCCAGAGCGAGAATGAGGAGTGGTTTTTCCGGTCATAGGGGACATCCCCCTCCTTCTCCCCAAGCTCGCCGCACCGGGAGAAGACATCTGTTGCAAACGGGAGACCGAGTCTCTTCGCCGCTTCCGGATGGATTGCGGTGCAGATTAAGCCCCCGCCATCCTTTCTCATTCTGAGAATATCCTGCGATGTCACCGCATCTGATCGGATCGAGAGATCGGTCTCGCGTTCCCGGTTGTCAAAGTCGTAGATGAGGACGAATTTCCCCTCTCTGAGTGCATTGATTGCGTCGTTAATCATATCCGATCTCCACCTCGATAATATCGTTATCTTCCAGCCCGAGTTCGTCCCTGAGCGGCACACCGGCAATGAGTTCGATGATATCCTCAGGGTAATGCGTCCTGCCTGGCACAATCAGGGCACAGGGGATCCCCTTGATCCGGCAGGGGAGGCAGCGTGCCTCACCAAATGTCCTGTGCTCGTCTGAAAAGCCTGGAATTGTCGTCCATTCAAGGGAATCAAGTTTCTTTCGTACTGGAATACTCTGCTGGATCAGCCTGAGATTCAGGGTGCCGGGGTATGGTTCAAATCCGCAGTTCATCCTGAACTGGTTTTTGTAATGGTCAAGGGACATGTAGTACCGGCCTTCCCCAAGCCCGGAGATGACCGCTCCTTTCAGGATGAAATGCCCGCCGGTTCTTGAGAAGATCCGGCAGTACTCGGCATGTTCACGCCTGAGGATCTCCTCCCCGGTTTTTGTCACCTCAACAGACTGGCCTGATGGATCGACGTTCCTTGTGATCAGGTGGGCTGAATCAAGCGACTTCAAACGGCGGGAGATCGTCTGTGGACTTGTCCCGAGGGTGGTGCCGAGGCTCTGGGTTGATATCCTGACCGGCCCGCGGCACCCCCCGAGAAGAGCAATTGCTTTTAGTACAGGAAGATCTCCCGCATCAGGCATCTGCATGATCATCAAATTTGGGAGGCTGCCTATTTATGGGTATCGAAACCGGTGAGGATCGGGGGTCGTCCGGGAACCCGCCTCATCGGGATCACTTCCGCCCCTTCAAGATTTCCTGCCGCCCAGAGGTAGCGCTCACGGACAGATGCAGGGAGATCTGTTTCCGGGATTGGGACAAATCCAAATCCGGAATAGAACTTTTTGAGGTGCTGTACTGCATACATCGTGAGTTCCTCGTTATAGCAGGCTTCAATAAGCGCTCCCACCACCTGCCGGGAGAATCCGCGGCCACGATAGGTTTCAGGGGTGTAGACGGCATCCACCTCATATCCGTCGGGATGCCGCCTGCATCGGGCAAGGGAGACGATCTGATCTCCGTCAAATGCACCAAATACCCGATCGGAATGTGGCTCTCCCTTCGTCTCATGGTAATCGATCCAGACCACATCTGCATCAGCAAACTCTTCTGATTTCAGTTCACGGATCTCAACTTTTCCGCCCCTCTGCTCCGGGATGAAGATCGGAATCCCTAATTCCAGTATGGAGGTACGATCAACTGCCGGGATCCTCCTTGGCAGGACGATGAGTGACGGGTGGAGGGTTGATGCGGCTTCTGCAATAGCTGTTGCCAGTCCGCTCTCCATTGGATGAACCGTAACGGCAGCCATTGGGGCATGGAGCGGAATATCCGGATCCGGATCCCCTTCGGTGAGGAGGTGTACCTGATATGCACTCACCTGGTCGAGAAAAGCCGCGATAACCTGTCCTGATCCTCGATCTGATGGCGCCCAGATGAGGAGGCAGTCGGTGATCGGCCGTGTATCCTCTTTGATCAGAGGAGGGATGAGCAATAGATCTCCCGGAGCAGCGAGCTCTTTCTCTGAGATGATCAGTGTCGCCTTTGACTCGCTTGCGAGACGTGCTGGTTCTCCTTCACCGATTGATCTGACCCGGATACCGGGGAGATCGATGATCCCGCCGTGAGGGATCATCACCTCACGTGCACCCGGAATCCTCTCAACCAGCGATTCGATTGCCGTCTTCTCCGGGTCAGCCATTACCAGAATACGTCGTGGATCCATCTTATCCTCCCCTCTTTCAGGTGATCCGGTACCCCTCCGGGGGAACAACCATCACAAACCGTGCACCAATACCCTCTCTCCCCTCTTCATGAATGGTGATCCCGGTGATGGCAAGAATCTCCCGTGTCAGGAAGAGACCCTGGCCGGATCGCTCGGTTCCCTCTGAGAAGAGTCTCTTCCTGGCATCATCCGGGATGCCGGGCCCGTTATCCTCAAAACAGATGAAACATTCACCCTCTCGGATCTGATACGTGATAACAAGGGCAGTAGCCCCCGCTGCTGCGGCATTCTCTATCAGATGCGTAAATGCTGCCGGAAGATGCGGATCGGCGAAGATCTCAAGCCGCTCTGTCCATGAATAAACGGTTATCCCTCCTGCATCAATCCTTGTTAAAACACCGGCAATCGTCTCCTGCACCGGCATCCAGGCAGATGGCCGGGATCCGATCTCACGGAAATCCCTGGATATGACGATCTGGCGCCTGATCCCATCGGCCGCTTTTTCGATCTCTTCAAGGAAGGTGAGAGTTGGCGGATCATCAAACCGGATACTTCCAATGGTGAGATGCCGGTACAGCTCTTCAAGCCGTTCCGAGAGTCCATGCCGGATGATCCCGCTCAGTGCTGTCAGCTGGCGGTTTGAGTTCTGGAGGGCGGATCGGATTCTTACCTCTTCGGTGATGTCGCGTATCGATTCGACAGCCCCGACGATCGCATTTCCTGTGTCATAGAAAGGGGTGGCTGCAATCTTCAGATGGGCACCTTTCCCATCATGCAATGCCGGAGCGATCACCTCAGCCTCCATCATATCCCCTCTCCTTCTGATCGCAGGATAACAGGTTTTCGCCTCGATCCCGGGGTTCATGGCACAGTCGATCAGGATTGGCCGCTTCTCTGCATAGAATGGAACCGAGTATGCGTACCCCCCCTTTCCAATCATCTTCATCTTCGGAATGCCTGTCATCTCCTCAATCGCCCGGTTCCAGGCGATCACTGTTCCGTTCTGGTCGATTGCAAAGGTTGCGTCCGGGAGAAACTCGATCAGATCATGAAGTTTCTGTTCGGACTGCCTCATTCGGATTGCCAGAAGCGATATGATCACTCCGATGATCACATAGACTGTTCCCCTTGCGATGATGTAGGCGGTGGTGAAGAGATCCTGGGGCATGAGCAGATATGCCGGGATACAGTAGATGATGGCAATCAGGAACGCAACAAAAGGGCCACGCCGGGGATACCAGTACCCGGCAATGATGATGGGGAAGTAGATCAGATGAGGAAAAACCGTGGTGATACCATACAAAAGCCCTATAACATTTGATGAGAGCGCCAGAATGGCAGCCACACCGACGATAATGATCCGCCGCCGCTCAATCGGATCGGAGAGGAATGGATGATTACGTGTTGCCATCTGCGCACCAGGTTACCTTGAGCCCATCTGAAAAACCCCTGCAGGGCAGTGAATCTCAAAGCGGCCGCCCTGCCGTGGGTCTCCTGTCTCTTTCAGCTCGATACCCGTGATCGCAAGTGCTTCACGTGCGAGGAAGAGGGAGAACCCCCTGCCCGGACTCTGTTCATGCGAGAAGAGCGCCTCTTTTGCGGGTGCAGGAATACCTATTCCATCATCCTCAAGAATGATACTGTAGCCTGCCTTTCGTTCCTCGCAGGTGATCTGGATCCTCTCTGCACGTCTTCTGATACAATCGTTGATAATCGCCCTGATCGCCTCTGCCGCAAAGGGATCGATATAGATTGAAAGTTCGGAGGGTATGGCAGCAGTAATCTCAACTGGATATTCACCCTCGGAGGGTACGAGTGATCCTGCCTTCTGCCATACCGGTGGATTCTCACCGATCTTCTGATACTCCTGGGTGAACCGGGTTGTCTGGATTGCCCGTCCAAGTCCGGTTATTCCGGAGAGGATGCTCTCTTTTGCTGTATCCGGATTCTCTTCAAGAACGCGTGCTGCATATTCGAGTGATTCATGGATCGCTCCAAGCTGGTTTAAGAGCCCGTGCCGGGTGATGCTCGTCACAAGGGAGAGTTTCCTGTGTGCCTCTGAAAGCGCCCTCTCGACCCGTTCACGCTCCATAATCTCAACCTTTAATACATCGTTCTTCTCATGGAGCTGTTCGTTCAGGCTGAAGAGTTCGTCGCGTGCCTCGGAGAGATCGATATTCTTCTGAACGGCAAGGGCATAGGTTGAGAGGAGAATATTCAGGATTGTCTCCCGGTTGGCATCAATATGGTAGCTGTTGCCGGAAATCTGGATGGTCAGGTCATCATCCTGGCTGCCTTTTTTTCTCTTCTCAAAAAAATCCTTCAGCCGATCTAGAATAAATACTGAATCAAAGGGTTTGATGATGAAGTTTTCAGCCCCTGATGAGACGCCATGCACGACATCTTCGGGATCGAAGAGCTGGGTGACGAGGAATACCGGAATAGTGCCATAATCTTTGATCTTCTCGCAGAGTTCATAGCCACTCATCCCCGGCATTACGATATCGCTTAAGACGAGATCGGGTGTCTCTTCGGCTATCCCCCTCAGGGCAGATTCTCCATCTACGGCAATAGTAACCCGGTACCCTTCGCCCTCAAGGATTCTGCGGAGATATTCTGCCTGGGTAGTACTATCCTCTACAATGAGAATGTGTTCTGTCTGCACCATCGCTCTTCCCTCCTTATTCCACGAACCGGTACCTTCCTTTCGGAACGGTTATCTGAAAACACGCTCCTCTTCCAGGCAGACCGCATTCATGGATGGCACAATCGCATGCCGCCAGAATATCCCGTGCCAGAAAGAGTCCAAGACCTGTGTTTTTTCCGAATCCCTGCTCAAAAATGCGGCTCTTTAATGTATCCGGAATGCCTATCCCGTCATCCTCGATGCTGATTATCAGTTTATCGTTCTCTTCCTCTGCTGTTATCCGGAGTGTTGAGACACCTTCTCCATGCAGAATCGCATTGTCAATGATGACACGAAAGACACGCTCGATCAATGGTTCGGCGTAGATCTCAACATCAGGGATTTCAGAATGAACCTGAATCCCCATTAAATCCATCATCCGGCGTGAGCTTTCAACCAAAGACAGGAGATCCAGCCATTCATGATCCATCATGCCAATCTTCTGGAAATCACGGGTAAACTCGATGATCCCTCCGATACGCCGTGAAGCCTGGCGAATCCTCTCCATCGCCTCTTCAACTGATACTTCTTCTTCTCTCGATTCAGCAAGTTCGAGATAACCTTCGATGATGGTCAGCTGGTTTCTGATATCGTCGCGGGTGATATTTGTCATCAGCTGGAGTTTTCTGTGGGCATCAGAGACCTCTTTCTCCATACGCTGCCGCTCCAGCATCTCCTGATGAAGTTCGTCATTTGTCTGCCGCAGTTCCTCCACATATTCCTGAAGCTGTTCGTTCATCCCATAGAGCTCGTCACGGGCTTCCTGAAGCTCGATATTTTTATTGACCGCTGTTGCATAGGTTGAGAGGAGGATCCGGAGGATCGTTTTTCTGTCTGATTTGATGGTATAGGTCTGTTCGCCGGGAGTGGCAATGATCAGATCCCCATCAAGTACGATCCGTCCGTCTTCAGCGGATTCAAGCATATTCAGGATGGTGTCGAGGAGAGAGACGGGATCGAAGGGCTTGATAATAAATCCATCGGCTCCGCTTGCAAGCCCGCGGATGATGTCCTCGGGATCAAAGAGCTGTGTGACGAGCACAACCGGTATGCTGCTCTTCTCTTTAATCTTCTGGCAGAGTTCATATCCGCCCATTCCGGGCATGATAATATCGCTGATGACGAGATCGATCGTCTCTTCATCCAGTGTCTCCAGTGCAGCCCTGCCATCAGAAGCTACAGAGACGATGAAGCCTTCTCGCTGGAGAATACGGCGGATATACTCGGCCTGGGTCGGGCTGTCCTCCACCACCAGGAGGTGGGTCTGCTTATGACTCATGAGGAGCAACCCCCCTGACAACCCTGAGGAATGCCTCCTTTTCAAAGACACTTTTCACGATATATGCATCTGCACCAACATGGATGCCATATTCCTGGTCTTCCTGTGAATCGAGTGAGGTCACAAGCACCACCGGTATGTGGGAGAGTTTCTCGTCACTTTTAATCGCCTCGGTGAGTGCGAAACCGTTGATCTTCGGCATATCAACATCTGATATGACAATATCATACTCCTCCCGCTTAAGCCTTTGGAGTGCTTCTGCCCCGTCAATTGCAGTGGCAACGGTGTATCCGACTTCCTCAAGTATCGATTTGAGGAACTCACGCGAGGTCACTGAATCTTCAACCACCAGTATCCGGCCGCTTTCCGGCTCGGATCTAAAGGGATGCTCAGCTCGTCTCTGGAGTGAAGAGGTGATCAGATCAAGGGGATCGATAACAAGTGCGATCGTTCCGTCATCGAGGATACCCGCTCCGGCAATCCTCCGTACATACCGGAGCTGGCTCCCAAGAGCCCTGACGACGATCTCCTGAACGCTGACGATCTCCTCGACATAGATGCCAAGCCTGCCTGCTCCGGAAGCGAGGATGATGACAGGGACTGGCCGGCCGTCATCCTGCCTGTTGAGTGGTTCATCCCGTCCAAGTGCCCTTTCAAGAGGAATAAGGCGGATAAGTTCATCCCCCAGACGTATCTCATCTGCCCCGGGCTGTATCCTGATCACCGATCTGATCTGCTGCATCGGTATCGCATAGGTCTGCCTGCCGGACCTGACGACGACGCCCCGGAAGTTTGAATGGCGGACCGGAACCGATATGCGGACACAGGTATTCTGTCCCGGAATAGAGGTTACAGAGACGGTTCCCCCGAGGCTGGTTGCCGCATCATCGACGATTGCAAGACCAAGCCCTCTCCCTGAGAGCTTGGTTACGGTAGTGGATGTTGAGAAGCCTGACTGTAGGACGAGGTTTAAGCTCTCTTCATCAGAGAGTCTGAGTGATTCTTCCTGGGTGATAATACCTTTCTCAACAGCTGATCTGCGGATCTCGGCAGGATCGATACCATTCCCATCATCCGAGACATCGATCCCGACACGGCTTCCGGCAAGGGGAACAACCCTGATATGTATCCTCCCCTTTGGATTCTTACCCCTGCTGATACGGGCGCCCGGATGTTCGATACCGTGATCGATCGCATTTCGTGTCATATGGAGCAGTGGATCCTTGAGGGCTTCGAGGATACGCCGGTCGATCTCGATCTCCCCGCCATCAACGATGAAATCCACCTGTTTGCCGGATGATCCCGCAACTTCCCTGACAAACATCTGGAATGGAACGAGAATCTGGGAGAAGGGGATCAGAACGGCTTCATGGATGGTTGCTGCAATGGAGAGTGCCCCCGACTCAAGCACGGTTCGCTCACGGGTATTTGACTGGACCTGGTTTGAGAGGTCGAATTTGAAAGAATCGATATACTCGCGGTTCTTCTTTAAAAAATGTATAATATGGTCAATTGCACGAATATCACGGTCATTAATCTCTCTTCCCGATTCGATTAAATCTTCGATGACGTGCATCTCGCTTGCGATCTGGACCTGTGCCCATTGCCATGATGCGACATCGAGCATCATGTGATCCAGTTCCCGCATCCTGTGGGCAAGCATGAGCCGTGCCGTTAAGAGTTCATCAGATCCGCCGATGAGGCGATCAAGGGTTTTGGTTGCAATCCTGATCGTCTCGGTCTCCCGTATCCGGGGAAGGTCGTTTCTTGGAGTATATGGTTCCTGCTCTTTCTGAGGGTGTGTAGTACTGTTCCTGACAGCCCGGAGTTCCCTGATGATTGCAACCGGAGATACCTTCTCTCCGGCAATGATCGATCGAATGACAAGAACGGCCCGGTGAAAGAGATCATACCCTGCGCTATCTGGGATATAGTCTCCACTCCGGACTCCGGAAAGTGCTGTTTCAAGGTGCTGACAGATCGATTCGATCTCACGGAGTGCTACTGCCCGTGCAGCACCTTTCAGGCTGTGTGTCCTCCGGTAGATCGACTCCGAGATGGCAGGATCGATTGTACCCCTGCCCCGTTCAAGGGCGATGAGATCCTCGGTAATGGATGCGAGGATCTCATCTGACTCATCCCGGAAGGTTGCAAGAAGACCCTCCCTCAAATCATCATCCCATCCCGGCATATCAGACGTGGTACTGTTCGGTGATCTTCTTCAGGCGGATACCGAGTTCATGCAGATCTTCTGCTGTCTTCTCAGCCTTCTGGGTGTTTTCAAGATTCTTCCTGGCAGCGTCCTGGATCTTCTCCATTGCATGTGAAATTCTGTCCATACCGCTCGCCTGCTCGGAGATCGAGTCAGCAATCTCATACGCTTCTTTGGATGAGTCAGCAACAGCTGATGCAAGCACTTCAATTGCCTCCCGTGCCTGTGCAGTCAGCCCGACGGTATCCTCAACCGATGCTGATCCCCGGTCGACTGAAACGACCGTTCCTGATACTCCACGCTGGATATCGGTCAGGATCGTCCTGATATGCGATGTTGCCTGTTTGGACTGTTCGGCAAGGTTATGAATCTCATCAGCAACAACGGCAAATCCCTTTCCGAATTCGCCTGCCTTTGCCGCCTCGATTGAGGCGTTGACGGCAAGAAGGTTCGATTGTTCTGAGATATCCGTGACTGTTGCAATGATCTCCCCGACAGCACTGCTCTGTTCAGAGAGCTTGACGACATTTGTCCCGATGACATCCATCTGGCGGCGGATCTGGTTCATACCGTCAAGGATCTCCTGGATTGATCGCTGCCCGTCTTTGCTGACGAAGCTGGTCTTCATCGCTTTCTCAGTAACCTCGCGTGTCTTCAGATTGGCGCGGTCGGTCTGTATCCTGACGCTTTCGACTGCATCTGTTGTTTCGTCAACGATCCTGACTGTCTGCGAACTCTCAGAGGATAGATGAGAGGTAACCGCGATGATCTCGCTTGATGCTGACGAGATGACCGAGATTCCTTCATACAGTTCTTCGGTGATCAGTTTCATCAGCCGTGATAACTCGATACCAATCGTGTTGAGCGCATCACGGTACGCGATGAACTCTCCTGCAACCGGAATGTCGGGATCAAACCGTGCTGTGAAATCTCCGGCCGCATAGTATCCGGCAAGCCTCATAGCTTCATTCACCGGCTCGGTGATCCGTTCAAGCGTCTTGTTGAAACCAGCGATGATCCTCCGGTAACTGCCGTGGAATGCCTTCTCATCGCCACGGATCTTCAGATCTCCCGCCCATGCGGCATCGGTCATCCTGAGAGTCTCTCTGTGGAGATGGTCAAGAGACTCCATCATCATTCTGATTGCAGGGCGGATCTCGTCACGCTCGTCCTGGATCTCAATCTCCTCGACATATTCCCCGTTTGCGAGACGTTTGATGTTTCCGACGATGTTCGTCTGGAGATTCTCAGCAAACTCGTCCATCGTCTCTGCCATGATCCCGATCTCATCTTTTCTTCTGAGATTCAGCCTGACAGAGAGATGGCCGCTTTTCAGCTCTTTGATCATGAGTACGACCTGTTGGAGCGGTTCAGATATCGATCTGCCGAAGAGGATGGCGACAACGGCTCCGACGATGATCGAGGAGAGCATAACAACAACGAGTGTATCACGGATTGTGTTGATTGGCCCGGTAAAATCAGAGAGATCTGCCCTCGAGACGATATACCAGTCGAGAGGTTCGAAGTAGGTGTAGACATCAACATAATCCATGCTGTCTGCCTGATGGTACAGTACCCCTTCCCCTTCGGATTTAAATGTGTTGAAGAACTCCTGGTCTGCCCAGTTCTCTCCCTCCTGCGTCGGATGGACGACGACGTTGCCGTTTCCGTCGATGACGTACATGTACCCGTTCTTACCGATGACAGTCTGGCGGATACTGTTCTTGACAACATCAAGGGTCTGCTTCTCTTCGGTTCCGACAAAGAGGATTCCGATAACGTTCCCAAATCTGTCTTTGATCGGCTCATATGCCGTAACGTACTGGATCCCAAACAGGTCGCGTGATCCATAGAATGTCCTGTCTCCGATAACCGAGTATTCATAAACATCCATGGTGAGCCATGTCCCTACAGCCCGGCCTCCCTCTTCATTTTTCACATTGGTGGCTATCCTGACGGCATGGTCATCATAGACCTGGAAGACCGTTGCCGCTCCACCGACGAGTGCCTGTACCCGGTCGACGATCTCGAAGTTGTCATTGACAACGTATTTACTCCCGTCTGCGCTGATAAGGGTCATCTGCCCGTCAATGATCTCCGGGGTGCCGTGCTGGTAGAACTGCTGGCGCAGGACATTCAGGTCGCTGTCCACCTTGCTCCTCGTTAAGGTGTAGACATCATTTGTCCACCCTTTCATGTCTACGCCCTGTGTCTGCAGGAGCGTTTCGATCTGCTGGGTGATGACGCCTGTAGAGCTTGTGTATGAAACCACCCCGACAAGCGATGTCGGAATGATCGCAAGAAGAAGGCAGATCACCAGGATCTTTGTTCCAACTTTCATATCTGAGAAGAACCGTATCATGCTATACCTCCCGGAGCGTTATTCCGGAACCGTTTTAATCTGAATGTTTGCTGTATTATCCTGTTCGTTGACCAGCATCGACTCATCTGTCAGGAGGGCTTTTCCATCAATGACGATCAGGTCTCCGACAATGCCGATGAGGTGGCTTTCTGGAATACCCGTCTCTGCTGTTGGCGGGGAGAATGGTTTTTTGAGATGTGATGTGCCCCTGATCCGATCGACAAGGAGGCCGAATGTCATCCTGCCATCCGAGAGGATGATCACGCGGTTGAAGTCGGTCAGTCCCACTTCGGGCATCCCGAAGAATTTCCTGAGATCAACGAGAGAGATGATTCTGCCCCTGACAACTGATATGCCGGTGATAAATGGAGGGATTCCGGGCACAGGAGTGATCTCTCCGGTCAGGATCACCTCCCTGACATACTGCATCTCGACAGCATATTCGACATATCCAAGTGAGAACCTGAGGATCTCCTGATAGGTGATCTGCTCATCCGTATTATCCGGAAGAGTGATTGAGCGTGCGCGGCGCTCAAGAATTGCCTGTGCCTCCCGGTCTTTTGGGGGCTCAATGGATCGGGAGAGCGGTACAAGAGAGAGATCGTCGATGATGATTGTCCCGTCTTCTGCAATGCTTGTGCCGGTCAGCTCTCCCGGGAATGTGGTTTTTAATGCCGTAATTCCTTCGATTGCAGTGGCACAGAGTGCAATCTCACCCTCTTTGATGGCTGTGATAATCAGGGAATCGGATGCCTGTATCACCCGTCTCTCTTTGAAATCGAGTGCAAGCACCGGTATCTGTTTCCCATGGAAATTGATCACTCCTCCTGACTCTTCATCGATGGTGACCACCTTGAGCGTGGATCGGATGATGCTGAGAGGGAGGGCATACTTTTTTCCGTGTTCGCAAAAGCGGAGGTGTTCTGTCATGGCAGATAAAAAGGTATCTTCTTCGTGACGAGATAACTGTTGTGAAACGGATGGTATCGACACCGGCACCGACTTCGTGAAATGTCGAACTTCTGTTCGTTAGATATATCTAATACGAAGCCATAGCAGTACAGGTGAAATCCGGACATCACCAGCAGCTGGCAGAAAAGATAGCGGGAGAGATCACACTCTCGGATATGCCCGGCAAAGCGCTCAAAAAATGGCGGACGAGCTTCAAAATTTCACCGGGCGTCCTTGCAGAGCACCTCGGTTTCTCTCCGTCGGTGATCAGCGACTATGAGAGCGGGAGGCGTAAAAGCCCCGGCACCGCTGTTGTCGGGAAGATCGTCGACAGCCTCTTTGCAATTGATGAGGCAAATGGCGGATCATATCTGGAGAAGTATTCTAAGATGCTCTTCTCAAATCTTGATGAGGATGTCATCTATGATCTCCATGACTTCTCAGATGCGGTTCCGATGGTCGAGCTTGCCGATCTCATCAACTGCCATCTCATCTGCGGCGATGCAGATCACAGTGTTGTCGGCTATACAGTCGTCAACAGTGTAAATGCAATACTTACGCTTTCGCCAAACGAATTTAACAGGATCTATGGGTGGAGTACAGAACGGGCACTGATCTTCACGGATGTATCCAGCGGCAAATCCCCGATGGTTGCGATCCGCGTCACCCCGTTCAAGCCACCCTGTGTGATTCTCCAGGGAATAGATCACGATCTGGTTCATCCCCTGGTGAAGAAACTGGCTGAACGTGACCGGATTAGCGTCTTCTCAACAGCAGATTCAGTAAAAGACATCATTAAAAAACTGAGGAAACAGGCATGGTAGGCATAATCACCTATGGGGCATATATCCCACGCTTCCGGATTAAGGTCGAGGAGATCGCCCGTGTTTGGGGGGCGAACCCGGCTGAGATCTCAGGCGGCCTTGGGGTCTATGAGAAGTCGGTTCCGGATCTTGACGAGAATACTGCAACCATTGCGGTTGAGGCGGCACGATCCGCGCTCGCACGCCGGAGGATTAACCCTGATGATATCGGGGCGGTCTATGTCGGATCCGAGTCGCATCCCTATGCGGTGAAACCGACAGCGGTCACCGTCGGCGAGGCGATCGGAGCAACACCTGTCATGACTGCGGCTGATTACGAATTTGCCTGTAAGGCGGGAACTGCGGCAATACAGACCTGTATGGGGCTTGTCGGATCAGGGATGATACAATACGGCCTTGCGATCGGTGCAGATATCGCACAGGGTGCACCTGGTGATGCACTGGAATATACCGCAGCTGCCGGTGGGGCTGCATTTCTGATCGGAAACGAGGATCCGATTGCAGAGATCAATGCCACCCATTCGTACACAAGCGATACCCCTGATTTCTGGCGAAGGGAAGGGCAGTCGTATCCAAGACACGGGGGCCGTTTCTCAGGCGATCCCGGGTACTTCAAGCATGTCCTTGGCGCAAGCCGCCTCCTCTTTGAGCGGGAAGGAAAAAAACCGGCAGATTACGATTATGCCGTCTTCCACCAGCCGAATGCGAAGTTCCCAACCCGTGCGGCCCAGATCCTCGGGTTTACAAAGGAACAGTACCTGCCAGGGCTTGTCGTCCCGACTGTTGGAAACACATACTCGGGTGCATCTCCGGTCGGCCTTGCGGCAACACTGGATATTGCAGAGCCGGGTGATCAGATCTTTGTCTGTAGCTATGGCTCAGGCTCTGGATCAGATGCCTTCGATATTACGGTGACAGATGCGATCACGTCGGTTATCGATCGATCACAGGCACCCACCGTTGCAGAACTCCAGAAGAATCTCAGGTATCTCGATTATGCATTGTATGCCAGACACAAAGGGAAGATAGTGATGCAAGAATGAGAGATGTGGCAGTAATCGGAATTGGCTGTTCGAAGTTTGGCGAGCGCTGGGATACCTCGTTCCGCGAACTATTTGTCGAGGCAGGGACCCTCGCAATCGAGGATGCAGGGATCGATGGCGAATCTATTGATGCACTCTATGTCGGAAACATGAGTGCCGGAAGGTTCGTTGAACAGGAGCATATCGGGGCATTAATTGCAGATTATGCCGGACTTACCCGTGCAGGCCATACCCCGGCGACACGGGTTGAGGCGGCATGCGCTTCAGGCGGCCTCGCCTTCCGGCAGGCGGTGCTTGCGGTTGCGTCAGGCATGGAGGATATCGTCGTTGCAGCCGGTGTCGAAAAGATGACCGATGCCGGGGATTCGACTGATGTCCTTGCAGCAGCCGCAGACCGTGAGTGGGAAGGGTTTGCAGGCGCAACATTCCCAGGACTGTATGCGATGATCGCAACAGACTATATGCACCGCTATTCGCTTACACGCGAGCAGCTTGCAATGGTTGCGGTCAAAAACCATTACCATGGATCGATGAACCCGATCTCGCAGTTCCAGAATGAGATCACAATAGACACTGTCCTGAGATCGACTCTTGTTGCCGATCCCCTCCGTCTCTTCGACTGCTCTCCTGTCTCTGACGGGAGTGCGGCGGTTGTTGTTGCACCGCTTGAAATGGCACGCGACTTTACCGATGCCCCGGTTACGGTGATCGGTACCGCACAGGCAAGCGACACGATAGCACTTCATGACCGGCGGGACATATCGACCCTTGATGCATCGGTTGCCGCCGGAAACCGGGTCTTTGAACGGGCACGGGTTGACCGGAAAGATGTTGATCTCGTTGAGGTGCATGACTGTTTCACGATTGCAGAGATCTGTGCTGTTGAAGATCTTGGATTTGTGAAGAAGGGTGAAGCAGGCATGCTCTATGAGGAGGGTCAGACCTATATCGGAGGTGACCTGCCGGTGAATACTTCGGGCGGCCTCAAAGCATGCGGCCATCCGGTTGGTGCGACCGGACTGAAACAGGTCTGGGAGGTTGTCACCCAGCTCCGTGGCGAGGCCGGGAAGCGGCAGGTTGATGGGGCTGAGATTGGCATGACCCAGAATGTCGGTGGATCAGGTGCAACTGTTGTCTGCCATCTCTTCAGGAGGGTGTAAAACTATGACTGTTGCGCGATTCTGGAGGAAGATTCCCCAGCGGTATAACCTGATCGGAACGAAATGCGAGAACTGCGGTACGGTCTTCTTCCCGCCACGTTCTCTCTGCCCGGATTGCCGGAGGGATGGAAAGATCGTTGATCACCACTGCTCCGGCCGGGGGAAGGTTGTCACCTATACGGTGATCAGAACAGCAAGCGACCAGTTCTCGAACCTGACTCCGTATGTCCTTGCGATCATCGAGCTTGAGGATGGTTGCCGTCTCACCTCACAGGTGATCTGCGATCCATCGGAGATCACCTTCGGGATGCCGGTTAGATCGGTCTTCAGGGTGATAGCAGAAGACGGGCCTTCCGGTATTATCCATTACGGGACGAAATTCGTCCCGTCATGACCTTTTTTAATGTCATAGGCCGCGTGCCATCTCCCGGCAGAGTACGATCGCAGGAACCGCTCGGTGATTTTGCAGCCCGGGAGAACCGATCCGATCCTCTCCCTGTATTTTCCCTCTTCTTCCTGGAGTGCATAGAGATGGATGGTGCCGCCGGGTTTTGTGATCTGATCGGCAACCGGCAGGAAATCTGCTGCGATCATCGGGAGATTCATCAGGACGCGGTCGAATGTGCCTTGGAAGAGTTCTCCAAGGCGGCGTGCGTCTCCGAGCATCGGGAGGACATTTCTGGTATGGTTTGTCAGGAGGTTCTCTCTCAGGAGATGGATTGCAGAGGGGTTCTTATCGCAGGCGAGGATCCAGGATGCCCTGCCTGAAAGGGCGATTGGAAACGGCCCCACGCCGCAGAACATGTCGCAGATCACTTCGCCTTCCTGTACAGCTGATTGGATCCTCTGGCGTTCTGTTGCAAGCCGGGATGAGAAGTACGCCTGCGAGAGATCGATTGTGAGCCGGTGGCCATACTCCGAGATGGTTGTCCGTGTGGTGGGAATGCCTGCCAGGGTAGTGAATGATTTTGTCCGGAATTCTCCTTCGACTGCTCCATCAGAATAGAGAACGGTATGGGTGGATGGGCGTGCTTTTAAGATCTCTTCTGCTCCCGATACATCATTCTCCTGCATAATCACAATACCGCCGACCTGTTCGTGCCGGGGCAGCGGCGGCGGTGCTTGTATCTCCTCAAAGAGGGCGCGCTCGGTACCGGGAGGCGAACCTGTGACAGGGATGAGGAGTTCTGATCCATCTGCCCTTGGACGGAGGGTGCGATCCAGTGTATCGCCTGCAATAAGCTCCTGCCGTCTTCTCTCCCCCTCAACTTTCTGAACCCTGACGGCCCATCCCTCTTTCATCAGTACAGGATGGTGCGGATACTTCTTATTGGTGTTTGGTTAATCACTCTGTATGGGAAAGGGTGTGCCGGAGATCCTCCGGGATGTATCTTTGGGTGTGCGGATGACAGAGCAGGATGCAACAGTCCTCCTCTCTGCAACCGGAAGGGACGTGCTCAGGATTGCAGAAGCAGCAGATGAGGCACGGGAGATTGCTGTTGGTGATGCTGTAACTTTTGTCAGGAACCAGAATATCAATGTGACAAATGTCTGCGTAAATTCCTGCGGTTTTTGTGGTTTTTCTAGAAAACCCGGTGATCCTAATGCCTATGAGCACACGCTCGAGACGGTTGTGAGGAAGGCAAGGGAGGCACTTGAACAGCACCAGATCACTGAGATCTGTTCGGTCTCAGGTCTTCATCCCGACTATGATGCCGATCAGTATGCCGGGATCATAGCGGCAATCCGTGAAGGTGCGCCGGGTGTTCATATCCATGCAGGAAACCCTATGGAGGTTGCATATGCGGCACGGCAGAGCGGGATTTCGACCGAAGCTGTCCTGAAGATGCTGAATGAGGCTGGCCTTGTATCTCTCTGCGGGACAGCTGCTGAGATCCTGGTTGATTCTGTACGTGACCGGATCTGCCCCGGCAAGATACCGACCGATGAATGGGTGCGGATTATTACCGAAGCCCACAGCATGGGTATCCCGACGACAGCGACCATCATGTACGGGCATATCGAATCAGATGCTGATCGCGCCCGCCATCTTGCGATAGTCAGGGATATACAGGATGAAACGGCTGGATTCACGGAGTTTGTCCCCCTTTCATTCATCCACCAGCAGACCCCGATCTACCAAAAGGGGCTCGCACGTGCCGGTGCTACCGGGAGGGAGGATATCCTGATGCATGCGGTATCCCGGTTATTCCTCGATAATATCAAAAATATCCAGGTCTCCTGGGTGAAGCTCGGGCAGAAGATGGCTCAGCTTCTGCTGATTGCCGGAGCAAATGATCTCGGCGGGACGGTCTATGAGGAGTCTATCTCAAAGAGTGCCGGGGCAGTCCAGACAGATTTCCTCGACCCGCTCGTGATGAAGCGGATGGCAGAAGATCTTGGACGACCTCTCCGTGAACGGACAACGCTGTATCAGCAGATCTGATAACCTATATAGGAACTGGCGTTCTTTTACTTTTATGGGATTTGCAAGCTGTGTTTACTGCGGAAGGGTGCTGACGGCTGCCGGTTCCGGTCCCCAGGGTGCTTCCATGGCTGGTGCCGAACGGGGAAGGAAGCTTCCTGTTTGCCTTGATTGCAGGAGGAGCAAGCGGGATCGTTCCCTCACGATGTGGCTTCGGATGTTGAAGAAGAATGATCGGATGCGGTGGGAGCGTATTGCAAAGTACCATTCCCGAAAAACAGGCGGCCAGATCACGATGGAAGTCAAGCGGGTTGAACGGGAACGGTGAGCTCTTCCCTGTTGCCCCCTCTTCAAAAGTTACATTGCCATGGATGAGTAAAGACTGATCATGGATCAGTATCGATCGGATCTGAGGGAAGGACGCCTGAAGCTGTACGCTCTTGAGAAGGTGCTGCCGCCAGACGACGCGGTATCTCTCAGGCGTGAGTATATTGAGGAGGAGACAGGATCTGATCTCTCTCCTCTGTCATCATATTCGATCCCGATTGACCGGGTGGTCGCCAGGAACTGCGAGAATATGATCGGCTGCGTCCAGATCCCGGTCGGGGTGGCAGGACCTGTTCCTGTGAAGGGTGAGTATGCTGACAGGACTGTATGGCTTCCGCTCGCCACAACCGAGGGGGCGCTGGTTGCCTCGGTGAACCGGGGCTGTTCTGCGATTACAAAAGCAGGAGGTGCAGAAGTCCGGATCCTCCGCGATGGGATGACCCGTGCCCCGGTCTTTGCTGCCAGATCTGTTGCCCATGCCCATGAGGTGGCGGCGTTTGCCGAAGATCACCTTATGGAGATCCAGGAGATTGCAGAATCGACAACCTCGCATGGCGAGCTGATCGGGCTTGTTCCCTATATCGTCGGAACCAGCGTCTTCCTGAGGTTTGAGTTTGATACCAAAGATGCGATGGGGATGAATATGGTGACGATCGCATCGCAGAAGGCAGCAGATTATATCGCAGAGGAGACCGGCGCCCGGCTGGTTGCACTCTCCGGAAATATGTGCACAGACAAAAAGCCAGCTGCGATCAATCTCGTTGAAGGGCGTGGTAAGACCGTGACAGCCGGAGTCTTCCTTCCCGATGCCCTCTGCCGTGACGTCTTCAAATGCAATGCTGCCTCTCTTGCCGAGGTGAATATGCGGAAGAACCTGGTTGGATCCGCCCGTGCCGGAGCGCTTGGCTTCAATGCCCATGCGGCAAATATCCTCGCCGCCCTCTATATCGCCTGTGGCCAGGATCCGGCTCACGTGGTGGAGGGTTCATCCTGCATTACAACAGCTGATCCTATGGATGGCGGGGTCTATGTGGCGGTGACGCTTCCTGCAGTGCAGGTTGGAACGGTCGGCGGTGGGACAGGGATTGCAACACAGGCAGCCTGCCTCTCTCTCCTTGGGGTTGCTGGCAGCGGGGATCCCCCCGGTGCACATGCAAAGGCGTTTGCCGAGATCGTGGCGGCAGGAGTGCTTGCCGGGGAACTTTCGCTCCTTGGGGCACTGGCGGCACAGCACCTTGCACGGGCGCATAAGGAGCTTGGGAGAGGGTGAAATCTTAGTTGGAGAGGAGGGATGCAAGTTCAAGGAACCATGGTATCTCTTCTCTTTGGCATTGATTGATGAATGAGTTGAGGATGCGTCTTCCCTCATCTCCTTTGAGATCGGAATTGTTTCCGGTAATCTCCTTTACCTGCCTTTCCAGTGAGCCTGGGATAAAGAAAACCTGATGCTTGATCGCATCCTTGGTCTGAAATGAGAATTCGGATTGCTGAAGGAGAATATCTTTTCGGAATCTCTCATTGGCCGCTCTTTTCAGTCTCTCCCGTGTCTTCTGATCGTCATCAAGGCAGAGCAACAACCTGTACTTTGGATTCATGTCTTCATAGAGGATAACGAAGTTATCGATGCAGTTCTTCCATCCATCTTCGTCTTTGATGAGAATTTGTACGCTTCTCCCTCTTCTGCCGATAAAATCCCGGACTTTGTTGGATTCGGGGGTTCGCTCTCGCGATTCTGTGAGATCTTTATTATGTACCAACTGATATCGAATTCCCTTCTGTTCAAGGAGAATTGAGAAGAAGATCAGGTCATGTACTCCTTCACAGAGGATTACTGTTTTTTCTGGCATACTCAGATGCCCCGAAGATCAAGTTTCAGCTCTTCGGTTACTCTGCGCCCCTCATCGACGGTATAATCATACTTCTCAATAGTCTCGCCGTCGCTTGTCATCTTTGAGATGAGGAGAAGTTCTTTTTCTGCATCATCCTCCGGATAATCCAGTGCTGTCTGGATGAGGTCATAACTGTGGGTTGTCATGAAGACCTGGACATTGAGTTTTGGAGCATAGGTGAAGAGGGTTTCAATAAAGATAGCGAGGTACTCAGGATGGAGGTGGTTTTCAGGTTCTTCAATGAGAAGGATTCCGTCCTGTGATTTACGCAGATAATGGAATAACGAGAGGAGTGTAATAAATCCGTCACCATGTGCGGATATTGGAATGGTTTCAATCTCATCTCCTCTTTTGTAGAGAACATTATTCTGGGTAAGCCGTTCAAGGTTCCGAACGAGGTTGTGTTCTTTGATGAATTGTTCAAGGAGGTGAATCTCTTCATCATCCATTCTTTTGGGAGAGAGCTTTTCTTTGTGAGATATTTTTATAATTGATTCTTCTTTTTTATTGATTGATGAATCGGATGAACTATAATTGCGAAAACTTTTTAATAAGAAAGTGTAAGTCATTGTATCTGTGAAACCTAAAAGCTTTTCATAACCCTTAATTTCTCCAATATTGCTTATAATTTGTTCCAATTGTTCAGTTACGAATTGTTTGTCAATTAGGTAGTAAGGTATAAATTGATTGCCAAGATCGGAGATTATTACAATAAAATCAATAGATTCAAATATTACTCCAAGATATGCCTCTCTGAAATCATCATCTTCGATATCCATTAGGAGGATTTGAATAATATAATCTCTAATCTGATCATAAGCTTTTGGATCTTCATTTCGTATTATATTGAGGGATCTATATATTTTAACGTGGTTGAGATTTGAGTGTACAATTGCCTTTGATTTGTCGGTTTTTATAAGATTTTCGATAATTCCCTCCTCGAAAAAACGCCTTCTCGCACCTCCAGTTCTGTTAATGTAAATAGCATCCAAAAGGGCAGTTTTTCCTGTATTGTTCTTCCCGCAGATGATATTCAGTTGCCGTGGAGCATAGTCGAGGCTCCCGATGGCTCTGAAATTCTCGATATGGAGTGTATGAATTCTGCCCATTATACCTCTTTTTCAGTCGTAACTATTTATAGGTAGGGTGATCAGCTTGTTTGCGTCTCCATTCTCCTCAATGACCCTGCCGCTCCATGGACTTTGCATCACAACTATCAAATTAAAACAAATTGATAGAAACTGATAGATCCCTCCCCTCTTTTGCTCTCCAAACCTTTATCGTAACAAAATGGCATTAAAAGAACTATGAAGAGCGGAGATTATGGATCTTCAGTACAGGCACTTGAGTCGGCCCTCCTCAGGTCAGATTCCGCCGGGGCAAGGGAGATCCTCAGGGGATCATGCAATCCCGATGAACCATATGCCTGCATATCCGCCCTGATCGAGCCTGCACTCAGGTCAATTGGCGAACAATGGGCTCTGGGGGATGCCGCCCTCTCCCAGATCTATGTGAGCGGGAGGATCTGCGAGGAGTACATCCGCAGCCTGCCGGTTCCTGTGTCAGGGATACGGCAGGATCAGCCGAAGATCGGGATTGTGGTTCTTGAAGATTTCCATACTCTCGGCAAAGAGACCGTTCTTGCAGCCCTCCATGCTTCAGGGTATCGTGTCGAGGATTATGGTGCCGGGACTACCGTTCCCGAGCTCCTTGAACTGATAAAGCGGGATGGAATCGAGGTGCTCTTCATATCTGCCCTGATGCTCCGTGCAGCACTTGAGGTCAGGCACCTGATGGATGGAATCCATGACGAAGGAATACCTGTCCGGGTGATCGTCGGCGGTGCTCCCTTCCTCTTTGATGAGCAGCTCTGGCAGGAGGTGGGAGCTGATGCCTTTGCCCATGATGCGGCAGAAGCTGTTGCTCTCCTGGAAGGAGGGAAGGTATGAGTGGGGATGAGATGACTCCGCTTGAGCGGACGCTGACTGCCCTCTCCCATAAAGAGCCGGATCGTGTTCCGCTCTTCCTGAATCTCACGATGCACGGGGCCCGTGAACTTGGCCTTTCGATTCAGGAGTACTATCAGAAGGTCGAACATGTGGTCAAAGGCCAGGAGCTTCTGATGAAGAAATATGGCAACGACTGCCTCACCGGTTTCTGCTATGGGGCGGCTGAAGTGGAGGCGTTTGGGGGGAGTGTCCGGTTCTTTGAGAACGGTCCGCCAAATGCCGGAGCCCCGCCCATCCGGAATCCCGAGACGATTAGCTCTCTTGAGGTACCGGATCCGGCTGAATGCCCTCCGCTTCAACGGATGCTCGAGGTAACCCGGATTTTGTCTGACCGGTATGGCGATTCTGTTCCGGTTGCGGGTGTAGCTATCTCCCCGTTCTCTCTTCCTGTGATGCAGCTTGGCTTCTCCCGCTATCTCGATCTCCTCCTCGGGGATGATCCCCTCTTCCGGGATCTGATGGAGGTGAATAGTGAGTTCTGCACCACCTGGGCGAACCTCCAGGTTGAAGCCGGTGCAACTGCTGTTGTCTACTTTGATCCGGTCACCTCCCCGACGATCATCCCACCTGAAGTTGCCAGACGGACCGGATGCCGGATTGCACGAAAGATCATTCCAACTATTCAGTGTGGGGTTGCCTATCACCTTGCCTCTGGCCGCTGCCTGGCGATTGCTGATGAGCTGAAAGCGTCCGGGGCGGTTGCAGTGGGCGTGTCGGCACTTGAAGATCTCAGTCTCCTGAAGGAGACGTTTGCCGGGAAGATGGCATTGATCGGGAACCTTGATGGCGTTTCGATGCGGCGGTGGTCGCAGCAGGAAGCAGAAGATAAAGTACGGGAGGCACTATCAAAGGCGGGTCCCGGAGGGGGTTTTATACTCTCGGATAATCATGGTGAGATCCCCTGGCAGGTCGGGGATTCTGTTCTCAGGGCGATCGCAGATGCTTCCAGAACCTATGGGAGATACCCGATCGCATGAAGGAGAGAGAGAGGCTGGTTGGCATCCTTGCCTGCAGGAACCTTGAGGAGGAGGTACAACTCGCCCTTCGGGGTTCAGTGTACGCGAGTATCAGGGCAATCTTCTTTACTCCCCATTGCAGTATGCCGCTCCCTGAGTGGAAGGAAGCGTTTGGAGAGGCATATGACGCACTCTCAAAAGAAGTTGATCAGATCTGTGTTCTGAGCTGCGGCTGCTCTTCCCCGATACCTGAGATTGGTTTCTCTGCCCACCTCCGGTCTCCGGAGATGTTCCTGGCGAAAAATGAACTCCGTTCGCTCTCCGGCCCGGGCGTCTATATGATCTTCTCGGGGTTTGCACGGAAGCAACGTTTGACATTTCCCTGCCAGATATCCCCGCCAGGTGAGCAGAAACCTCTTCATGATACCGGAATCAGGCGCGTTGTCCATCTCAGGACCCGTGATGATGGCACTGCCGATGCCGGTGCAAGGGAGCTGGCGGATCGGCTCTCTGTGCCTCTTTCAATTGTCCCTCTTGATCTGGATCTCTTCTCAGCCCGGCTCAGGGAGACACTCGCCTCGCTTGAGTCTGTTGCCCTCAGTGAAAGGACAATGGTGCAATTGAAAGGGCTTGAGGGGCAGGTTGCAGATTACACGATGGCATTTGATCTCCTGAGGGAAATTGCGGCGGCAGCCACGGAACAGCAGGTGATCAGACGGATCGATCACCTCTTCAGGCTTCTCTTCTCACCCTCGGTAATAGAACATTCTGATACCCCATATGAAGAGGGATCCTCAGGTATTGTTCTGCCGGTTGCTTATGGAGGTGAGGTGCTGCTCTGGTTCAGGCTCGATCACTTCGCACATCCTGAGTTTCTTGACGGGTACAGGAATACTGCTCGCGTCCTCCTTCCGGTTCTTGGCCTTGCGATCAGGAATGCCCGTACATACCAGCGTCTCCTTGATGCAAATGCAGAGAAGGATCAGGAGATAAACGTGAGAAAAGAGGTGCAGGATGCACTCTCTCTTGCGAATAAGAAGCTGAACATCCTGACGGCAATCACCCGGCATGATATACTCAATGATGTCATGGTTGCTGCCGGATATCTCTATCTCACCTCGGATCTCCCGGTATCAGATGAGGTGAAGAGCTATTTAAGAAAGCTGGAAGAGCAGGTGAGTGCGATCCAGAGGAAGGTTGAGTTCACCCGCGATTACCAGGATATGGGTGCACAGATCCCTTCGTGGCAGGATTTTGGATCATATGTCGATGCAATAGCCCCGGATATCCTCAAAGGCTCTTCTCTCTGCCTTGAGAACGAGATTGCGGATATTGAAATTCTGGCTGATCCAATGCTCGGAAAGGTGGTGCATAACCTCTGCCAGAATGCCGTCTTCCATGCAGCTTCCGGGAGCATTCTCCGCTTCAGGGTACTGGAGGACTCCGGGAATCTCGTGATTGTCGTGGCAGATGACGGTCCCGGTGTTCCTGATGAAAAGAAGGAATCAATCTTCAGGCCAGCATTTGGGAGGAGCCATGGATTCGGCCTCTACCTGGTATCAGAGATCCTCTCGATCACCGGGATCACCATTGTTGAAACAGGAACAGCCGGCGCAGGGGCGGAGTTTCAAATAAGGGTCCCCTCCGGAGGCTGGAGGAAAGCCGGGACGCCTCCCGGCGCCTGATAGTTCATCCGGTTATCATCCGGAGGATGCGGCGGAGGATGTAGGGGGTGACAAGTGTCATAAGAAGTGGTGCGATTCCTCCCTGTTTCTTCTTCTCCTCATCCGCCTTTGATTCCCCGATCTTTCTGATTTTATATGCTATGAGGGCACCAATTGCTATTCCGCCGAGGAATGTAAAGAAGAGGGCAGGGATCGGGTGCCTCCTGACACAGGAGAGGGGATCCCGGGAGGTACCTTTCTTACCGGCTTTCTTCTTTTTGTTCTCTTTCATACAGGATTACCTGAGTTTTGCGGCGATCAGGCCGACCATGAACCCAGCACCGGCTGCGATGGCGATCGAGGCGATAGGGTGATCTGCAACGAAACTCTCGACCGTCTCAACACGCTCCTGCATCATTTCCGCTTCTTTTTCCGCAACAGTCCTGATCGTCTCTTCCGCATCGTGAATGACTTCTTTAACCTTCTCCTGCACTTCAGCGGTATCCGGCATCTTCTCAGGCACGAGGCTCTGCAGGGTCTTTTCCATATCCTTCACAAGGGCTTCAAGATCCTCGCCTTCGATCTTGCTCCTGGCATTTTTAAGTTTTTTTGCTGCCTCTTCCATGGCAGCTGCTGCTTCTTTCTTCAGCTCTTCAAACTCTTTCTGGGCTTTCTCTTCCAGATCTGTTGCAGTCTCAGCAACCTTCTCCTCTACTTCCTTCTTTGTTGTCATGATATCACTCTCTCTGTAAATGGCATGGAATTCATGCCTTTCAACAGGTGTTTGTAGTTGGTTGTAGTATAAAAAAGGTCTGTATGGGTGGTCTTGCGTATGTGGTTTTATCAGAAAGAACAGTTTCCGTTCTCTTTTCCGGTCAGGTATCCGATGGCACACTGGATCACTTCCGGATTCTTCGGGAGATTGCCATGGCAAAACTGGTGCGGGCAGTTTGTAAAGAGCGAATTGTCAAGAGGAATGATCTCCGGCTGGATTCCGGGCATCAACGAGTCTGAATGTGGGATCACACCGTCCCCGTCAAATGTTGTATCCCATGTTCCATCCTCTTGAAAGATCCATGTTCTGCCGCCGAGTATTGGGAAAAACGATTCTGTGCGGGTGATATTCCTGCTGAGGATGCACCGGTACCGGATATCATCCCTGAGCCCCGCAGACTTCAATGTAGCCATGGTGACACTGCCGGGGCGGACCTCCTGCACAAGGCTGTCGTCTTCGGGATCATATCCGGCAGGGACAAAGATGCCTTCGAGCAATCGGATCATCTCCTCCCCGTAGACAGGATCGCAGAAGAGTTCTGCCATTGACGATCCATTATTCGGGGGGCCGATCCCGATGAACTGCCTCACCCTTTCAGCCTTCTCCTTTCCATCCTGGACTTCAAGGAGGAAGCGGGTGATATGGGTGCCCATTGAATGGGTGATGATATCGATCTCACCCTGGTACCGGTTTTTCCTCCGCATATCAGCGATGAAATCATGGAGGTCTTCTGCGACGGTGACCGGATGCGGATCGGGGTTCTCCACATAGCCAAAATTCCATGCGGGTATCCCGGCTGCCTCCAGTCCGGCAATCATCTTTTTCCAGATCCCGGGATGGCTGTTCCATCCATGGATCAGGAGAACGGGGCATGCGGTGTTGTGCATCAAATCTCAAACCTTCTTTCGTCCGTACACAAGCGCCCCATCCTTTGGGCAGACCTCGATACACCGGCGGCAGAGGTAACATTCAGATTTACTATCTTCTGCTTTCGCCTCGTTTGTGGGGCATGCCCTCTCGCATTTTCCACACTCAATGCATGCGTCTGTCCGCCTGATCTTATATATAGCTGGAAACGCTCCTATCTGGAGGATTGCCCCGACCGGGCAGACAATCCTGCAGAACGGGCGGTAGATCAGGATAGAAGTGAGGAGAATTACGATAAAGACGAGTGTTCCTGACGAGAGCGTGAGCTTAAAGAAGTCCGAAAAGCCGAAATAGTCGAGGAGCTCGATCCCGAAGAGAAATGCCCCTCCAATCATGGCAACAAGAAATAGTCCCCTGATTGCACTCAGGATGCCTTTCTGTTGCACGGGAATCTTCTTTGTCGGGATGGTGTAGGCAGCCTCCTGTACTGCTCCGATTGGGCAGAGGTACCCGCAGAAGTGGCGGCCAAAGAGAGCAGCCAGGAGTGTAAGGATGCCAAGTCCTATTATCCCGGAGAAAAGGATGGTGCCGATACGCTGTCCCTCTGCCAGATGTTCAACGAGCCCCTGGAACTGATGCGGGATCATCGGAGAGAAGGTGGCAAATCCGAAGATGATTGTGATAATGATGAGGAGGTGCCTGATTCTTGCAGAGAACTGTCCGCCTGCCCAGAGGTATGCAGAGACAATTGAGATGGTGACCGCGTAGACTACGCCTATAAGGAGAAGTGGGTTGAAATTGGCACCAAACATGGAAAAATATTGGCGATGAAGAATCAAATAGATTTGGGATGGAGAAACATCATCTTTTTAGGCAGGCATTTAGGCTCTTTTGAATCAGCTCTCTGTGATATGGAGGATATGGTTGATCGTGTATATGAGGAGGGTATCAGGATGGTGCCAACGCTCTTATACCCGTGTGATACACTACCATGCATGCCGGATGTGAAACGTGATGAGGTGGGACGGAGGGTCTTTTTGCTCAAACAACAGAGGAGCGTTGAAGGGGCAATAGCAATCATCCGTTCTGCACAGGGAAAGAAATGGAATGATATCCCCGAGGAGGATGTCGGGTCACTGCGCCAGATGCTTGAGGAACTCTGGATGCAGGCCGATCGGGAGACCTGGAAGAGCTACTCCTTCTCACGGCTGACACTGAATGATATCCGGGTGATTATTCAAATCGGGTATTCCCTGAAGAATGGTATGCTCACAAAGAAAGATGCTCAAAATCAGCTCAGCGAGATATTCGGGCGTACAACAAGTGAAAAATAAAATCATTGTATGTGTAAGGAAAATGAAAAAAGAGTTATAATTATTGTGCGCATCGCAATTGAAAACCAAATATTGGTTTAATTTTTTAAAATTTTTAATTTGGGTGTATTTTGAGCGCGTAAGGGTGGTATTTCTGGCCGAAATCTCCCGAATATCGGAATATTGCCTGTTTTAAAAACGGGCAATTTAGATAACTATAAATACTTTTATTGCAATTACACCTTTGATTTCCGATGGTTATGACCGCCGGAAGAAGGAGGTGCCCATCACGTTAAAAACTCCCCCCAGCCCGATTCTGTCCTGATTTCCCGAGGGTAACAATCTGCCCGCCAGAATCCGGTTTTCGGGGATGAGATAGATGAGGCCTGAGTGGTTTTTAAAGGAATCGGGATCAGCTGAACCGGAGGTGAAAACTCCGGGACTCTGCACATTATCCGCTTGCATGGGTACGAACAAAAAGGTGACTGGTGAGATATGGTGTCTGAACAATCGCTCCTGCAGACAATCCGGAAGAAAGAACTCGAGATGAATGTCTTAATTGAGGAGGCCCGATCTGAAGCTGCTGCATTGATCGAAGAAGCACGCAAAGATGCGGAAGCGATCATTGTGCGATGTATCGGCGCAGGTGAAGAACAGGGTAAAATCTACTATGAGAAGGAGATTGAGGAGATAAATAAAGAAATTGAAGCTATTGCCGAATGGAGACGGGAGGAAGAACTCGCCATTCGCAACCAATGGGAGAAGAACATACAAAAAGCGGTGGAGACACTCGTAGAACATGTAGGGGCCGGGTCGTAGGCGATGCTCCAGAGGATGGTTAAGGTTCAGGTATTGGGTCCGAAGAAGGATCTCGAATCTATCGTTGATACGCTCTACCAGGCTGGAACCATCCATCTGGAGGATGCCTCACGAAGTCATGAGCAGGGAGGTATCATCCTTCAGAGAGTTGAGTCCAGGGAGGCAGATACGATTGCTGCCAACCTCTCAAAGATTGAAGGGATTGCGCTGGTCCTTCCAAAAAAACCCCCGGATCTTAAAAAACAAACGGATATAATCCAAAGATTAAGCCAGAAGGGCCAGGAATCAATCCTTGAACGGGCCCAGGAGGTCATCCATGAACTTGAGGCAAAAACCAGGGATCTCATTACCCGGAAGACCGATCTTGAGTTTACTATTGCAAACCTCTCCCGATACCAGACGGTGATAGAGAAGATCCTCCCGATAGAAGGCCAGATTCCTGCACTTGAGGGCTTTGAGATTACCATTATCCTGATCCAGGGAGAATTTGAAGGAATCCTCGAGTTGATCAAGGAGAAACTCACCAGGATCACAAAGAACCAGTGTGAGCTGATCTCAGCCCCAATTGACGAGCAGAATATCGCAACAGTTGTTGTCTTTAACAGAAAGTATTCCAGCGACGTCCATACCCTCCTCTATTCACAGAATGTCAACGAACTCAGGCTTCCGCCCGAATACTTAAACCGTCCCCTCCCTGAGATTCTCGTTCTCAATGAAGAGAGACGGGTTGCTGCGGTTAAAGAAGTCCTTGAGGTTGAAGAAGAACTCAGAGAACTCTCACTCACCTGGCAGGATGAAGTTGGTGCCCTCGTCCGCCTCTTAAAAGACAGGCATGAGGAGATCAAGGTCTTCAACAAATTCGGCCAGACTGATTACACTTTTGTTATGCTCGGGTGGATTCCGAGGAAATTCCTGGCTTCCACAAAGAAGACCCTTCATGAGAGCTATGGCGATGAGGTTGTCATTGATGAACTGCCGACAACCCCGGATATGATGGATGAAGCGCCGACATTCTATGCTAACCCGGCAATTCTCAAGCCATTTGAGTACCTCCTGAGCGTCATCTCACACCCAAAGTACCGGGAGATCGATCCCACTCCGATCTTTGCCGTCTTCTTCCCGCTCTTCTTCGGGTTAATTGTGGGTGATATCGCGTATGGTTTCATTATTTTAGGCATTGCCGTCCTGCTAAAGAAGAAGTTTGGAGAGCGGTTTGACTGGATACATCCTCTCATGAACCTGATGATCATCGCCTCGTTTCCGACGATCATCTTCGGCTTTATATTCGGGGAGTTCTTCGGAGATTTTGGAGAGCATATGGGCTGGTTGCACCCCCTTGAGATCATGGGTGTCACCTGGCACCGGCTTGATGCCCTGATCCCGATGCTCGTCCTGTCAATTGCTATCGGGGTATTTCATATCATATTTGGCCTCTGCCTTGGGATCATCAACCAGTGTACCAAGATGCGATGTACAAAGTATGTCTGTGAATGCAGGAAGCATATCTGTGAAAAAGCAGGGATGATCATCGTCATCGTCAGCATCCTTATCCTGCTCGGATCAATTATACGGATTATACCGGAGATCCTGATGTATCCCGGGATGCTTATGCTTGCTATAGCCCTTGCCATGATCATCTATGGAGGGGGGGTGATCGCCAGTATCGAGGTCATCAGTATCATCTCCAATGTCCTCTCCTATGCACGTATTATGGCAATAGGGACTGCATCGGTCATTCTGGCACTGATTGCCAACCAGGTTGGAGGGATGATGGAGGTAGCGTTTGTCGGGGTGATAGTCGCTGCATTAATTCACCTGATGAATGTCCTGTTAAAGATGTTCGTTGCGTCTCTCCATTCATTCAGGCTTCATATTGTTGAGTTTGCTCCCAAGTTCTCTGAAGGAGGAGGAAAAGTCTATAATCCCTTTGGAAAGGGTGGCCGGGGTTGATTCGATGATATGAACAGCCTTTCTGGTGAAAGTGAGATGAACAACATGGCACAATCGCCATGCCTGGTGCGCAATATCTCCATATTCGATTCGAATCCCGATTTTGGGGCTTTTGTGCAGGTAATGAATGAGTCTGTCAAATAATACACATCTGGTACATAAAAGGAGTTGAGTAGGACTATGGATTTTGGTATGCCAATTGGGGCTGGCATCGCATTTGGGCTGGGAGCACTTGGTGCGGGGATCGCAATGTCGAGGATCGGTGCAGCAGGAGCAGGGACGGTGGCTGAAAAGCCTGAACTCTTTGGATATATGCTGATATTGCTTGCAATTCCGGAGACGCTTGCGATCTTTGGTTTCGTCATTGCTGCAATGATCCTGATCATGTAAACGGGGGTGGAAAACAGCACCACTGAAAGCCGGGGAATACCGGAGCAATCCCGGGGCTGTTCTCCAGTGGTTAATCAAATAATCGAATGAGTTATGGAGTGGCAGATGACTGATGAACTGATACAGGCTGTCGAACAATCAGCTCAGGAGGAGATCCGGGGCATTCGGGAGTATGCAGCTGCACAGGTAGCGCGGATAAAAGAGGAGGCACGAGCCGAAGGTAGAAAATTACAACAGCATTATCCCGAGCAATGGAAGAATATGGCTCTTTCCGAGCGGACCGCGATTGTTGCGGCTCGCGAAAAAGCCAGACTTGAACTGTTGCAGATCAAGGAAGGGATCTTTGAAGAGACATTCCGTCATGCCGAAGAGGAATTTGCCGGATTCAGGGATCGTCCGCGGTACGAAGAGTTCCTGAGGCATGTCATTCTGGAGGCACTGGCAGAACTAGATGGTGCATCCGCTCTTCTCCATGTTGACAAACGGGATGAAGCACTCTGTAACAGCATCCTCAAAAAAGAGAATCAAAGCCATCTGGTAATTGCAGATATCGAGTCGATGGGTGGGGTCATTGCCAGTACAACTGATGAATTCATCATCGTCAGGAACACCATTGAATCCCGTTTACAGAGATCAAGGGAAGTGCTCAGGAAAGAGATCTTTTCGATCCTTGACGGAGGGTGAGGCATTATGGATGAGATGGATTATTCATATGCAAATGCCCGGATCAGGGCAATGAAGAGCCGGCTCCTTGACCATCATGCACTCAATGAACTGACAAACAAACCGGATATTGATACCCTCATCGCTTCGCTTGAAGAGACAGCCTATAAAAACGAACTCCAGAAGGCCGGTGTCGAGTACTCAGGTATTCTCCAGGTTGAGACTGCATTGCGACGGGATCTTGTCGTATCATTCCGGCAGATCCTTCGTTTCTTCCGGGAAGAGGAAGAGAGGATCTCTATCCGGATTATCCTAAACCGGTGGGATATTCAGAATATCAAGACGATTCTCCGTGGAAAGAAGATCAATGCCCATTATGATGAGATCGAGGAGAACCTTGTTCCTGCGGGAGAGCTTGATTATGCTGCACTCATTGAACTCGCCCACCAGCCTGATATCAGGGCTGTCATCGACCTCCTCGCCACCTGGAGGATCGAGTACGCACGCCCCCTCACCCGGAAGTTGCAGGAGTACCTGGAGAAACGCGATCTTGCAATCCTGGAATTTGCCCTTGACCGCTTTTACCTTGAGAATGCCCGCTCAGCCTTTACGGGGGATGACAATTACAACCAGGGTATCGTCCTTGAGCTCCTGAAGACCGAGATCGATGTGGCGAATATCAGAATGGTGCTTCGGGTGGTTCGGGACAGGATACATGTCGAAGAACCTGTTGAGTACCTGATCGATGGCGGAAAGTATCTCTCAATGGATCAGCTTGTACAGATGTTGGCTGCCCGATCTCTTGAAGAGGTTGTTAAAGAGCTGATCCAGACGCCATTTGCATTTCTTGCCGAGGTGGGCAGGGAGGATATTATCCAGGAAAGGGTCTCTGTTCTTGAACGTGAACTTGAACTTTTTCTGATCAAAAAGGGATCTGGATGTTTTCTGAAGGATCCCATGAGTATTGCCATCCCTGTCGGGTATATCTGGGCCAAGCAGAACGAAGTGACAAATATCCGGATTATTGCACGTTCCATCATCGGAGATGTTCCTGAAAAGGAGATGCAGAGGGTGATGACCTATGTATAAATGCATGGTGGTCACCGATCCGGAAACTGCCGCCGGATTCCGGATGGCGGGTGTTGAAGTGATCGAGCTTGCAAACCCCGATGATGCGGAGAAACTCGTCACAAAGCTGCTCCATCGTGATGATACCGGAGTTATTGCGATGAATGAGGATTTCATCGAGAAACTGGATCACCGGATCATGGAGCGGATCGAGCGGTCCTACCGGCCGATCATCATTCCAATACCCTCGGGGAAAAAGCAGGTGGAGAAAGAAAGCTACATCGATCGGCTTCTGAGGAGAGCGATCGGCTATAATATTGTTGTGAGGAGATGAGCGTGACGACAGGGAGTATTTCACGAATATCAGGGCCGGTTGTAACCGCCGAGGGGCTGAGAGGATCGATGATGTATGAGGTGGTCCGGGTTGGGACTGATGCATTATTTGGGGAGATCATCAGGCTGGATAAGGATGAGGCGGTTATTCAGGTGTACGAGGACACATCCGGCCTGAAAGTGGGAGAGAAGGTGGAGAGCACAGGAACCCAGTTCTCTGTAGCACTTGGCCCCGGTCTCCTTTCTTCAATCTACGATGGTATACAGCGTCCTCTCCCGGTCCTCTTTGAGATGAGCGGTGATTTCATATCACGCGGTGTCTTTCCCCCCGGCCTTGATCTCTCCCGGAGATGGAATTTTACTCCGGCGGTTTCTGTCGGAGACACTGTGAAGGAGGGCGATCTGATCGGATCTGTTCCTGAATTCCATATCGAGCACCGTATCATGGTTCCCCCATCCATATCCGGGAAGGTAGCAGAGATTCAGCAGGGCGACTATACAGTCACTGATCCGGTCTGCATCCTCGAGGATGGGACGAAAATTGCGATGATGCAGCTCTGGCCAGCCCGAAAACCCAGGCCCTATCGGAAGAAGATGGATCCGGATACGCTCCTCATCACCGGGCAGCGGATCTTTGATACCATGTTCCCTCTTGCCAAAGGTGGGACTGCGATGATACCGGGTGGTTTTGGTACCGGGAAGACGGTTGCAGAACAGACTCTTGCCAAATGGTCTGATACCCGGATTGTTGTCTATATCGGATGCGGGGAACGGGGCAACGAGATGACGGATGTGCTCTATGAGTTTCCGGAATTAATCGATCCCCGAACCGGCCTCCCCCTCATCGAAAGGACGGTTTTGATTGCCAATACATCAAACATGCCGGTTGCAGCCCGTGAAGCATCGATCTATACCGGGATCACAATAGCGGAATACTATCGGGATATGGGATATGATGTCGCATTGATGGCAGATTCGACATCCCGGTGGGGTGAGGCCCTCCGTGAGATCTCCGGACGTCTTGAAGAGATGCCCGGCGAGGAGGGGTATCCCGCCTACCTTGCCACCCGGCTTGCTGCCTTCTATGAACGGGCCGGCCGGGTTATCTGCTTGGGGAAGGATGAACGGATCGGCTCCATCACCATCATCGGAGCGGTCTCCCCTCCGGGCGGCGACTTCTCAGAGCCGATCACCCAGAATACGCTCAGGGTTGCAGGGACATTCTGGGCGCTTGACACTGCACTCGCCTACCGGCGGCATTTCCCTTCTGTCAACTGGATTAAAAGTTACTCACTGTATCTTGAGAGTTTGGAGGACTGGTACGAGAAGGAAGTTGCGGAGGACTGGAAAGATCTTCGGGAGGAGGCGATCTATCTTCTCCAGAAGGAGGTTGAGCTTCAGGAGATCGTCCAGCTGGTGGGGCCTGATGCCCTCCCTGACAGCGAGAAGCTGATCCTTGAGATCTCACGGATGATTCGGGAGGATTTCCTCCAGCAGAGTGCTTTTCATGAGATCGATTCATTCTGTTCACTCGAGAAGCAGTACTGGATGCTGAAGGTGATACTTACCTTCCATGAGATGGCAAAGCGGGCGATGAACAGGGGTATTGGGATCGACTCGATCATGCAGCTCCCGGTGAAGAAGGTGATCGGGCGGATGAAAGAGCTCCCCGAGGCCGGGATGGTGAAAGGGCATATCGAAAGAATTGCAATCGATTTTGCGTCACTCATGGAGGAGGACTAAATGACCGCTGTTCTTGTGAGCCGGGAATATAAGACGATCAGCAACGTGGCTGGTCCCCTTATATTCATCACCAATGCAAAGGATGTCTCATATGATGAGATCGTCAGGATCTATCTGCCGGATGGAGAGGAGAGATCGGGGCGGGTTCTTGAGATATCAAAGGACGTTGCGGTAGTGCAGGTGTTTGAAGGGACAACCGGGATAGACAACAGATCAACAAGGGTGATGTTCACCGGCAGGCCTCTCATGATGAAGCTTTCTCCGGATATTCTGGGGCGGACATTCAATGGGATCGGGAAACCCCGTGACGGAGGTCCGGATATCATCGAGGAGATGGAGGTCGATGTCAATGGAATGCCGATCAATCCCGTGGCCCGGGATAAGCCCGAGGATTTTATCCAGACCGGGATGTCCGCAATTGACGGCCTGAATACGCTTGTCCGGGGCCAGAAACTTCCGATATTCTCGGGAGCCGGTCTCCCTGCAAACAAACTGGCGGCACAGATTGGCAGGCAGGCGAAGGTGCTCGGCGAGGGTGAGCAGTTCTCTGTGGTCTTTGCTGCAATGGGCATCACCTTCAGGGAGGCGTCTTTCTTTACGAGATCATTTGAGAAATCCGGGGCTCTTGGGCGGGTGGTCTTCTTCATGAACCTGACCAATGACCCGACCATCGAACGGCTGACGACCCCCCGGTGTGCCCTGACGGTTGCGGAGTACCTTGCCTATACGCTGAACCATCATGTGCTGGTGATCTTAACCGATATGATCAACTATTGTGAGGCTCTCAGGGAGATATCAACTGCCCGCGAGGAGGTGCCGGGGCGGCGGGGGTATCCGGGGTACATGTATACCGATCTCTCGACGATCTATGAACGTGCCGGGAAGATCAAGGGGAAGAAAGGCTCTATAACCCAGATTCCCATTCTGACGATGCCCGATGACGATATCACCCATCCTGTCCCCGACCTCACCGGGTATATCACCGAAGGCCAGATTGTGCTGTCGCGGGATCTCTTCAGGAGAGGGGGAGATCCGCCTATTGATGTCCTGCCCTGCCTTTCGAGACTGATGAACTCCGGTATCGGCGAGGGGAAGACGAGGGAAGACCACCGGAATGTTGCCGATCAGCTCTATGCCTCTTATGCGTATGGCAGGGATCTGAGGAGGCTCGTTGCGATCGTCGGTGAGGAGGCCCTGACCGAGCTGGACAGGAAATACCTCAAGCTTGCCGATGAGTTTGAGAAGACCTTCATATCGCAGGGCGATGAGAACCGCGGGATTGAAAGGACCCTTGAGATCGGCTGGAATCTTCTTGCCATGCTTCCGGAAGAGGAACTCAAGCGGATCAATGTGAGCTATATTGAGAAGTATCATCCCGGATACCAGGAGGCATGAGAGGTGGAGCAGGTCAAGCCGACACGGATGGAGCTTATCCGGGTGAAGAACCAGATCAAGCTTGCCGAACAGGGAAAGGATCTCCTCCGCCAGAAGATGGATGCCTTGATCCAGGAGTTTTTTCTGATCATGAAGGATGTATCTGATTCCCGGTCGGAGCTTGAGGCAATTGATGCCTCTGCCCGCCATTCACTCCATCTGGCTGTTGCAGTGGACGATTCCGTCGCTGTCCGTTCTGCTGCCCTTGCAACGCGAAGGGGTGTATTCCTGGATATTTCCGGGAAGAATATCATGGGAGTGCCGGTGCCTGTCCTTGAGAAGAAGGTGATCTCCAAAGGGACATTTGAGAGGGGCTACAGTGTGCTTGGTGTCTCGGGCAGAATCGATGAGGTTGCGGAGAAGTTCGAACGCGAGCTGGATCTGATCATCGCACTTGCCGAGACAGAGACATCCCTCAGGAGGCTTGGGGAGGAGATCCAGATGAACCGGAGAAGGGTGAATGCTCTTGAACAGGTGGTGGTTCCTGAACTCAAAGAGATGGCAAAGGGGATCAAGATCGCAATAGAAGAGCGTGAACGTGAAGATCTCTTCCGGTTAAAGAAAGTAAAGAAGATTATAAATCGCAGGAAACAGGCAGAGAAGGCAGAAGCATAAGAGCAGGCTTAACTCTTATGTTATCTCTGCCTTTTATTCAGAGCCCGTGCTGGTTCCGTAGCACAGATGTGATGCCATATGAGGGGTTGCAGGGTTTTGGTTTCTTCCCTTTTGGCCGCTTCAGGGCTTCATCGATCCGATCACGGCATCTGGCAAGTGCCTGCGTCCTCAGCTTGTCGATGGTGCCTGATGCCTTGTCTGAACACCCACCGGACGATCCTTCATTCATAGCAATCACCTCCTTATGCATGCCATCACTGGCTATTTTGTAATGGCGCTTGGTGTATTTATATTTAATTCATGCTGTAAAAATTAAATGATTCCCGATTGCCGATATTATGTCAATAATGGCAAAAACAATGGCGGCGTGGTTTCAATAGTCGATTCTCTCATCTACGGATGCAAGGTTTCCTATCCTCTTCCCGCAATGCTTATCATCTCCTGTGATAATGCGAGAGCAATGTATCACCATGCTCAAATTCCCCAGCCAAGAATGGTCCGTCCGGGCGATCTTGCCGCGACATTCGCATTAAAGGATCAGTCGGATGAGACCTTCAGCCTCCTTGAACACCATAAGAGGCGGGTTCTCCTTTCGTTCCATCCGCTTGCATGGACTGATAAATGTGCAGCCCAGATGCTCTCGCTTGAAGAGAACCGGGAAACATTCTCATCCCTGAATACGGTTGCAGTTGGGATCAGCGTTGATTCCGTTCCCTGCAAGAGAGCCTGGGCAAAGAGCCTGGGAATCGCCAATACCCCTCTTCTCTGTGACTTCTGGCCTCATGGTTTTGTTTCAAGGCTCTATGGGCTCTTCCGGGAGGGAAACGGATTTTGTGAGCGGGCAAATGTCATCGTTGATTCAGATCAGGCAGTGGTATTCAGCAAGGTCTATCCCGTGCATAGTGTTCCTGATATCAGTGAGATCATCGGGTTCCTGGAATCTGATTGATGGAAAAGAATAGGGTGTTCACCCGTCGCGGAGTGATGCGTATCGCCGGGGAGATCTCTCTCATCATCCCTCTTCTCTAACCTGCGAACTTTCCCGACTGCCCGGAAGTGTTGTCCGAATAAAGCATTCTAAAGTCTTTGAATTTGCTTTTGTGGCTCCATGAGGGTCGATATAATATTTCAAAAATACGGGACGTCCTTTGTGAGCTGGAATTGCTTATGGGATACCTTTATGTAGCCGTGTAAACCACGCAAAAGGAGACACTGGTGATTTTGATTCAACAGTATTGAGGAGACAACCCTATGAACGCGAATATGTATCAGGAAGGAACAGAAGAGACACGGGACTATGATGCACTGAGCCGGAACATTGCCGCCGGAAAAGCCGTCGCAAAAGCCATCAGGACAACACTTGGACCACAAGGGATGGACAAAATGCTTGTTGATTCAATGGGGGATGTTGTCATCACAAATGATGGTCTCACCATCCTGGAGGAGATGGAGATCGAGCACCCGGCAGCCAAGATGATGGTTGAGATTGCAAAGACCCAGGATAAAGAAGCTGGTGATGGCACAACGACTGCCGTTATACTGGCGGGTGAACTTCTGAAGATGGCTGAGGATCTCATCGATCAGGATGTACATCCGACCACCATTGTTGAGGGATACCGGATGGCCAGAAAGAGGGCAGAAGAGATACTCATTGAGATCTCTTTTGAAGTCAACCTCGGGGATACTCAGTTATTAAAGAATATCGCTGCAACAGCGATGACGGGTAAGGGTGCAGAGACTGTTAAGGAACGGCTATCGTCACTCATTGTAGAGGCAGTAGAGATGAGTGCTGATGATCAGGGCAAGATCGATGCCAGGGATATCAAAATTGAGAAGATGGTTGGAGGATCTGCTGAGGATTCCATGATTATCAGGGGGATAGTTCTCGATAAGGAGCGGCTTCATCCTTTGATGCCGGATACAGTCCCTGATGCAAAAATCCTTCTCCTTAATGCGGCAATCGAGTTTAAGGCGATAGAGACTGATGCTGAGATCAGCATCACCCACCCGGATCAGATTCAGGCATTCGTTGAGAAGGAAGAGGAGATCGAGAAGGCACTTGTTGATCGGATTATTGGATCCGGTGCAAATATTGTCTTCTGTCAGAAAGGTATCGATGAATTTGCAGGACATCACCTTGCGAAGGCGGGCATTCTTGCTGTTCGACGTCTGAAGAAGTCAGATATGGAGAAACTTTCCGAGATGACCGGTGCAACGATCATCTCGTCTCCCGATGCGATCTCCGGAGATGATCTCGGATTTGCTGGCAAAGTCGAGGCCAAGAGGCTCTCTGGAACATATATGATTGTTGTTTCTGAGTGTAAAAACAAGGAAGCTGTCTCCCTCCTCATGAAAGGAGGTTCGTCACATACTGTAGATGAAACCATACGTGCCGTTGAGGATGGAGTTCGCGGAGTCTGTGTCGCTCTTGAAGATAACAGATTTGTTGCCGGAGGCGGGGCCTCTGAAATAGAGCTTTCACGCCGTCTCAGGAAGGTGGGATCAGATGTGGGTGGCCGTGCACAGCTTGCCATTGAGGCATATGCAGATGCTTTTCTGACCGTGCCACGGACTCTTGCGGAGAATGCAGGGCTTGATCAGATTGAGATGCTTGCTCTCCTTCGTACTGCCCATGAGCAGGAGGGAAGAACCAATGGCATTGATCTCGATACCGCAACACCGATCGATATGAAAGAAGCAGGTGTTATTGAACCCCTTCGTGTCAAGATGCAGGCAATCAGCTCTGCAACTGAAGCGGCTATGATGATCCTCAGGATCGATGAGATCATTGCTGCATCCGGAGCAGGTGGTATGCCCTCTGAAGAAGAGATGGCAGCAATGCAGGCGATGGGAGGCATGGGTGGTGGCATGCCCGGCGGCATGGGCGGAATGCCCGGCATGATGTAAATCACCCCTCAATTCGTTTCACTATGGCTTGCCGATGAGCAAGCCACCCTCCCAATATTGATTTTTTTTTCTTCAATGAGAAACACTATAACCCCACACACCTGACTCAGTATATCATGTTATCGAGACTGCGTGCCCTCCTCGGCCGCCCGGATACGCCGCCTGAAGCGGAGGTGATCCCGTTCTCCAGCCTTCTTTCCTGGCTTGATGAACAGGAGAATGAGATCACATCCCGGATAGCCGGGAAGTTCACCGCTCCAATAAACGAGTTTGATCTTGCGATTACTTCTCTTGAGGAACTCATCCATGCATTTGAGGAAGAGCCTGAGAATCTCGAAGATGAGATCATGCTCCACCCGAAGGTGAAATCGGTATTAAAGACCGCCCGCCCCCAGACCGTCCGTTCCCTCCGCCAGGCACTGGAGAAGAAGCCTTCCGGCGATCCAAAGGAGTACTATACAGCCGCAACCGATATTCTCAAAGGGGTGATTGCGGCTGCGAAGGGGCCAGGAAAGTACCTTCACCTTGTCTATAAAGAGGAGATGCCTCAGATGCGCCGGATCATCAAGGAGATGGGGCGGGCAGTGAATGATATGACGGCTGCCCTTTCCGCCGGTACACAGGAGAGAGAACGGATCGGCGAGATCAGATCCAGGTACCAGAGGCTTGAAGAGATTGGCCGGCTTGTGGGGGAGGCAGTGGATCGGTCACAGTCAGGACAGGAGAGGGAAGCATCCCTGATCAAGGATATAGAGCGTGCTGAAGAGGAACTCTCAGCCATCAGCACTGTTCTTGTAAAGGAGAAGCTCTCCTCTGCAGAACGCGATCTGGAGGTTGCCATTCAGAGCTATGCACAGGTGAGAGCTCCTGCTGCCGGCGTGATCAGGCGGGCTGAAAAACTCCTGAAACATCATAAGTCACCAACCGGTGCCCTCAGGCCACTTCAGGATCTCTCTGAAAGGCAGGTGCCGGATAAGGAGATCTCTCCTGATCTGGAACCGGCACTCCAAACGATCAGATCTCTCGTCACATCAGGTGAACTCCAGTTAAAGAACCGTGAGGAGCAGCAGCTCTTTGGTGAAGGGAATCTGGAAGAGCAGGTGAAGGCAGCCTCTGCCGGGTACTGGCGCCTGGAAGAGCAACTCCGGCAGATCAGGGAGGAGGTGGAATCCGATCCCGCTGTCCGGGAAGAGAAGCGGCTGGTGCAGGAACTGGATCAGATGAAGAAAGAATTATCCGGAATCGGTTCAGCTGCTGCCACTGCGGAAGAAGAGAGAGGCAGGCTTCTGGAAGAGCAGGGTCGCCTCCGTGATGAATTGCAGGAGCTGCTTGGCAACTCCGGCAATGTCGAATTCAGCTAATCGGCCCGATAATAGGTGCGGATTGCCCTCATCATCTCTTCCGGGTGCCGGGTGCCGAGGAGCACCTTCTCACCTGTCTGTTTTTTGCATCGGATCACCTGGTTACCGCTGATGAGATAGGCGATCCCCTCCCGCCTGCAATACCGTATGCCCCATCCACCGCAGTCGCGGATCGGGCGGATGGTGATCTGATCGGCTGCTTCCAGATCGCTCCAGGGGATGATCCGATCCTTCCGAACAATCGGCGGCATCCGGTAGCTGATCCCATCAACTGATACGTGGGTTTCCAGCCTGAGCACTGCAAAGAAGAGAGGGAGCAGCACCCCGAAGGCGAGGATGATTCCTATCTGAACCGGCCCGGCAACCGGTTCTGTCACCAGTGCGGTATACCAGGAGATGATGGCAATCCCGGCAATAAGGGCGATGAGCCACGGCTGCCGGAAGTACTGGGTTTCATGATATTCGAGGCTCATGGGTGAGAGCTCCTTTCTTCAGAAGGCAATATGTTAATTATCTGTAAGAATGTATGGGTATCTGTCTGATGATCCTGCAGTTCACACCATTTGCAATAATCTATCTTGTAACAATAGCAATCGGCTTGTATCTCTTTCATCTGGCAGAGGATATTTCGTTTGCACCGGGAAGGAAACTGGTCAGGCTGGTTATCATTGGCACCATAGTCTGGAACGGCATGTATGCTCTTCAATTACTTGTGATCGATCCCGGAATATTCCTGATATCAATCCTCATCGGAATTACGGGCATATACATGATTGTAGCGGCACTTCTCCTCTTTGCCCTCTCTTATACCGGGCGTGAGCAGTACGTAAATTTTGTGGCATTTGTTCTTCTGATGATTATTCCTCTCCTGATACTATCCGGCATTGCCACAAACCAATACTTTTCTCTCTTCTATACCTCGATTAACACCTATGCTGTAGGGGATCTGATCCTCTTTTTCCTCGAATATGGTCCGTTTTTCTGGGTCCATACGGGATATCTCTGCCTGCTGACCGGATTCACCATATTCCTCCTTTTTATTGCCTGGATGGATTATCCTTCGCTGTACCGCAGGCAGATCGGCATACTGATACTGGTGATCCTTCTCCCTGTCGTGACGGATGGTGTCTTTATCCTGAAATTCGGCCCTTTCCCGGGCTTGCAGATCACACCTGTGATCCTCATCCTGGTGAGCGGAATCCTCCTCTTTGCATCATCACGGTACCACCTCTTCAGCGTCCTACCCCGCACCCAGGCAAGGATCCCCGAACAGCTGAATGACGGCCTTCTTATAATGAATCCGGATGGGATTCTGATCTATATGAACCCGGCTGCCGAAGGATATCTCTTAATCTCTTCTGATCAGGCAGTCGGACAGAAAATAACTGATATCTGCCCCTCTCTTCGGATAGATGATGGAGCCACAGAGATCTCTGTCCTTGATGGTACAATTCTTGAAGTTCGGAAGAATCCTCTTCTCAAGACACGTACTTCTGAAGAGATTATTATCCTCCATGATATTACAATCAGGAGAAGGGCTGAGAAAGGCCTTCGTGAGGCAAACCGTCAGCTTTCGCTCCTCTCAAGTATCACCCGTCATGATATCCTGAACCAGATCACGGTGGTGCAGGGCTATATCGAACTCTCCCGTGATAAAGAAATGGATGCTGAGCTCTCCCGCTATTTTGAGGAGATGAAGAGGGCAACAGAGAAGATCCAATACGAGATTGAGTTTACCCGGATATATCAGGATCTCGGCACCCAGGAACCGCAATGGCAGGAGATCGATTTCATTTTGAGAGCTCCCTGCCGTACCCGCCTCATATGTGAGTGTGATGGATATGCCATTTATGCTGATCCGATGCTTCCGAAGGTCTTTGAAAACCTCTTTGATAATGCCCTCCGGCATGGCGGGCGGGTGACGGAGATCAGTGTCATATGCAAAGAGGTGGACGGATCGCTCAGAATTGCAGTTGTTGATGATGGAGCCGGTATAGCATCTGAAGAGAAAGAGCGTATCTTTGAGCGGGGGTATGGGAAGAATACCGGCTTTGGGCTCTTCCTTGTCAGAGATATCCTCGCCATTACCGGGATCACCATCCATGAAGAGGGGATGCCGGGCGAGGGTGCACGGTTTGTGATGATTGTTCCGGAAGGCGGATGGCGGCGGGATCGGGAATGAGCGGAGAATATAAAAATATTGGTGATATAAAGGATTATAGGATGAATCCGATTACCCGGCTCCACCACAATCTCCACTATATCCGAAAGTCCTTCGGAGTTGCTCGTATTGGAATATTCGGATCATTTGCCCGTGATGAAGCAACCCCGGAAAGTGATGTTGATGTTCTTGTTGAGTTCAGGGAAGGTGAAGAAACATTTGATAATTTAATGGATCTGAAATTTTACCTTGAGGATCTACTTGGGCGGAGAGCCGATCTTGTTATTGCCGATACATTAAAACCACGAATTCGCGAATCTGTGCTGAAGGAGGTTGTGTATGCCTAGAAATCTTCTTCTTTATCTTGAAGATATTCATGATGCAATTGAATCTATCCACTCATATGTTGGATCGCGCTCATTTGAGGAATTTGTCAGTGATCCGATGTGTATTGATGCTGTTTTGTTGCAATTCATTATCATCGGAGAGGCGGTGAAGCAGATTCCTGTTGATCGTACATCCTCTTTTCCAGAAATCGAATGGAGAAAGATTGCAGGACTTCGGGATATTAGTGTCCATTCGTATTACTCTATCAAGCCAACAATCCTTTGGGGCATCATCAAAGGAAAACCCGTTCCCCTGAGTGAAGCAATCGAATCGATGATTTTGTCAGAAGAGGAGAGGCAGTAGAGGGCTGCCTCTATGTCGCTTTTCTTAATTGGATTAATTTGGGGGGCAGTATATCCCTTTGATCAGGACAAGGGGTGTCCCGGCATCGGCTGATCCGGTGATGAGATCCGAGAGGCTTGCCAGCACATCCTCCATACGGCGGGGGGTTGTCCCTTCGCACTCGATGCAGCTGATACCACGGGTTTTCTGTGATTCCTTCTCGATCATCTCCATGATCTCAAGTTCAGATCGTCCCTCTTCATGATACTTGTCGATCAGGTACTTCATCTTCACGCCTTCACGGAGTACCTCTTTGATCCCTTTTGTTGCAGCAAAGGCAGCTTTTGGGTCAGCCAGTTCATAGATGCCGCTTGTCGGATCCTTGTATGCACCGTCTCCAAAGACCAGAATCTCAATATTCTTCCCTGTAAGTTTTTTGATCTCCTGCTGGAGGAAACAGACGAACTCTTCGGATTCAAAAGGAGCGAGCTTGAGCCGGCAGCTCGAGGACATATTGCTCCCTAAAAGCCCCCATTCCGATGTGGGTGGGCAGGTACCGCTGCTGCATATCTCCTGAAGGGTGCAGCAGTTGCCGATTATTGTCTTCAGTACTTTCTTTGTCTTCTCACGGGGGTGGATATTGGCGATGATGACCCCATCGGGATTGAATTCCGCTATCCGCTTTGGGTCATTGCAGAGGATGATTTTTGGTGTTGCACCCTCGCCTCTGATGATCTCTTCATAGAGCGTGAGATAATTGACGCCTGTTAAGGGGTGGGTATAATTACCGTCGATATCATCCGGTGTGAAGAGGCCGCCATGCCGGCGATCAAGCTCCTCGGCAACCTCAGGCGGGAGGATCTGGTTGCCGACCTCGTCATCGGGATAGGAGAACCAGACGATAACTTCGCCTTCTGGAACCGCTTTTGCTATGGATTCGAGGATGAGTGAAAAACGGTTCCGGCTTGCTATCGGGAAGACGACCGCAACCCTGCTATCTGGCTTGAGATCCAATGTCTTCCTGACCTCTTTTGCCGTCTCTTCTGTTGTGATCATATTGTTCTGTGCCCGTGCCACCACCGATTCGGTGATGGAGAGGACATCGCCCTCTGAGAGCATCCCGTCTTCATTCAGCCTGACTGCTTCATCAAGCAGCATCTTATGAAGATCTGATCCAGGAACGACCATGCCCATCTTTATTCCAAAGGCACAGGGGCCAACATATGCTGGTAATTGAAACACGACTATCTCCTCTTCGGTACACCGTTCCTATTCGGACGATGCTTTTTGTACTTGTATCTACTGAAAGGCTTTAGCGTTTCCGAAATGTTGATGAGAGTGGGTAGGCGCATACCGCTTCCTTCCGGATGCTATTCCCGGATGGATGGGTTGGCAGGGAAGCATTGTTTCTCCTCTTTCTCCAGAGGCATTGATACTGACCAGAGGTTTGATAGAGGCTCAGGCGCATTGATGCATATGGCTACTATAGGGAATCAGGTTCTAGGGATCAGCGGGAGTCCGAGGAAAGGCGGTAATTCGGACACTCTTCTTAAATATATCCTGAAAGGAGCTGAATATGGTGGGTATTCAACAGAGGCTGTTCATCTCCGTGACTACCAGTTCTCCTCGTGTACCGGGTGTGAGCGGTGCAGAAAGGATAAGAGCTGTACCGGGCTTCGCGACGGCATGACGCTCATGTACCCGGATATTCTCTCCTCAGAGGCACTTGTTCTCGTCTCCCCGACCCATAACTACAATATTACAGCAGAGATGAAGGCCTTCATCGACCGGCTCTACTGCTTCTATGATTTTGAAGATACCCGGCCGAGGGCGTGGTCAAGCAGGCTTGCCGGGCAGGGGAGGCGGGCAGTGATCGCTTCTATCTGCGAACAGGAGAGCCGGGAAGATATGGGATTTGCACTGGACGCCCTCCGGCTCCCGCTTCAGGCGCTTGGGTATGAGATTGTTGCGGAGATTGCCGTCTTCTCTCTCTTTGACCGTGGTAAGGTGCGGGACTGCCCTGAGGTGCTGGAAGAGGCTGAGGAGGCAGGGAGGAAGCTCTGCTCTCCCTGATCACCCCGCTGTCACAGTGATATCGATCTCCCGGAGGATTATATCCGGGAGAAGATCGATTTTGGAGGTATCGATTCTCCATATTCTATTCTCATCGTTCTCAAAAAGGATTGGAATCCCCGTTTTGGAACTGAAAGCGGAAAACGAGTTCGCAATTGATATGTTGAGATTTTCCCTGAAGGCTTCCGGTATGCGCTCCTGAGTCGACACACGGAATTCAAGTTTTGTCACATTGTCAATAATCGTCTCGGTTATCGCTGTTGACAGGGCGATACGGGCATTAGCATTTCCGCTCACAAAATTCTGGCCTCCTTTGGAAAACGATACACGATTGATATGTATTGTTACCTTCTGCGTGAGATTGCCGGTTATCGTGCCGTTTTCAAATCGTTCAGGAATCAGCTTTTCATCCGTCTGTATTGTTAGGAGCGATCCCGGAAAACCGGAATCAAGGATTGATTGATCCGCCTCGTTCATTGTAGCGTACTGAAGCGGGGTTTCACGGTTTCCGGAATGAACAAACATTATCCCCCATCCCCAGCGATATCCCTGATCCCGCCAGTAGTTCCCAACCGAGGTATAGCTGAAGTTGACGAGGTGAACAGTACTATTTGTCCATATATCCCCGGATTGTTGAATAGAGATACCGGCAACAGGATACGATCTGTTCTCATTCATGACATGCAGGGTTCCGCCTGATCGAATCGAGTTCAGCAGGTTGTCGCCTCCTCCAAGCTGTATCGTCTCGGAAAATGAGAGGGGCTGTTTCATTGCTGCTGCCGCCTCGATATGCGAAGAGAACCTGAGCAGTGCCTTCTCCACGTCCGCGATATGCGCAATCTCGGATCGCTCTTTCATCGTGGGAACAACCGTTACCTGGAAGGCAGAGAGGAGTGTGACCACGATTGCGAGGATCAGGATCATGGCAACAACCGGAGCAACCGCGCTATCGTCTCTCATGGCTTCACCCTCCCCGAGAAGATTACCGCACGATGGGTGAATAGGAGCACCTCTTCATCACCAGCAAGCGGTGTGCCAGGTACGATCGTGAGGTTTGCCCCTAGGTCGAAGGTCTGTGTATTCGGCTCCAGAATGAATACATCTCTTCTGAAGAGCTGGTCATGGGTCTGGTTTCGTATCCTGACAGAGAGTTCGCTGACCTGTATCCAGTCGCCCCCTTTATGGTAGAGTGAAACAGAGTCGGATGAGTGTGCCATTATCACCGACACCTGTGGTTCCCGATCTCCTGGAATGAGATTGAAAGCGGAGACTGCCATCACCGATACCAGAATAAGAACAATTGAGAGCATCAGCATCTCCCCTACAACCGGGGAGACGGCCTCGTCATTCTTCACAGAGCGTAACTTCTTCATATTGCGACACCGTCTCATAATCCAACACCCCCGATCACGACAACAAAACAGATCACGGTAATTGCAAGGAAGATCATTGTGTGTTTCAGCCCGGCAAGGGGGTTGTTCACGGATAACTGTCCTGCCATGATGCCGGAGAACCCTCCAAGAAGGATTGCGACCCAGAACATATCATGGATATTGCTGGATGCGTCTATTGTGGCAAGTTCGGCGAAACTCTCAAGAAAAGAGACATTCAGCTGGTATGCAGTATAGAGGAATACGCCAAAGGAGAGGTAGACTATTGCGACATAAGTAAATGCCGAAGTGAACCGCTCCTGTTTGAGCTTCAGGTAATATTCAAAGTCGGAGATGGCTATCATCAGAACCTCCTGAATCCGATCGGTTACTTCGCTTGCCTTGATCACAAGAGATACCGCTCTTTTCACAGAGATAACGCCTATTCTCTGCTCCATCCGTTCAAGAGACGATGAGAGCACTGATCCGCTCTCCAGCTCTTTTGATACCACCTGCAGCTCCGTGCTGAGAACGCCCATCTGCGATCGCGAGATGCGTGCGATTGCGTTCTGGATGGTCATGCCGATATCCTTCATATCCGCAAGCATCCGGAGAAATTCCGGAATCTGCCGTTCAAGCCTCCGGATATAGAGAGCCCGTCCTTCGTATGCCAGGGCGGGTGGAAGAATCCCTGAGATGATGAGGGCACAGATCCCGGTCTGGAATCCATATCCTGGTGCAATCTCGTTGAAATATCCGTCATACAGGAGGTAGCCTACAATAGTGGCAGATATGGATCCGAATATAATGCTCCAGGTGTAGTCTGCAATATACTGCTTTACGGGGTTTTTTAACTTGAGAATTCGTGAGAAACGAGTCCGTTGTGTCCGGACCTTTTTTTTGTAGTTCAGTGTCTCTTCGGACTCCTGCAGAACAGGGTTGCTGATAAAAAATTCCTGTTCCTCAACCCTGCCCTGTTGGATCTCCATTCCCTCGGCTGGAAACAGTATATACAGGATTGCGATCATTGCCAGTGATCCAAGTGGTACTCCGAGATAGATCATCGGCATATAATCGGTTCCCTGCCCCCCGGAGAGCTGCTGGGCAACGATCATGATCATCGCAATAATCGGTCCTGCGACAAACGCAGTGACATAGACCTCCGCGATGATCTCGGTTGTCTTCATGTTCTTCTGCATATCCTGCTCAGCCACTTCCCGGTAATAGCGGGCACGGGCTGCGAAGAACTGGGTGATACTTCCCCCACTTTCCGATAAAAGGATAAGATCGTTGATAAAATCCGCAAACGAAGCGGAAGGGGTGGTATGGTATATATTCCGCATTGCGGTTGTCAGGTCATCTCCAAAGACTTCAATATCGCGGATAATCGTCCCGCATTCATGGGATACCTCGCCGAAGAGATCTTTTGCCAGCGCAACCTGCCGTAATGTCTCATACAATGTCATCGTCGTCGAGAGCGCCTGCATGTAGGTGATTGCATAGGGAAGATCCTGGTCTATCCGGTTTTTTCGGCCTGATGCGATCAGAAACGGATAGATGTATGCTCCGATACATCCGATGGCCAGGAAACCAAAAAGGAGGATGATACGTGAGGTTGAATCCGGGATCATCCCGGCAATCGAGATCCCAAGTCCGAGATAATCAAGGATGATGATCAATCCAATCCAGGACAGAAAAGCCACGATTGCCGTTGCGGCGATATATAGGAGGTAGGTGTTCACCGTGATTGGTATTCGTCCTCCCCGGAGTGCTTTTGCGAGATCGGCTGTTGTTGTGTTCTCAGGCATGCTCCCCTCTCCGGACAGCCTTTATTGCTTCACTCACCGAAAGCTGATCGAAGACGCGGTCTTCAGCAAGCCTCTCAAGGCATGCTTTCCGAACGGTTATCTCCCTTTTCAGATCGTCTTCCGACCACCCACGCACCATGCGTATTTTGTCTAGAACTAATGATCCTCCATCCTCATGGACAAAAAGGTCTTTTGAGGGATTATACGTGAGTATCGTGTTCCAGGTGATTATGCTGTCCCTGCCCCCGACATGAATCTCATGAACCGAATCACACCTCCTCAATGCCAGCCCCTCGTTATAGTGGAGGCCTTGGATGACGACCAGCTCAAGGGCTCCGAGCATTGCCGGAGCCACACTGATCGGCTCGTTGATCAGCCGGTTGATTGCTTCGTCCACCGTTCCTGCATGGAGGGTTGAATAGGTGGTATGGCCGGTGTTCATCGCCTGGAAGAGTGTCTGTGCCTCCTGCCCCCGCACTTCCCCGACAAGGATATACTCAGGCCTCTGCCGGAGCGATGCCCTGAGAAGAGAGAAGAGGTTAATATCTCCAAAACCGTCCCGGTTTCCGCTCTCACGGGTTCTCGTGGGGAGCCAGTTCTTGTGTGGGAGCTGTATCTCCCTCGTATCCTCCAATGAGACGATTTTGGCGTTTTCCGGGATGAAGAAGGAGAGTGCGTTCATCGTCGAGGTCTTTCCGCTTGCCGTTCCGCCGACTATCAGCATGTTCATCCGGTTCTCAATACAGAGCCAGAGGATTGCAAGTGTTTGTGCGGAAAAGGTTCCAAAAGAGAGGAGATGTACCGGGGTCATCGGGTCTTTCCGGAATTTCCTGACGGTAAATGAGCTTCCCTGCGTGGAGATGACATTGCTGTAGCTGATCTGAATCCTGGAGCCGTTTGGGAGCGAAGCGTCCACGAGAGGGGTTGAGAGCGAGAGTGATTTGTCGGCCTTCTGGGCCAGTTTCAGGACGAAGCGGTTCAGCTCCTCATGCCCGTACATAAGTTGTGTCGGGATGCTTCCATACCTGCGGTGGAAGATAAATACCGGGTGTACTGCCCCGTTACAGCTGATATCCTCAATAGCTTCGTCATGCATCAGTGGATCAAGACGGCCGTATCCCTGGAATGTCCGCTTCAGCATATATGTCAGTACCTGTTTCCTCTCCTTCACGAGGAGGGGATCGAATTTGAATAAGGCATTTCGAAGATCCTTATCCGAGATATTCATCTCTCCCCGTTTTCCGGGAGACTCATAGAGGATGATATCCCTGAGATAATGGTGTACTTCTTCGAGGAGGACATGTTCGTGGGGCGTAATTGAAGGTTCAATAATATAGTAGGCGATCGCCCCTCTCTCCTGCATAATGGCTGCCCATGCATGGGGCGGGGTAAGCCAGTACCGTTCAAGGCATTCCCCGGAAAGGTTCTCAGGGAGATCGGGAAGAGGGGGGATATCGATGATCCCCTCATCGCTTTCTTCTTCTTTTTTAGAAAAGAAACGGTTGGTAAGGTCTCTGATGGATTGAATGGATAGTGAACCCGGTCTGGAACCATTGCCGGTTTCACACACCTGTGATTGTTCTTTTTTGGTTTTTCGGACAAAGTACGGGATGATGGAGGTTGAGTTTGCCTTCAGGGATGCATCTGGAGTTTCGGTTTCCCGATCCTCTTTATTAGTTTTTCGTGTAATGAATGGTATATTCATCCCCATCACGCACCCTGCAATGCTCTGAAAAGATTTCGATCAATGATTATCGGGTTTTCCATGCAATTATCATCAGACAATTATTCTCCTGTTTCCAGTCTCTGTTAATAGATCGGCTCACGGCTCTATACTTGTGTGAAATATTATTTGCTATAAATTAAATAATTTTGCTCAAAGGTTGGTTTCAGCAACCACATATCAACTGTCCCCCCATGAACTCCTCCGTTTGCCGGTAAATTTGATACGCGGGGTCACTCCATTTCTTCTTAAGAAATGGTGTTTTGGTCAACTCATTTGTGTTCAATGGTGTACTTTAGTATGACTAAATACTTCCTCAAAAAAAAATAGTTATACTGTTGCTCGTCTGAATGTTATAATACAGGCAGAGAGAACAACAACCGCACCGATCAGAAGCCCTGCAATCGTTGTTGCCGGAAAAATCCCCTCTTGCAATGCCCGGATTGCATCGATTGCATAGGATACAGGGTTGAGATGCGCAAGGAATGCAAGCCATCCCGGCATCTGATCATAGGGCATAAGGGCGCTGCTTGTGAAGAAGAGCGGCATAGCGATCATCGAGTTGAATGCCGCATAGGAGTCATGATCCTCAAGGCTGAGGGCGACTGTGGTCATGATGGATGAGAGGAGTACGCCGAAGATGAAGAGGATCAGGTATGTTTGCAGGAGGAAGACCGGATTAAGCAGATGGGCTCCGAGTATAAGAGCAATCACCAGTATGACCGTTGTCTGTATCAGTCCTCTCAAGGTTATTGCGAGGATCTTGCCAAAAAGGATGCTCTCTCTTGGCGCAGGCATTGCAAGGAACTTCTGGAGGAACCCGAGGATCTTATCGAACATCAGGAGTGCTCCACCCTGCAGGGATGCCCCGAGCATCGTGAGGACGAGAATGCCGGGGGTGATGAAGTCGAGGTAGTTGTCGGTGAAGCGGATCGGGAGTGCCAAACCGACAAAGATGAGCCATGCAGCTGGCATAACAAGAGAGGTGATGACGTTGATCCTCCCCCGTATCCATCGGCGCAGATCCCTTTCCATATACGTAAATGTGCGTTTCATGCCCGCCTCCTGAGCATCGTCCTGAACCGATGGTGATCAAATGCCATGGTTTCTTCCTGTTCTTCGATGAGTGAGAGGAATACATCGTCAAGGGTTGGCTGGCGTATGACAAACGAATGAATCTTCATTCCGGATTCATTAAGTGCCCGTAAGAGGGGAATTCCTGAATCTTCGCCCGATATCGCTTGGAAACGGAGTTCATCACCGGTCTTTCCGATGAAGGTTACATCAGGAACAACAGTTCCTTTGTATTCTCCCTCCCCCCGTATCGCTATGATCTCATGGCAGTGGAGTGACTTCAGGGCAGCCGGGGTATCCAGTGCGACAATTTTTCCCTTGTCGATGATCCCGACCCGGCCGCATGCATGATCGGCTTCGTCCATGTAATGTGTTGTCACAAAGACGGTCATCCCACCATTCTTGAGGCTGATGATATGCTCCCAAATCTTCCGCCTGCCTGCTACATCAAGTCCGATCGTCGGCTCATCAAGGAATAATACCTCAGGATCGTGGACAAGGGCCTGCGCAAGTTCAAGCCGCCTCCTCATGCCTCCAGAGTATGTTTTTACCATATCATCGGCACGGGAGGCAAGATCCATCTGGGTGAGCGCCTCGTCTGCGGTTTCACGCGGACGGGGAATACCATAAAGATTAGCGAAAAAGATGACATTTTCCCGCCCGGTCAGCTTCATATCAACTGCCATATCCTGCGGAACATAGCTGATTCGATCACGAACCTTGCTGGGCTGTGCCGTAACAGAGTGTCCGCATACTGTTGCCTCGCCTGAGGTTGGGGTGAGAAGTGTGGTAAGCATCTTGACGGTGGTCGTCTTCCCCGAACCATTTGGACCCAACAGCCCGAATATCTCACGATCTATTGAGAGTGTCATCTCATCGACAGCAACGAGATCGTTAAATTTTTTTGTGAGTCCGGATGTTTCGATTATTGCCATGTTAGTAATCATTTCCTCATTCTATTATCACATTTTGTTATTATGCCGGGCGCGTAATTCCCCAACAGTCATAATATCAATTGCACCACCCTGAACAGTTCCATCCCTGCTGTCAAGCCGGTCCTCAAGCCACCCTTCCGTTTCAAGGTATGCCTCCCTCAGGCCTTCAGAGATCTCCGGATCAGGGTTCCAGAGCCCCCTGCTCTCAGCTTCAAGAAGCCTTCTGCCGATCTCTTCGAGTGCAAACGGATTTTCCTCTTTGAAGAAGGCGCGGTTATCGGGATCGAGGACAAAGGTCTTTGCAATCTCGTCAAAGATACGATCGTCGACCTCGCCTGTGGATGCTTCCCACCCATATACGGTGCCGACACGTTTTGCAATATCTCCGGCACCTTTGTACCCATGCCGCTTCATGCCCTCGATCCATGCAGGGTTGAGGAGTTTGGTGGTGACGACACGCCGGAGTTCTGCTGCAAGAGTCCTGACTTCGACTTTTGATGGGGTCCGGGTATCTCCGTAATATGCCTCAACATGCCTGCCAGAGAGATGGCGGGCGGCAGCAGTCATTCCGCCGTGAGTTCCGAAGTAGCAGCAGCAGCCGGTGAGATCATACTCGTCGGTGGCTGTTTTGTTGAAGGTTGCATCGACATGTGAAAGCAGGTTGGAGAGCCCGTCACGGTTTTCTGTGCCGGGGTCTCCATCTCCATACGAATAGCTGTTCCATTCAAGGAATATCTCAGCCAGATCCTTCTCTTCTTTCCATGCTGAGGCATATACTGCAAGGTTGACTCCGTTGCCATAAGTGCCGGGCCTGCTTGAAAAGATCCTCTTTGGGGTTCCACTTTCCTGTGTATGGGCTTTTATAGGGTTATCTTCATCTGTCTCATCAAGCCCGGCAACAATGGCTATGGCCTTGTCAAGGAGCTCGATTGAGCAGAAGAAACAGTCTCTGAGGATCCCGCTTGCACGAATCGTCACATCAACCCGTGGCCGGCCCAGCTCAGAAAGCGGAATGATCTCAAATGAGACGACTTTGCTCCCCCGCCAGACAGGTTCAACTCCGATGAGATAGAGGATCTGGGCAAACTGTTCGCCATCAGCCCACATGAGATCGGTCGACAACCAGTACATTGCTACAGATTCCGGGTACCGGCCATGTTCATCCATGTATGCTGTTAATAATGCATCAGCCAGTTTTTTCCCGACCATCCAAGCGGCTTTTGTGGGTACAGTCTGTGGATCAAGAGAGTAGAAGTTCCTCCCTGTTGGAAGGATATCCGGTTTTCCGCGGGTGATCAGCCCTGAGGGTCCGGGAGGTATAAACCCTCCGGAGAAGCCGTTTAAGAGGCTGCCTATCTCATCTGAAGATTCGATTCCAGCGTCAATCATGGTGATCAGGTCGATCATTTCTGCGAGTTTCTCTCCAGTTCCCGGCAGTGGTGGACGCCCGCATGCTTCAACCACAGCTTCTTCCATCGGGGTGCCAGAAAGGATCGATCTGACAAAAGATAATTCTGCTTCCTCGCGTTCATGAAGAGATTCCGGATCGTCTGGTTGTTTCACCTCTCCATATAGTCCTGAAGTCAGGGCATCATCAAATCGTGCAGCTGCCTGGATGAACTGCACTCTTGCCTCACCTTCCGGCCGCTCCCCGAAGATATGCATGCCATCAGGTATCCGGGACGAGGCGATCACCCCGAGATGCCGATGAATACGTTCAACAAATGCAGTGAAGTCAGATGTACCCTCCCGGAAGCTTTTTAGGTCTGTCTCCTCTCCAATTCCTCCTTCCTCCACCGAATCGATGATCAGGTGCTCAAGGGTATGGGCACGGGCAGGATCGCTCTCTTGTGCACGGGTATATTCTTCGAGGAGCTTCTCAAGATCCTTGAGTGCTCCATATAATCCGCTTGCCTGCATCACCGTCTGCATATGGTTCACAAGTGTTGCACAGGCACGCCTTTTTGCGATTGTTCCCTCAGGGGGGTTATCTGCATTGTAGATATAGAGGTGTGGGATTGTTCCAATTGCAATATCAGGAAAACACCGGTTCGATGGAGCAGCGGATTTTCCGGGCAGGAACTCAAGATTTCCATGAGTTCCCACATGGACGATAACATCAGCACCAAACACCCGTTCAAGCCATCGGTAAGTCGCAAGGTACTGGTGTGTCGGGGGAATCTCCGGATCGTGGAGGATCCTGCATGCCTCACCATCACACCTCGCGCCGGCACATCCCCGCTTTGGCTGGACACAGACGACCGCATTACCATAGGATACTCCGGTGACAACGATTTTACCATCATGCACCATCGCTGCCGGAACACCTTCCATCTCTTCTCCCGGCGGCCTGCCCCATGACTCTTCCAACCGTTTTTGAACAGATGGTTCGAGTTCGGAGAACCATTCCCGGTACGTCTTTTCATCGACCAGATCAAGAGCACCGCCGCAACGGACGATTGATCCGACCGATGTCCATCGGAAGTCGCTGATCGCCCGCTTTTCCATGATCCGATCAATCAGTTCCTTGCCGCTTGAAGGGGGGTCAACGGTATAACCCTCTTGTTTCATCACCTGTATGATCCGTGCAACACTCTCAAGAGTGTCCAGATGGGCACCGGCACCAACTGTTGCTTCGACAGAGGAACAGGGCTTGTTGTGGAGGATGAATGCGACCTTCCGTTCTTTGGGTGACTTAGCCTGAAGTTTTAGCCATGCTTCCGCACGCCGGCAGATCCGCTCAATACGATCCGGGATCGGTTCATGCATGCCGGTCTCCTCACCGGTTTCTATCTCGGTACCGACAGCGAGCATCTCGATCATTCCCTGCATCTCAGGAAGAGCAATGCTCCACCCGATCTCCATGGCAGATGGTCCAAGGGGAGAGTCGAGCCATTCCTGCCGCGTTTTATGATAGAGGAGGATTGGGTGCATCACAGGAACATTCAGATCAGAGAATATATCGCCTGATACTTCACTATTCGAAGAACGGAAGACTGGCTGAAGGTTGATGATAAGTGATACCTCCCCGGAGAAGTTCTCCCTGGCAACTACCGGACCCGGGCGTGCACCGAGATCGACATCCCCACCTGAGAGGCAGAAGATTGGGATGACATCTGCAAATTGCTCAATTCTTCTGATAAGTGCATCGACGATACCGCGATCACCATTTGCCCAGTATGTACGGGAGAAGACGATACCAATTGATTGAGTATGCCTGCGGGGGTGGTTCGAATAATACGCATTCCGATCCGGAAAAGGCTCCGGGCTATCCGGGTGATAGATGCCTTCCCATGGCATTGGCAGGGGTGCTTCAGGTTCAGCATCTTCTCCTTCTGCGATCTTCCGAAGAAACCGGATCATCCTGCAATAGTTCTCCTCTCCCCCGTGTGTCATGTATGCCGAAACAGCGGCAACATATTTGATTGGAATCGTTGAGAGGGACCAGAAATCCTGATTGTGCCCAAAAGAGACAACTGGGATGTCTGTTCGAAGACGTGGTATCAGGTCGTCCCATGCGGGATCGTGAGATGGATGAAGGAGGATGAGATCGGCATCTTCCTGTGAGCGGAGAAACCGATCCTGCACCTCTGGATCGTCTACATTGTGGACGCCGGTGATATCGATATGAACTCCTTCCCGCCGGGCTCCTGCATCAAGGAGAGGAATATCAGATCCCCAGACCATGGCGGCAACTTTCATACTGCTGCTCCTGATACCGCACGGAGCGGTGCAACAATAAGGCCCGCCTCCGGATCATGCAGGATGCGTGCATCGACATTATATACTTCCCGGATACGATCAGGCGTGATCAGCTCCTCTGGTTTCCCAATGGCAACGATTGCTCCGTTCTTCAGCATCATCAGCATATCGGCATACCGTGCAGCAATACTAAGATCATGAACTGCCATCACAACCGTCATCCCGGTTGAGTGGGAGAGATCGGATATGGTGGCAAGTGCCTCAAGCTGGTGGTGGATATCAAGGCTGTTTGTCGGCTCATCAAGGAGGAGGAGTTTTGGATCCTGTGCAACCGCCCGTGCAATCAGCACCTTCTGCTGCTGGCCCCCTGAGAGTTCATTGTATTCTCGCTCAGCCAGATCTTCAATGCCGAGAAGCCGGATTGCATATTCGATCCTCTCGATGTCAACGTCTCCAAGCCTCCAGCTAATATGTGGGGTTCTCCCCATCATCACAACGTCAAAAACCGTTGCAGCAGCTATCTTCGTCCCATTCTGAGGTACATAGCCGATTGTTGTTGCAAGATCATTCCTGCTCATCTGATGGATATTCTGTTCATTGATGAGGATCGACCCTTCGGGGTGCAGGATTCGATCGATACACCTAATGAGTGTTGTCTTTCCGGATCCGTTTGGCCCGACAAGTGCGAGGATTGTGCCGGTTTCCAGCCTGAAAGTTACGTCATAGAGGACGCGGGCACTTCCATATGAAAATTTTACTGTGTCTGTTGCAATAGTTACCAATAATTTCGCCTCCTGCTGAGGAATAGAAATATGAAGAACGGAACTCCGAGAAACGCCGTCATGATCCCGACGGGGAGAATCTGGGGTGCCATGATCGTTCTGCCGATACTGTCTGCTCCAAGGAGAACAAGGGCTCCGACTACTGCAGTTCCCGGCAGGAGGAAGCGGTGATCGCCTCCAAGCACCATCCGGGTGATATGCGGGGCGACAAGGCCGATGAACCCGATTGTTCCCGTGAAGCAGATTACTCCTGCGGTGAGAAGGGATGCTCCAGCCATGCCACCGATCCGTATATGCTCAACAGGAACGCCAAGACTCTTGGCCGCCTCATCGCCTGCGGCAAGGGTGTTTAAACTCCGGGCAGACAGGAGGAAAAGGGGAAAGAGGGCGCCAACCAGTGTCGCCACAACCCCCACCGTCTCCCAGGTCGATCTCCCAAGGCTCCCAAACATCCAGAAGACGACAGCATGCACATCTTCTGAATCTCCGAGGTACTGCAGGAAACTTGTCAGCGCCGAGAAGAGGTACATAATGGCAATTCCTGCCATAATCATCGTCTCCGGGGTGATCCCCCGGATACGGGCAAGCCCGTAGACCGCACCTGCGGCAATAAGGGTGAAGAGGAAGGCATTGCCGATGATGAGCGATCCTCCGGCGGCAAATCCTGCGCCAAGAACGATGGCAAGTGATGCCCCAAAGCTTGCGGCTGATGCAATACCAAGAGTAAAGGGGCTGGCAAGCGGGTTCCTGAGGATACCCTGCATCATGGCGCCGGCAAGCCCGAGGGCGGCACCGGCGAGGACGCCCATGAGGATTCGGGGGAGCCGGTAGTCCCAGACGATTGTTGTAATATCGGGATCCCCACCTGGTCCGGCAAGAATCGTCTGATAGACTTCAATGATCCCAATTGGGTATGAGCCGAGAGTCGCCGCCACCCCGGTCAGAAGGATCAGAAGGGCAAGAAGCCCTCCGATGATCAGGATACGGGTATGTGTCCGCTTTGCATACCCGGTTCGGATGGCGGTGTCGCTCATAGTTCCCTTCCATCAGGATAATAAAATGTTCCCTGCTCGCGGATCTCTGCTCCGGTAATAGTGAACCGTTCAAGGTATTCGGCATGGATATCAGTCGTGTTGATATCTTCAAAGAGATCCGGGTAGAGCCATTTGGCGACTTGAACGAGGGCTGCGGGCGATCCAGTCCCAAAAGCAAACCCTGATGTGACGATATAGATACGATCGTTCTTCACCGCCCCGACACGCTCAAACCCTGGTGTGCCAGTGATCTCATCGTAAAGCTGAATGACATCGTTTCGTTCACCGAGTTTATACCCGGCTTTCCCGGACCAGATCAGGATGACGTCCGGATTTTGGTGCATGACCCATTCATTCTCGACGTCTGCATAGCCGGTTGTGTGGCCTGCGGCAACGTTCACTCCTCCAGCTGCAACGAGGAGATCATGGAGTCCTGTTCCCTCGGAATACGCCCTTCTCCCAAATGACTGGCCGCTTCCCGATTCTGCATAGACACGAACACATTCGTTATAGGGGATTGAGCCGATCCGATCCTCCACGAGAGCGAGGTTTTCATCATACCATGCGAGGTAGTCGGCACAATTATCCTCTTCATTGAAGATTCTCCCGGTCTTTACCATCTCTTCGCGGAAGACTTCGGCTTTATAATACTCCATCCGGATAACCGGGATCCGGGATGGCAGGTGCCGTTCCAGTTTCTCCGGCTCCGGCCACGTGACATAGGTCAAAATGAGATCGGGGTTGAGTGCCAGAATGGCCTCAATATCCGGTTCAGTCCACTTCCCAACGCTTGGAAGCTGGCTCAGTTCAGGGAATTGCAGGGTGTTTGTGTTAATCGTTGAACCCACCCCGACAATCCGGTCATCCCCACCGATAGCGATGATGGACTCTGCGGCATTTGCGTGCATCACCACCACCCGCTCAACAGGGCGGTAGAAGGTGAATTCCGTTCCTGCCGTATCGGTGATTCTGCGGGGATACTCCGGGTAGAGAGTGGCGGCATCCCGGAGCATCACGAGGCCCGGCCCGCCACCCTGGAGGTGGTCGAGGATGCCGGTTGCCAGGATCAGGCGGGCTTCTGCTGAATAGTCATCGGGGTTGTCGGATCCCTGTACCGGACAGATGATAATACCGATGGCGAGGGTGAGGATGATGAGTATCGTGCAAACCTGTTTCATCGTTCTTTCCTCTTGATGAGAATTGCCAGGGACAAGAGCGCTCCGAGCATGGCGGCTACTGGTGCCGGGGACTGCTGTGTCCCGATGTCCGAATGCGTGCCCGCTCCAAGATCAAGTATGCTCCCCCGAATATCCGGTTCACCCTCTCCCCTGATAAGGTATGTAATGGATTCCTCGCCGATGATTGCAAAAAGAATCGTCGATCCATCGGCCCGGATCTGATCTGAGGGGTGTGTCGATCCAAGGAAGGTGTATCCTGCCGGGAGTTCCTCGGTGATCCCCCCGATCATGCCTGGTGGGAGTAGCACCTCCACCGTGATCTTACCCTCCGCATCAGTGGGGTGAATGACCCTCTCTATTGTCCATTGCGGGGTGTTGCTGGTTGTTGCTCCCGAGACCGTTCCGTTCAGGGCGATACAGGTGAAGAAAAAGAGCAGAATGATCAGTATTGTTTTGGGCATGCGGGGCATGATGAATATTTGTGACACCAATTCATAAGTATCTTTCTTTTCATAATATTTGATAGGATGAATGGAAAATGTATAGCACTAAATCAATCTAAATCCTGGACCTGTTGTACTTATCCCGATCTTTTTTGAATACATGTATGATTATTATTTCTAAGGTCATAATAATATCAATGAAAGTCATAATCAGTAACACAGATATATTATAAAGTATTATAGATCCGTTTATTCAGCAGTGGGGGGTATCCGGCTCCGGCTTCGGTTTCCAGATCATATGTCCGGCTCTGGTCATGCTCCGGCTGATGGAGGAATTCTTTCATGAATGCAAGAAAAGATATTGATTTGAGAAAAAGACGCGATGACGCGGTCTCGCCGGTCGTCGGCGTGATGCTGATGCTCGTTGTCACGATCATCATCGCCGCGGTGGTCTCCGGGTTTGCAGGAAGTCTTGTTGCGAGTGCCGAAAGGCCGCCGTCACTGAATGCCGATGTGAAGATTAAGAATGATGGTACCTGGGGGGGGAGTTACTTTGACATTATTGTTCAGGGAGTTAGTGAACCTATCCCGACTCGTGATCTGAAACTTGTTACATCTTGGAGAAAGACGGATGGAACTTCCGGGGGAGCAGAGATTACTGGTCCCTCACCCCCGGCTGAACCGAATTACGTATATGAAGGAGGAGCTCGCGTAGCCCATGCACCATATGGTTTTGGTCCTGGCGTACCAAGCTTTGGCTTTGCTGGAACGTTCCAGCCAGAACAGAGCTGGGGTAATTTTTCACTTGCTGTTGGAACACGTGTGCATAATTCGCCCTATGGCTGGAATGTAGCATATGGTGGTTATGGGGTTACCGTTGATTCCCGGTATGAATACACAAACGGTTCAGTCTGGCTTGGTGGTACAGATAGGGATGCATTGATGGCAATCCTTGGTGAGAACTGGTATACATTACGTCAGGGAGAGATTGTGAATGTAAAACTCGTTCATATTCCAACGGGCTCGACCTTACTTGATAAAAATGTCGCGGTGGAGGAATAAAAATGCGGGAAAAAACAAAGGACATGGAGTCTGGTGTATCACCGGTTGTCGGTGTTATGTTGATGCTAGTCGTCACAATTATCATTGCGGCACTTGTTTCCGGATTTGCGGGTGGTTTGAGCGAGAGTTCAGAAAAGCCGCAACAAATTACTTTGAAAGCAACGTACAGTCAAAGTCAGGGAATGACCATCACACATGCAGGTGGAGATGTTATTCCAACAACTGATGTCAAACTGCTTGTGAGGCCAGCCAGAACATTTGGGGATGCAGCTCATCGGATTAATGAAATAAATCCAGCAATTATAACAAATGATGGCTCTGTTGCTGACGCAGGTGATTCTGCTGCTGCCAATCGCTGGAAGCGTGAAACAGGAATGACTGGCATTCATGCATTCCGTCCGGGTGATACTCACTATATTCCAGTGAATAATAGTGGTTCAGCTGCTACAGCGTATAAAAACTCAATTTATAATACAGAAAACTCCTGGCAACTCCAGCAAAATGATAACAGCGCAACATATACCTTTAAAGCTCCTGCCAATCTTGGTAAGACCTTCTTTTTGGAGATGGTTGATAGTTTTGGAAGGACAATTGCGAAGACAGAGGTTGTAATTCGACCTTGATTATTCTCATTCCTTCTTTTTCACCCCATCCCCATCAACACACCCAGGTTATTCCCGATCACGACACCGTACCAGAGGATGATCGCAGAGAGCGCCACCGCCCCTGATGTCGGTACACGCCTCCCGGCATAGCCGGTGGTTATAATGATGAAGAGGAAGACTGCCGCCTTTACTCCAAGGTGCAGGAGCGGGAAGGCGACGATCCCCTCCATCACCGGGTTTAACTCCACACCGCCAAGTATGAGTATGAGCTCGGTTGTGATGCAGTCGAGCAGGAAGAGGATGCCAAGAACCGTGGCGAGCAGCCGGTGATCGGGGAGGATGAACTCTCCGGTGAGACGGCCAATCCATGGTGCCTCAATGCATGGCTGTGTGGTCATATGCGGGAATCTGGGATTTTAGTATATTAATGTATCGATATGATCGGAGTCTAATTTGTTGATCTTTCATATATTTGGGCAAATTTTGCGAATATTTTTAGGTTTTTCCATAGTTTGTATAATGATCCGATGCACCTGTTGTACGCTCTTCCCTGCATTCCGGCTTTTTCCCGTACCTGCGGCATAACTTCTTTCGTAAAATGTAATCATAAGTGAATAATTAAACGGAAGTAGTAATACGAATAAAGTAAAATGTAGAATGATAACTCTCATGACCTCTCACACAACCCTTCCATTCACCGCTATCATTGGCCAGGAACAGATGAAACTCGCTCTTATTCTCAATGCCGTCAATCCCCGGATCGGTGGCGTGCTTATCAGGGGAGAGAAAGGAACTGCAAAATCCACTGCGGTACGGGCCCTGGCATCTGTCCTGCCGGAGATCGGGATTGTCTGCGGATGCCCGTTCTCCTGCGATCCGGCAGACTCCGATAATCTCTGTCCGGCTTGCAGGGAAAGGATTGCGGAAGCCGGGGTGCCCGGGGAGTCCGATACCACAAGAAGACATGTCCGGGTCGTTACCCTGCCTCTTGGTGCAACCGAAGATCGGGTTGTCGGAACCCTTGATCTGAAACGTGCGATCAAGGAGGGGATCGCCGCCCTTGATCCCGGTATCCTCGCCGCCGCACACCGTGGCATCCTCTATATCGATGAGGTGAACCTCCTAGACGATCATGTCGTTGATATCCTCCTTGATGCAGCAGCAATGGGGGTGAATACGATAGAGCGGGAAGGAATATCTGTTTCGCATCCTGCAAAATTTATCCTCGTCGGCACGATGAATCCCGAAGAGGGTGAACTCCGGCCCCAGCTCCTTGACCGGTTCGGCCTGATGGTCAGTGTTGAGGGGATCACCGATCCTGAAGGGAGGATGGCAGTCATTGCCGCTGCCGAAGGCTGGGATGCAGATCCAAAACAGACTGAAGCAGATCACCTGCGAAAGCTTGAGGAGCTGAGAACCACAATCATCGAAGCACAGGCACGCCTGCCGGAAGTAAAGGTAGATGAGGTGCTTGTCCGAAAAATCGTCGATGCCTGCCTTGCCCTAGGGATCAGTACCCATCGTGCCGAGATTACCGTGGTTAGGACCGCCCGGACCATCGCCGCATTCAGGGGAAGAACCGATGTCCTGCCAGAGGATATCCGCGAGGCGATGGCGCTTGCCCTCCCGCATAGGATGAGGAAGAAGCCGTTTGAGGAGCCGAAAGTCGACCAGGAGATCCTTGATGATATGATCCCCGACGACCCCGACGATCCGGAGGAGCCTGACGATTCACAGGATGAACAGGAGAGCGAGCCCCCGGAAAGTGACGATGAACATGAAGAGCAGGAAAACGGGGGTGAGGGATCGGCTTCTCCGCCACAGGGGATGAACAGGCAGCATGAGATCGGCGATCGCGTCAGCATGGCACCAGTCTGGGATGCACAGGATTCTGATCGCGATATGAGAAAGACGGCACGCGGACGGCGGATCTCCACCCCGACGACCGATCCCCGTGGAAGAAGGACGACCACATCTCCTGCATCGGAATATCGTAGCCTTGCCTTGGATGCCACCCTCAGGGCGGCAGCACCACACCAGCGGAGCCGGAACCGGAACGGATGTGCAGTCGTTATCCATGATGAGGATCTCAGGCAGGCACGGCGCACCGGGAAAGCCGAAGTTGCCTGCGTCTTTGTCGTTGATGCAAGCGGATCGATGGGTGCACAGGAGCGGATGGAGGCGGCAAAGGGTGCGGTTCTCTCGCTCCTTGAGGATGCCTATGTAAACCGGGATCGGGTCGGGCTCGTTGCATTCCGGGGAGATAGTGCAGATATCCTCCTTCCTCTCTCACGCAGCCCGGATCTCGCCTTCCGCCAGCTTACTGATCTCCCGACAGGTGGGCGGACACCCCTTGCATCCGGTTTGATGAAAGGGATGGAGCTTCTCCAGAGAGAAAGGACAAAAAAGCGGGAGATCCTACCCATGATGATGCTGATCTCTGATGGAAGGGCGAATGCCGGATCGGGACCGATCCGCGAGGAGATTAGAAATGTCTCCGATGCAATCGCACGCAGCGGGATCAGAACCGTAATCATCGACACAGAAGCGGTATCTTCCCGCCAGCCTCTTGCACTTGGCTATTGCAGGGAGATTGCGATGAACACCGGGGGCAGGTATTATGCTTTGAATGATCTCTCGGCAGGGTCTGTAGAGGAGATTGCACGGTTTGAGGGAGGGTTCTATGCGGGTTCGTAATGAAATAATTGTAAGCCTGTTTCTGGTCTTCCTGATTATATCCGCGGGATGCACGGTCTATGAGAAGGAAGAGGTCTCATTAAAGGAACCTGATCTCTATGATGATATTGCCCAAAGATTGGTGCAACCCGTTCAGGATGTAGTTGATCGGTTTATTCCTCAAACTGGGGTCTCAACATCCCTACCTCCTTCAAGTGTTCCAGTATCTGTCAATCCAGTAACAGGGTACTCTATGGAAAACTTTACCCCTGACATAACTGCCGTTCCACAACCAAACCCTCCTCTTATAAGATATTACCCGGTGTATTCACAACAATACCGGTTGCTGTATAATCTGGAAGGTCCATATGGGCTGGAGATGGTCTGCAATGAAGCACCGATTAGAATAGAGCTCGAGAGCAACCCGGATCATACTAATCCACGGTTAAGCTATGCGTTATGGGAGCTGATGGATATGGAAACGGGTGAAGTGATCGAAGAGGGTGGTTATGGTCGGGAATACATTGCTACGGGAAAACAGACTTTGGATATCCGCAGGCCCGGGTCATTCCACCTGAACCTTTACGGTGCAAGAATAAATGTAAAGGTTACTGTGCTCTCGCCTCATGCCGCGGACATGGTTCTTCAGCAGCCTCAGATTACATCTCCGTATGAAGATGAAGAAGAATATTACTGGTAATAATAAGGATACGGTACCCCTCATCTTCACTTTTTAATTGTACAAACGGGGTTGCTACCCAGCGCTGAAAATAAGAGTTTGATAAGATTTGGAATGAGTGTTTCCATCAGAGTGGAATACCCAGAAGATGGAGTATGATGATGATGATCACCCCGATGATCCCGCCAATCGCACTAATCAGGATTGTAACGATATTGATCGGGATACCCGGCTCACCGAAGAGACCGATGAAATTCAGGATAAAGAGGATGACAATACCGATGATCGCATTATAGACAAGGTAAATTGCCTTCTTCAGGAAATAGAAGATGACTACTGCGATCACGACTGCGATGATGATGCCAAAGAGCGAGCCGAACATACAGGAATCTCATCGTTCCATCTATTTAAGTTTATATGCTTTTTCCCTGGTACTGATCCTCTGCTGCATACAGATCATTTATCTATCTGTCCTCCCCCTCTTCTCATTGGAGAGATGCAAGCGATGTCACAGTGGAAATGTTCGGTCTGCGGGTATGTGTATGATGAGGAGGCGGGCGAGCCCTCGACAAAGACGGCACCAGACACCCCTTTTGATGAAATCACCCATGAATGGCGGTGCCCGGTCTGTGCGGCAGAGAAGTCCGCGTTCTCGGTTCTTCCAGGAGAAGGCGAATCCGGCCCTGCTCTTTCGATGATCTGGAGGTGCACCGTCTGCAACTACCGCTATTCCGAAGAGAAAGGCGAGCCTGCAACAAAGACACCGGCAGGTACACGGTTTGCAGAACTGGCAGATGACTGGCGGTGCCCGGTCTGCGGGGCTGCCCGTGCAGCCTTTGTGATGGTCCGAAAGGATGCAATCGCCCACGAGCAATCCGGCATGACGGTATCGGATGTGATCATTGACGGACTCCTTGCAGCCGGAATCGATCTCGTCTTCGGCCTCCCCGGCACCTCCTCGCTCGGCCTTGTGGATGCGATCCGGAAGAACGGGAAGGTACGCTATATTGTTGTGCGGCATGAGGAGGCAGCGGCGATGGCAGCATCCGCATACAACAAGCTCACCGGAAGAATCGCTGCCTGCCTCACGATTGCAGGCCCCGGTGCTACGAACCTCGCAACCGGCCTCTATGATGCAAAAGAGGATGGGGCATCTGTCCTCTCCCTGAACGGTCAGGTTGAGATGCAGTATACCGGCGAGTACGGGATGCAGGAGATCGATCAGGATGCCTTCTTCAGGCCGATAACTGTCTATAATAATACCATTTCTGATCGGAAGATGACGCTTCTCCTCCTCTCCCGGGCGATCCGGTATGCAACACTCCGCCATGGTGTTGCCCAGCTCTCGATTCCAAACGATATCCAGAAACAGTCCCTTGATCCTTCAATCTGTAAAACCGAGATTGTGATTGGTGAACCTGCAATCATCCCGGATGCTGCCTCGCTCCGGCAGGCAAAGGAGGCGATCGATTCTGCCATTTCACCGGTTGTGATCGCCGGATTTGGGGCATATCATGATGCAGATGCCGTCCTTGCCTTTGCAGAAGAGATCGATGCCCCGATCCTGACCACGTACCGGGCAAAGGGCATCCTCCCGGAGGATCATCCCCGTGTGATCAGCGTGCTCGGATCGGTTGGATCCCCGCAGGCACGGATCCTGACAGAACGATCTGATCTGATCACCTGCTTTGGTGTCGGGTTCTCGAAGTTCACAAATGTTCCCCTTGAGACCCGTATCATACAGGTGGATACGAATCCTGTGAAACTTGGAATCGGGAAAAAGACGATCCCGCTCTGGGGCACCTGTTCGGAGACGATCCCTCTCCTCACGCAGATGGCCGAAAAGAAGAACCGGTCCGGGCTGGCGGATGAACTTGCCGGAATGAAGAAGGCATGGTTTGCCCAGCTGGAGAAGGAGGCTGATTCAGGTGCAGTTCCGATCCGCCCACCCTACATCATGAAGGTTCTCTCTGAAACCCTTCCTTTTGATTCTGTCATCTGCCTGGATGTTGGAGAGAACCAGTGGTGGTTTGGGCGGAACTTCCTGATGAAACGCCAACGGTTTGTGATGTCGGGGTATCTCGGGACGATGGGCTTTGGGTTTCCGGCAGCAATCGCCGCAAAGCTCGCCTACCCGGAGAAACAGGTCGTCTGCATCACCGGCGATGGCGGCTTCTCACAGGCGATGGCGGACTTTGTCACCGCGGTGAAGTACGATCTCCCGATGGTCGTCATCATCCTGAATAACCGGCAGCTTGGGATGATACAGGTCGAGCAGCTGATGGAGAACTACCCGAACTTTGGAACCGATCTCCATAACCCGGACTTTGCCGCCTATGCAGATGCCTGCGGCGGTGCCGGGTTCCGGGTGGAGCAGCCGGGTGCACTGGAGGGAGTGGTTCGGGAAGCGCTTTCGATGAATAAGCCGGTGATTGTGGATCTGATCTGTGATCCAAGGAGGATTGTGTGATTCTGGATCACTCGCTTTTATAATTATTTATTTACGTTAAGAAAACAAAAATTGATCTATGCGCTACCGGGGCCTGCTTGCAATCCTCCTTCTCTCTGCCGCCCTTGTTCTGAGTCTCATCATTTCTGTGACGATCGGGCCAACGAGCATCAGGCTCTCCTCCATATTTGTGGATGCAACCGCTTACCAGATCATCTTTGATATCCGGCTGCCCCGTGTCATTGCAGCGGTGCTGGTGGGAGCAGCGCTCGCAACTGCCGGATCAGCTATGCAGGCGCTCTTCAGGAACCCGATGGCCGATCCCTATATCATCGGAACATCCGCCGGTGGATCACTTGGGGCGGTTGTCTCGATCGTCTTCCTTGCAGGCGCAGGGCTTCCTGTCTTTGCCTTTACCGGAGCATTCGGTGCTACCTTTCTGGTTTATATGATCGCCCGCTCTGGAGGAAAAGTCCCGGTCGAGACGCTCCTTTTGACCGGCGTTGCCCTCTCGATGTTCCTCTCTGCGATGCTCTCGTTTCTAATGTATAATTCAGGAAAGAGCCTCCAGCAGATTGTCTTCTGGCTGATGGGAGGGTTCTGGACAGTTTCATGGAATGATGTGCATATTGCACTCCTTATCCCGTTTGGATGCCTTTTTATCTACCTTTTTGCACGCGATATCAATATCATCTCGCTCGGTGATGAGGATGCCGTCCATCTTGGGGTGAATGTGGAGCAGCTGAAGGTGCTTCTCCTCTTTGTCAGCTCAGTGCTGGCGGGGATTGCGGTTGCGATCGCAGGTGCGATCGGCTTTATCGGGCTGATCACCCCGCACCTGATGCGGATCATCGTCGGTCCCGATCACCGGGTGCTGGTTCCTGCTGCTATTCTTGCTGGCGGGCTCATCCTCCTCTGGGCAGATACCTTCGCCCGGACACTCGGAAATGAGATGCCTGTCGGAATTATCACCGCATTTCTCGGTGCCCCCTTCTTCATGTTCCTGCTGCAGCGGAGGATCCACGCATGAAAACGGTCGATGTGGTACATCTGGATGTCTGTTATGGGGCACACCAGATCCTTGAGGAGATTGCCTTCTCTGCAACTCCCGGGGAGATGATCGGGATCTGCGGCCCGAATGGATCAGGCAAGACGACACTCCTGAAGGCAATGAGCAGGATCGTCGCCCCTTCTGGTGGCGATATCTACTATAATAATCAGAATATGGAGGATCTCTCCTTCCGGATGCTGGCACAGCGGGTGGCGGTGGTTCCACAGGAGACGGCAATCAATTTCGATTACACCGTCCGCGAGATCGTGATGATGGGCCGCCATCCGTATATCGGCAGGTTCGCATCAGAAAGCAGGGAGGATCACGCGATCTGTGACCGGGTGATGCGGCTTGCCAATGTCTCCCATCTTGCTGAAATGCCGGTGAATGCGATCAGCGGGGGTGAGCGGCAGCGTGTCCTGATTGCACGGGCTCTGGCACAGGAGCCGGACATCCTGCTGCTTGACGAGGCGACCTCTCACCTTGATATCAGCCACCAGATTGAGATTCTGAGTATTATCAGAAAGGAGATGGAGGAGACGACGACGATCAGTGTCTTCCATGACATCAACCTCGCCGCCTACTACTGTGACCGGATCATCCTCCTGAAAGAGAGGAAGATTGCGGCAATCGGATTGCCAGGAGATGTGCTGACCAGAGAGATGATTCGATTGGTCTATGGGGTCGATGTGCTCGTCAGTACTCATCCGACTACCGGGAGGCCGTATATCCTCCCGCTCTATACAGACGGGATGCATGATGCAAAGGCCGGAAGGGTGCATATTGTCTGTGGCGGGGGATGCGGCACACCTCTGATCCGGCGGCTTCACCAGTCTGGCTGGCATCTTACCACCGGTATTCTCAATGTGCTTGATTCGGATTATATAACAGCAGAAGAGCTTGGTATTCCTACATTGAGCGAGGCTCCGTTTGCCCCGATATCAGAGGTTTCCTCATCGCTGCTTATAGAGTATCTTGAGAAAGCTGACCGGATCATCCTTGTTGCCATGCCTGTTGGGAGGGGGAACCTGGATAATATCCGGCTTTTACGTCCGCATGCGAAGAAGATGGTGATCATCGGATCTATCGAAGCATTTGAGGACTATACCGGAGGAGAGGCGGGGTCTGTCCTTGCATCATTGATCGGGAATGGGGCACGGGTGGAGATCTCCATCGACTCTGCCATTCTCTATCTCCGGAAAGAATCCAGTTCTGGTTGATACTATGGCAGATAAAGGAGAGCGTAAATGATGTGTAATGAGAGGAGTTTAATTATGAGACGATTCGTATCTGGCTTGTTTATTATGGTCTTCTGCATAGGGGGAGCTGCCGGTCTTTCAGCAGGAGGAATTGACGCTGAAGAATATGCTGATTCAGCCATGCTTATCGGGAGCTCGATGAAAGGGGATCGATCAATCACCGTCACCGACGATTCAGGCCATGAGGTTACCATCCGGGCATATCCGGAACGTATCGTCTCCCTTGCACCATCTAATACCGAACTCCTCTTTGCAATCGGGGTCGGTCATCGGCTTGTCGGGGTGGCTGAACAGAGCGACTACCCCCCAGAAGCCCGTCAGATTGAATCAATGGGCGGGTTTACCACAATCAGTGCAGAAAAGGTCGTTGCTGCAAGGCCTGATCTGGTGGTGGCTGCTCCAAAGAACTCCGAGGAGGTGTTTAACCGACTTCGATCACTTGGGATAACGGTTCTTGTCATCAATCCGGAAACAATCGATGAGATCCTGGAGATGATCATACTGCTTGGCAGGGTTTGCGGTGCTGAAGATAATGCGGAGATGCTGAATCAGGAGCTTAGCCAGAGAATTGCGGCGGTCGAGGAGCGGGTTGCCACCCGATCCCACACCCCGTCTGTTGCCCATATCGTCTGGCATGATCCGATATGGGTGTCTGGTGACCGGACCTTCCAGAACGAGGTGATCAGAACCTCAGGCGGCAGGAATGCATTTTCAGGAGTTGATGAGTATAAGATCGTCGGCCTTGAAGAATTTGTCTCCGCAAATCCCGATTATATCCTTGTCAGCTCGGGAACTGGAATGGGAAAAGCCGGCTATGATGTCATCTATAACTATGTCATGACAGAACCACGGCTTGCACGGCTGGATGCGGTGCAAAATAACCGGGTTATTATTATTGAATCCGATATCATAAGCCGGGGCGGACCCAGAATTGTGGATGCACTCGAAGAGGTGGCAGAAGCATTGCATCCTGATCTCTATGATCCTTTGGTTCGGGAAATGCCGCAATCAGAAGAATCTTCCCCTTTAGCAGTAATTCCTTTGATTGCTCTCTTCTCACTGGCCCTGTTTATACTACAAAGGAGGAAGCTCTCCTCTCCCTCATAGAGTCCGTGTGACCGCCACCCGCCACTCTGTCCCGTGCAGTGATACGGTCGTCCAGACAGCCTCTTTTGTCTGGTCACGGAAGATATAGCTCCCCTGCCCCTGCCGCTCCTTTGTGACCCGGGTGACGAACTCAACGAGCACGGGATAGGCGGTATAGACGGGATCGTCAAGGGGGAGCCCGATCTGTTCCGGATCGGTATCATAGAGGACACGGCCGTCAGTATCGACGACGGTGATCGAATAGGGTTTTCCGGAAACAACCGGCTCAGCCGCCTCCCCGATCAGGAGGTGCGGTTGAAACACGATGGAGGTGAACCCAAGGAACCTCCCCGGCGGCTCGCTCGCGATCCCGCCCCTGCTGAAGACGGGTGCGCTGATAAACGATGCATCGCCTCCCTCTGCCACCGGAATAATGCCGCTCATGATCGGGCGGCGGGTTGCAAGAATCTGCTGTGTTGCTTTCTGATCCGAGACATCCACGCCTTCCACATCGTGGTGTAAGAATGGTTCAGCAGCAAGAATGATGCCTTCCGGGCTGACGGTGGTGCTGTCGATGACCGCCGGATGGATACTGCTTATTTCAAGCAGGATATCCCGTGCCGCCTTGTTATCAAGGCCGGTTGATCCGAGATCATATGCAGCGGATGCCAGTTTGGTATCAAGCGTCTCCAGCGATGCTGAGATCTCTGACTGGAGCCTGAGAAGGATCATCGCCGCATCATCATCAGGATCCGCATCAGGTACAGGGATAACTACCATTCCGATGACTACTCCGGCAAGCAGGCAGGCAATGGCAATAATGATCGCATGGGAAGATTGCATCAGGAATTGTATCTCCTCATATCTTAAGAATCGATCGACTGCATGATGGTAATTGCCTGTCAGTTCACCTCATCACATCTCAATACTCACCGGATCATCTCCCGGCAGCTTCATTGCAGAGCGGTGCAAGAGATCAGCATCATGAAGAATATGGAGATGAAGAGAGAGGGATCGAAACTGATCATCGAAGTGGATCTCACAAAGGATTTCGGCATTTCAAAGTCAGGTAAATCGGTCATCATTGCATCGAGTGAGGGAAATATTGGACTACCTGATGATGATGAGATCAAGATCGGGCTGAATATCTACAGAAAAGCGTAGAAAACGGGTTATTCTGTAATTTATGGGCAATAATCCTTCCAACGATCCGAGGGCAATAAGTACCACCCATCTTTTTATTCAGGGAGGTGTATGCCAAGCATTGAGCAGAGCATATCCCTGAAGATATGATACTCATCAGTTTGTTCATCCTGAATTTTATCGATGTTGAAGAATCGTGTGGTTGTTGGAGATTCCTGTTCTGCAATGGAATAATCCATCTCAATCCGTATCAGTGTCCAGAAATGGGAGAAACCCTTAGCCTTTGCATTCCTGTGGCTTTTTTCTGCTTCCCCAAGCCTGTTATGAATATTAGATGCATCTCCGCCGCCTTTTATCTCCATTGAGACGAGGGGAAGAAGACCCGAGCGGGCCTCTTCAATAATCTGGATGTCGGGGTCTGCAAAGAATTCAATTCTGAGTATGCGGCCGGAATCATTTGTAAGTGTGATCACCTTCTTCATCTGATCGACAGTCAGGATAGAGGATCTGACAATCTGATGAATCAGGTCAAAGATCTCTGTTGTAGCTGACTGGCCAACAGTATTGTTCCTTCCGCCCCGGAGCTGTGGACCCAGTGTGAGCATCTGGAGATCATGCACCATATCTGTTGAAAGTCCTTCGACACCGCTTACCAGTGCTTTTCCGGTTTCAATCAGGCTCTTGCAGAATGGCTCGATCTCGGGCTCAAGGCGGTGGGGGATTACTCTTTTCTCTTCAAAGGTTTTGAACCTTCCAAAAGGTCCTTTTGTATAGAGCTCCTTCTGTGAAAATCCATACAGGAGTCTGTAATATCCAAGAAGCCCCGGATCTGCCCGTATGAGGAGAGGAACCGGAAAGACACTCTCGCCACGCAGCCCCATTATTGCCAGTTGTTTCAGGTATGCCTCATCGACATATTTGATAAGTTCAGAATCAAGATCGGCGATATGAACCTGCGCAATTGCATGAGCAAGTGCAGGGTGCAGATAGAGCGAGCGAAGTTCCGAAAGCCTGTGGGAGAACTCGATCTGTAATGTGGGAATGAGAATTGGAAAGTTGTTCTCTGTCATGGATGGATCAACTCGCTGATACGCTTATAGGCAACATCCATATACTTCGGGTTGAGCTCAATGCCACAGAATCGCCGATGTAACTTCAATGCCACGATCCCAACTGTACCTGATCCAAAGAATGGATCGAGGACACGATTGCCTTCCTCGCTACTTGCAAGGAGGCAGGGTTCAATCAGGGACTCCGGGAACATGGCAAAGTGATCATAATGATTTGGTTCAGTGTTGATGGACCAGATTGTTCGCCGGTTGCGCCACCCTTTCCGGGATGTTGAAGGCTCCCTGATCTTCTTGGAATCAAAGTAATACTTCTCATTCTTAGAGAGGAGGAAGAGGTATTCATGGCACCGTGTCGGGCGATCTCTCACCGATTCTGGTTGACAATTGGGTTTGTGCCAGATTATATCAGAACGCAAATACCATCCATCTGCCTGAAGTGCAAAAGCCAGCCTCCATGGAAGGCCTATGAGATCCTTTGGCTTGAGGCCCTCCGGGGTAGGTGGACGATAATTCATTCCTCGTGCGATATTTTTCTTATCCGGATCTCTTGTCCTTCTGTTACCACTTGTATAGCTGTCACCGATATTGAGCCAGAGCGTTCCATCAGGTGTTAGTGTTCGCCGCACCTCACGAAAGATTGCAACAAGATTCTCAATATATTCATCAAGTGTGTTTTCTGCACCAATCTGGCCGGGAATATTATAGTCACGAAGTCCCCAGTACGGCGGGCTCGTTATACATGATCGAAATGTGTTATCGGGTATTCTTTGCAGAACCGCCTGAGAATCTCCCTGGATGATGCGTGAGACAAGCTGGGAATAGGTATTCAAATCCTGAACGAGTATCTGGCCATCCGATGCCGGATCTCGTGCTATTGAGTATCCGGAAAAGGTCTGGTTCGTGTTATAATCGATGATACGCTTGTTCATCATCACAGATAAAAATCCTCCCTCAGAATGAATGATATGCCCTTTGCTTTTTGTATATGATTCTCCTCAATGATAACAGCTTACCTGGCCATCACTACCTAGAGCCTGATAGCGAAGGGTGAAAGAAGGAGCTATTCATAGGGATAAATCCTCACGGCAGGTTTCCATCCCCCATGCATCCTCTCTGCTTATCCTCGCTCATCACGACAAGCCTGTTAAAGATCTCCCGTACACCTGTCGGATCGATACCCGCCTCAACCGCCCGATCCACTGCCCGGGCGATCACCTGCTCCCGCTGTGCGGGGTCGACCGGCGGCCTGCCTGCCTTCACCTTCTCATGTGCCATCATTCCGGCCAGCGACTGCCGCCTTTTGATCAGATCGACAATCCCGGCATCTATTGTTGCAATCTCCTCGCGGATCTCATCAATGGTCATGTGGAATCTCTCTCACCCGGTAAAATAAAAAGCCTCCTGATCAGCTCATCCTCTGAGGTTCAGCATGCCGTACCGTACTGCTCCGAGGAGCCCCACATCTTCGTCACAAACAAGGGAAACGGGGATTGTTTCGAGCATATCCTGGTAATGCGGAGCATCGATGAACTCCTCACGGAAAGAATCGTTCATCACGAGGAACGGATTTCTCATCGCAACACCGCCGGTGATGAAGAGGCCGCCTGTTGAGAGGGTGTTGAGCACATAGTTTTTGCATGCACGTGCATAGAACCGGGCAAAAAACTCTGTTGTCTCTGAATCAGGCCCTATTCTCCTGACAACCTGATTTGGAGGAAGCATCTCGCCGGTCAGCCATGCATGCAGGTGGGCGAGACCGGGGCCACTCACCACCAGATCGTTATGCGGGTGCTTTATTCCGGTTCTCTCCATGAGATACTCCATGAAACGAGCCTCATCGCCTCTATAGAAGGGGAAGGCGGCATGGCCGGCCTCTGAAGGAATAACACAGATACTATCGCCCGCTCCCTTTCTGATTGCACAATGGCCAAGGCCGGTTCCGGCGCCGACAACTGCAATGACGCCGCCATCCCCGGATCTTCCTTCCTGTATCACCTCTCCCGCAAGCCCTGTCTCCAGCAGGCAGGCATATGCCTGGGCAACAAAATCATTGATCAGGTGGATCTCTGTCTCCGGCATCTTTGTTTTGAGGGTGCGTATATCAGCCAGCCAAGGAACATTGGGCAGGATTCCAGGCACGCCATCCCTGACCAATCCCGGTACCGCAAGCACCATCGCCTCCCATGAAGAGCCCGAAGCCGGGGCTGCGTACATGAGGGCTTCTTCGATCAGATCGTCAAATGAACTGAAACTGCTCGTTGTGAGCGAAACAGCATTCAGCCGGGATATGGTACCATCATCACCAAGAGTGAACCCGGCGAACCTGCTGTATGTGCCGCCGATATCTGCTGTCAGGATTCCCTGCATTGATTCTTCCCCGATCCGGCATATTTGGTGCCGGATATCATCTCTCCTCTCTATGATCAGATAAAGAATACTATGAGGGCGTAGGTTAATAACGGGGTCAATCTATAAACACAATCATGCCGGTTCATGATATCGAGGCTGTCCTGAAGGTGGAGGAAGAGGCGATCTCACGGATCAAGGCTGCTGAAGATGAGGCAGAGAAAGCAGTCAGTTCCGCCAGGAAAGAAGCGGCAGCATATACCGAAGATGAACTGAAGAAGGCTTCAGCAGAGGCCGAAGAAACCGTTAACCGTGTAATACAGGATTCTGAGGGAAAAGCCCGAGAAATCGCTTCTGAAACGGATCGGCGTGTTGAAGAGATTATGTCTGCTGCTGCCTCACGAAAGGATAGTGCGGTTTCTGCAATCATAGCCGCAGTCACCGGAGGGGAGGATGTTCTATCCGGCTGAGATGCAGAAGGTGACGGTGGGGATCCATCGCCGGTATGCAGCACCGTTCCTCTCAGCTCTCCATGAAGAGGGGATTCTTGAACTGACTCCGATCACCGGTGACGAGCACCTCCTCCACCTTATCTCACCGGTGCAAAGGGATGAGATCCGGCAGGCACTCGCAGCTGCCCAGGCCCGGACCGAGCGTGCTGTGGAGGCGCTCCATGATCACAGGGAAGAGCAGGGAAGGATCACCGGTTTCTTCTTCCCGGATCGGAAATCCCCGGTTCCGGCAGAGCGATCTGATCCCGCCTCACTGCTGAAGGTGGTGGACAGGTATAACCCGGTGATCTCGGAGATCCTCTCCTGCCGGGTTCGCCGTTCAGCTATCCATGAGCGTTTCGCACGCCTTGATGAAGATGAAGAGCATCTTCTCCTCTTTCGGTGCGTTGGAGAGGCCCTCCCTCCGCGTGAGCCATCCCGTTTCATCACCATCAGGGCAGGGCTCATTCCAACCGGTGAATGCGAGGATTTAAACGCACTTTTTGAGGAAGAGGGAATATCAGAGGCAATTGCGCACTCTGCATGCAGGCTGGAGGAAGAGGGGATGATCGCAGTCGTCCTTGCGCATTCACGTGTTGCCGAAAGAGTTGATGCACTCCTCCGTTCAAGGGGTTTTGCGGATTTTACCTTCGGCGAACATGGGAGTTCTGTTCCTGAGGCGCTTGAACATATCCGGAAAGAGAAGGATGCTCTCCATCAGGAAGATGAAGAGATACAGAATTGCCTGCGGGAGAAAAGCTCAGAATACCTTCAACTGCTTGCCGGGCTTGCAGAGGACCTCGGAATTGCACGGGATGCAGTTGATGCCGCCGCCCTCACCGGCTCAACCCGCGATCTCAGGCTTTATTCAGGCTGGATTAAAAGCCATGATCTCCCTCTCCTTGAGAAGATCGGGGATCTTCATGCAGGTGGCACCATGATCTACCGTGCTGTTCCGGGGAAGGACGGGGATGCCGCTGTTCCTGTTGCATACAATCATCCACGCTGGCTCTCGCCGTTTAGGTCACTCACCACGACATTTGCCCCGCCCCGGTACCGTGAGGTGGATCCGACGTTTTTTATTGCTCCGGTCCTCGTCATCACCTTCGGGGTGATGCTTGGGGATGCGGGCTACGGGCTGCTGCTTGCATTGGTTGCAGCAGCCCTCCTTGCAGGCCCTGCACGGTACCCGGGGTCAACCCGTGACTTCTCGTTTATCCTTTTTGCCTGCGGTATCTCCGGCATTCTCTTCGGTATCGTACAGGGGGGCTTCTTTGGGGATCTCCTCCCGAGATTCTTCGGCATATCCCCGCCCTTCGTATTAATCGATCCCCTGATGGATCCAATCACCATCCTCACCGCCGCCCTTCTCTTTGGGATTTTTCACCTGAACATGGGCCTTGGAATCGCTGCATACAGCAATATCAAAGCGGGTGAACTCAGGAAGATGCTCAAAGAACAGGGGGTCTGGTTCATACTCCAGCCCTGTGCGGCAGTTCTTCTCTTCGCATTCTTCGGATGGGCGGAGATTCCACTTCCCCTTCTTTTTGTATCGGGAGCAGGAGCAGCAGCAGCCGCTGCCCTGATCCTCACCTTCGAAGGGCCTCTTGGGTTCTTCAGCATCACGGGGTTCCTTGGGGACTGGCTCAGTTATACAAGGATTCTTGCGCTTGCACTCGCAACTGCCGGGATTGCGATGACCGTGAATATACTCTCGGAGATGATCGGATCTGTCCACCCGTATCTCGCCATCGTTGCGGTACTGTTTGCAGTCGGCGGCCATCTGGCAAACTTCCTGCTCCAGTCCCTGGGCGGATTTATCCATGCCCTTCGGCTCCAGTATGTCGAGTTCTTTGGCCACTTTTATGAAGGAGGCGGCCGCCTCTTCCAGCCATTTGCAACGGATCGTAGGAAGACCATTCTTCCGGAGGATGAACCATGATACCTGAACTAACACCCGGATTTATTCTGGCAGTCACCGGTGCCGGGCTCGCGGTAGGACTGTCTGCCATCGGATCCGGCATGGGTGTCGGTATTGCCGGCGCCACCGGTGCCGGAGTGATTGCCATCAAGCCCGAGAAGTTCGGGCAGGCACTCGTATTTCAGGCTGTTCCCCAGACACAGGGGATGTACGGCCTTCTGGTTGCTGTTTTGATCCTCCTCTCGACCGGGGTGATCGGCGGTGTCGGGGACCCGGTATCCACCCCGATGGGGCTTGCCGCTCTTGGTGCCGGATTAGCGGTTGGTCTTGCCGGCCTCTCTGCCATCGGGCAGGGTATTGCTGCATCTGCCGGGATTGCTACAAGTTCTGAGGATGATACGGCTATGGGGAGATCCCTTGTCTTCTCTGTGATCCCTGAGACGCAGGCTATCTATGGGTTACTGGTTGCGATCCTGATCATGGCATTCTCAGGAATCCTGGCGGGTGATGCGGTTGCGACGATGGCGACCGGGCTTGCCGCGATCGGCTGCGGCCTTGCGGTTGGTCTTGCGGGTCTCTCTGCCATCGGGCAGGGTATTGCTGCTGCTGCCGGCTCTGCCTCTTCTGCTGAGCATGAAGGTGCTTTTGGGCGTGCCCTCGTCTTTTCGGTGATCCCCGAGACACAGGCGATCTATGGATTGCTGGTTGCGATCCTTATCATGGCGTTTACCGGGATGATTGCAGGCGGCCCGATCTCGGATATTTCAATTGGAATTGCCGCAATCGGGTGCGGATTTGCGATCGGCCTTGCGGCACTCTCTGCTATCGGACAGGGCATTGCTGCTGCTGCCGGAGCTGCTGCAACCGCTGAGAAACCGGAATCATTTGGCCGCTCCCTTGTCTTCTCGGTGATCCCCGAGACCCAGGCGATCTATGGGTTACTGGTTGCGATCCTTATCATGGCGTTCACCGGGATGATCACAAGGGATATCGTTCCCACACTTGCCGCCGGTTTTGCTTCGATCGCCTGTGGGATTGCGGTCGGCTTTGCCGCAATCTCCGCCATCGGTCAGGGAATTGCTGCATCTGCTGGGATCGCGACCACATCCGAGAGGGAGGAGATGTTTGGGAAGGGGCTCGTCTTCTCGGTTATCCCGGAGACGCAGGCGATCTATGGGTTGCTGGTTGCTATCCTGATCATGGCATTCACCGGGATCATCACCCGTGATGTGACGGCAACAGCGGCCGCGGGCCTTGCCTGTATCGGGTCAGGATTTGCTGTCGGCCTTGCCGGACTCTCTGCTATCGGACAGGGAATGACTGCCGCTGCCGGGATCGGTGCGGTTGCACGGCGGCCTGAAGCGATGGGGCAGAGCCTCGTCTTCGCGGTGATGGCAGAGACGTTTGCAATCTTCGGCCTGCTGGTTGCGATTCTGATCATGTTTGGGATCGGGCTCTTCGGAGGTCTCTGAATGGGGCTTGAGACGATCATCTCCTTGATTGTAGCAGAGACCGAAGAGGAGATTGCGAGGATCAGGCAGAAGGCAGAAGAAGAGTGTACTGCGATTCGGGAAGCTGCCCGCCTGAGAGTCGAACGGGAACGGGAACGGATCCTCCTTGAAGGTAAACGCAAAGCCCTCCGGGCAGAACGAAAAGTCCTCCTCCAGGCAGAGTACGATGAGATGAAAGCACTCAGGGATGCAAGATGGCAGGGGATCCGGGAGGTATTTGTTGCTGCTGAAGAAGAGCTGGCAGATATTCCTTTAAAGCCGGAGTACCCGGGTATCCTCCATTCCCTCATCATTGAAGGGAGGGAGATTGTCGGGGGAGGAGAGATTGTTATCCTTTGCCGTGCTGCTGATAAAAAAGCGGTTGAAGATGCAGCAGAAGGACTTGACGGGGTTGCGATCCGATCCCTCCCTCTCCATGATCCGCAGATCCAGTCAGGCGGGGTGATCGTCATCTCCGCGGATACTCCCATCAGGTGCGATCAGACCTTCGCAACACGGCTGGATCAGATGAGGGATAGCCTGACACAGCAGGTATCCGGAATCCTCTATGGAGGTGAAGGAGATGGATATTGATCTGATCATCTCAGAACTCTTCACCGGAGAAGGATCAGGGCTGATTCTGATTGCTTTTGCCATTGCATTTTTTATTGCAATCTTTGTGGCAGTCTCTGCGGGATGGTTCCGGATTATCCTGAGTATCGCCTCGTTTGCCTATCCCTCTGCAAGGGTCAGGGCGATGGGCAACCCGCTTGTGACGGCAGATGGTGCAGATACCCTCTCGGATGCCTCAGATCTCCTCGATCTCTTTGAACGGGCGGCGCGGTCCGGCCACATAATCGAGTACCGCGAAGGGATGGGTCCGGATGATACCGAACGGCTGATCCGGCACTACCATTATACCCTGCTTGGCAACCTTGCCGTATCTGTCCCGGATGCGATTCATTCATTGATCCTCGGATATATCCAGGTCTATCTGGCAGAGGAGGTTGCCTCTGTCCTGAGGGGGATTAGCGGTGGTCTTCCGGGGGATCTGATTGAGAAGAGGGCGGTTCCAATCGGGGCATTCTCCAGCTCAGCGATAAGGAAAGCCGCCCACTCCGGATCTGTTGAAGAGGCGGTTCAGCGGCTTGACCGGTCTGGAGTCTTCCCCCGCATACGGGATATCTGGAAGGCAGTTGGCGAACAGGAAGGATATGCTGCATTCGAATCGGCGCTCTTCTCTGAGAGCTACCGTTCTCTGATGATGACCGCCCGTGGGATGGACGAATCCCAGTATGAACCGGCAGTCCTGATGGCGGGACGAATGATAGACTGCGAGAATCTCAGGATTCTTATACGCGGACTGCTGTATGGTGCAGATGCAGCAGCAATTGAACCCTTCCTCATCCAAAGGGGAGGCTTTGAGATCTCAGATGATATGCTCAGAAACCTGGCACGATCTGCTGATCTTGTGGAGCTTGTCTCGCAGATCAGGGAGACGATGTATATTTCCTATATCGAGCCTTTCATTGAGCAGGTGAAGAAGAGCAGGGATCCGGGTATAATTGAGGTGAGCCTGTCACGGTGTCTGCTTGATATTGGCAGGATGGCGAGCAGCCAGTACCATCTCGGGAGCGGCCCCATCCTCCGGTACCTGATGGCGCTTGGCATCGAGTGCGAAAACCTACGGGCGGCTGCTGCCGGAATTCTGTATCATGTGCCTGCCGGGACGATCAGGGCACAGATGGTGGTGGAGGTGAGTATGAGATGAGGATCGTGGCAGTTGGTGATCGTACAGTCATGCTCCTCTGCCGGCTCGGCGGTGTTGCAGAGACGATCCGGTGTGAGGATGATACCTCTGCCGAAGCCGCACTGAAAGAGCTTCTTATGGATGAATCAGTCGGTATCGTCCTTATACAGGATCGGTATGCACGGCCGCTCATCCCGCTTCTTGACGAGCATGGGCGGTCGCACCGGGTCTATCCGGTTGTTGTAGAAATACCGGGTCCACAGGGTCCGGTAAAAGGGGATGATGCCATAACCGAGGCGATCAGGCGTGTTGCCGGCCGGGGGATACCGGGGTGATTGGATGACAGAGAGCAGTATAATTCGGATTACAGGACCGGTTGTCGAGGCTGACCGGATGCGTGGAGCACAGATGTACGAGGTCGTCTTTGTCGGCGAGGATGGTCTCATCGGCGAGATAATCGGGCTGCATAACGATACCGCAACCATCCAGGTCTACGAGGATACCACCGGCATCACCCCCGGTGAGCCGGTCAGGCGATCAAAGATGCCGCTCTCGGTGGAGCTTGGACCCGGCCTTCTTGAGATGATCTATGATGGTATCCAGCGGCCCCTGACAGAGCTTGGTGAGATCTCCGGTGATTTTATCGTCCGTGGGGTATCTGCTCCGGCGCTATCGCGTGAAAAGAGGTTCCATTTCACTCCCTCCCTTTCAGAGGGGGATACAATCCCGGGCGGTGCGGTGATCGGGTCGGTTCCTGAGACAAACCAGATTCTTCACACTATTCTTCTCGCACCTGATCTTTCGGGGACGGTGGAGCGGATCGCATCGGAAGGCGAATATACCGTTAATGAGACGATCCTCTGGCTCAGGGATGCAACCGGCACAGAGAAGGAGATCACAATGCTCCAGCGATGGCCGGTTCGGGTGCCCCGGCCGATACAATCGAAGCTTCCTGCGATCCGCCCCCTGATCACGGGCCAGAGGGTGATCGACTCCTTTTTCCCGATTGTCCAGGGAGGGACTGCCGCTGTGCCAGGACCTTTTGGTGCCGGCAAGACGGTTGTCCAGCACCAGCTCGCCAAATGGTGCGATGCCGATATCATCGTCTATGTCGGCTGTGGTGAGCGGGGGAACGAGATGGCAGATGTACTCAGGCAGTTCCCTGCTCTTGTCGATCCAAAGACAAAAGAGCCGTTGATGAAGAGGACGGTTCTCATCGGGAATACCTCGAATATGCCGGTTGCAGCCCGTGAGGCATCGGTCTATACCGGGATCACGATAGCGGAATATTACCGGGATATGGGGTATTCTGTTGCCCTGATGGCAGATTCGACATCCCGGTGGGCTGAGGCGATGCGGGAGATCTCCGGCCGCCTCGAAGAGATGCCTGGCGAACACGGCTACCCTGCCTATCTCGGCTCCCGGCTTGCGGACTTCTATGAACGGGCGGGGCGTGTGAAGACGCTCTCCGGTGAAGAGGGTTCGATCTCGGTGATCGGGGCGGTTTCGCCGCCGGGTGGAGATTTCTCCGAGCCGGTGACCCAGAACACGCTCCGTATCGTCCGGGTCTTCTGGGCGCTTGATGCCGATCTCGCTCACCAGCGCCATTTCCCGGCAGTGAACTGGCTCCTCAGCTATTCCCTCTATTCGGATCTCGTTGCTCCATGGTGGGAGAGTCATGGGGGGGAAAAATGGGGGGAGATGCGATCGGATCTCCTCGCCCTCCTCCAGAAAGAGAACGAACTCCAGGAGATTGTCCAGCTGGTCGGCCCCGATCTCCTCCCCGAAGAGGACAAGTTCACGCTGAATGTAGCTACCATCCTGAGGGAGTCGTTTCTGGTGCAGTCCGCATTCGATCCGGTCGATACGTTCTGCCCCCCCGATAAGCAGTATCGGATGATGACCCTGATTCACCGCTATTACCGGCTGGGAAAGCGGGCAGTTGGTGAGGGGATGAGTTCGGCAGAGGTTCAGCAGCTTCCGGTGACTTCCCGGCTCTCCCGGATGGGGCCGATGCCGCATGAGGAGTTTGTGACATTCTATCCGGAGACTCTTGAGGCATTGGCTACTGCATTCCCCGGAGGTGAGGACTGATGCCGCCGCTCCGGGAGTTCCAGTCTGTTGTCAGGGTTGCAGGGCCGATCCTTGCCGTATCCGGGATCGATGATGCCGGGTATAATGAGGTGGTGAAGGTTCTCCTCCCCGATGGCACAGTCCGGACAGGACAGGTTCTTGAGTCGAGGAAAGGGATGGCGATTGTGATGGTCTTCGGAGGAACCCGGGATCTTGACTGCGATATCACCGCTGTCCGTTTCACCGGCAGGCCGATGACGATGCCGGTGAGTAAAGAGATGCTCGGGAGGATCTTCTCGGGATCGGCCGAACCGATCGATGGCGGAGGAAGTGTCGTGCCTGAGAAGGAGATGGAGATCTCCGGTTATGCAATCAACCCGACGAAACGGGAATTCCCGCAGGATTCGATCGAAACCGGGATCTCCGCAATCGATGGGATGAATACGCTTGTCCGGGGGCAGAAACTCCCGGTCTTCTCGGGATCAGGCCTGCCACACAGCCTCCTTGCTGCTCAGATCACCCGGCAGGCACGGGTACGAGGGTCTGATGAATCGTTTGCAGTCGTCTTCGCGGCGATGGGGATCACCCACGAAGAGGCCCGCTTCTTCATTGAGGAGTTCTCAGAGACCGGGGCACGGGCACATGCGGTGATCTTTCTGAATAGGGCTGATGACCCTGCGATCGAGCGGATCGTCACCCCCCGGCTTGCCCTCACCGCTGCTGAATACCTGGCATTTGACCTCGGGATGCATGTGCTGGTGGTGATGCAGGATATCACCGCATACTGCGAGGCACTTCGTGAGGTCTCGGCTGCCCGCGAGGAGATACCGGCCAGACGAGGGTATCCCGGATATATGTACACGGATCTCGCGTCCCTCTATGAACGGGCAGGGAGGGTGAAAGGCAGGCCCGGCTCGATCACCCAGCTTCCGATCCTCTCGATGCCGGATGATGATATCACCCATCCTGTGCCTGATCTGACCGGGTATATCACCGAGGGCCAGATCGTCCTCTCACGCGAACTGCACAGGAAGGGAATCTATCCGCCGATCGATGTACTCCCCTGCCTGTCACGGCTGATGCAGGGAGGAATCGGGGATGGGAGGACTCGGGCGGATCATGCGAATGTCTCAAGCCAGCTCTATGCCGCCTATGCCCGCGGGCGACGGCTTGCCGGGCTTGTGGCGGTGATCGGTGATGAAGGGCTTACTGATGTCGATCGCCTGTACCTGACCTTCCTTGATCGGTTCGAGCATGAGTTTGTCGGCCAGAAGCGGGATGAGGGGCGTTCGTTTGATGAAACCCTTGACCGGGCATGGGATCTCCTCTCGATCTTCCCAAAAGATGAGCTGAAGCGGATCGATCCGAAGTATATTGACGACTATTACCGGGGTGGCACCGGGTGAGCAGGAGGCTCCCCCCCGGCACACGCCCGACACGAATCGAGCTGCTGAAGTCCAGAAAAAGGCTGGTGATCGCAGAGAAGGGGCATGAACTCCTCAGGGAGAAGCTTGATGCGATGGTGATGGAGTTCTTCTCCCTCTCAAAACGCCGGGATGAGCTGAGGAGGAAAATGGAGGAGGCGTTTGCAGCGGCATATCCGGCCCTCTTTGCAGCAGAGATGGCAGCGACACACCGTGAAGTTGAGAGCTGTGCAGCAGTGGAGCGGACCATCCCCGATATTCCGGCAATTGAGATGGGTATCATGGGGGTGGGTGTTCCCCGGTTCGATATTCCGGAGCCCCTCAGGGAAGGGCGTGTCCCCGGATACGGCTTCTCGGCAGCGACAGGCAGGCTGGATTTGTCCTCTGATCTTGCTGAAGAGGCAGTTGCCGCCGCCATTCATCTCGCCGAGGTGGAAGGCGCCCTCCTCCGCCTCTCGTCCCGGATCACCTCGGTCCGGCGGCGGGCAAATGCACTTGATTCGATCATGATCCCGCAGCTGAAAAGAGTCATTGCATATATATCGGATTATCTTGAGGAGATGGAGCGGGAGGATCTCTTCAGGAGGAAGCGGACCAAGGCACGGGGGGAGGAGCGGCGATGGTGAATGATTACCTGCCGCTCCTGTACCTGGTGCTTGGGGTTGCAGGGGTGCTGACGGTTGCAATCGGGGGGATTGTATTGATATTGATTGTGATTGGGGTGATCTGATCCGAATCTTCACTCTGCTGTTCAATTCTTTGAAACCGGATAATTCGTGATGATCAGCTCATTGATTGCGCCCCTTCCAGCACCATTTGAATTGATCATCCGTGTTGCAGGTACCCGTTCGATGGTGAAGCCTGAATAGAGATCATCAAAGAAGCAGTCATCGGGATCGGTATTTTTGGGATCTGAGTTCGAGAGCATGACTTTTGCTCCCTTTGCATCAAGCTCCCGGATGAAGTCGGCGAGCCGTACCTGGTCGTCTTCGCCAAATCCATCCTTTGCATATGAGGTGAATACGGCAGTCTTCTCGTTGAGCGGGCGGTAGGGGGGATCAAAATAGACAAAGGTCTTCTCATCCACGACATCCCGGCAGCTGGTGAAGTCTCCCTGCCTGATTCTGGTGTCCACAAGGAGTTTTGCGACATTCCGCAGGTTCTCTGCATTCAGGATATCGGGGTTTTTGTACTTTCCAAAGGGAACATTGAATCCGCCACTCCGGTTCACCCGGAAGAGCCCGTTGAAGCAGGTGCGGTTTAAAAAGATAATCCATGCAGCACGAGTGATCCAGTCCGGGTTGTATTCGGAAAAGGAGATGCTGGTGAGCTGCCTGTTGAAGCTCTCCCTGATCTCATAAAAAAGTGCTTTTCTTCCCTCTTCATCATGCGTGTAATATTCAGATTTCAGTTCTTCGAGTCTTTCGATCAGTGCCTCTGCATCCTTCTGAATGACAGAATAGCAGAGGATGAGTTCGCAGTTGATGTCGTAGAGATATGACTCTTGTATGGTGTGCTGTTCGTGCAGGGCAAAGAAGAGCGCCCCCCCGCCGATGAAAGGCTCGACATACCTGGTGATCTCTCCTGTGGCGATCCCTGGCGGGAGGCGGGAGATGAGTTCGGGCAGAAGCTGTGTCTTGCCGCCCGCCCATTTGAGAAACGGGTGCGCCTGTCCGGGGGTTCGTTTTGGTCTGGGCATTGGTTGTGTATCTCCTTGGTGGCTGCTCTTGCTTCTGTGGTACCAATGTGTACTATGGACAAAAATATCCCCCGGATTGAAACCGGAGCAACATCCTGATACTCCAAGGGCTGGCGGACTCTGGTGTCTGCACCATTCATGGAGCCTAAAAGGAGGGGATGTGGGATTATTCGATTGGATTACCCTTCGATCCCAAGAAACCGGTACAGCGGCTCGATCCCCGGCTCCTCCCCGAGGAAGTCTGTCAGTAGTACCATGCCGTCTGCCATATTGCCCCTCTCAAGAACCGTTTTCCGGTATGCCATTCCGGTTGTCCGGTTGGTCATGCCGTCTTCTTTGAAGCGCTCGACGATATTCATCGCATACACTTTTGACCAGAGATAGCTGTAGTATCCGGCATCGTATCCGCCCATCAGGTGCAGGAAGCTGGCCGGCTTTTGCGTTCCCTCTATTGCGGGTATCCCACGCAGCTCCTGATGCAGCTCTTCATAGATCCGGACGGTGTCAACGGGCCCGTCTGTAGAGTGATAGTTCATATCCTGTAGAGAATTGAGGAGTTGTGAGGAGAATGAATACCCTTTTCCAAAATCTTCCGAGGCGATGACCCTGTCCCGAAGATCCGGTGGGATCTTCTGTTCAGGATCTGTATAATGGCCTGAGATCGATTCCATGATAGCAGGATCGTATATCCACTCTTCGAATGCCTGGGATGGGGTTTCCACAAAGTCCCACTCGACCTCGAACCCTGAGAGTGTGCCATATGGTGCACGGGTGAGGAGATTATGTGTGGCATGGCCCATCTCGTGGAATAATGTCCAGATTTCATCCATTGTTAACAGGGTAGGCTTACCCTCCTGCGGGGGGTTGAAGTTTCCGACTATCGCCGCAGATGGTTGTGCATACCCCTCTTCAGTCATCCTTCCGCTTGTAAGGCCAAAAATGATGAAATGATTGTACTTTCCTTCACGGGGATAGAGATCAAGATAGAGGTGTGCAATTGTAGTTCCATCCGCCTCATCGCTGATTTGGAAGAGCCGGACATCGGGATGCCATACTACTGGATTATTGACTTCCTCAAAGGTTATCCCATAGAGGGATTCATAGATCTCAAACAATCCATTCAGTACCCGGTCAAGGGGGAAGTACTCTTTCACCTCATCCATGCTGTACCCGTACTCTTCGGTTTTGTAGATCTCGGTGAGATAGGTTATATCCCAATGATCGAGCGATTTGGCACCGGGATCAATCCGTTGTTTGATTGAGAGAAGTGTGGCAAATTCAGCTTCCCTCTTCTCCCTGAGGGGTCCTTTAAGATCATTTAAGAATTCCATCACCGAGTCCGCATCTCCTGCCATCCGGCCGTCGATCTGGTAGTCTGCCCAGGTATCATAGCCGAGTTCACGGGCAACCTTCTGGCGAAGCTGGATGGCTTCTTCAAGGAGCGGGATGTTTGTGTCTCCCTGCATGGCATTGTCTGCAGCAAGCATCCGCTTTCGTGTTTCACTCTCATCTGCATAGCTCATTACTGCGATATAATCGGGATAGCTTGTCGTGACGATGTAGTCTCCCGTTTCTGTCCGGCCAAAACCCGCCAGTGCAGATGGGGGGAGGCCGCGGAGTTCTTCTTCTGAGAAGAGAATGGTTGTATTATCACTGTTGAGGTTAGCGTTGTACTCTGCCTCGAGTGCAGCAATCCTGTTTTTCATCCCGATGACCCGCTCAAGCCGTTCGTCGTTGAGGAGGAGCCCCTGCTTCTCGAATCTTCTCAAAGTAACATCACGGAGACGTTTTTCATCTGCTGTCCCGGGTAACGGATCTGCTAAAGCAACATAGAGATCCCGCCGTGCATAGGTCTCTGTTGTGAATATCGATGAGACTTCATAGATGGCCATCCCCTCTTCCCGGACGGTTGCATCGGGATGGACATACCCCATCAATTGCATGGGGTATACTGCATCTGTATAATTGGTGATGATGGTGTCAAAAGCAAGGAAGGTATTCTCAAATGTCCGCTCTTCCTGTGGGATCCGGGCTATTGCATCGAATCTATCTCGTGCCGTGTTTTCTGCCTCTGCATAGAGGAGGGGGATCTCGCCAGGAGCATATTCAGCCTTCATCGGCTGTTCTGTCTGAGTGGCTTGGATCTGGGGCTGTTCGTCACCAAGGCATCCCGCTGATCCCACAAGTGCGAAGAGGATCAGGAGGAGAGAGATAGTAAAGATGAATGTTCCGGGTGATGGGATTGTTCTCATGGTGTTCATTCCGAATTTTCAAGCTGAAGAGATATTTTGCAGAAGAGGAGAAAATATGTTCTGATACCGCTTCTTCCATCAGAGTTCCCACCTCTCTCCCGCACACTCCCCTCTCGTCTATTTTCGGGAAGGCAGAGCCGGATGATTACCTGATTCCGGGGAATAGTTGATTCGGTGATGGATGGAATTTGATCTGAATGAGAAACCCTATCTCTTCATGCAACAGAAATATACAGTATGTTGGAACGTATCTCGACACGTGAGCGCAAGGATCTCGGCATCGCCTGGCTTGCGCTTGCCCTGGCGTTCACCCTTGCTCTCGTCGGCGGATTCTCGGCAACAGGTGTGCATCTTGGAACCGCTGTCCTCTTCTTCCTCCTCTCGCTGATAACGGTCGGGGTGGGCTTTGTGCTCCATGAACTCGCCCACAAGTTTATGGCGATGCGGTATGGGTACTGGGCGGAATTTCAGAAAGATAATCAGATGCTCCTCGTTGCAGTAGCAATTGCCGCTCTTGTCGGGGTTGTCTTTGCCGCACCCGGCGCCACGCTGATCTATGGCCCCACCCTCTCAAAGAAAGAGAATGGAGTGATCTCGGTTGCCGGGCCGGTGACAAATCTCCTGCTTGCAATCCCCTTCGGCTTGCTTGTGATCGGGGGAATGATGTTTGATCTGGGGTGGTTTGTAATCCTCGTTGGCGCAGTCGGTGTGAAGATCAACGCGATGCTCGCTGCCTTCAATATGCTCCCGATCGGCCCGCTTGACGGGAAGAAGGTCCTGGCATGGAACCCGGCGATCTTTATCGTGGTGATTGCAGTCTCGTTTGTGCTCCTGTTCGGGGCGCTGTTTTATCTCTGATTATGCGGGGTTAGGGGTGTGGAGATTTCCCCCTCTTCTTGATTTTATTTAATGGATTTAATTGGTCTAATGATAATGTGGCTGATATAAAAGGCATCTGTCTTCAAATCCAGATCACCTCATCAATAACGACCGGCCGGATTCTGGAGTCGAGTGCATGTTCTGCGATTAGTTCGACGTTTTTGCCAAAAATATCCTCAAGATAAAAAATACATTGCATAAATGTACGAAACCGCTCTTTCTCCTCTTCAAAAGAGACAAGAAGATCTATATCACTCATCTCACCGGCTTCATCCCGTGCATATGATCCAAACAATCCGATCCGTTTAATGCCAAATCGTCTCTGAAGTGTTGGCATCTCTTGTTTCAGCCTGTTTAAAATCTCCCTCTGATGGAGGGATCGGGTTCCCCTCTTTTCGATTATATTCACTGCCTTACCCCCTGCCATGAAGAAATGCGTATTCCATGGTTATGAAATGATCGAGGTTTCCCTCTGGTATTTACACCGGGTATGATTGTGTTCTCTACCGGTTTCTTTGATTACTACTGATCCGTTATTCAACGGTATTGATCAACAACCCAAATGAGATAACTATATTCTCCCGAAGCAATACCAGGAATATAATGAACAAGATCCAGTATGTGTATGACGCCAGCGGCCACAAATAAATGTCATCATTCCAATAGAACTCTGGGAGCAGACACTTCAGTTTCAGAAACCCCGGATCTCACCCTGCAACCCTCAGGAGTACTACGGAATGTACCGTGACATCATCAAAAACCCGGATGAGGTTGCCCGTTCACTTCGTAGAGAATGGAACCACATTTAGTATCGTCACCAATCGATCCACAAAGGGTTATTCTGTTCATCCATGGTTGATTGGTACGTGTGTGCCAGGAATAGAAACATGTATATAAATTTTTGGTACGCTTTTTGATCAATCCGTCTCAATGTTTATATTGGTATATAAATTTTTGGTACATTCTCCGATACTATCGGATCATATAGATGAGATGGTATAGGCTTCTGTTATAATGATCGCTTCGGATTATTACTCCTCTATAATCTCCCACGTACCGCTTCGTGATGAACCGGTACGCCTGATTCTCTTCTCAGCTTTTAATTTGCTAATCTGAGTTTTTATCGCTCTCTCAGTCAACCCGCTCTGTTCTGCCATCTCCTGAATTGTGATTTCCGGGTTTCCCTGAATAAGTGCGATGATCTGCTCCGTGCTCTGTCCAGAACCGCGATCTCCATGCCGATGCACAGTAGCAGTGAAGATGCTCCCCTCCCGGTCATCAGTGAAGTCAATATAGGGCCATTCTTCAAGTACACGCTTTATTCCTGATCCAATTCCGCGATATGGAAGAAGACCTTTGGCGATAAAGGATACGAGGATTGGGTTTCGTATATTGGAGTTTCCGGAACGAATCTTCGCTACTGTCAGGTTGTTTGGCAGATTGCCCGGGCTGATGATCTCAATCCTGTTGTCAAAGATGAATAACCGTATTGGCGCTGTAATAAAGTAATCCCGGTGCACAAGGGCGTTAACCAGCAGTTCCTCGAATACTACTGGCGAGATCTCGGGTACTCCCGGCGCATTGACATTCTGTCCTGCCTGTACCTTATGGATATTTCTCATCACAAAACCCATGGCTCCTTCAAAGATATCAGAGAGCGTTCCGGAAAAATCCTCTGAGTCGATATATTGGCTCACATGGATTGAATTGCCTGGATACCTGATTGCCTTGATAATGAACTGGGGTTTGATCCACTCCGGCCTTTCAGCAAAGAGGAGTACTCCGGCAAGATTCAACATCCCATCATCTGTTGCCAGATTCATGTTCTTTAAGAGGTTTAGCAACTTTTCAGGAGATTCCGGATACGGAAGGTTATAAACATCCCGGAGAAATGCCCGGAATCGAAGTGAATCCAGGTTCCCGATACCCGCTTTTGTCGGCAACTCATCTGCATGAAACTGATCAACGCTCTGAAAAAGGCGGCATAATTCCTCTCTTGAGTTTACCCTCCTTTTGTCAGAACCAACTTTGAGCCAGATAACGCCATTTTTATCAAAGTATGGCTTGTCTCTCCCCTTTGGTATAGTCAATATGATCACAATCCGATCATGACCTATATTGATATTCTCAGTTTGTACCGGGAGTGGACTCCTTACATGTTGTGAAGCGGCATTGCTGATGATCTGGTTAATACGGTTTACATCCCTGAGAGTGAGACCTGGTGCTGATCCATCATCTGCAACACCAATAAGAATAATCCCACCTTCCGAATTTGCAAATGCTGCCATTTCAGCCGCGAGAGAGTCGGCATTGGTTATATCCTGTTTGAACTGACGATGGCTGTCTTCACCGGTTGCAATGATGGCTTTTAGGTCGGAAGGAGTCATTGAACGCTCATACCTTTCGTTTTGTCTGATGTATTGTGGAATCGGATCAATGTGCGTTATTGTACAAGGGGAGAGTACATTACAATTTCCATTGGTTTTTGGGGTATTGAATCTTATTCCCCTTCAGTTTTTGCACTCATCGATTGAAGCTCCCCCATTGCCTTCCTCCCCCTCTTCTTCGCATCCTCAAGCGCTGTCGGGTGGCCCTTGATCCCCTTATACTCGTCCATATTGTTGGCGATGATATTGTCGGTGTATTCAAACCCGATATCATTGAAGAATGCAGTGATTACCGGGTATGCCCCGTCAAAGACATGATCCCAGTTCTGGCCGGCGGTTGAGATGAAGAATCCCTTGTGGCGCCTTATATGATCGTACTCAAAGTAGAGATCCTTCAGGATGAACTTCCTCGCCCAGTAGACCTGCCCCCGGTCGATGAATGCCTTCAGTTCAGCGGTGATCCCCATCGAATAGATCGGGGATGCGAGGGCGACGATGTCCGCTTCCAGGATCTCGTCAAAGAGCGGGGTGATATCATCGGTTAAAACACATTTCCCGGTCTTGTGGCAGGCATTACACCCCTTACATGAGGTGAATTCGAGGTCTCGGAGGATCACCTTCCGGGTCTCTGCACCGGCCTCCTCCGCACCTGCGAGGAATGCATCAAGGAGCGTCTCGGTGTTGCCACCCTTCCTCGGGCTTCCTGAGATCCCAAGGGCGTTCATCGTCTCTCTCCGTTCATATGCTCATCTCTCATCAAAGACGCTCTCCCTTCATCTCCCGCATGGTGGCGATCACGTCATCTGCAAGCGCCACTGCGTCCGCTTCTGCTGTTGGATGATCGTTGATTGCTCCCTTCTCATCGACATTATTCACCATCAGGTACCGGATATCCTTGTTCTTCACATCGATGACATTAAAGAGGCATTTGACAGACGGAATCGCTGCATCAAAGACATAATCCCAGTCCTGTCCCGCCGATGCGAGGAAGATGCCAATCCGCTTCCCTTTCCGTTCAGGCGGCACGATCGGCAGTTTCAGGACATATTTCCGTGATCTGAATACCTGTGCCCGGTCGATGAGGGCCTTTGGCTGTGCCGCAATCCCCATGCAGAAGATCGGCGAGGAGAGGATGATGATATCGGCTTCGATAATTTTTGGCTCAACCCAGACGATATCATCCTTCTGGACACATGCATTCAGCTTCTCACACGCATTGCAGCCTTTACAGGGTGCGATATTGATATCGGCGAGGGCGTGCTTCTCCACTTCCACACCGGGCTGCTTCTCCATCTCTTCGAGCACCCAGTCGAGGAGCGTCTCTGAATTGCCGTGGCGGCGGGGGGAACCGGCGAAGGCGAGGACCTTGATTACCATACCAGAAGATTATCCCCGGTATAGATAAAGGCTCGTCGTTTTCATCCGGCAGAGGTATCTATCTGCTTTGATCGGTGCCCTCGATCCCGTTCACCTGATCCGGACAGGTATCATTTCCCTGATGAAACCGCCTGCATAAACCGATCCCGGATCTCTCCAGGCGAAAGCGGGATATTCGGAACCGCCGAATTGCCGGGCCTGATGATCACGTGGATGAACCGGGGCCCGGCTTTCTTCTCCGATATGGCAGCATCAAGCGCCTCTTCAGTCTGCACCTGCACACAGTTATGGATGCCGGCAGCAGAGGCGACCTGCGCAAGATCAGTGGTGGCATACCCTTGTGTAATCTGGTTCCCGGTGGAGCCGAAGGTGCCGTTGTCAAGGCAGCAGATGGTGAGGTTCTTTGGAGAAAGTGAGGCGATGACGGGAAGGATCGAAGATCCAAGGAGCGAGCCGTCACCGTCGATCACCACCACCTCCCGATCCTGTGCAAGGGCAAGCCCAAGGCCGATCGGGGATGCCTGGGTATAGGAGCCGAGCATGTAGAAGTTCTCAGGGCGGTCGGAAACGGCATGCAGCTCCTTTGAGGGGATGCCGATATTGCTCACACAGAGTGCCCTGCCAAGATGAGGGGCGAGGGTGGTGATTGCATCGTACCGGGTCATCTGCGGCGTATGGATCACTGAACCCGGAATCGAAGGCACTGACCTGTTCCGTTCAGGGAACGACTCTGCCGGGCAGGAGCCGCCATCAAAACAGGATGGGGAGATGAGAGTGACGGTGGGTATGCCCTCGGCAAACGAACGTCGGATCATCTCCTGAAGGCGTGGGAGTTCATCCGGCTCCATGATGGTTGCATATGGGATGCCTGCACCATCAAGTATAGCCGGCAGGCGGGAGTTGAAGGGGATCTGTGCGGGGATCACTTCGTTCTGTATCCCCCGCCAGCTCGCGATGATCGGGAGCGGCAGATGGAAGGTACCGTGGAGTGAGAGGAGGGCATTGAACATATTGCCAAGTCCTGAGCTCTGGATGACAATCGCAGGCCGCCCCCCGGCAAGGTATACGCCGGCTGAGACTCCGACTCCGTCCTCTTCACGGAGGAGGGGAACATGCGGAAAGGCATCTGTTGCCAGGGCACAGAGCGTGCCCGCTTTATCACAGGGGAGGTGGGAGATGAGGGTGATCTCCTCTTCTTTCAGGATTCTGATGATTGCGTCTTCAAACATGGCTCTTCTCCAGAATGCATGCCGGGAGATCTCCCGGGCGGATGGTCTCAACGGGTAATATCTGGTGTTTCTCAGGAACTGCCTTGTATCCGCCGCCGGTGATATTCAGAAGCACACATGCATCCTCTCCGATCCTGCCGCTCTCAACTGCTGCGAGGAGGGCTGCACAGGCGACTGCCGCTGCCGGATCGGGATCGATTCCTTCTGTCTCTTCAAAGAGTCTGCCTGCCGATTCTGCGGCTGCATTCGTGATCCCATACATCCGGCCGCCGCAGGCAGATAGCGCATCAAAGAGGCCGCCCAAAACGGCATATGGTGGTCTCCTGTTCGTCAGGACATCGGCATTGACTGCTGCTATCGCCTCTTCTGCATGTGGCATATCAATCTCCGGAATGATCTCGCGCCGACGTGCCTGCCATGCCGAGACGAGCGGGATGAAGGGGAGGTTCTGGGCGAGATGCAGGCGGGGAAGCCTCCCGCCAAACCGCCCGTCCGCAATCAGCCGGAGCGCTGCCTCCCATGCGGCGATGGCGCCGGTGCCGCTCCCGACCCCCTGTACATAGTGATCTGGGATCTTACCGATAGTAACCGCCGCATCAAGGAAGACGGTGCCCATCCCGTCACGGCGGGCAACATTCTTTGCACCCCCCTCAGGGGTATATCCGGGCATTCCGCTGATCTGATCCGCAATTGCGATTGCATCTGAATAATCTCCATCCACTGCAATCAGGGTGGTATTCCGGGCAGGACTCGTCGTCCAGATCCGGTACAACGCCCGCGTCGGAACGACAAGCAGGACCTGCTGATCCATTGCATCTGCAACCTCGGCAAATGCCCGTCCGGTATTCCCGGCAGACGCAACAACAAGGGTGCCGCCGCCTGTCTCCTTCAGCCGCTGTAGTGTTGGCCAGGCTTCAAGCTCCTTGAAGGAGCAGGTCGGGACATATGCACCCTTAACGGGTGCATAGCCGGTGAAGCCGATCCAGAGATTGGATAGCCCTGCTTCTTTTGCAAACCCGGAAGACTGGAATGTCACAGGTCCCGACTGGGTCTGTGGCACCTGTTGCACAGGGAGCCAGTCTGCATACCGGAAGATGCCTGGCTCATCCCTGATAGCGAGCTGCTTCTCCGGGTAGATCGCACGCAGGAGCCCGTGATGCCCGTCCGGACAGGCAAGTTCACCCTGATCGGGGAATTGCTTCCCGCATACCGGGCACCTGAGCAGGTGGTTCATAATCCCTCCCTGAGGAAGAATGATCCCTCGCGGATCCGATCTGCCAGACGACGGCAGAGCCGCTCTGCCCTGGTGCGGTCAGACTGACGGAGTGTGACCGGAATCTCTCTCTCTCCGATCTGAATTGCTCCGAGATCGATAGAAAAGACTCCTCCCTCACAGGCTGAGGCACAGGCGCCGCAGGCGAGGCAGAGGGAGCGGTTGATGGTATGCCCCTCTCCGATTGCCGCCGCCGGGCAGATTGAATGAGCCATGCAGGGAGTGCAGTCAAGGCACCGATCAGAGTGGATTCTGACACCCCGGTCTGTTCCCCGCCAGATTCTGCCATAATCCGATTCTCCGATCGGCTGGCGGTTGCTGATATCGGCAACAGGGAGTGGGATCTCCTCATCAAGCACCATCAGTCCATCAAGGGATGCAGAATCGAGCACCGGTATTGCAGCGGCAACCGAGGTGAGGCATTCGGGGCCATCTGAAGTGATAAACCCACCCATCATCAGGGGATCCATCCCGTTCATATCTGCTGAACACGCAAGATTCGGCCGCTCCCGGGTCGATCGCGTACCGGTGCCAGTGATGATTCCGTTAACGCCGTTAACAAAAACCGGTGTGCCTGGTGCAAGTGACCTGAGTGAGGGATCGTTTTGTACCGGATTCACCTCCCCGCAACCCGAGACCGATATCTCCCTGCAGGGTCCCCGGAGACCGGTGACCGAGAAGATGGTCGGAAGTACCCCCTCTTCTCTTCTGAGAAATGCGGTATAATTCTTAAATGCCGATCGTGTTGTATGGAGCTTTGCAAAGCCACAATCAGAGATGGTGATATCGTTTGTATACCGCCGCCCGTCTGCCTCCGCCTCAACCTCAATAGTCTTCCCGGCGGCGAGATCAGCAAAGAGGTGGCCGCCGCCATAGCGTTCGTCCCGGTGTGCGGTACCATAGATGATGCAGTCGATGAGGCCGAGCCGTTCATTCGGGCAGGGGCCGGGATAGGCAGGAACGCCGTTTAAAAAGAGTGATTCAGCTTTCCGGAAAGTGCCGGGGGATGCAACAGGCACCGTCAGGACTGCATAAGTCCCCGACATCACCCCGAATGTTCCGCAGGTGACAATATCCACATCCCCGACGGTGAAGGTTTCCCCCTCACGCACCCGTTTCTTGAATTCATCTGCAGGGATGACGGTTGCCTCCCCGCTTCTGATTTTATTGTTGATCTCCTGCGTCGTCTTCACAGTGTTATCCCCTCCACCCTGACCCTGACTCCGTCGCTTGTGGTAATAACCATATTCACCACACCCAGATGAGACAGTCCCATCAGGCAGTATCCGGGCTGGAACCGCTGCCGAAGACCGAATACAGGTTCACGGTTGACAACCTCGGCGATCCCCTCAAATGCATGGACATGATATGCCTTGACATCCAGGCAATCCTCGTTCCGTGCTTCAAGAGGGCTTGTAACATGGCAGGAGATGATTCCGCTCACCGGATCGGCAGCAGTCACCCTGAGTGCATGGGTGATCGGGCATCCCGCCCCGGCAGGCCTCCCGATGACGAGATCTCCCGCCTTGATCTCCCATTTTTCGACGAGATCCGGCCTGAACGGTACAATATCCTTTCTGGTGGACGGCTCACCCGGGAACGGGTGGAGGACAAAGTCATAGGCAAGGCCGAGGATATCGACTCCGGAATAGGATGAATCCTTTCCTTTCACATTCTCCAGGTAGAAGGGGCAGTCCCGGAATGATTTTGCGCCTGCGGCAACAAGTGCGGTAAAGGCGGTGCATGAGGCTGCCCCGCAGAGCCCGCAGTCCTTGCCAGGTGGTTTCCAGGCCATCTATTCACCCCTGAAGAGGGTGTCTGCGCCTTCCAGCCTCCTGACAACCCCGAAATGGTTCTCCCATCCGATCTGCTTCTTTCCGACACAGACCGTACAGACGCCAAGGGGCGGGCTGCCACGGAGCGTGAGTGCCTTTGGATCAGTGATCGGCAGGAGATCGTCGATGATCTTCATCAGGTACCGCATCCCGGTCCCGATGACCGCATTCGTCTCGATGATCTCGACTGCGGGTGCAACATCCCGGATTGCCTCCCTGAAGACCTCCTTCTCTGCCTGTGAGACGAGATCGATCCTGGTGACAACCGCAGCATCGGCAAGAGCGATCATCGGGCTCATCTTATAGGGAGAATGGGTGCCCGAGATCGCAGAGAGGACTGCTATTCCAAGCGACTCGGTGGTATAGGGGGTGCACCTGAGGCAGAGGCCGGCAGATTCGATGATCAGGAATTCGGCTCCCTCCTTCTCTGCCCAGAGCAGGGCATCGGAAAGAACCGTGATCCCGGCATGATCCGGGCAGAGGTCGCCAGAGATGACCTTCCGTGCGGGAATGCCAAACTCACGGGTGATCTCTTCATCCTCGTTTGCATAGATGACATCGATCTTCAGGTACGCAGCAGTTTGTTTTGGGAGATGGGTCAGGATCTGCCGGATAACAGCCGTCTTCCCCGCAGACGGCGGCCCGGCGACGATGATCAGCTTCATGCTGCTGCAACCGTCTCCCTGAGAACCTCCCCTGACCTGAGCCGTTCGCGGAGCGAGGAGAGGTAGAGATCGATCTCGGTGACATGCTTCAGCACAGACTCTTCAGATCCATCCGGCTCAAGGACCGCCTTCACCGCTCCGTTCCCCATCACGATCCTTTTGTCTGACATCAGGGAGACGAGCGGATCATGGGTGACGAAGATGACGGAGGTACCGGATTTCTTCAGGCAGGTGATGACCCTGTCACGGAAGATCCCTGCATTCTCCACCTCATCGAGGAGGATGATTGGTGCGTTTGAGATGATCACTGCATCGGCAACAAGCAGGGATCTCGTCTGGCCGCCGGAGAGGGAGGAGATCCGGCATTCCGGGCGGATAGGCTCACCTGTAAATTCGTTTGCAAGCCGGATCGTCTTCTCGATCAGATCCCCTTCGGTGATCTTCCGTGCACGGAGATGCATGCTCAGGAACTCTGAGACGGTGAGATCCGCAAGGCACTTCGTGGTCTGGGTGATGAGGGCGATCGGCTTGCAGGCAGGATCCCTGACGAACTTTTCGGGCGGTATTTCGCCATCAAGGAGGATCCGCCTGCCGGTTGCGGTATCGCCCTGGGCAAAGACCTCGATATCGTTTATAAAGGCGCTCTTGCCGGATCCGGTCGGGCCGACGATTGCGAGGGTGTCGCCGGGGCGGAGATGGAGTGCCTCAAAGGTTTCGGGGTTGCCATTCCGATCATGGCCGGGGAGGATGGTGATCGTATGCATGATCACTTCTCACTATTGAAGGATGATAATGGTTTTCCTTATTTGAAAATATTATGATCTTAATAGATAATTTATATTATCATATTCTACAATAGTCTAAATTATTCGGGTTTTGTGCAAAAGACTCTCCTTTCTGATCCCGGGATCCAGGCAGCGGGCATCTTTATTAATTATCCTGCTCATAGTTCGGTTCATGCTGGATCGGAACAGGAAGATTGTCCTTGGGATTTTCCTTCTCATCGTTCTTATCATCTCGGGAATTCTGGTGATGATGGCCTTTGAGATCTGCCCGCCGAAAGGGCCATGGAAAGCCCCTCCCTGGTGTGAAAATTATGCTGAGATCCCTCCGATAGCTGCCGGTGAAGCAACAACCGCCGGGTTCTGGGTGTCTGTTCCTTATACGACATCCCCTGATGAGGAGGTCCGTCTGGTTATCGATGGTAAAGCCCCGGTATCGATGGCGCCGGCTGGTGAATATGCATGGGACATATCAGTGCCGGCAGTTGGCCAGGAGTCCTTCTCCTACCATTATACCTCATCTACCGGGAGATCACGCACCTTTGATCGGCAGATTCAGATCCCGAATCACGTCACCTATGATGGCGTATCCGGATGGAGTGAAGAGCCGATAAAGCCTTCATTCCCGCCGGCATTCAGGGCTGGTATCTGGATGCAGGATACCTGGGGGAAGAACTACAACTTCATGATGTTTGAGGATACTCGGAAGAATATTGAGAGCAGCTTTGACCGGCTTGAGCGGATAGGGGTGACAGAAGTTGTCGTCTTTGACTTCTATGATGCTCACTGGGTTAACCAGCCGAATAAGTACGCGTTTGACAGGATGATCCCCCGTGTCTACCAGGATCCGCCCGATGACTGGATCACTTCAACCGAATGGGAGATTGTCCCCGGCACCTTCTGGGACGATCACCGGGACGAGGCAATGAGCCAGGTTGATCTCAACCGGATCGCAGAAGCAGCTCATGCCAGAAATCTCCGTGCCATATGGTCGATGAACTTTGGGTTCACAAGTATCGGAACATATCTTGGTGCGGATTCCATCTGGGAGGCATCTGGTGCGGATTTTGCTGCTCTTGGGGAGGTTGAGCGGACACCCGAATGGATTGATGATTACTTCACAAAATTTGAGGCATTGATGCTCGATCGTGCCGATGCACTCAACAAGGCAGGTTTTGACATGATGCTCATCACCCCGGGCTGGCATAACACGCACTTCTCGCCAGAGGAGGAGCTCGCAAATGCCAGGATGAAACAGATGATTGCAAAGGTGAAGGAGAGGTTCAATGGCGATGTTGCAGTCTCTGTCGATCCTGCCGGTTTCCTTGAGGCAAAAGGGCTTCGTGACGATTGGTCACAGTATGACTACTATCATGATGCGGATGCCATCTTCATCCGAATCTACTCCATCCGGACGGGGCTAGAAACCCTTGCTGAGTTCGAGGAGGCGCTGCCGCCTGAATCATATGATATCACCGATCCGACTGTTGAAGAGATGAAAGCCCTCATCGATCCGCTCCTTGACCTTTTAGAAGCAGAAGCAGAGCGAAAGGACGTCGAAATTTCGCTCTTTTGCTCAATGAGTGCATTCAGCGATGCGGCGGTCACAGATGCCATGACCGTCTTTGCAATGGATCCGACTATGGCGATCGAAGATACCCTCATGGGGCGATACGATCTCCCTGATCCCGACTATGCCCACCAGTCAGATGCCTATGAGGCATGGTGGCAGGCAACAGAAGGAAGGACACGTATTGTTCGATTGATGGGGAGCTATACGTGGGATGATGCGGTGAACGAGCTCTCCCCGGCACGCCTCGATCTTGGATCAAGCATCAGGAACAGGCCTGCAGAAGGTGTCATGCAGAAATGGGCATTCTCTGTCAGGGGATGAATTTACCCCCTCTTCTTTTTCCAAATCGAAATAATCCTAATCCTGATTAGTACTAATCTAAATTAGGTTTCCTTCTTTCCATCTGAAAAGATATGTGCAACCGCCGCCTCGGTCGTCTCCCGGCCTTTCGGCGTCCTTTTCAAAAAACCGATCCTGATCAGGTATGGCTCATACACCTCTTCGATCGTCCTGACCTCCTCTCCGATCGAGATTGCGATCGTCTTCACCCCGACAGGGCCCCCACTGAAGTCACGGGCGACCACGGTGATGATCCTCCGATCCAGATCATCAAGGCCGAGGGGATCGATCCCGAGGATGCCGAGGGCGAGATCTGCTGATTCACGGGATATTGAGCCATCTCCCCGGACCGTTGCATAATCGCGGACCCGCCTGAGAAGCCGGTTTGCGATCCTCGGTGTTCCCCGGCTCCTCTTTGCGATCTCTAGCGCTCCGTCTTCGGAGATTGGGATCTTCAGGATCGCAGCTGATCGTTTCACAATCGAGAGGAGATCGTCCACCTCGTAAAGGTTCAGCCGGAAGATGAGGCCGAACCTATCCCGGAGCGGGGAGCCGAGCAGACCGACCCGTGTCGTTGCCCCAACAAGGGTGAATTGGTCGAGAGGGAGCTGAATCGCCCGTGCCCCCGGTCCCTCGCCGATCATCACATCAATACTATAGTCTTCCATTGCCGGGTAGAGGATCTCCTCGACAACCGGGTTCAGCCGGTGGATCTCGTCGATGAAGAGGAGATCTCCTGAAGATAATGCCGTCAGCTGGGCGGCGAGATCTCCCGGCTTGTCAAGAACGGGTCCTGTTGTGCTCCGTATTGCAGATCCCATCTCACGGGCGATGATCTGGGCGAGTGTCGTCTTCCCAAGGCCGGGAGGTCCCGAGAAGAGGATATGATCGAGGTTTTCGCCCCGGATCTTTGCCGCTTCAATTGCGATCCTGAGCGCCTCCTTAATCTGGGGCTGGCCGACAAACTCGTCAAGCCGGGCCGGCCTGATGGCGGGATCGTCGATCTCATCCTCAAACTTTATCGGGGTGATGATCCGCTCAGTCACGTTCTTCTCTCCTTCATACGCTGGAGTGCAGCTTTAATGATCGCCTGCACACTTCCCGAAGGCAGCCGCTCCATCACCGCCTTCACTGACTCCTCGGCCTCCCGCTCTGAGAATCCAAGAGATACAAGGGCCGACTTCGCATCAGATGCAGGCATATGCCCCTCTTTTTCGATGAATGATCCTCTCCGCTTCTTCATCGTCTCTTTCAGTTCCAGGATCAGCCGCTTTGCACTCTTTGGCCCGATCCCCGATATACTGGTGAGGACACGCTCATCATCGCTGATGATTGCCATGGCAAACTGCTCAAGTGAGATCTGGGAGAGGATGTTGAGTGCAATCTGGGGGCCGATTCCCGAGACATTGATCAGGATCTGGAAGAGTTCCCGCTCGCTCTGCCGGTGGAACCCATACAGGGTGAGGGCGTCCTCCCTGACAACAAGCTGGGTGAAGAGCTTCACTGTTTCTTCGCTCTTTTCTATCTCCCGGAGGGTTGGCTGGCTCACCTGGAGCAGGTAGCCGATCCCGCCGACATCAAGGACGACTGACTTTTCACCCACAGATGAGAGCGTTCCGGTTATGTGTGCGAACATGCTTCTCCTACCTCAGGGTATTGATATGGCAAAGGGCAATCGCAAGGCCGTCGGCGGCATCATCGGGACGGGGGATCTCGTCAAGCTTCAGGAGGCGGCGGACCATATCCTGCACCTGCTCTTTCTTTGCCTTCCCTGATCCTGATACTGCCAGCTTGATCTGGTTTGGCGTATACTCGACGATCCTGATGCCACGCTCTTCTGCCGCAAGCAGAATGACACCCCGCACCTCGGCAACCCTGATTGCTGAGGTGACATTCTTTGTGAAGAAGAGCTCTTCAACTGCGATCTCGTCAGGTGAATGCTCTGCGATAAGTGCCTGTATCCGGGTATAAATCTCGTGAAGACGGTGGCTTGTTGTCCGATCCCGGCCGGATGTCTCGATGCAGCCATAGCAGAGGGGCCGTATCTGACGTTCCTGCTTCTCGATCACCCCGTATCCCACACGGGCAATGCCCGGATCTATCCCGATAACAATCATGATTTATGGATCTTCGGTTCTCATGGTAAATACGGTTATCCCGCGGAGTGCGAATGTGAAGAGGCAATCTTCCGGATCGTAGCTAATAACACTCTCTTCAAAGAATTAAATAAATTAACTTAACTTAAACCTTAATCCTTATCAAAGCCCACTCTGTTATTGGAGCAGACGTGAAACAATAAAAACAGGCACCAACATTCACCACACCTTGGTTTTGTCTGATCTATCGACAATTTTTTATTTTCGGATCAAACGCGTTCTGCCCGGAAATGCTGACGGGATGGGATTGGCACTCCATCCCGTTCCTTCTCTTTTCATCCTTGAATTGAGGCAACCCTGCCGACTGTGCCGTCTGCCAGCCTGACCTTGATCCCGTGGGGATGAAAAGAAGAGTTGGTTAAAATTGTGGTGACAACTCCCTCTGTTGTCTTCCCGCTCTGCTGGTCTTTCTTCTGGATAACGCTCACCTGTGATCCGATCCGGAGATCGGATCGATTCCTGCCATTCATCTGTATATTCTATGCTATCCGGGACGATAAGGGTTTTTAGAAGGGGTCAAGTCCCTCATGAATCACCGCCTCTGGTGCCTCCTGAAGCCAAGGTAAATCCCTCCTGCGACAACTATGAGGAGCAGCACTCCGAGAATCGCCGCAAATGATCCTTCTTTCACGTTCACACGGAAGTCATCCTCAACAACCGCCTGATCGGATCCGATCTTCATGGTGAACTTGTACTCGCTTGCCACCACATTTGATGGCGGAATGAGTGAGATGTCAAAGACTGCCCGTTCCCCTGGAGCAATTCCGGCAACAGTCTCAGGATAGATATCAGCATTCCATCCTGTTGGAGCGGAGATCTCCGGGATAACCGCTGTGAGATCGCCTGCTGTTCCTGAGTTTCTCACCGTGACCTGGAACTCAAGGGGATTGGATCCTGTTGTCTCCAGCAGATACCTGTCGAGCGACACTTCCATGCCATGTGATCCACGGACAGATGCCTCGATATTCGCGGAGTACCGATCTCCTGTCGGGGCTGTAATGACTGATCTGAAGGTGAATGATCCGATCTCTTCGCGGTATTTTGGTGTTACCACCATCTGGATATCCCGCTTATCTCCGGGTGCAAGATATATTGCAGATATATCCTCGGTTGCTGTTCCGGTTCCGGTTGCTATCCGGTACCTGACAGACCACCCATCCGGTACATCCTCGGTTCCGGAAACAAATGTCGCACCTGAACGGCCGATGTTCTCTATGGTTATGCCTATCGTCGTTGAACTGCCTGGTGTCACAGTCACTGCATAGGTTTCCCATGTGGCATCAAGTGCGGTATCCCGAGTCTGGAGAGCCAGATCAGAGAGATCCTCGGTCATTCCGGCACGCACCCGTGCGTTCACCGCTGGTGGCGGGATATACCCTTCCTTTTCTATATTGACCAGATACTCCCTTGGAGAGATGACGGTTCTGAGCGTTCCATCTGAGGCACTGGTCAGATATATTGAGTCTCCTCCGCCTGTTGCTGGTTTTAGTTCAACAGAGACCCCGCCAACCGGCTGGCCGATCTCATCCACAGTTCTGAGTGTAAGATACCCCTCTTCACCCCGGTGCGTTGAATCGATCTGAATGGTGAGCCAGAGTGTGGCATCTCCGACATATACCTTGATCCGGTACTCTCCGATAGGCGTTTCAGAATCTGTCTCAACCTCAAGGGTGACAGTCTCTTTTGTTCCTGTTGGGAGAGTGACATGGGTAACTTCAGCCCCGTCTTTTACAAAACGGAACTCCCAGTTTGCTGTTGTGCCCGAGAATGTATGGACCCAGAGCCTGCCTGTATCTCCTCTTCCAATGCTTTCAATAGTGAGTGGGAATGTCGAGACAGCACCTGCCTCGACAACCCTTCCCGGGAATGGTGTGGACATTGAATACTGCTTATTTGAATCGGTATTGGCTGATGCCATCCCCGGAATGAGGATACACAAGATCAGTCCGATGATTACAAGTTTTCTAATCATTCCACTCACCTCAGATCCATCCTCATAAACCGCATGTATGCAATACCAAAGAAGACGGCCGGGAATGCAAGGAGAGCAAGAAGATGAGAGAGTATCGATCCGGAGGTGTCTGCTGCCGCTGTTGCATACATCCCGCCGCCAGGCCCTGTTCTGACCTGCACCGTTTGTGAACTGGTGATTGTATCCGAGATCGCGTTAAAGCTCATCGTCGGGGAGAAGAGCGACGCGATATCTATCACTGCCTGGCGTCTTGACCACCAGTCCTGCATTTCGGATCTGTACTGCTGGAACTCAGAGGTATCAACCATTCCCTGGAACGCACGTATCTCGCCTTCAGCCTGAGTTGATTGTAACATCCGTGGCATCGAGGGTGGATCACCAGCAATCGCATCAGCAGCCCCGTTCTCCACAAGCACCGGCAATAAGCCGGAGAGAATGATGAAGATAATGAGGGTATAGATTAGCGCTGTCCCGCTTGTTTCAGAGATTGAAGACATGCAGAGTGCAATAGCGAAATATGCAACGATCATCAGGAATGCAGAGAATGCAAAAATCATGATCGATGACCATTCATCCCCTCCCGGCACTATCCCGGTGATCAGGAGGAGGGCGATTGAAACGGCGATTGTCGCGGCAAAGATACATGCAAGTGCCCCTCCTGCACCGATTGCCTTTCCATTTATCACCTCGTCCCGGAATACCGGATGGGAGAGGAGCACCTTCAGCGATTTCGTCTCCCGCTCGCGGGTGATCAGGTCAAATCCGGCGGTGATCCCAAGGAGCGCTCCCATCGTGACGAGGAGAACGCCAACCGACTCAAAGACGATCATAGGGGATGGCCGTGTATCCATTAATCCCCGTTCCTCTGTTCCTGCCGTTGAAAGGCGTTCATTATAGGAATCGAGTGTATCCTGGTATTCGGCAATCCCGCCGATCATCCCGATGATCGTGATTGCAAAAAATATGGCAAAGATCGCAAGAACAGTCCTGTTTCGGAATGAATCTGCAAACTCCTTTCCGGCAACCACAAAGAGTCCGTTGCTCATGCTTCTGCCTCCTTTCTGAACCGCTGGAGAAGCGCTTCTTCGGCAGATCCGGCATCTATCTGAAGATTTTGAAGAGGAATTCCCTCAGATGCAAGGAGATCGGCAATCTCGCAACGGATATCACGGGATGTGACAATCACAGCGCCCTTTCTGTCAGGAGTATAGGAGACCGATCCGATCCCATCAAGAGAAAATTCCGGGAGGGGAATCCTGCCTTCAACACGGACGATCAGATCGCTGCCATGGTCGGAGATCTCCTGCCAGGTGCCATCTGCAACAAGCTTTCCCCGCGAGAGAAGCGCGATCCGTGTGCAGATCACACTCATCTCAGAGAGGATATGCGAGGATACAAGTAATGCCGCACCATCGGCTGCCGCCTCCCGGACTATCCTCCGGTAATCTGATACTCCGACCGGGTCAAGGTTTGCGGTGGGTTCGTCAAGGATGATCACCGGTGGCTCGTTCAGCAATGCCTTTGCAAGGCCAAGCCGCTGCCGCATCCCTTTTGAGTACCCTCCGACAAGGGTTAAAACCCCGTCAAGCCCGACGGTAACGAGGAGTTCATCTATCCTCCTCTTTCTCCTCTCCGTCTCCATGCCATATAGTCTGCCGAAGTAATCGAGATTTTCGGCAGCGTTGAGTCCGGGATAGAAACCGACATCCTCAGGCATGTACCCAATCTTTGCTTTTGCCAGAAGAGGGTTCTTCTGCATGATATGCCCGTCAATTGCAATCACCCCTCCGTCCGGCTCGATCAGCCCCGTTGTCATAAGGATGGTGGTGCTCTTCCCCGCACCATTCGGGCCGAGGAGTCCGACGATCTCCCCTTCGCGTACGGTAAGGGAGAGATTGTCAACTGCCGGCACTCCGTTGTACCGCTTGGTTAAATCTGTCAGTTCAATCATGTTCAGAAGAATGAATGCAGGCTGTTCAATAGAGCATTCTCGCACAATCCTCAACATGTCGGCTCTGAACCATTCCTCCCTTCATCTTATGCATTGACCTGTAGATGATTGTACCATATCCTTTATACTATTTAAAAAAAGAAATTAGACGAATGAATAACCGGCTCTCTGTCTGGCTCACCATATTCATCATGATCACACTGATCTCCACCCCGGTATCCGCATCGGGGCACGATGAGACAGAAGAGCTGCAGATCGTTTTCAAGCGCGAATTCCAGCCACAGGAGCAGACTATTGTGATAAATTCGATGGGGATAAACGGGACTCCCCCTCGCATTAAGTTCCGGGATCCCTGGGTATCATTATTCCCTCATAGTTCGATGCCTTCAACGAATGTGAGGCCTGTCCGGCTGTCAGCAAGACCCCCCATACCCGATGAGAGTGTTGAGCGAACTATCCGGATATACAATGCACAACCCCGTGATCCTTTTCTTCCGATCAGTATTTCGATATTCAGGTTAAAGGTACAACTTAATCCCTCGCTCCACCCTCCTATGAGCATTTATCAGATCAACACCATTCCGACACAGCATGATCCGGTGGAAGAAGTGGAATGGAGAATTGTGAAAGGTGATCAGACAGAGTACTCTGCCCTTTCCATTCCGGAAGAAAAAGACCGGATCTGGGTTGATCTTCTCTTTGAAGAGGGGCCGGTTATATTGACGGTATATTCACCCGATGCCGTTCTTGGTCCGTTTGAGGATGCAGATGACGGTGTTCCCGATAACAGGATATATCTTGAGATTGCCGGAGATACTATTATGCCACAAGGAGAATGGTACTTCCGAATTGAGAACCCCGGTGAAGAAGAGAGCCGGTATACATTCACGATCTGGTACTGATGAATCCACATGCAAAGCTCCTGATTATGCTCATCTGCCTGGCAGCTCTTATCTGGTCTGCCTCGGCGGCCCCCTCCTATACGATCAGCTCAGGGTATGAGAATCCGCCGACAGGAGCAGTCCCTGTGACCCCGGCACCAGTTGGTCTTCTTGAGCTTCCATTCTGGATCTTCCTTCTCCAGGTCTCCTGTTTTCCACTTGAGGTACTGACTGCCATGAAGTTCTGGGCTCTCGCCGGATATCGGCGGGTTTCCGGCTCGAATGTCCTTGAGAACTCCCTAAGGAAAGAGGTCTTTGGAAGGATCTGCAAAGAGCCGGGCATTCACCTTCATGAGCTTGCCAGGAAGTCGAAGTCCACCCTGAGCACCATCCGGTATCATTGTGCGATCCTTGAGCGTTCGCACATGATCCGGGTCGTTGAAGAGAAAGGGTTCAGGAGATTCTTCAGGAACGGGGGAACCTATTCACGTGATGAACTGGATCTCATCTCCTGCCTCCGTTCGCAGACGGCATCTGAGATCCTCAGGATTATCCTGGTGCAACCCGAGATCTCCCGGCAGGAGATCGCAGATACCATCGGCAAAAGCGGCCCCTCAATAACATGGCATATGCAGAGGCTCGAAGAGAAAGGCCTGTTGTCGGTGAGAAAAGAGGGGAGATCGGTCCGGTACATGATTAATGATCAGGTGACCCATCTCCTTGATCAGACAGCTCTTTGGGCTGAAGGTACTGGCTGATTGATATTCTTACTCCACCCGCTGAAGCCCGGTTCGTATCGTCTCAAAATCTCCGTCCTCTGCATCGATCTCATAGAGTACGGTTCCGTATTTTGGGCAGAGTTTTGTAAATGGCATGATGATCTTCTTCTTTTTGATCTTCAGCCCTACAAGCATAGGCTTTGCAAGAAGCATGTGCAGTCCGCGGAACTCAAAATCCGGATACATCTCATACTGTTCCGCAGTGTTCTTCCTGACGTATTCATTCACTTCGTCAGGCTTTGCATCCATCATCAGAACTTTGCCGCCAAGGTTATTGACACAGCGTTCCTTCATAGTATTTGTTCGGACTTTTCAAAATAAAAAACCTCGCATTTTGTTTACGAATTGATCTGATTCGATCATGAGCGTCAGGTAGAAATAGGACAAGCGAGTAGTTTCTGCTATGCCATCCCCCCTTGTCGGACGAAAATTTGGCGTGAATATCATCGAACCACCTGATCCGGAACGGTGCCGGGGTATCAGGGTGCTTGGAATATCCGGATCCAGCCGGCAGGATGGGGATCTGAGTAAATCCGAGCGGCTCCTGAAGAGGGCCCTTGTGAAATACGAAAGCTTCGGCTCGACAACCGAGTTCATAAGGCTGAAGGATCTGTTGATCTATCATTGTGAGGGCAATTACTCAGAAGATCCATCCCACTGTATCTACCCTTGTATGTCGACGCTGAAATACACAGATGACCAGATGCAGAGGGTCTATGACGCGGTGCTCGCCTGCGATATTCTCATCCTTGCATCCCCTATCCGGTGGAATAACCACTCTGCCCTTGTTCAGAAATTCGTCGAGCGGATGAACTGCATCGAGAACCAGTACTCCTGGTTTGGAAACAGGATGATTCATAACAAAGTTGCAGGACTGATTATCATCGGCCATGTGGACGGTGTCCAGCATGTGGCAGGCAATCTTATGAACTTCTTCTCGTGGCTCGGCTTCTCCATCCCTGATGTTGCGATCACCTCGTGGGTGGGGGAGAATGACGAGGATACTACCCGCGACTGGGAGAAGATTGAGGGAAACCCCTACACACAGGAGGATCTTGAGAATATGGTGCACAGTTCCCTCCGCCTCTCATGCTCGCTAAAGGGGATCTGATTCTCCCATCAGTTGCCAACACGCCTCGTTATTCTGGCTGAGGTATCTCTTCCCAGAGCTGAGAGTACTCCTCAGTCAGCTTCCTGATATCCCTGATCTTCCCGTTGGCTGCTTCAAGGATGGAAAGGACCTCGAGGTACCGGGAATCACCGCTCTCATTCAGCTGTGCAATACGCTTCAGGTAGAGTGAGTATTCAAGGTTTAATGCACGCTGGAGTTCGATGTCCCGTGCACGGAGAGAATTGATTGTTTCCTTATTTGAATGGGGGAAGTTTTTTGCGAGCTCCTGGATATTGCCATCAAATATACGGTAAATCCCACGCATCGCTTCAACCTGTCCTTTTGGAAACGGAGTTCCTTTTCTGTGGGCATTGCGGCCGACTTTTGCCAGATCACGAGCGAGATCACCGAGCCGTTCAAGCTCATTTGAGATCCTGACAAGGAGCACTGTCTTCTTTCCCTCAGTCTCGGGCAGTGCCTGCCTTGAGAGGACGAATACAGCTTTCTCAATCTCCTCATCGATATAGTCATTGACAAGTTCCAGTTTCCCTGCCTTCTGGTATACACGGGGTGGTTTTGCTGCATCAAATACAGAGATTGCAGCATCAAATGCCCGATGCGTAATCTCATAGAGGTATTGAACCTCCTTTTCAATGAGGGGCAGCACTTCACCGGGCGACTCCGGCATATCATTTCGAAGTGCAACGGTTCGGAAGAGAATCTCTTCCTCTTCGCCGGGAACAGCACGGATGACGAGACGGGCAAATGGGTGCAGTGCAACAATAAAGATCCCGGAGGCGACGACATTGAAGACAAGATGGGCATTTGCCACCTGTTGCGCCTCTGTTCCCCCGATCAAGGCGATCAAATCAACAAATGGCCCCAAAAATGGAAGAATCAGAAGCACACCCCCGATATTAAAGATGGTATGGGCAGCCGCCGCCCTGCGTGCATAGAGGTCGAGACCGCGTGATGCAAAGAGTGCCGTTGTCGTGGATCCGATATTTGCGCCGAGGAGGAAGGGGATCGCCTCGGGCATCGTGATCATGCCCTGCTGGGCGAGGATGACGACGAGACCGGTTGTGACAGAGCTTGACTGGAATGCGGTTGTCACCAGGAATCCGACAAAGATGGCAAGGGGGAGAAAAGCAATGCCGCCGAGGAGTTCAAGGACCAGTGGATCGTTTTTGTAGGGATCGATCCCTTCATTGACGAGTGTCAGCCCGAAGAAGACGAGACCGAAGTAGAAGAGCGGTTTTCCAAGGAACCTGTATCTCCCGCCGATAAGCCCGATCAGAAACCCGGCAATGATGAAGGCCGGGCCAAATGAGGTGAGTTTAAACGCAACAAGCTGGGAGGTGATGGTGGTTCCGATATTTGAGCCGATGATGATACCAAGGCTCTGGACAAACGAGATTGTCCCGGCATTAACCAGGTTGATGGCGATCACCGTCGTCGCTGCACTTGACTGTACCAGTGCGGTGATCCCTGCACCAAGCAGGAGGCCTTTGTAGCGATTGGTTGTCAGATCTCCAAGGATGGTGGCAAACCGCCCCCGTGCAACAGCCAGGATCTCCTTGCTGAAGTTCTCAATGCCAAAGAGGAAGAGGATTACTCCCGGAACAACAGTGAAGATCAGCTCCCAGGTGGCAACCATAGCAAAAGAATGATGGATTGTTCAGAATAAAAAGGGATCTATCCCCGGATCATTGTTCCAACACCAAGATCGGTGAAGAGTTCGAGGATGAGGTTATGCGGGGCATTGCCGTTGATGATATGGCAGCGCTCGACTCCATTTCTGGATGCATAGATGCATGCGCCGAGTTTTGGGATCATGCCTCCCTGGATGGTACCGTCTGCGATCATTGACTCCACTTCGGCCAGGGTGAGCCGGTGGTAGATCTTCGTGCGTGACAGATCCATCACGCCATCAACATCGGTGAGCGATACAAGCTTGCCTGCATCAAGTGCCACGGCAAGCTCGCCTGCCATCGTGTCTGCATTGATATTGAGGTTATTTCCCGCCTCATCGATTGCAAGCGGTGAGATGACCGGGATATAGCCCGAATCAAGCAGAGTCCTGAGGAGACCGGGATTTACCCGCTGGATCTCACCGACAAACCCGAGATCCACCTCTTCCTCGCGATCCTCGATCATCACTTTCTGGGCATCCATCTTCCGTGCGATGACAAGGTTCCCGTCGTTTCCGGATATCCCGACACCACGGGCGCCGTTCTGTGCTATCAACGAGACGATGGTGTTGCTGATCTTTCCGGCAAGCACCATCATCGCGATCTCAAGGGTGTCCTGATCAGTAACCCGGAGCCCGGCAACAAACTTCGGCTCTTTGCCCATCGCCTTCATCTTCTCGGTGATCTCCGGTCCTCCGCCATGCACGAGCACTACCCGCATCCCGATGTAGTGGAGGAGGACGGCATCCTCGATGACGGTGTTCATGATCGCCGGATCGACCATCGCATGGCCGCCGAGCTTGATCACGATCGTCTTTCCATGGAACTGCCTGATATAGGGGAGTGCCTCCATCAGGACGTCTTCGCGTTTCATGTCGTATACTTCCCATTAATCTCTACGTACTTCTCGGTTAAATCACAACCCCATGCGGTTGCCTCGCCTTCCCCGGAATCGAGATCAATCGAAAAGACGACCGTATCACCCTTCATCGCTGCCTTTGCTGCTTCAAGATCGGCAGTGATCTCTCCTTTCCTGACAAGCGGGGTCTTCCCTTCACCTGTTCCAATCCAGAGGGAAAGATCCGGGATCTCAAAATCCACTCCTGCATATCCGGCTGCAGCGACAACCCGGCCCCAGTTTGGATCCTGGCCATAGACTGCGGTCTTGACGAGCGGGCTTGTCACGACGGTTTTTGCAATCTTGCCTGCATCTTCTTCGGTTCGTGCTCCGGAGACGATCACTTCGATCAATTTCGTCGCACCTTCACCGTCCCGTGCAATTGCCTGTGCAAGCTGAATACATGCGGCAGTCAGGCTCTCTTCAACCTCATTAATGGGAACTTTTCCTGCCTCACCTGTCGCTGTCAGGAAGACGCAGTCATTTGTCGAGACATCGCCATCAACGACGATCCGGTTGAAACTTCGTGATACGGCCCTTTTGAGGATTGCATTGAGATCGTTCTGTGATACTTCCGCATCCGTATAGATGAACCCGAGCATCGTCGCCATATTCGGGGCGATCATGCCGCTTCCTTTCGCGATCCCGCCGACAGAAAATCCATTGCCCTGAACAAGAGCATGTTTCTCCACAAGATCGGTCGTCATGATCGCCCTGGCTGCCTGTACCTCAGCCTCTTCAGAGGATGAGAGTGTAAGAGATCCCGCCTGCTTTTCAATAAGATCGAGGTTCAGGTACCTCCCGATGACACCGGTGCTTGCCACCCCGACACGCATCGGATCAATCCCAAGTGCCTCTCCGCCGATCTCGGCCATCCTGATTCCATCCTCCATGCCCCGCCTGCCGGTATAGGCATTTGCACACCCGGAATTTGCGATGATTCCTTCGAGGCTGTTCTTCCTCATCCGCTCTGCCATCAGGTCTATGACGGGTGCCCGTGCCTTATTCTGGGTAAAGACTGCGGCAGAATTTCCCGATGCCTTTATGAGCGCAAGCCCGTATTTCCCCTCTTTTATACCGGCGGCAGTTACACCGGCGACGCCACAAATACTCTTCACTCCGCCTCATCCTCCTTCTTCTTTCCAATCCCCTCGATGATATCCGCACGGGTGACGATCCCGGCAAGTACTCCATCCCTGAGGACAGGTAAGCGGGCAATACCTTCACGGAGCATCAGCCGTGCCGCCTCCTCAATTGTATCTTTGGCTTCGATGGTGATGATCGGGTAGCTCATCACGGATCTGACCGGGCGTGATCCAATATCCGAAAGAGCTTCCTTGGTCTTTTCCCAGTTGAAGAACTCGCGGATCGGGATCTCTATCACTTCAAGAGGGGATGGGAGCCAGAGGTCTTCGCTTGGCCCTTTCACCGAGAGGAGTGCAAGGATATCGGATTCGGTGATCATCCCGATTAAGTTCTCTTTATCCATCACCGGGAGTCCGCCGATCTTCTTCTCACGGATTATTCGCGATGCTTCGCGGATCGTATCCTCTGCCTGGATCGTCACCGGGTTTTTCGTCATAACTGCTTCTACATTCATTGAAAATACCTCATGGTGTGGCTGATGGGAAGAGGAGTCCTGTTGTCTCTTCAAGCCCGCAGATAATATTCATGTTCTGGACTGCCTGCCCGGCTGCTCCTTTCATCAGGTTATCGATTGCTGATATGGCGACGATCCGCCTGCCCCCCTCTTCAACCTCAAAGGCGATATCACAGAAGTTTGTTCCCCGCACAAACCCGAGTTTTGGTGCCTGGAGCCGGATGAAGGGCTCATTCCGGTACATGTGTTCAAACCGCCGCCTGACCTCGTCGGTAGTGACAGGGCGCTCGGTGATGATGTGGGCGGTTGTCAGGATGCCCCGGGTCACCGGAACAAGGTGCGGGGTGAAGTGGACGCTGGCCTGAGATCCGAGGCGGGAGATCTCAAGCTGCATCTCAGAGAGATGGCGATGTTGTGTCCATTTGTATGGATTGATATTATCTGCAACATTGGGGTAATGGGTCATCTCGGAGACGGTGTCTCCAGCTCCTGATACGCCGGTCTTTGAATCAAAGATGATCGTCCTCGCCAGATCTGCAACCGGGGCTGCTGCCAGTGTTGCTCCGGTTGGGAAACAGCCGGGATTTGCGACGAACGTTGCTCCGCGTACCTCGTCACGGTGGAGTTCCGGGATGCCATATGGCGCTTCAAAGTATGCAGTATGGGAAACGCCGTAGACATCTTCATAGATTGATTGCGGAAGCCGATAGTCTGCTGAGAGATCAATTGTTTTTATCCCGCGTGAATGGAGTGAGCCTGCATACTGCATTGCTACAGTATGGGGAACAGCCAGAAAGACAACATCGGCATCGACATCATCTACATCAGGGTTTGTATAGGTGAGATCAACAAAACCCTTCAGATGGGGTTGATCCCGGCTGATCGGTGTCCCTTCAAGTTTTCGGGACGTGGCACAGGTGAGTTCGGTATCGGGATGGAGGGTAAGGAGCCGCATCAGGTCTCCACCCGCATAACCGGATGCTCCGATGATCGCAATATCCATACATGCTATCTTGCAGAGCTTGGATAAAGGGTTTTACCCTGTTGGGCTGATGGCTACTCTGCCCCACCGGGAATCGGGTGTCCTGTCCGCCTGAGGAGGTCGATTCCGAGTTGTTCGATCGCATCGCGCGATTCCAGTTGTTCGAGGAGATCTTGTGGCAGACCGCCTTTGCCTAATTTTGCGCCGATATATGCTCCGCAGATGAATGCTATTGTATCCGTATTTCCTCCGGCTTGTGATGCGATCTCAAGCAGCTCATCCGGATCCTCAATACGCCGTGACAGGAAGAAGGCGAGAGGTACGGTCTGATATACCGAGCTGTCACTTCCAATCCTCTCAACCGCCCCCTGGATGGAAATCCCGCTCTCATCAGCGAGCCGGATTGCCTCCCTCACCCTGACGCCGAGGAGCTCATCCTCCCGGAGCGCTGCTGCTGCTGCCCTGGCAAGCGGATCGCGATCCCCTGCAAGGGTTGTCCTGATGAGTGTGGCAACTGTCACTGCACCAGCCAGAGCTCCCGGGTGGGTATGGGTAACACTGCATGAGACGACGAGCCGTTCCGAGCACTCGATGAGATCGGTAAAAGCGAGTGCAAAAGGGACTGCAAGTGGAATGCATCCGGCAGTACTGGAATTAACCGCCGCTTCTTTCCATGAACTCTTCTTTAAGCGTTCGCAGGCGGCATGGACAGCACTATCAGGGAACCTGAGCTGACCGGCATTATAGGTGTCCTTCAGAGCAGCAGCATATGCATCTTCAGAATATTCACGATCGGCAATGAGCCTCCCGACAATCATCATCATCTGGGAGTCGTCGGTAAACTGACCGGGTGCCAGTCTATCATTTGGGTGACCCTTGTAGGCTTTCCGAAACATTCTGAGTGGTGCATGGAGACGGGGAGGTGCGGTTTCATTCGGCATGCCGAGCGCATCTCCAAGTGCGGCACCAAGAAGACATCCTTTATACTGTTCGAGCATCAGATGAGGGTTGTTCTTCGAGGTAATAACCCTTGCCGGTCGGCGTAAGAGTCGGAAGGAAGTTGTCTTCCATATGGGGGTGCAAAAATAAAGCTCCCTTTGCCTGAAGAACCATTTTAATGAAACTTATCACACCGTACCTGTACATGGAGATAGACGATTCCCCCCAGAACCCCAATGAACTTGAACGTTTTCTTGGGAAACCTTCTGTATTGTTCAGTAAAGAAGATATAATCCGGTTTGTTGTCCAGAATGGCATCGAGATGATCAACTTCCGTTATGTTGGAGAAGACGGAAAGCTGAAGACACTCAATTTTGTAATAACGGGGAAGGAGCATCTGGATACGATATTAAGTGATGGAGAGCGGATCGACGGATCGCAGCTTTTCTCATGTATTGAAGCTGGTTCAAGCGATCTGTATGTGGTTCCCCGGTACAGAACTGCATTTATGAATCCCTTCTCTGAGGTGCCGACACTTGAGATCCTCTGTTCATTCTATACAAATGAGGGAAAGCCGCTCCCAAATGACCCCTCATATGTCCTGAGAAAGGCTCATGAATTATTCAGGAAAGAGACTGGTGCAGAATTCTTCGCTCTTGCTGAACTGGAATACTATGTGATCGCAGAGCCGGATCCGCTGTACCCTGTCTGTGATCAGCGGGGATACCACGAGTCCCGTCCCTTCACCCAGTTTGAGGAGTTTCGTATCGAAGCACTCCGGCTGGTGGCACAGGCTGGCGGAAAAGTGAAATATGGGCATGCAGAAGTCGGATGTTTCACGCAGGATGGAAGACTCTATGAACAGCACGAGATCGAGTTCCTTCCCACCCCGATAGAGGATGCAGTCGATCAGCTGGTGATCGCAAAATGGATCGTCAGGATGCTTGGAGAAGCATATGGCGTGCAGGTGAGCTATGCGCCAAAGATCACCGTCGGCAAAGCCGGTTCAGGCCTCCACTTCCATATGATGGCGGTCAGGGATGGTGTGAACCTGATGGTCGGAGAGAACGGGCTTTCGGACTTTGCAAAGAAGATGATTTCAGGCCTGCTTGAATGTTCGGATGCCCTGACCGCATTTGGCAATACCATCCCGACATCATACCTGCGCCTTGTGCCACACCAGGAGGCGCCAACCAATGTCTGCTGGGGAGATCGGAACCGATCCGTTGTTGTCCGTGTCCCGCTTGGCTGGATTGGTGACGGTAATATGATCCGTGATGCAAATCCCGACGCTCCACCTGCTGAGATAAAAAGGATGGGGAAACAGACGATTGAACTCAGGACGCCTGATGGTTCGGCCGATGTCTATAATATTGCAGCAGGGCTTGTTGTGGCATCGCTTTATGGTATCCGGATGCCTGATGCTCTTGAGAGGGCACGTGATCTCTATGTTGATGGCAATATCTTCGATCCAAAGAATGCAGAGAAACTGAAGTCACTGAAACAGCTTCCCGCATCCTGTGTCGAATCAGCGGATATCCTTGAAGCAAAAAGGGCTATATTCGAGGCAGATGGCATATTCCCTCCCGCTCTCATCGATTCGACGATCAATAAGCTCAAAAACTTCCAGGATAAAGGGCTGAGTGAGCGGATCTATGCGAAAGAGAAGGAGATAAGGGCAATCGTCGAGGAATTTATTCATATTATGTGAGAGTGCCAGTCGCTCTTTTTCTCTCCAATTTTATTGCTCACCACCAGTCATGCTGCTCAGGACGCCGGATCAGGGAGGGTTCATCCGGGGCAGCGGGATTGTTGATCTCTCTTGATACCGGATATATCTCAATTCTTTCATCTGAGGGGGGAGGTGTCCTCCCCGTAAGCCATTCCCTCTCCCCGACCTCTGTCAGAACATAGGGCATCCTCGGATGAATGCTGCTCACCGGTTCGACAGCTGCTTTTGTCACGATACAGAACGCATCTCTTTCCCTGTCATAGATTCCTGCAAATGCAAGCAGCTCTCTCTCCGGGAATGAGATGTAATAGGGCTGCCTCCGGGCTCCTTCAGTCTTCCACTCAAAAAAGCCGCTTGCCGGGATGGTGCAGCGATCTTCTCTTCCCCCGGATTTTTCTTCCAGACCTTCGATCCGGGCATTAATCCGGCGCCCTCCGCCCCATCTTACGATCCCAAAGACCGCCTCTGTCAGGTGCTCATCCAACGTTATGATCGGAAGGCGCTGGCCGGGTGCTGCATTGTATCGTGGAGGAATTGTTGTTCCACCAAACCGCTCCCTGAGTATTCGGGTTCCGATGATAGTATAGCGTGAACACATCTCTGCTCTCCTCTCTTCATCTCTTTTCAACGGAGAGATCCATAATCAGGGATTTTAAGGAAGGGTCTTTTGAAAAAAAGGAGTTAGATCTGTTTGAAACAGAGGTACCAGTCCTTGCATTCGTACCCTTCTTTGTCACGGATTTCTGCCTGTTCCACGGTCTTTGGCGCAGGAACAACAACTTTGTCGCCCGGCTGCCAGTTCGCGGGTGTCGCAACCCCGTGGGTATCGCTTGTCTGGAATGCCTTTAAGAGACGAACCAGTTCAGGGATATAGCGCCCGTTTGAGAGTGGGTAGTAGAGTATGCCCCGGATGATCATCTGGGGATCGATGTAGAAGACTGCACGGACAGCAGCGGTGGTACTCTGGCCCGGATGAACCATGCCAAAGAGTGATGCTACATTCATGTCAAGATCTGCAATGATCGGGAATGGAATTTTCACTCCCATCTTCTCTTTTACATTCCGGACCCATGCGAGATGGGAGTGGATGCTGTCGATGGAGAGGCCGACAAGCTGTGCATTTAATGCCTCAAATTCTGGATTTGCCTCGGAAAGTGCGATAAATTCTGTCGTGCAGACCGGGGTGAAGTCTGCGGGGTGCGAGAAGAGGACGACCCATTTCTTGTCTTTGAAGTCGGAGAGCTTCATCGGACCATGGGTTGTTATCGCCTCAAAGTCCGGGGCCTCCTGGCCGATCGTCGGCATGCGTGGTCCACAGTCGCAGTACATATCCATATCGTCACACATCAGAATCACTCCTTCATTATCTCTTCCATGGCACTCTTGCCATAGACATATGCGGGCATCCCGGAGAGCATGAACGTGACCCTGAGACCCTCTTCAATCTGCTCTTTGGTTACGCCAAGCTGTTTTGCACCGGCAAGCTGGGCCCGTACTGCATGCTCGTCCCTGAGGGCTGCTGCAATGGCGATGGCCAGTACTTTCTTCGTCTTTTTGTCAAGAGCACCGTCTGCCCAGATATGCTGGTCGAACTTCATGACCATCTCAAACATCTCGGGCTCCTTCTCCATCAGCCCACGGAAGAAGACCGGTACCTTCCCGATCTTCTCTTCGAGTGACTTGAGGTCATCTTTCTTTTTGCTCATACGAGATCACTCCTCAAGTTCCATTGGCTGGCCGCAGCAGATCAGCTCGCCACCGCCGGCCTCTTTGACCTCGACGACATTTCCGCAGATCTCACAGGTGAAGATCTGCCCTTCACTGGATACATTTACCATTGTTCATCACCTCATTCTTCTATCCAAAACCGCGGTTCCGGCTGCATTTAGGTATGCAGCACTCAGATCTTTGATCCACCACGTTTTGGAGGGTTGTTCACATCTTCAGCAGTCTTGATATCAGGCCTGATGTGGGTCATCGGGAAGCACTGGTACTCTGCACATTCGCAGGTCGGGCATTTCCTGAGATCCTCCTCGGCATGAGTCAGGGTCATCTCGGCACCGCAGTCAATGCATACGTACTTGCCGGGGTTTGCTTTTGTTCCTGCCTTTACAATTTCACAACGTTCTTCTGGATTTGACATTGGTGTTTCACCAAAACCTGAATAGGTGTTTGGGCTATATAACTATTGTCAATCACTAACGACTAAAGTCGTGGGCTTGCCCTTCCATCTTCCTGACCGCTTCGGTTCAGGACGGAGTGCGATGGGCTGGTTGACATCAGCCCTTGATGCGATGTTTTTTGCGGCATTGATATCCGCATTATCGGTATATCCACATTGTAGGCAACAAAATTCTGATTGGGTTTTTCGGTTTTCCCGATTGATATGTCCACATGCAGAACACTGTTGAGAGGTGTATTTCGGATCTACCAGATATACCGGGATACCTGCCAAATGTGCTTTATACCGAATATAATTCGCAATTTCATAGAACGCCCATTTACCAATTGCTCCTTTTAATGCTTTGAAACCGGGAACCCGATCTCTGATTCCGGTTAGATCTTCTAACGCGATACCTGATTGGGTGTCTTTAGCCTCGGTAACAATCTGTTTGCTGATACAATGGTTTGTATCATTCTTGAATCGGCGTTCTTTCTTACTGAGTTTCTTCAAATGTTTCTTTGCATTCCATGTACCAACAGATTGGAGAATCCCTTTGATACGGGTGTATTTCTTTCTGGATTCTGTACATGTCTCGCCGGAGAAGATTTCACCTGTTGATGTGGTTGCGATATTGACTATACCGAGATCAACTCCGAGGATCTCTTCAGGTTCAATCTGAGGTTCTTCGGGTATATCAAAAACGATAAGAAGGTAAAAATGGTTTTTGATAAGGACAAGATCAGCCTGACCTCTGACTCGTTTCAGGTCAAGAGGTTGATATCTGCCATATGACATCGATATCCTCTCTCTTCCTTCAAGTGTCAGGATTGAACACATGTCGAGGGTTTTTATCGTCAGGATACGCTGATCGTAGATGATTGCACCATGAGGTTTAAACTCATGATAGCAGGATCGATCCGCAAGATAACTTTCAGATACTTTTCCAATTACTCGGATAACCATCTGAGCCGATAATGCGAACCGATTACGAATGTCATAGTAGAGGTTTTTTTGGATTGTAACCTTATCGAAAACCTTGTTTCTCCATGCAAATTCCGAAACGAAAGTACATGCTTCATTGAATCGCTCCATCGTACTGAGAAGTTTCTGGTGTTGATCTTCCGTTGGATGGAGTTTCATCTTCATTGTCAGAAGCATTAAAGAGAACTATTTCATCTAATTATATAGATATATCTATGGCGGCATTCCTCCCACGACTAAAACCGTGGGCTTCCTGCCTGTTGATGTCGTGACTATTTTTCACTTTTCTGTGGTTTTGAAGAACACTTTTATCTGTTCTGATTGCGAGAATCCTTCATATGGAATGCAATCTTGTGGCACTGCTTGGAAGCCCCAGAAGAGATGGGAATACCGCCATCCTTCTCAGGGAAGCGATCCGTGGAGCAGAGGAGGCCGGATGCACGGTCGAGCTTGTCTGGGTGCCCGGCCTTTCGATCAAGCCCTGCATGGAGATCTTTGTCTGCAAGGCAGAACCCCGGTGTGCGATTAAGGATGAGATGCAGAAGTACTATGATCTGATCAGGGATGCAGACGGACTGATCGTTGCAACTCCTGTCATGACGATGGGTGTGCCTGGAGCCCTGAAGTCGTTTATTGACCGGTTCCAGGTCTTTTATATGGCAAAATATGAGCGGAAGGAACCGCTGATCACACCTGGTGAGCGGAAGGTGCGGAAGATGCTCCTCCTCTCGATTGCCGGGATGAATATTAAAAATCTCTTCTCAGGACTTCTCCAGACGATACATGCATTCGGTGAGATCATCGATTGTCCACTGTGGGACAGCCTGCTTCGGGATGATATGGATACGATAAAGGATCTCAACACGCGGCCGGAGCTTTTAAAAGAGGCATATGCAAAAGGGTATGCACTCGGCGAAGTTGTCCGCAGAGCAAAATCAGAATAAGCCCGCAATTAGAAATATCCTTCTCCATGGAGTGAGCAGAAGCCGTTCTCGGCAACGATGATATGATCGATCAGCCTGATCCCGAGAACCTCGCCTGCTTCTGCAAGCTTTTTAGTCACGGCAATATCATCAGAACTGGGTGTAACATTCCCTGAGGGATGGTTATGCATGATGATGATGGATGCGGCTCGATCCGTTATCGCATCTGCAAAGATCTCACGGGGATGGATCTGGCTCTGGTTTAAGATCCCTTTTGTTATTGTCCGTCTTTTGATCAATTCGTGCGCCCCGTTCAGGGTGATGCAGATGACATGCTCCTGCCGTTCCAACCTGATATCCTCGGCATAGGGGAGTGCGTCTTCGGGGGAGGTGATCTTCGGGCGGTATGTTCTCTCCTGCATCCGACGTGCCAGCTCAAATGCAGCCAGTATCTGGCATGCTTTTGCTTCGCCTACCCCTGGAATTGCGATGAGATCTTCACAGGTTACGGCCATGCCTTTTCTATCGAGGCACGTGCTGATCTCATCAGAGAGGGTGGTGACATCACGCCCCGCGATTCCCCGTCCGATGATCGCAGCAATCAGATCGCCATTTGAGAGGGTGGGCGCCCCACGCGTACGGATCCGCTCACGTGGCCGATCTATCTCAGGTATCTCACGGATCAGGCGTGCCTCCGGCTGCACTTTCATGGTATTCTGGTTTATGGGTGGTTGTGGTTAAGGATGTCGTTCGGTTGAGCCAAAACATTTTTCCTGTTGAACTGCCATTGAACTGGTATGGCAACCGAACAGGATATTATGGAAGCATTCGCCGGCGAGTCACAGGCGAACCGGAAGTACGCAATTTTTGCAGAAAAAGCCCAGGAAGACGGGTTTTCAAATGTGGCAAAGCTCTTCCGTGCTGCATCGAAGGCAGAGGAGATCCATGCACGCCGGCTCCTCAGGATCGCAGGTCTGATCCACTCGACCGCTGACAACCTGAAGGGAGGCATTGAGGGTGAAACCCATGAATTTACAACGATGTACCCTGAGTTTGTCGAGCGGGCACAGGCTGAGGGGAGGAAGGACGCCGAGATCACCTTCACCCATGCGATGAAGGCAGAAGAGGTCCATGCCGGCCTGTACAAAGAGGCACTTGCGGCAGTAACAGGCGGTTCTGATCTCAAGGCAGATGAAGTGAAGATCTGCCCTGTATGCGGCAATGTCTTCATCACCACTCCTCCGGAAAAATGCCCGATCTGTGGGGTTCCCGCAGGCAGTTTCCAGATTGTAGAATAAAACTCCCTCCTCTTTTCAGCAAAGCTTCAAATATCTTCTCCTCGAATGTCTTGTGATATGAGCTTGAACTGGAAGTCGGCTGATCGTGTCTCACTTGGTATTATTGCACTGATAGCTCTGATCACTTTCCTTGCGTTTTTTCCGCTGTTGCAGGTGGTTGTCCTTGCCCTTTCTGTTGCTGTTGTGCTCATTCCATTCCAGGAATTGCTCTCAAAACGGATCAGCCCTGCCCTTTCAGCCTTCTTCCTGACATTTATGGTCGTCACGGTCGGCTTTCTTGCCATTGTCATCACCTTCAATGTGTTGTACCAGAATATGGATTACCTGATCTCTCTCATCTCAAGCGTCCTTGGAAGTCTTCGGCCTGAAGCAATCCCGGATCTCCCGATCCAGTTCTCAGTTTTTAGTATTGACGAAATGATCGATAACGTCCTCCTCTCGGTTAAAGATGCTCTCTTCGTCTATCTCTCCCTTATTCCGACACTCGCAATCCAGCTCCTCCTCTTCGTCCTCGCACTCTCCCTCTTCATCTATTCAGGACCTGGCTTAAAATCCGATTTTCAGAAGATGATCCCCGAAAATTCCCGGAAAAATGTCCTGGTGATCTGGAAACGCGTCTATGATACACTCTACTCGATTTATATCGTGCATTTCTCAATTGCCATCCTGACATTCTTCCTGGCAATTCCGTTCTTCTGGATTCTCGGATTCGACAATATCCTCTTCTATTCGGTTCTCTGTGCTCTCTTTGCACTGATTCCCTTCCTTGGACCTTCTATCATCCTTCTCTTCCTTGCTCTCTATGCCCTCTCAATCCGGGATTTCAAGGCGTTGCTTCTGATCATCTTCATCGGATATCCCCTCCTTGGCGTGTTCACTGATATCTATCTCAGGCCTGTCATGATGGGCAAACGGATTGAGATCCATCCGGTTGTCATCTTTATCGGGTTCTTCGGCGGTATGGCGACGATGGGGCTTGTGGGATTCATCATCGGCCCGCTCCTCCTCTCTCTCTTGATCGGCGGATACCAGATTGCCGTCCAGGAGCTTGGAGGGGTGCCTGCCCCCGGCATGGATGCTGATACATAGCAAAGAATAACTGGTATCCGCGTCTATCCACAAACCATGAGCGAGATCATCGTTTATTCAACGGAACGGTGTCCATACTGTGCGATGGTAAAGGCGTACCTGGGTAAGAAGGGTATTCTTTATACCGCCATTGATGTCGGGAACCCGGAGAATATTGAAGCGGCAAAAGAGATGATCCGGGTCTCCGGCCAGCGGGGGGTGCCGGTCACAGTCATTGATGGCGAGGTGATCATCGGCTTTGATACTGCTGCTTTCAATGAGATCTTCGGGGCAGAAGAAGGTGGCGGTCTCTATGACCTGATCATCATTGGTGCCGGGCCCGCCGGGCTGACGGCTGCCGTCTATGCGGCAAGGAAGATGATGAAGACCCTCGTCATCTCTGAGAATATCGGGGGGCAGTCGAATGAGAGCTGGGCTATTGAGAACTACATGGGGTACCTGATGATCACCGGCACCGATCTGATGGCGAAGTTCGAGGAGCAGGTCAGATCCCAGAGTGTCAATCTGGAACTGGATCGTGTCTCAACCCTCCATAAGCAGGACGATGGGATCTTTTCCCTCTCTACCGAATCGGGGATTGCCTATACTGCGAAAACTATCGTGATCGCCTCCGGAAAACACTCACGGATGCTCGGTGTCGAGGGGGAGAGCACGTATCTGGGGAAGGGGCTTTCTATCTGTTCCACCTGTGATGCCCCTCTCTACCGGGATAAGGCGGTAGCTATCGTTGGTGGTGGAAATTCGGCGGTGCAGACTGCTCTTGAGATGGGAAAGATCGCAACTGAGGTTCATCTGATCGTCCGGAGCAGCATCAAAGCTGATGCGGTCTTCGAGAGCCAGCTGGCTAATCTTTCGAACCTGACAATCCATACCGGTTTTGAGGTTGCCCGGATCGGCGGAGATAAGTTTGTCCGTTCAATTACTATCAGGAACAGATCGACAAATGATGAGGAGCGTATCATGGTTGAGGGGATATTCATTGAGATCGGGCTTATCCCAAATACCGGGTTCCTGAATGGATTCCTTCAGATGAATGAGCTGGGTGAGATCATCGTCGATCAGGACTGCCATACCAGTGTTGAGGGAGTCTATGCTGCCGGTGATGTCACCTCGATTCGAGGGAAACAGATTATTATTGCAGCAGGAGAAGGTGCAAAAGCGGCGCTTGAAGCACATGAATTTCTGATGAAACAGGGTTGATAGCGAATTGACACGCGATGATTATGTGATAGCTGACCGGGACTCCCTCATAGGTGTCGGGCTTTCTGATCTGATGGCTCTGGTATACATTCTTCTTTCCGGGGATACCCGGTTACGGAGACCGCCTCCTCACCGGATCACGTTGAAAATGGGGTTTTGGAGTGACTGATACTCCCGGATGGGTAATCCCATCCCTTCTGGTGAGCACAGTCTTCTGCATACTCGTAAGCTACCTCTCCTTTTCATCGGGTTTTTTCATCATCATCCAGAATCTTTATTATATTCCGATTATCATCGCCTGCATCTACTATGGCTGGCGTGGTCTGCTCTTCTCCATCATTCTCGCCTTCTCCTACCTTGCGATGTTTGCTTCATTTACCCTCGCTCATACACTTCTCCAGGAGGCAATAGTCAGGGTTGTTTTCTTCTCGCTTGTTGCGGGAGTCATTACGGTGCTCTCCTGGTTCAGGGAGAGAACCGAAGAACAACTCCGCGAGAGCGAAGATCGGTACCGGAATGTCATTGAGGATCAGACCGAGTTCATCTGTAGGTTCCTCCCGGATGGCACAACCGTCTTTGTGAATGAGGCATATTGCCGGTACTTCGGTCTTGTTCGTGATCAGATCCTTGGTACACGATTCAAACCGAAGATACATCCTGATGATAGGGAGAAGGTGGATCAGGCTTTTGCTTCTCTCACGCCGGAGAATCCTACGATCATGAGCACCCAGCGGATCATCCTGCCTGATGGCTCGATCTGCTGGCAGCGGTGGAGTGACCGGGCAATCTTTGATTGTGCCGGTACGATCATTGAGTACCAGTCGGTTGGCCGGGATATTACCGAACAGAAAGAGGCAGAAAAGGCGTTGCAGGAGAGTGAACTCTTCAACAGGACACTGATTGAGCACCTTCCTGATTATGTGATCCTCTATGATCCATATGGCCGGATACAGTACATTAACCCCTCCACTGCTGCTGCCCTTGGATATACTGTGGATGAGGTGATCGGCACCCATATCTATTCATTCATCACCGAAGAATGCCATACTCTGGTGCATCAAAAGGTTGTTGAACGGAGTGAGGGGGGGAATCCTCCTCCCTATGAGATCAGGATCAGAAATAAGAGTGGCATGGTATTAACGGTGCTTGTGCAGGGGGCATCGATCCAGTATAATGATTATCCCTCCACACTTCTTGTCCTGACGGATATCACCGAGCGGAAAGTTGCGGAAGTGCTGCGAAAAGAGGCTTTCTATCAGATCGAGGAGAATATGTATCGGTTATCGATCCTAAACGATCAGATCAGAAATCCGCTTGCCGTGATAACCGGGCTTGTTGATCTGGAGCCAGGTCCTCATGCAGGCCAGATACTTGAGCAGGTCAAAGAGATCAACCAGATCATTACGCTTCTCGATCAGGGGATGCTTGAATCAGAGTCGATCCGAGCATACATGAGAAAGCACGATCAGTTCTCTGAGCCGGATCTTCAAGACGACAGAGTCAGCTGATCAATAACTCTTCAGCGCAATTCATCCTCTCCTTTATTCCTCCTGAGATGGCGTATTCCATATCAATAATCTCAGAGATGGGGAAAAGTCATCCATACCTTTATGTAAGACGGAGAGTGTATCTTTCATCTGGACTGATACTGGTGGATGAGAGAGGCCGGGAGCCGGGCGCTTGCAGGAAGGGGAGAGAGGGCGACCAGACCGGGGGTCTATCCTTATATTGCTGGATCCATCCCTTTCAATTGCCAGACCTATGGCTGCCCCTCTCTTCTGAACATAGAAAGCAGATCAGAGAGATATCCCTTGATAGTGCCGTGGTGAGGATGTGACGAAAACTCCGCCTGCAGAGACTGCAAAAATGAAAGAGCATGACGCTCACCTCGAGAGCGAGCACCGGCTCTCCGATATCATCAACTTCCTCCCCGATGCCACCTTTGCGATCGATGAGAACGGGGTGGTGATCGCCTGGAACCATGCGATCGAGGAGATGACTGGTGTTCCTGCAGAGGAGATGATCGGGAAAGGCGACTATGCATATGCAGTCCCGTTCTATGGCAAACCACAGCCGATGCTGATCGATCTCGCCTTCAAGGATGATTCAGAAATTGGATCCCGGTATGATCTCCTGAAGGAGATGCCGGGTGCAATCGAAGCGGAGACACGGTATGCACGGCCGAAAGAAGAGGAGCGTACCCTCTGGGTACGGGTGTCGCCACTGTACAACCGGAACGGGGAGTATAGTGGTGCCATTGAGACGATCCGCGACATCACCAAACGGAATCGGTCTGACGCATTATTGAAGGTAAGTGAGATCCGTTACCGGCGGCTCTTTGAAGCTGCACAGGATGGGATCCTGATCCTTGATGATGATGGTGAGATCATCGATGCAAATCCGTTCATTCTGGATATGCTCGGGTATCGCCTCGATGAGCTCCTTGGAAGAACACTCCCCGAAATCGGACTCCTCCGGGACAAAAAACTCGCAGAAAAGGCTTTTCTTCGGCTGAAGGAAGAGGGGTATATCCGGTACGAAGACCTTCCGCTTGTGACAAAAGACGGGCGGCAGATGGCTGTTGAATTCATCAGTAACCGCTATTCGATCAATGCTCACTCTGTCATCCAGTGTAATATCAGGGATGTAACCGAACGTAAGCATATCGAGGCTGCCCTCCATTCGAGTGAATCTCTCCAGCGTCTTATTCTCACGGCGATGCCGGATATCCTGATCCGGTGCAATGCCGAGGGGAGGTATCTTGACATCCTGACACCTGAAGATGATCGCTTCATGCTCCCGAAGGAAGAGATCCTCGGGAAGACAATCACCGAGGTGACGTCTGAGGAGATCGGTGAGAGGGTTGTTCAGGCGATCGCTCTTGCCCTTGAGACCGGGGAGATGCAGACGATCGAATATGCTCTCTCTGTCCCGGCAGGACACCTCCATTTTGAGGCGCGTATCTCGCCATATGCAGCAGATGAGGTAATAGCACTCATCAGGGATATTACTGACCGGAAGGAGGCAGAGACTGCACTCCATGAGCGGATCAAGGAACTCTCCTGCCTTTACCGTATCTCTGCTGCAATTGAGCACCTTCATCTCACCGAAACAGAGGTGCTCAGGAAAATACCGGAGATCATCCCGGAAGGTTTCCAGCAGCCGGAGAAGACCAGTGTCCGGATCACAATCGATGATTCCACCTACTCGACTCCAGGTTTTACATTGACGAAATGGTCTCTTGTCCGTGAGATACCCATTCAGCAGCAGGCTGGCGGTACGATCACCGTCTGCTTCGATGATGAGTATGATCCCCTCACAGAAGAATCGGTCATGGTCAGGAGTATTGCAGAACAGATCGGCCGGTATATTGAGCGGATACGAGGGAATGAGATGCTTCAACAGAAGAATGAAGACCTCGCAACCGCTGAAGAAGAGCTTCGATCCCAGCTTGATGATCTGGTGGCAACCCAGCAGCAGCTCAGTGAGAGTGAAGAATATATCAGGACAGTACTTGACAATCTCCCGATAGGAGTTGCCGTGAACTCAGTTGATCCCGAGGTGAACTTTGAATATTTTAATAAGAACTTCTTATTGATCTACCGGACAACGGCAGATGCCCTCCAAAACCCGGATGCCTTCTGGGATGTCGTCTATTTGGATCCTGTATTCCGGAGCGAGCTGAGAGAACGGGTTCTCTCCGATATACAAAGTGGTGATCCGGCGCGAATGCGCTGGGAGAATATCCCGATCACCCGGGAAGGTGAAGAGACGACCTACATCAGTGCGATGAACATCCCGGTTCCGGGAAAAGATTTGGCGATCTCAACAGTCTGGGATGTAACGGATCGGGTGAAGGCGGAAGGGGAGATTAAACGCCGTCTGGCATTTGAGATGGTGATCTCCGATATCTCCTCGCGTTTTGTTACAGAATCTGATATTGATGTGGCAATTAACACAGCACTTGGTGATATCGGCGCATTCTGTGGAGCATCCCGCTCATATATTTTTCTTCTTGATTCTTCAGGGGATGAAATGAGCAATACGCATGAATGGTGTGCTGAAGGAGTTTCACCAATGATTGAGAAGCTCCAGAAGCAACCGACCAACCTCTTCCCCTGGTGGATGGAACAGCTGAGAATGGGTGAGAGCATCCATCTTCAATCCCTTGATGATCTGCCTCCTGAAGCGGCAGCTGAGAGGGAGATATTGGAGCTGCAGGGGATTGAATCATTGATCGTCCTACCTCTTCTCATTCGATCCACGCTGGCGGGTTTTATCGGTTTTGATAATGTTACAGAAATAAAAGACTGGACCGAGGAGGATGTTCATCTTCTCAGGCTCTCCTCTGAACTGATCGGATCTGCATTTGAACGAAAGGAGGCAGAAAAGCAGATTGCACTCCATATCAGGCGGGCCGAGGCGCTCCTTGCACTCCACGGGATGTCCGGTGCGAAAGAGCAGGAGCTGATGGATTATGCCCTTGATGCTGCCCTCCAGACGACCGACAGCCGTTATGCCTTCATCGGTACAATCAATGATGATGAGTCGGTGATGACCGTTCATGTGTGGTCTGAAGGTGTGATGGAGGAGTGCCGCGTCAGAGATACGCCCATTCAGTTCCCGATCGAGTCCGGGGGTGTCTGGGGTGAGTGTGTCAGAACCCGCACTCCTACCATCATCAATGACTATGCAGCTCCTCATCCTGCAAAACATGGATTGCCGGAAGGGCATCTTCCGATCTCCCGGTACCTGGGTGTTCCAATCCAGCATGGTTCCCGGATCGTCGCTATCATTGCTGTTGCCAATAAGGAGGATGATTACCTGGACGATGATGTCTCTGCACTGGTGACACTTGGGAATCTGATGGGCGAGCTGATCTTCCGGCAGCGTGCTGAGGCTGCTCTCCAGGAGAGCGAAGAGCGGTATCGATCCGTCTCCACCATCATCACGGATTTCGCCTATTCCTGTGTGAAGGAAGAGGGAGGTGACTACCAGATAGACTGGATGGCAGGTGCTACTGAGCAGATCACCGGGTATGGGATCGACGAGGTGATTGCTGAAGGGTGCTGGGGCTTCATGATCCATCCTGATGACTGGCAGATCTTTGAAGATTCGATCCTCTCACTTCCTGAAGGCGAGTCCTCGGAATGCGATCTCAGGATCATCAGAAAGGATGGTAACATCAGGTGGCTCTCTGCGGAAACCCGGTGTATCCATGATGAAACCGGCAGGAGCCGTATCTATGGCGGCTGCCGTGATATCACCGAGGAGAAGACTGCCCGCCTTGAGCTTGAGCAGAACCAGGCACGGCTTGAGCTTGCTATGGAGGCGGGTGGTATCGCCTGGTGGGAGATGGACTGCCTTACAGGAGAGGTCGCGTTCAGCCCACGGAAAGCAGAGATGCTCGGCTATTCTCCGGATCAGTTCTCCCATTATACCGACTTCACAGGACTCCTGCATCCTGACGACCATGAGATGGCGATGGAGGCGATGCGGGATCACCTGGAGGGGAGAGCAGAACGATATGAGGTTGAATATCGAATCCAGAGTAGCGAAGGTGCCTACCTCTGGTTCCGGGATACCGGAGCGGTAACAGAGCGGAATAAGGAAGGCGCTCCCCTGAAGGTGGTAGGGCTTGTTGTCAATGTCACTACAATGAAAGACGCTGTCGAGGCCCTGCGTGAGAGTGAAAAACGGTTCAAAACACTCTTTATGGGCTCCCCCGTTTCTATCATTATCCATGACAGGGATACCGGCGAGATCATAGATGCGAATCCCAAAGCCTGTGAAAGTTATGGTTGCTCTTCAGTTGAAGAACTAAAAGCACATGACTTCTGGCTGGACTCACCCTACTCTTTCGAAGATGCATTGAAATATATCCGGAAGGCCGCATCCGAAGGGCCGCAGGAATTTGAATGGCTCAACCGTTCTGTGAGTGGAGAATTCTTCAGGGAGCAGGTTCGTTTGTCGTCGGTGGTCATCAGTGGGGTGAAACGCATCCTTGCTACGTCTATTGATATCACCGAACGCAAAAAGGCGGAGATGGCCCTGCGGGAGAGCGAGGCCCTGCTCAGTACAGCCGGACGAATGGCACGTTTTGGTGGGTGGAGTATCAATCTCAATGAAAACAGGGTGATCTGGTCTGATGAGGTGGCGAGGATACATGGGATGGAGCCGGGCTATTCTCCCTCTGTTGATGAGGGGATCAGCTTCTATGCCCCTGAATGGAAAGAGAAGATAACACGTGTCTTTGGCGATTGCGTCCGAAATGGCAGTCCCTATGATGAGGAGATGGAGATCATCACCGCATCTGGAGAGCGGAGATGGGTGCGAGCCACCGGAGAAGCGATTATGAACGCATACGGCAGGATCATCGGGGTGCATGGAGCGTTTCAGGACATTACACAGAGAAAGGAGGCTGAGGAGGCATGGAAGAAGGCATATGCACAGATCGAGGATAATATGGTGCAGTTCTCGGTTCTGAATGACCAGATCAGAAACCCGCTCACAGTGATCATGGCACTTGCCGATCTTGAAGGAGGGGAGTCAGCGGAGAAGATCATCAAGCAGGTGAAGGCAATTGATCGGATCGTCACCCTCCTCGATCAGGGGGTGCTGGAATCAGAGTCGATTCGGAAGTTTATGAGGCGGCATGATCAGCTTTCAGGCTGATCCTGATCCTCTGTTCCCGTCTCATTTTTAATTGTCCGCCAGATGCCATCCGGGACCCTGATCTCAAACCGTGCCCCCTCTCCAAAGACTCCGTTCTCGGTGATGGAGATGCCGGTTATTGAGAGGATCTCACGTGAGAAGAAGAGCCCTAAACCGGTATTTTTGCCATAGCCCCTTCGAAAGATCTTCTCCTTCTTTTCATCCGGGATTCCGGGTCCGTCATCTTCCCAGGTGATCACCAGCAGATCATCCTGCTCCTCACACTGGATTTTTACCCCGGTTGCCCCCTCTGCATAGCGGATGGTATTCTCCATCAGGTTCGAGAAGACCTTCTCGATCATCGGATCAGCAAGCACCTCATACCTGCCACAGCTCTGCCGGATCGGGATCTGATCCCCTCCGATCTCCCCGATCATCTCCTTAATATCCAGCCAGGCCGGCTTTTCAGCACCAAGATTCTCATATATCCGGGTAAACTCAATCTGGCGCTGGATCATATCTGAAGCCCAATGGATCTTCTCCAGCATGGAAAGCAGCTTTTCATCACCATCTGCCTCTTTTTCAGCAAAGGAGAGGAAACCTTTCTGGACCATAATCTGGTTCAGGATATCGTGGCGGGTGATCCCTGAGAGGAGCTGGAGCTTTCTGTTCACGATCTCAAGTGCATCCTCTGCCTGCTTCCGGCTGGTGATATCAAAAATAAACCCATCAAGATACGTGATCCCGCTATCCTGAGAAAAAATCCGCCCCCGCTCCTGCACCCATCGCATGCCCCCGTCCCTGTGGATGATACGATACTGGATATCCCATGGCTCTCTGGCAGAGAGTGATCTGTTAATCGATTCCCGGACATCTCTCCTGTCATCGGGATGGATGATACTCTCGTATGTCCGGACGGAATTTCTGATGAAGTCGGTGTATGGATGCCCGCTGATCTCCTCGATCCGGCTATTCATGTAGATCATTGTCCAGTCTTCATCAGGCAGGCACCGGTAGATGACACCGGGAACATTTGCAACCAGGGAGCGGTACCGGTTCCTGCTCAGCTCAAGTGCCTCTTCAGCATCCTTTCGCTCGCTGATGTCCATAATCTGGACAAGGTATCCTGTTATGCCCTCCTCTGGATCCTGCATCGGGGTGATCAGCACATCCAGCCAGATTGTTCCACTCCGGCTGGTTCTATAGAGGCTGTTGGCTTTGACCTTCTCAAAATCAAAAAGAACCTGGTACCGAACGGATTCTCCTGCACGAAGCCGCTCTTTATCCTCTTCTCCGACATTCGGGTCATCAAAGAGAGAAAAACCCTGGATTTCCTCAACGATCTCGATCCCAAAGAGGTTCAGGCAGGCGGGATTGGCATGAGAGAGTATCCCCTCTGCTGTATAAAGCTCAATTCCAATCGGAGACTGATCATATATGGCATGATAGCTCCTCTCGCTCTTCCTGAGCTCGCTTTCTGCCCGCTTTCGCTCCTTCACCTCCCTGAGGGCCAGATCTCTCAATTCACGGGCTGAATGGATCTCACTATCCAGTTCGGTGACATCCTCAATAATGATCATCGCATGAAGAGGCTCACCATCTCCTCCCGGCTGTCCGATAATGGAGGTCTGCTGGATACGTGGTCTTCCGTCTGCTTTTTTGAATGGAAGAAAGGCTCCATGGAGTTGGGATGAAAAGATGGCGGGTGGTCCGCCCTCAAGCACCTGTTCAATCCGGATCCGGTATGCTGGCGAGGCGAGGCGGGGAAAAACCTCCAGCAGGTTTTTTTTGATCATCTCTTCTGCAGAAGAACCGCTCCATTCGGCAAGTGTCCTGTTCCAGACCAGGATCCTTTTCTCCCGGTCAATGACACAGATGCCGCCCGGCATCGCATCGGAGAACGCATAAAACTGATCGGAGATGGAGTTTTCTTTCCTCATTGAATGATCTCACCCGCGTATTCTCTTTGGTTCTCACGGCAGCTGTTAAGTGGTATCCCACAAGAGATACCCTTCATCTGATTGAGATGATCTCCCGGTATTTGAAAGTGATGAAAATCTGCACTTCTGCAATCTGTGTTCACCTCTTTATTTTCAGTGCCTTATATCCTTTCGCGGGAGATACAAATGTACTGGAATAGAAAAGGCAGAGGTATCACTATCAGTTTATCTCCTCTTCTCCCTGAACAATGGGAGTACACCTGAGAGTATACTACTCCGGAGTGTACAACCAAAAAAAGCAGAGAAAATAATTATCGAAAAAGGAAAATCAATCTTCTATACAGAAGAAGCTCTCTTTGATTCTCTCTCTCTCTCTCTCTCTCTCCTCAGCTCTTCTCCGCTTCAGAATCCTTCTTCCGGTATCCTTCCAGCAGGAGCGTCGCCAGGTTCTTCACCGGCTTGTCGGTCTGCTCCTGGATATGGAACTCGCAGAAGGGACAGATAGTAACGACGATATCAGCACCTGTTGCTGCAATTGCCTCTCCCCGGAGTTTTCCAAGGGCCGCTGCCTCTTCAGGCTGGCCGGATCGCACTCCTCCACCTGCCCCGCAGCACTGGGTCGGCATCGGGATATAGTTCTCTACAACCATCGAGAGGAAGTGGCGTGGGGGCTCGCTTATTCCTTGTCCCCTGAGCAGATGGCAGGGATCGTGGTAGGTCGCTGAGATCGGGAGTTTTGCCGGGGGCTCGATTCCGGCCTTCATCATCACCTCGGTTATATCCATCACGGTAAAGGGCGTCTCATAATCGTTCTTCAGGGTCGCCCCGCACCCGGCACACATCGTCATGACAATGTCAACCCCGCGTGATGTGAATGCCTCGATATTCCTCTTCTTCAGGTCCGGCAGAATTGTTGTCTGCCCGGTCCTGATCAAGGGAGATCCGCAGCAGACCTGTTCATGAGGGATGATCACCCGGATACCGTTTCTCTTCATGACCTCCATTGCATCCAGTGCAGGCTGCGGCACACGCCCGTTGAACATACAGCCGACAAAGAACCCGATCGTCATCTTCACAGGACCGTCAGGCTCGATCACCTCGGGCACCTGTTCGAGGAAGGTTGCCTCTGTCCGCTCGACACTCCTGCCTGTCCGTTCAACGAGCTCGGCAACTGCCTGGTGGCGGGGGAGGGTGAGCCCGGCACGGTTAGCCCGTTCACGGAGCTTCTCGATCGCCTTTCCGGGAATCTTAATCTTCTTCGGGCAGACCTCGACACACCGGTGGCAGGTGGTGCAGGCAAAGAGCCCCCGTTCGATCGCCTCAGTAATCCGGTCTTTTGTATCGCGGGGGTCAAGTGCACATCGCATCTCCTGCCGCATCGCAGTCGGGCCGGCAAAATCAACCACTTTCAGGGCTGGGCATACGGAGACACAGCTTAAGCATTCGATACACTCACGGAGCGGCTTGATCAGCTCCACCTCTTCTTTCGAGAGGCCCTGCGGTGAATCCGAGGGGAGGATCGTCGCCAGCCGCTCCAGCACCGGTGCAATATCGGTTGCGAGATCCCGGATCACCGGGAGTTCAAGCGGGAGAACGATCATCCCGTCTGTTGCCTCTTCCATGCAGGCAAGGGTCGGGTTCCCGTTCACCCGAACCGCACATGAGCCACACTGCCCGGCACGGCAGCACGAGCGGTACAGGAGTGAGGGGTCATGGATTCGCCTGACCTCATCCAGTGCATCAAGCACCCGTGCACCATCATTGACCGAGACTTTGTAGGTCTGCTGGTGTGGTTCTGCATCTTTTGAGGGGTCAAACCTCTGGATGGTAAGTGTGATCTCTTTCATGCTATCCTCCTGTGCAGTTCAATTCCCCGGTATGATGGCAATATCCGGGTATGGCCATAGGGTGAATCTCCAACACTCCAACGGACAGCGCAATCAGTTCTGACATGGGCCCCCCGTGACTCCTGCCGCATCAGTGCGCCATCCAGGATCATCCCGGCAACAAGGAGCATATTCTGTGCGGTCCATGCGTCAAGGATCTCACGCCCCGATGATGCAGAGAGCGGCGAGGCTGCCAGATCCAGGATCGCCTCGCGGGTGGTGGTGAGGGCAGCGGCGGTCCGGTAGATCCCGGCACCATCCCACATTGCCCGTTTCATCCTTGCAACACAATCGGATGGCTTCATCTCACCCGCTCCGAATCTGGCGATCGTCTCTTCAACAGCTTTGATCTGTGCAGCATCGATCTTTCTCATCTGTTTTTCGGATCTCCCTGCCGCCTCTCCTGCCCGCCGCCCAAAGACCTGTGTCTCGGCAAGGGCATTGCCGCCGAGACGGTTGGCGCCATGGACGCCGCCAGCAACCTCTCCACAGGCAAAGAGGCCCGGAACGGTGGTTTCACAGCCCAATGTGATTTTTAGGCCGCCCATCATATGGTGTGCGGTTGGGGCGACTTCCATCGGCTCCTTCCGGATATCAATGCCGAAGGCGAGGTACTGTTCGAGCATCGAGGGGAGGCGCGCCTCGATCTCTTCCGGCGCAAGATGGGTGACATCAAGCCAGACTCCGCCTCTCTCTGTCCCTCTTCCTTCGAGCACCTCGGTTGCAATCGAGCGTGCCACCACATCCCTTGTTGAGAGCTCCATCCTCTCTGGATCATACCTGGACATGAACCGCTCACCATGGACATTCTTCAGGATGCCGCCTTCACCCCGCACCGCCTCGGTGATCAGTCTTCCCCGTGCATCATAGGGATGGACTGCGCCTGTTGGATGGAACTGCACCATCTCCATATCAATAAGTTCAGCCCCAGCCCGGTACCCGAGTGCATAGCCGTCCCCGGTTCCGGCAGTCGAGTTCGTGGTGATATCATAGATCTGCCCGGCACCGCCGGTTGCGAGCACCACTGCATCTGCTGTGATTGCTCCGATCTCGCCGTCCCGTGTCGAGGTGATCGCACCACAGACACGCCCCCCCTCCGTTGCGAGTTCAAGGGCGGTGATCTCGTTTCGTATAATCACGTCAGAAGCGCGGAGCCGATCAAGGAGTGTCATCACGATCTCATGCCCTGTCCGGTCCCCTGCATAACAGGTACGGGGAAACCGCTGGCCGCCGAAGGGACGCTGGGCGATCATGCAGCTCTCCTCTGCATCGAAGACGGCACCCATCCTGATGAGATCCGCCATCCGATCCGGCGCTTCATTCACGAGCACCTCTGCTAACGCCCTGTCATTTAAGTAGGCGCCGCCTTTGAGCGTATCCTCAAGATGGCCAACAATCGTGTCCGCTTCCTTCAGAACTGCGTTATAGCCGCCTTCCGCCATCACGGTGCAGCCGCCCTTCCCTGCGATCGTCTTTCCGATCAGGATCGTCTCTCCATACTGCGCTGCTTCAAGCGCCGCCCTGATTCCGGCACCTCCGCTTCCTATTACAAGAACGTGGCAATCCTCCGTCGTAATCACACCCATCGTATTATAATGATCTGCCGTGAAATAACTTAAAATACATCGTGGGGTTTGGTGAGCCAGAAATGAGGCTTGTTATGAAATTTGGCGGCACATCGGTTGGAGATGAGCAGGCTATCGCCCGCGTGGTCGATATCCTGAAGACCCACCGGGAGAGGGGAGATGAACTTGCGGTTGTAGTATCGGCGATGACCGGTGTAACAGATCAGCTCATCGCCACTGCTGAGGAGGTCGTCACCTCATCCGGGAACCCCCCGATCGAGCAACTGATTCATGCGCTTCGATCACGGCATATGAAGGCACTTGAGGTGGTTGCCCCTGACTCGCTTGAAGAGATCGGGGTGTACATCGATGATCGGCTTCTGAAGCTGAAGCATATCTTGACAGCCCTTCATACACTCAGGGAACTGACACCGAGATCACGGGATTATATTGTATCGTTTGGTGAGCGGCTCTCTGCCCCCGTCGTCTCGGCGGCACTGAACCAGGCGGGGATCCCCTCAACCGTGCTGGATGGGTGCGAGGCGGGGATCGTTACGAACTCCTGCCATGGGGGCGCGGTTGCCCTTCCTGAAAGCTATACCCGCATAAAGAGCCGTGTTCTGCCCCTCCTTCCGGACTGTGTTCCGGTGATCATGGGATATATGGGATGCAGCGAACAGGGGTATGTGACCACCCTCGGCAGGAGCGGTTCAGATTATACCGGATCGATCATCGGTGCCGGTATCAATGCGGATGAGATCTGGATCTGGACCGATGTCGATGGCGTGATGACGACTGATCCGCGGATGATCCCCGAAGCACGGGTGATACCCTCCATCTCGTTCCTCGAGATGATGGAGCTCTCCTATTTCGGTGCGAAGGTGCTCCACCCGAAATCGATTGAACCTGCGATGATGAGCGATATCATGGTCCGGGTGAAGAATACCTTCAATGCGTCTGCCGCAGGCACAGCCGTTGTCCAGACGGCACACCGTGAGAAACGTGTGGTGAAGGCGATCTCGATCATCCGGAAGGTGGCGCTTCTTACAATTGGTGGTGCGCAGATGGCTGGGCGTCCCGGTGTTGCAAGGGCAATCTTCTCGGCACTTGCAGAACGTGAGGTGAATGTGATGCTCATCTCACAAGGGTCGTCTGAGGCGAATATCACTCTCGTGATCGACGAGGATCACCTGATGAATGCGGTGGAGGGGCTCACCGAGATCCAGAAACGGGGATATGTCCGGGAGATCACCTTTGACAAGGATATCGTCGTCATCGCTGTCGTCGGTGCCGGGATGGCGGGCACCCCCGGCACAAGCGGGCGGATCTTCTCTGCCCTTGGAACAGCCGGGGTGAACGTGATGATGATCACACAAGGGTCATCTGAAGTGAATGTCTCGTTTGTCGTGAAGGAAGGGGATGGCCAGCGTGCCGTCAAGGTGCTCCATGATGAGTACCGCTTATCGGAGGCTTGTAATGAGTAATGCAACATACCGTGATGCCGGTGTCGATATCGATCTTGAAGCAGAAGCAGTAAAAGCGCTGATCGGATCGCTCTCGTTCCGCCGGAAGGGAGAGTTCGGGATGGCCGGGGATCTCGGCCATTTCGCAGGACTCATCGATTTTGGCCCCTATCTCCTTGCCCTCGCAACCGATGGTGTCGGGACCAAGATGCTGGTTGCCGATGCCCTCTCCGACTGGTCAACAGTCGGAATCGACTGTATTGCGATGAATGTGAACGATCTCTATGTGATGAACCTTGAACCGGTGGCATTTGTCGATTATATCGCCACCGACTCCCTTGATCCCTCGAAGATGAAGGAGATCGGATCCGGCCTGAACGAGGGTGCCCGGCAGGCGAATATGAATATCGTCGGAGGCGAGACTGCAACCCTCAAAGGGCTTGTGAATGGCCTCGATCTCGCAGGGACCTGTCTTGGGGTTCAGAAACGCGAGATGGTGATCACCGGATCAGCCGTTGCTCCCGGGGACCTGATCGTCGGCCTGCCGTCAAGTGGCGTCCATTCGAACGGTTTCTCGCTTGCCCGGAAGATCGCCCTTGAAAATGGCGGGTACGATGCGGTTCTCCCGGATGGCAGGACTGTTGGTGAAGCCCTCCTCACCCCGACCCGGATCTATGCAGAGGTGCTCTCCATCTGTCGTGCCTGCGAGGTGCATGGGATGTGCCATGTGACAGGTGGCGGTCTCCTGAACTTCCTCAGGGTCGCACCCTACGGCTTCAGTTTTGATGACCCGATGCCGGTTCCGGAGATCATCTCCTGGCTTGCTGAGAAGGGTAATGTCACTGAAGAAGAGCTCTACCGGACCTTCAATATGGGGATGGGTTATGCCTTTATCGTCCCGGAGGCGAGTGCCAAAACTATCCTGAAGATGGTTCCCGGCTCAGCCGTTGTCGGTCGTGTTGTTCCTGAGCGTGGCATCTGGCTGAAGGGAAAAGAGATCAGGTGAACCCTCCCTGAAATCCCTTTTATAGTATCAGCTGTGTATCTTCAGCTATGAAGGTACCTTCTCTTATCATTCTTCTTCTCCTGCTCGTCTCTGCTGCCGGATGTGCAGCATCTGCTCCGTCTGTCGATCTCCCTGCCACTCCGGCGGGCAGCTATCCCGTTCCCCCCGAATATATCCCCGAGGCGACGATCATCCTTGAGCAGCCCGCGGCACTTGTCAGTTCCCCTTATACGGATCGTGGTTTTTCTGCCGCCACCACCGCATCTATCTCCTGGTGGCTCTCGCCTGATTTCTATGAGAACACGAATCTTTACCGGAGATATCTCCGGTCAACAGAAGCGGAACAGTTGGCATATCCGGGAGAGCAGCAGATATTCTTTGGGTTCATAACTGAACATCTTGATCTGGCGATTACCGAATCGGATACCGATGAAGAGATCATCCTCTTCCGTGGCATCTCACCCGGTTTTGCAGAAACCGTCCTCTCGAATGCGGCATATGATGAGGCGGCATTTGCGTCTACTTCCTATGATCTCACCATCCCTCTCATCACCTACGGGAGCAGTGGGGATGACGGGTACAGTAATATCCTCCTGCTGAGCCGATCCACAGGAGATCATCTCCTCTACATTCATGAAGGTGAACGGGAGATCCTCCTGCCACGGGATCTCACCTGGCAGGTTGTTATGGTGACAGAGATAGGGGATCTCTCAATCGAATCCGATTTCCCCCTCTTCTCAAATGGTGAGATGCATGAATCGGTACAGCATGTCCGGCTCATCACCATCGTGGAGCGGGAATCATGATGAGGGAGGAACACGATCCCAAGGCCGATCCGAAGTACGAACAGCCTCAGAAGGCCCGGTCCCGTTTTGTCATAGAGGAGGGAGATGCCCGGATCACCGGTTGCCGTTCACCGGATGAGGCAGAGGTGAAGGAGGGGGAACGGCTCCTCTCGAAAGTGCTCAGGAGAAGAGAACTGATATGATCTCCTCTTCTGATTTATCTGCAGGGAACCCGCCATACTCCTTTTTCAAGTACCCCGTAAGAATAACAGGAAGGAAATACTGCGTTTTTTGGGATTGATATTATGGAAAAGGAACATGTTGTCGAAGAGGGGTCTCTCTTCTGTGCCATCTATCTTGATTACGAGAACCTCGCAGTCTCTGCCGGGCAGTCCTATCCTGCACTGGATACTCCCCTCTCACTCGGCCCGATCATCGATTATGCTGCATCGCTTGGGGATATCTGCATCAGGAAAGCCTATGCGGACTGGTCGGTGGGTGAGTGTGCGGCAGATGTGAAGAAGCTCGTCAAGTACGGGTTTGAGATGCGGCATCTCCCCCAGACGAGTGCCCGGGGAAAGAACGGTGCGGATATGGATATGGCCCTTGATGTCCTTGAGGATATGATCCTGCTTCCGCATATCGGCCTTTTTATCATCGGGTCCGGCGACACCGATTTCATTCCCCTGATCCGCAGGCTTCGTGCACGGGGAAAGATGGTCTATGTGATGGGTTTTGATAATTCTGTCGGGAGTGTTATCAAGGAGAACTGTACAAAGTTCCAGTCGCTTGACGAGCTCCTCGGCCTGAATGCCTCTTCCGGCATTGATCCCGCACTGGATGACGACCCGGCGCTTATCGAAGGCGACCGGATCGCAGCACGTGAACTTCTGATCCGGTTTGTGAAGACGAGAACCGATGAAGGTCCGGTGTTTCTCTCGGATCTGAAGAACCAGCTGATCAGGATCAATCCCGCCTTCTCAGAGAAGAAAATTGGATTCTCCTCATTCAAGAAATTCATCGAATCGCTCGAAGGTGATGTGGTGGAAGGGATCATCACCGACCGGAGAACCGGCCATCCCCTTGTCACCCTCCGCGATCTGGATGAGATTAATTCCGTCCATGTCGATGCAGATGAATGCCTGGCGACCTGTTTGACCTCCCGCCTCCGGTTCATCGGTGATCGGGCTGTCCGCACCCAGATCTTTGAGCAGATCCTTGCTCTCTTCAAGGACAAGCGGCCACGATCCATCCATGAGATCGCTGCTGCCATCCACCCGAAGATCGATCAGTCGGTCTCAAAAGCAACCTTAAACCGGGTCCTCTTCGGCCTTGGTGGTGAAGGACGTGTCTTCCGGTACTACCGGAAGGATCCTATGGTTCCGCCGATCGATTCGCCGCAGGTTTTAAACGAGTCTGTCAGGACTGTTGCCGATATAGAGGTGGTCTATCTCGCATCCGCCCGCGATGCTGTCAAGCGGATCTTCCCTGATATGGATGATACCGAGGTTGAACGGGTCGTCAGGTAATATCAGTAGTCCTTTTGGGAAAACCCGTAGCTCCACGTCAGACCCGGCGATACGATCCCTTCGGGATATGGATGGCGAAACGGGCCCCCTTGCCGGGGATACCCTCTTCAGTGATACTCATCCCGGTGATTGAGAGGATCTCGCGGGAGAGGAAGAGGCCAAACCCGGTATTGGTATAGTATCCTCTGACAAAGATCGCCTTCTTCTTATCTTCCGGGACCCCCGATCCATCATCTTCACAGAGAATGGCGATTCCGCCATCCTGGTTACGGCTCGAAAAGGCGATACGCGTGATCTCCCCGCCATGTCGGATTGCATTCTCGATTAAGTTGTAAAAGACCCTCTCGATGAGTGGATCGGCATAACATTCGATATCCTGAACCTGTACCTCTATGGATACTTCTGCATGGTTCAGCTGGGACGATGCGTTCTCCACAAGATCACGGATATTGAACCAGCCGGGCTTCGTGATCCCGACATTCTGGTAATCACGGGTGAACTCGATCTGCCGCTGGATTGTCTTTGCCTGGGTGAGCGATTTCTGAATAAACTCCTCTGTTGCCGGTGTTGCCTCTTCCATCGCAAAACCCAGGTATCCAAGGAGGGCTGTCACCGAGTTGAGGATATCATGGCGGGTGATGCTTGAGAGGAGGTTCAGTTTGGTATTGGCAAGGCGGATCGCCTCTTCTGCCTTCTTCCAGGGATCAAAGTTGATCACGATCCCGGTAAGGGTTGCCGGGCTCCCGTCAGGATTCCGCCTGGTAACCATCCCCCGGTCATAATACCAGAGGTAACCCCCATCTATCGTTTTTATCCTGTATTCGGCTTCATATAATGCTTTTTTTCCGGTGAGATGATCCCGCATGGCATCCATTGTCTTCTCATGATCATCGGGATGGATCAGATCGGTTATCTCATAGACGGTATTGGGAAAATCAGATGGGTCATACCCAAGCATCGTTGCTTTTTCAGGGCTGTAATCGACGTGGCCTGTTGCCACATCCCATATCCACCATGCAAGACTTCCTGCAGCAAGTGCAGTCTCGATCTGCCCTCTTCCCCCCTCTTCTTTCTCCATAACCATCTTTCTTCCTCGCTGATGCTACTGTATCTGGATCGGTATAGATAATTGATTCGCTAAAAAAGGTGATGGTGCAGTCGGCCTGTTCCGGATAATCCGTTCATCGCCGGGCAGTCTTCTTCCCTTTCGCCTTGGCGCTCTCTTCTTTTCTGCGCTTGACTGCCTTCTTTGTCTCCTGCCTTGCCTCCCGCACGGGAGCTGTCTCCCCCTCCGGCAGTTCTCCTTCGATCAGCTCAACCGAGGATTCTTTTGTCAGGAGCAGATGGTATGCATCGTATTTTTTATGGTGCCTGACAAGCACCCGGTTGAACCTGAGAACCGATCCATATGCTGCCTGACGGAGTGCCGCATTCTCTTCGGTTATATGGTAGGCGGGGAGTGCTGCATATGCCTCGCGTCTTCCGGTGCCGTCACAGATCCGGTAGAGGAAGGTGCCGGAATCGCCGATATTCTCTGAGATCTTTGATGCAATGATATTGATCTTCTTCTCTTCATGACGTGACAGCCGGGATATTCGTTCGGCTTTGGTGCCGGGTGGGACACGGTAGCCAATCTTTTTTCTTCCATCTCTTCTGTGGATCGCAAACGCAGTCTTGATATCGGTGTTATAGAATCGGAACGGCTCTTCCGTTGCTGCAACCGCGTTCATCAGCCGTGTCGGTGCCACCTCGGGTAGGGCGATAAAGCTCCAGCACCGCTCCACCTGGCAGGGCACACCCCGGATATCATTGCAGGGGGCATATATCGGAAGGCCACGTTCTTTCAGGCGGCGGGAGAGATCGCGGAGCGCGGTTGCGTTTGCGAGATCAGCGGGCTCGCAGATGAGGAGCGTCCCGTTCTCCCGGAGTCTCCCGGCAAGCCGCATAACGGTCTCTTCACGGATCATCGGATCATGAATCTCATTGAGTACATTGGCACAGACGATCAGGTCAAAGGGGCCTTCAGGGAGGGGTGACTCCGGGTTTGTAATATCGGTTGCCGATGGCGGAGGAGCCGTTACTCCTCTGTTCTTCTCTGAAATGGGTATTGCTATACTCTTATATGCCTCGATGAACTCGCCTGCCTGCTCTATCGCATGGATGGTTGCCCGGCATCCCGGCATATCGTTTAAGAGTGAGGCAAGGGCGAGTGTTACTGTTCCCGGACCGGATCCGACATCAAGGACTGCCATCCTCCGGGGAAGCAGGCCGTCATTCATCAGTTCCCGGAGGAGATGGCGCATCTGGATGTAATAGACCGGAAAATGGTAGGCGAGATAGGCGAAGATGCTGTATCCGGTTGTGTACCTGATGACCCGTTCATCCCCTTCCTTCCAGTAGGAATCTTTCTGGGCAATGATCGCCTCCCGTATCCGGTCAAGGGTGGCAGGATCGCTCCATGGCTTTCCGGTTTTTGCGGTGATGAACGATTCTATGGCAGTCTGAACGGGAGATTCAACCTTCCGTATTTCAGGCGTAGCCGGTGGCGGGCATGGATCTGCCTGCTTCCACCTGATGATCAGATCCAGACCTTCCTTCACCATCTCGCACCCGCTCTCTGGCAGGAGGGGGAGGATCTCACTGAGCATATGCTGGTGCCCTCGTGGATCGTTCGCTTCTGCAAAGAATGAGGTGAGTGAAAATACCGGCCGCTCTTCCGTCCAGCGGATGAATCTTCTCCTGTTTGTCTCGTCTGTCATCTGATCCTCCTGTACAATCGGATTGCAGGAGTGATGAAACCCACAGGTGGTGAATGGTGGGTATATCTGTTTCTGACTTGTGCATCAGATCAGGAGCAGGGCAACCCCGAAAACCACACACCCGGCAACAGCAAGCGGGATGGTGAATGTCTTCACCGTCTCCGCAACACTCTGGCATGCTGTTCTGTTCACGAGCCAGAAGAAGGGATCGCTTGCATAGCTGATCACCATCGTTCCGGCGGCGATCATCAGGAAGAGGGCAGATGCCGGGATCAGGTGAGGGATCGCAGTTCCCGCAATGATATCCGCGGTGATGACAGCAGTAACGAGCCGGGAGCCCTGTGCGGTCTGGATGAAGCATGCCAGGATGAATGGGATGATTGCAAGCGGGATCATTACTCCAAGGAGGTCAGCGACATCTGTAGGGAACGAACTGGCCGCGATCACCCCTCCGAGGGCACCGGCGCCACAGAGATCAAAGATGATCACACCTGCATGCTTTGTCCCCTCACCAACCGCCTCTCTACGCAGACTTCTCGCAATCAGGAGCACCGCAACTGCCGCTCCGGCAAGGAGAGCAACCGGAAGGATCACGTCTGCACCCACCCCGGGTATCATAAATCCGGTGACGATGATTCCGATCGGCACGATAAGGGGTGCCCAGGCAGCAGCTCTTCCCAAACCTCCGCCTGCTCCCTCCTGCGGCTCATCTATCCGTATGCTGCGCCCTAAAAGGAGAATCATCAGCAGAAGGAGGATCAGTGAGAGGGGAATTGTGATCCGGTTTAATCCGGGATCCGTTGAGAAGACCTGCATGAGAGTTGTCATCACAGGTGCCGGTGCGATCAGGACAAAGGAGAGCACCGATCCGCATGCGACGAGGGAGAGGAGTACCCCTGTCCTCTTCGGATCAGCTGATCTGCCTTTCATCAGTGGTGCAAGGACAAGAAAAGGGGTGATCGCGCACATAAAGGGGACTGCAAGGAGCCATCCGGCAAGCCCGGCATGCATCGCAGGGCGTCGTGATATCGCGGCCAGATCTGCTTGTATCTTCTCTATCCCACCCCCTTTCACCAATGAAAAGGCGATGATCGAGCCGCCCCAGACTGCGACGCCGAGGATGGCAAAGATCCGTCCGGCACCTGCACTTGCGGCATTGATGACGGTCTCAAGAGGAAGTCCTGCAAGCAACCCAAATCCAATGGCTGCACTGAAGAGAACAGGAAACGGAGGGATTCGAAAATATGCTGTCGCTATTGTGATAGCAAGGATACAGATGAGAAAAGCGGAGAGGGTCTCCACCTATTTTTCACTCCTCTTCGGGGACAAATGATGCAATTCTTGCCGCATCAGATATAATTGCACTGTTCCCTGAAGGATCCTCGATGATCAGGGTGAACGGTATCTCTCCTTCTTTTGCATTTGCGAGGGTTTCAAGCCCCTCAAGTGCGGCCCGCCGTTCCTCATCGTCTGCTGAAAGAAGGGTGGTTCTGATCGCGTCCTCGACACGTGCCAGTACTCCCTCGACATTCGAGACAAACCCGAGGCATGCGGGTCCCGGGTTGATAGATATGCCAAGTTCTGGTATCTCGATTCTTGCAGAGGTTGACCTGGCGACACGGACAGAGAGATCGTCTGCTGTTCTGACATCAAACTCATATCGTACCGGACCGCGATCAGTGAGGATCAACGTATCCGTAAGACGAAAGCCGCACGCCTCACAGAGACCACACATCAGGAGAATATCGGAGAAGAAGGGGATATTCTCGGTCTGATAAATATATTCTATCTCTTCTCCACAGAGCGGGCAGGGGCCGGAGAGGGCCTGTTTCACCTAGTTGCCTCCACCGATCTTCTCCCGTGATATCTTCACCGATGTTGGCGTGATGACGACATAGCGCTGGTCGCCAATGCCGATGATATCGCCGTTCACGTCCCGTGCGACATCCTTTAAGTCCTTCATCACCCGCTCAAAGGTGATCTTGTCGAGCTTGAGCTTCTGGATGTCAATGATCACAATGTTGTTGTTGTACACCTCGTCTTTGACTCGTGGTGTATCCTTGAGGTCGTTAATTGTTGCAATCTTGACATACATCAGAGCAGGCTCCTCCCCTGCTGCTGCATCCTCATATGCAGCGAGGTCGAGGTCCATGTACTCCTCTTCCTTAGGGGTGGCACCCTTTCCGCCAATGATGGAATCAAGAAATCCCATGTAGAATCCTTTCTATTGGTAGTTATTAATTCTATCCTTATATCTCCAGGTTCCAGATCGCGTCGCCCACATAGTGGATATTCTTCGCAATCTTCCCCTTCTCCATTGCGCGAATCTCGTCAGCGTCATAGAGTGCTATGACAACTGCAAGCGGTTTTCCATGGCGTTCCTCAACGATAAGCGCTGGTTCTCCCTTCCTGATGTCATTTGTCACTGAAATGACACCGGGGCGCATCACATCAGCCCCGTTTACCATGAACGAAACGGCTCCTGAATCAACAGTGATGCGGCGGGCAGTGAATGGCCGGAGATGCGCACCCCTCAATGTTGGAAATGCCCAGTTTTCACGGGAGATCAGGAGCGGTTTTTTATCGATTAGGAAAATGGAGAGATCTGCATCGGTCTCGGCACGTTCGATGGATGTGGTGTCAAAGAGTGATGCCTCTTCTCCAAGAGCTCTTTCGATCATCTGTTTGATCCCGGCAACCTGGCTCTTTTTAATTGCATGCCGCTTTCGAATCGTGATATCAGCCATGATGGATTCTCCTGTACTATCCACTCCCAGGGAACTAAAGGATTTCCAATGGGTGCGCTATCTTTAAGTCGAACCGGGGCGCATATATGGTTACTCTCCAGGGAGATGCAAAGGGATTTTTATGACCAAACGACCGCTTGATATTCTGGAACAGGTCTTAAACAGGGAACCGGTGTTCATCTCGCTGAAAGGCGGACGAGAAATCCGTGGAATACTTCAGGGATATGATGTTCATATGAACCTCGTTCTTGATCGTGCAGAAGAAGAGACGGAAGATGGCGTTGTCAAACTGGGAACGCTGATCGTCCGTGGTGACAATGTGATCTATATATCCCCTTCAATCGAATAATAAAGGTGATTTACCATGTCGAAAGGAACTCCATCGAAGGGTCTGCGCAACAAGCATTCCCATATTGTATGCAGGCGTTGTGGCCGGAATTCGTACCATGCACGCCATAAGATTTGTTCAGCATGTGGATTCGGACGGAGCGCCCGGATGCGCTCGTATGCCTGGACCAGCAAGAAACCATTGAGAGCAACACATTAAGGCTCGTACATCATGTGCGGCATTGTCGGCATTGTTGACACAGGGGGGGTATCGTTTCCCCTGTATTATGCCCTCTATGCCCTTCAGCATCGAGGGCAGGAGAGTGCCGGAATCAGCACATTTGATGCCGGAACACTCTTTAAACATAAGTCTCAGGGTCTTCTCTCAGAGGTCTTCAACCGTGATATTCTTGAAGAGCTTCCCGGATCGGTTGGGATCGGGCATGTCAGGTATCCGACAACCGGTGAGAACCGCCCGGAAAATACCCAGCCATTGAACTTTTCTCTCAAGGGGCATCACTTCTCTATTGTTCATAACGGCAATCTCGTCAATAATAACGAGCTTGTTGCAGAATATGAAGAACACGGTCATATATTTGCTACAACAACGGATTCCGAGGTGATTGCTGCAATCATCGCGCGTGAACTGACGCTCTCCGGATCCATGGAGGATGCCGTTGTCCTCTGCATGAGGAAACTGGAGGGATCCTATTCTGTTATCACTCTGCTTGATGACACCCTCTTTGCGTTCCGTGATCCACTGGGTATCAAGCCGCTCTGTATCGGGAAGACCGATAACGGGTACATGGTTGCATCCGAGAGTGTTGCACTGGACGCTCTTGGCGCAATATTCATCCGTGATCTCCGGCCCGGCGAACTGATCAAAATTGATAAAGGTGGTATCTCGTGCCGCCAGATCACCAAAACCAATCATACTGCATTCTGCCTCTTTGAGTACATCTATTTTGCACGATCCGATTCTGTGATCGACGGTGTCCTCGTCTATGATGTCAGGAGAAAGATTGGCGAGATGCTCCATCAGGAAGCGCCGGTTGACGCTGATATCATCTCGCCGGTACCAGATTCCGGGACTTCGCTTGCGGTTGGATACTCTGAGGCATCCGGCATTCCATTCAAGGAAGGTCTGATAAAGAACCGTTATATCGGGCGGACCTTCATTATGCCAACCCAGAAGCTGCGCGAGAATGCGGTGCGCATGAAACTGAACCCGGTACGTGGGCATATCAAAGGAAAATCGGTTGTGCTTGTCGATGATTCGATTGTCCGTGGCACAACGTCCCGGAGGATCATCGAACTGGTTCGGGAATTTGGTGCCCGCGAGGTTCATTTCAGGGTGGGCTCACCGCCTGTTGCCGCCCCCTGTTACCTGGGTGTCGATCTGCCGACGCGGAAGGAGCTGATCGCACATAACCGGGCAACTGATGAGGTCTGTTCCTGTATCTCCGCAGACTCGCTCCATCATATCTCGCTTGAGGCGCTGATTGCGGCAACAGGAATCGATGTGTCAGATTTCTGTACAGGATGCCTCACAGGATGTTATCCTGTCGCCATTCCTCACGAAAAATCAGAATGCCGCCATGTGGACTTTATCCATGGGTCGTATCAGACACGGCTCGATTTCTGATCTTTTTTTTTAGCTCTTCGCTGATCTGTTGCGGTTTTTCAATAGGGATCACGTCATCATCTGGTTATCAGGTGTTTGAATCACCATTCGAATCTGTTCACTCAGGCGTTTTTCCCACCGCACCGTCCCCGTCCGCACATGCTCCGCAAGGGAGGTTGAACCGGATATCCGCAGATGCAGCGCGGGAGGGGGCGGGAATGCTACGTGGGCTGCCAGAAGCAGATAAAACCCCGATTCCTTCAGAATCGCCTTTCAGGTTGCTCTGATGAGCAAGGGTTTATCGGCTCTGTCAGCCAGCTCTTTCGCTTGCCCCGCCCCCCGATACCCGCGCCGCACCTGCTTCAAAAGAGCCAGATACATAGCGAGAAGGCATCAGTTTGTGTTGTTCGTGTGGATCAGAGAGGTCTCTCTCGCCCATTATGTGTATGAAAACAGATAGCGAGGGATGGATTTGAACCATCGATCTACGGGTTATGAGCCCGTCGGGATCTCCTGACTACCCCACCTCGCTTCGGAGTATTAATATTCCAATTATTTCTTTAAATACCTTACCGAATTACTGCCAATGAAAGGGCCAAAAAGCGAATCAGTACCAGCTTCCGTGCCACGCTCTTTTGCCGGATACAATCTCCCTTTCCCCTGCAGAAGTTGATGCGAACCATTATCTGAATGTATAGAGAAGAGATTGTATGGATGATGAACTGGAATACCTCCGGCAGAAACGCGCCCAGGAACGGCTCGCAGAGATCGAGCGGAAGGCATCGTTTCAGGGTGTTGTGCCGGTGAGTGAGATCACGTTCAATACCTTCCTCTCTGAAAACCGCTTTGCTGTTGTTGATTTCTGGGCAGAATGGTGCGGTCCATGCAGGCGTGTTGCACCGGTCATCGAAGCCCTATCCCATGAGATGTCGGGGCTTGTTGCATTTGCCAAATGCAATACCGATGAAGCCCCGCGTATTGCCAGGCAGTTCAATATCACGGCGATCCCGACTATCATCCTCTATGCAAACGGAAAGATGATCGACCGGGTCACCGGAGCAGTGCCAAAAGAGACCCTCCGTTCGGTGATCCTCCGGGCATTCGGACTGCCGCCGGGAGCAGAACCCGTCTGAGGGTCTGTCCGGTCTCTATGCCGGAGAAATCCCCCTCTTTTCCAGCAGGCGCTTATTCCCGCATCCACCCCGGGCTCCGTGAGATACTCTCTTCGACACTCCGCTGGGATGATCTCCGATCTGTCCAGGAAATGGCGCTCTCTCCGGAATTAGCCGGTGCCGACCTGATCATCATTGCGCCAACCGCCGGTGGCAAGACCGAGTCGGCCTTTCTGCCAGCGCTTGACGATCTTCTGAAGGCAGGTTCTCCGGCAGTAGGCATCCTCTATCTCTCTCCGCTCAGGGCACTAATTAACGATCAGATCGATCGGATCACCCGGATGACGGCCCCCCTCGGCCTTGAGGTGCGGGCATGGCATGGTGATATCGGGCGATCGGATCGCACCTGGAAGGATGGTGAAGCCCCTCATATCCTTCTCACCACACCCGAATCACTCGAAATACTCCTTGGGGATCCTGTTTATGGATCTGCCCTCACCAATCTCAGATCGGTGATCGTTGATGAAGTGCATGCATTTATGGGTTCAGATCGTGGTGTCCAGCTCGCCTGCCTTCTTGATCGCCTCAATCTCATCTCCGGTAGGCAGGTACGGCGGATCGGCCTCTCTGCAACGGTAGGGAATCCCGAGGCACTGATTGAATGGTTCTCGGGTGAGGGCCGGAGACAGCATCTTGTTGTCTTCGATCCCCCGTCACAAGGCAGGCGTTTCTCGTTTACCATTGATCCTGTGGAGGATGTGCGGATCCGGTCACTGGAAGGGACTATCGCCAACAGAAAGGCGCTCGTCTTTGCCGGGAGCAGGAATGAGGCAGAAAAGATCCATGCTGCGCTTTTGCAGCGGAAGTATCCGGCTTATGTCCACCACTCGGCCATCTCACCTGACCTCAGGAGCGAAGCAGAGGAGGTAATGCAGGGGGACGGTCCTGCGTGCATCGTCTGCACCAGTACGCTCGAACTCGGGATCGATATCGGGGGCCTCGATCTCGTAGTGCAGTACGGTGCACCGGATTCGGTCTCATCATTCCTTCAGCGGCTCGGGAGATCCGGCAGGAGAGGGAAGCCGCCTGAGATGGTGTTTATCCTCGCTTCAGGAGAAGAGGCGCTTTTTGCGGCAGCGGCAATAGAAGCTGCCCGGAACCATGAGGCAGAACCACTGCTACCGCCCCGGTTCCCCTGCAATGTCCTTCTGCAACAGCTCTTTATACTTCTGAGGCGGAGGCGTGGCCTTGGGAGGCGCCCCCTTAAGAAAGAGCTCCTGAATCTTTCTCCTTTTGCCGGTATCTCTGATCAGGATCTGGATTTGATCCTCGATCACCTGCTTGCCAATGGATATCTGGCGATGGATGGAGATCTGATGGTGATCGGGACAACAGCCGAGTTTGAACTTTCCCGATCGCACTGGATCGCCCTCTGTTCGGTCATCTCCGCAGGCGGCGGATACCGGGCAGTGACGCCGGACGGGCAGGCAGTAGGGACGCTTGATCCCTCGTTCGTCGGGATCGCAGCTGAAGAAGGATTCACCCTCGCCGGACGGGGATGGCGGGTGATCTCCCGTGATGACGCACGAAGGGGGCTTCTCGTCATCCCCTCTGATCGGAACGGCCCACGCCCCTTCTGGACCGGCGGCGGGCGGGCGGGGGTATCGCCCCTCCTCGCACACGCAGTGGGACGGATAGCAGCCAGGCGGGGATCAGATCTCCCGTTACCTGAAGAGATGCAGGAGGCGATCAATGACGAGATCCATTCCTGGCCACATGGCATCAGTCTGGAGAAGATCTGTGTCATCCCGGAGCCGCTTGTGGCAGGAGAGCTCATCTCTGTCTGGACATTCCTTGGGGAGCGGCAGAATGCAACTCTCGCCCACCTGGTGAGGCATCTCCTGCCCTCCCGGTGGCCGGTCCGGAGCACGTATGCTGCCGTCACCGTCGAGGTGCCTGATGGTAATAATGGAGAAGAAGAGGTCCGGGATGCCCTGATAGAATTAGGAAGAATGCCGGAGGAGGAGCTGATCGGCTGGCTCCCCCCATTGCCGCCTGAGGCCTGGGCATTTGGCAGGCTGCTTCCTGACGAGATCCGGCAGAGGATGGCGGCGGTGGATGTCTATTTCCTGCCGGAGGTGGTTGCGGCTGTCAGGGAGAGGTATTCTCATCCCTGAAGCGGATCTGCCATTGTGTTCCTTCACCTTTCAGAGTGGATAGTGAGTATCTTCCCTGTATCTGCCGGGTGAATGTCCTGAGCAGTACAATGCCCAGGCTCTGTACCGTATCGGGATCAAAATCATAGGGCATGCCAATCCCATCATCTTTGACAGAGAGGGTGATGCAGTTATTCTGATCCTGCTTGATGGAAATGGCGATATTGCCTTCCTCCCGGCCTTTAAAAGCATGTTTCAGGGAATTTGATATGAGTTCATTGACGATGAAGCCACAATAAATCGCAGTATCGACATCAAGGTTCAGATCATCGATTGTGCAGGTAACTCTGATTTGATCATCATCTCTGTAGGAGAGAACAATCTCTTTGATAAGCCTCCGCATGAACGATTCGATAGTAATCCTGCTTAATTTTTCTGATTTGTAGAGGTGTTCATGGACAAGTGCCATGGAGGTGATCCGGTTCTCGCTTTCACGGAACACTTCCTTTATCCGGCTGTCATCATAGGTGAGGGATTGCAGGTTCAGGAGGGATATGACCACCTGGAGGTTGTTCTTGACACGGTGGTGTATCTCCCTGAGGAGTGTCTCTTTCTCCAGCAGGTTCTCCTGTATCTGCTGCATCATTCGCTTCTCTTTGGTGACATCACGGGCGGCTGCAAAGACGCCCTGAACTGCCCCTTTTTCATCGGAATAGACGCTTGCATTATAGAGCACATCGATCGTATCTCCGGAAGTGTGGTGGATGGTGAGGGCATAATCTTTAACAAATCCAGAATTGAAGGTTTCTATGTATCCTTCTCTTGCTTTATCCGGATTTGTGAAGTAATTGGCAAAATCACTTCCGATAAGCTGGTTTCGATGCAATCCTGTAATTTTTTCCGTGGCACGGTTCACATCTGTTATCAGGCCTTTTGGACTGATGGTGACCAGCGGATCAAGGCTGGCTTCAATGAGGGCGCGGGTATAGAGGGAATTCTTCTGTAATGTTTCTTCCATCTCTTTCTGCTCGGTGATATCCCGCAGAATGCCGGATATGGCGATAATATTTCCATCCCGATCCAGGATGGGAGACATTGATAGAGAAATCCGGAGTATTCTGCCGGAGCTGTGCAGCCGGTTCACCTCCCGCGAGTGCGGTTTCTTTGTTGCAATCATCTCTTTGAAGTACTGATCGAATATGGCTCTATCCTCTCCGGGAGGAATCACGAGCGAGTAGTGTTTGCCGATGATCTCCTCAGCCCTCCATCCAAAGATCTCCTCAGCTCCCCGGTTCCAGGTGAGAAGGTTCGCATCAGTGTCAAGGGAGAGGATTGCATCATATGAGGATTCCACGATTGATGCGAGCCTTTTTTGTGTTCTCTCTGCGTCCAGCTGTTTGGTGATATCCCGCAGAATGCCGGATATGGCGATAATATTTCCATCCCGGTCCAGAATTGGATAAACTGAGAGGCACATTCGAAGTATTCTGCCGGAGCTGTGCAGCCGGTTCACCTCCCGCGAGTGCGGTTTCTTTGTTGCAATCATCTCTTTGAAGTACTGATCGAATATGGCTCTATCCTCTCCGGGAGGAATCACGAGCGAGTAGTGTTTGCCGATGATCTCCTCAGCCCTCCATCCAAAGATCTCCTCGGCTCCCAGGTTCCAGGTGAGCAGGTTCGCATCAGTGTCAAGGGAGAGGATTGCATCATATGAGGATTCCACGATTGATGCGAGCCTTTTTTGTGATCTCTCTGCGTCCCGCTGTTTGGTGATATCCCGTCCGATACCTTCAATCGCGATCAACTGCCCCTCCGGATCCCTGATCGATTTGTATGACTGCTCGACGTAGACAATCCCGCCGTCTTTTCTGACCCACCGGATTGTGAGAGGATCTGTCATCTCCTTGCCCTCCCGGATGGACTCAAGAATATGGTGATCATCCGGGTGCACAATCTGCTCTCCAAGCATCGGATCTTTGTAGTGTTCCTCCGGGGTGTATCCGGTGATCCCTGTCACTGCATCGCTTACAAAGGAGAAATGGGGCACAGGAAGGAGATCATAGCGGTAGATAATATCGGCTGAATTATCTGCGAACATTCGAAAACGCTTCTCACCTTCGAGAAGTTTTCCAGAGAGCATGCCGGTTATGACTCCGGCTCCGGCCATCACCACGGCGCGGGCAACGGCCTCAGTGAGCGCTTCTGGATCCGGTAATATGATGATATGGAGGATCAGGTACAGTGCAGAAAGGAATATGCCAAAGAGGATACCCCGATTCAGGTAGCGGTATGCGGCGAGGATTATCGGGATATAGAAGAGATGTGGATAGACATTGGTATATCCTTGTCCAAGGAAGAAAAGGGATGCGAGGATTGCTGCAAAGGAGGTTCCTGCGAGTAAAATAAAATAGAGATCGATCTCGCTCTTAATCTGTGTTATCTTATTCATACTCAAATTGATGGTGTGTGATCCCAATACCGTACAAAATTGGTGTTCTCGTATCCTCTATTATGTCGGCAGGCAATTATATCATTCGGAAATGCATTCAATATATGCATAGCCAGAAGGTATGGCTGTTCCAGGGTGGTGCTCTATGCCAAAACGGGATGACCATGATGAATACCTGAAGACAATCCTTGATCTCTTCAAGCATGAGCCACGTGGTTTGAGCATCAGCGATATAACTCGTGCAATAGGGCTTAACAGGAATTCCGTCTCGAAATATGTCAACATGCTCTCTATATCCGGCAGGATCGAGATGAAGACGGTGGGTCCCGCAAAAGTCTATTTTCTCTCAGAACGGGTGCCTGTTTCTGCGTTGATCGATTTTTCAACGGATCTCATTGTTCTTCTGGATGAGAAACTCCGGATCGTCAGTGCAAATGATCATTATCTTGCCCTTGCCGGCAGCAGAAAGGATCAGGTTGTTGGAACAAAGATACAGGAAGTGAAATGCCCGATCCTCTCAAACGATATTTTTCTCTCCAGAATCCCGCGATATGGTGAGGGAGAGCAGCAGATAGAGGATATGGTTCTTCTTACCGGAGAGGAGAAGCGGCACTTTCGGATCAGGATTCTCCCTGCTGCTTTTGAGGGCGGGGATTCAGGCTATGCGGTCATCATTGAGGAGACGACCGAAAGGCGGCTTTCTGAAGAGAAGATGGCTTCTGCCCTTCATGAGAAAGAGGCTCTTCTCCGGGAACTGCAACTTCGGGTCAGGAATAACCTCCAGTTGATTACGAGCATGATTAACCTCCAGATGATGGAGTGCCAGGATGATGCAGTCTCTCCAACTCTCAGGGAGACGCAGAACCGGATCATCTCACTCTCACTTGCGTATGATCTTGTCTATGCTCATGGAATGATCGGAGAAGTTGATATGGAGGAGTACCTGATCCACCTTGCCTCTGAACTGCGACGCTCCTTTGATCTGCCGGATGAGGGGGTAATCTGCCTGCCCGCTGACAGAAAGGTCACGCTCGATATCGACACTGCGATCCAGATTGGCCTGATCACCAATGAACTGGCAACAATAGTGATTGATGCTGCGGTAAGAAAGGGAGAACCTGTGAAGTGTGTTGTCTCACTCTCCAAACAGGATGGCTGCCACAGTCTCAGGGTCATATCAGATATTGGAGTTCATACCATTGAAGGTCTTGGGATAACACTTGTCAGAACCCTCGTACACCAGGAACTCAGGGGAAAATTCACGATCCTGCCTGATGGATGGGAGGTGATCTTCCCATGACAGGAAAAAGAAATCAACTCCGTTTCTTCATTGTTGAGGATATCGCTCTCATTGCCCTTGATATCTCACGGAGGATTGAAGGGCTTGGCCATATCGTCGTTGGCACAGCTGAATATGCAGACGCTGCTCTTCAGGGTATCCTTGAAACCCTTCCGGACTGTGTCCTGATAGATATCATGCTCAAAGGGGATGTGGACGGGATCTGGGTTGCAGAGGAGATTAACCGGGTTTCACCACGTCCTTTTGCATATGTGACAGCATACTCTGAGCAGGGGATAATGGAGGATGCAAAGAGAACCAACCCAATAGCTTATCTCGTGAAACCGATCAGGGATAACGATCTCAGGGGGTTAATAGGAATACTCCAGTCTGAATGATCGCAGTGCTGTATGGAATGAGGGTCAATTCATCTGTTGAGTGCGGGCAGTGAAGGTATCCATACCACTTCTACTCTTTTGATTCATTTTTTCACATTTCGCTGATTGTTTTTTGCTGTGTTTGTAGTATTTTTTTTCTTCTCCTCCCCTATCCGCTCAAGCGCAATCTCCCGGTACGAGGCATCGATCTCAAAGCCGATATAGTCTATACCAAGCCGGATACAGGCGATGGCGGTCGATCCGATCCCCATGAAAGGGTCAAGCACAAGGCGGCATCGTTCAAGTCCATGGTCTTTGATACAGAGGGTGGGAAGGCCGATCGGGAAGACTGCCGGGTGGGGCCGCTTCTCATTGATCGTCTCATAGGGGATGAACCAGGTGTTCCCCCGGTCCCGGAGATCTGATCCTGCCCCCTTCCACCTCCCGATATTGCTCTTATCCTGATACGGAACCCCGATCGCCAGCTTATCAAGCGGAACATCTCCGGTTCTTGTGAAATGGAATATGAATTCATGGCAGTCATGATGAAACCGCTTACTGTTAATCGGTTTATAGTGGCCGACCGCGATATCTCCGGTGATATTATTGTACGATCCCATATCGGGACGTGGAATCGCGATCGATTTGATCCAGTGTATCATATTCTGGAGGTAAAACCCCTTCTTCCGGAACTCATTTGCCACATCGATCGGTATCCAGGGGTCTGTCGGTGTACCTCCGATATTCAGGAAGAATGATCCACAGTCCGAGAGAACCCGCTGAGAGGCTTCTGCTACCTCTCCCATCCACTCCAGGTACTCGGCCCTGGTGATTGTGTCGTCATAGGTGGTGTAGGCCTTTCCGATGTTGTATGGCGGCGAGGTGACGATCAGGTCGACTGAGCCTGCTTCCATCGCTTCCATCCCCTCGATACAGTCCATCTGATAGATCTCGTTTGGTTTCATGGCTTTGGCTCCTCCTGTTCTTGTGCGAAAACGATCCGTTCAAGTGTAAGGGTATAGTGGATCGTCTCCCCGGCATGAGGGTGGTTGGCATCGATTGTGACTTTCTTCTCATCGATTGCAAGGATCGTTACAAGCGCATTCTTTCCGCCGGGAAGCCCGACTTTTACGAAATCCCCTTCCTTCGGTTCTCCAATGAGTTCAAGTTTTTTGCGCTTCAGCCTGAAGACGAGCCGCTTATTGTATCGTCCATATGCCTTTTCGGGTGGAAGGATGATCGTTCTGCTCTCCCTCTCTTCCATCTGTCTGAGTGCTTCATCAAAAGAGGGATTGATCGAACCTGCGCCAAGCACCGCTTCAACAGGCCTGTCAGTTTCTGACTCCTCGATGACAGTGCCCTCATCAAGCCGTGCAACGAAATGAACAAAGACTGTGTCGCCTGTCTTTGGATGTCTCATTCTGATGTACCTGTTATCCGGGAGATCTGAAAAAGAGGGGGGGTGTGGGGATTATACGGCTGCCTTCTCTTCAGCCTTCTCCTCTACACCGTTTCCAATAAGGGAGAGGATTGCGGGCATCACGATGATGGCCCCCATCAGCGCAAAGCCGACTGAGATGACTGTGAGGATACCAAAGTTGCTGATGATCCCAAAGCTGGAGGTGATCAGTGCAGAGAAGCCAAAGACCGTTGTCAGGCCGGATATGGTGATCGCGGTTCCGATCTTCTGGACACTCTCGCGGATCGCCTCCATCTTCAGTAAACCCCTCTCCCGTTCCTCATAGTACCGCTCTGCGATCAGGATCGTATACTCCGAGGCAATACCGATCGTCATCGATCCGAGTGTTGCGGTCATGGGTGAATAGTCGATCCCAAGCTCGAACATGATCAGGCTGTTCCACCCGACGATCAGGATGATTGGGACAAGGGGCGTTGCCGCCTTCAGGCTCTTCCTGTAGACGAGGAAGAGGAACGCAAAGATCATCACAAATCCGAGGATGGTCATCGTGGTCTTCGTCTCCCGGATCTGGGTGATCAGATCGGTAAACATCTCTCCCATCCCGGTGAGCGAGGCGGTGATCCCGGGCGGCGGCTGGTGCCAGGTGAGTTCATGCTGGAGACGGTTGATAAAGGACATCGCAATGGTTGCATCCATATCGAGTGTCGAGATCTCGATGAGCGCCATCGAGTGGCCGCTTAAGTAATGGTCACGAAGCTCAGGCGGTATCGTCTCCAGAACCATTCTGAGTTCGGCATCAGTCTCGGGAAGGGTGCCGCCATTGTACTGGATCACCAGGTCTGCTATGCTTCTTGTACCGGTGATCAGCTCGTTATTCTCTTCCTGATACCGCTGGAAACTATGCATCCAGGTGATGGAGTCAAGTGCCGAGACGCGGTCTCCCCTGACAAAGATGGGGGTGGTTTCAGATGGGCCCATTGCACGGGTTACTTTATCAATCTGCACCTTCGCGGGCATATCGGGGGGAACAAAGGTGTTCTCATCGGTATTGACGATGATCTGGTCGTCCACCGAGAACCCTCCCAGAGCAAGGAGTACGCATATTCCAAGGATGATCAGCGGGAATCGGGATATGCCGCCAGCCATCTTTCCGATGCCAAGATTGTACCGGTCTCCAAGTGCCAGCCCTTTCTTTTCCGGGACTGGTTTTGGCTGGTACTTCAGCAGGGTGGCAAAGATCGGGACGATGAAGAGTGCAGCGAGATAACAGCAGACAACCCCGATCACGCAGACTTCTCCAAAACTCCGGATCATCGGAAGCGGGGATGTCCACATCGCAATGAATCCCATTGAGGTGGCGAGCATTGCGTACAGGATCGAGGGTCCGGATTTCGTCATCGTTATCCTGATGGCCTCGGGTAGCGATGAATTCCTGACCTCTTCGTCAAGCCTGGAATGGAACTGGATCGCATAATCGATCCCGATCCCGATTAAGACCGGGAATGCAGCGATCGTCACCATGTTGATCTTGATGCCGGTCAGCCCCATGAACCCAAAGGTGAAGATGAGGCCGCTTGCCACGATTGCAACAGAGAGGAGGCGGTACCGGACGGCACTAAAGAGGAGGCCGACTGCGAGTACCATCAGGAGCATCGCAATACCGATGAGGCTCCCCATCGAGGTCCCCATCTCATCCATCATCTGTTTGGAAAAGGCAGGATTTCCGGTGAGCGAGACAACTGTTCCCGGTGGGGGTTCAGACAGCCGGATGACGGTGTCGAGGGAGTCGACGATCTCAAACTGGGTATCCTCGGAGAGGCCGGTGTCAAGCATCACCTGGATGATCGTCATCGAGGTTGCCGGAACCAGCCGGTCATAGAGTGCAGGATCAATCTGTTCCTGTGCAGCCTCTACCTCGGCAATCGAGGCGGGTATCTCCCCGCCATTGGCATTTGTGAGGTAATCTGTTATCCCGATAACTCCGGTTACATGCCGCTCCCGCACGAGATCTCTCTTGAGGCCCGCGATATAATCGAGAATTATCGGATTTGTCACATCCTCGGTCTCGACGAGGATCATGATAGCGTCTGAAGAGAAGGTGCTCTGGTACTTATCGAGGAGAATATACCGGGGGGTATCCGGATCGATATAGGTCTCTGCACCCGTTTCCATCTGGGTCATGGTCATTCCATAGAGCCCGATGATCAGGAGCAGGACTATTGCTAATGCTATCTTTCCAGGGTGCCGGTTTACTGCATCTGAAAAAGTTTCGTAGATCTGCATGGTGGCAGTCGTCTCCTTAAAAAAAGGTGATTATTGCCGTTTCCGGTAGTACCAGTACCCTGCACCGATCACAACAATCAGGATGGCTCCAATCAGTACTGATGGAATTGATCCCTCACGCGGAACAACTTCCACCTCAACCTTCATTGTCTTAGATATCTGGGTATTGTCAAGTGCGTCCCGGTACCTGATCTCTGAGTCAAGACCATAGATCTTCTCGGTTGCACCCGAGTCGACATTCAGGATGAATCGTGCGATCTTCGTCTCTCCGGGGGCAAGGTCCCCGAGGTATGCGGTATCGTCATTTGAAGTGAAGGGATCGACTGCCGATATCCGTGCGGTTGCCCGGTAAACCTGTGCATCACCGATATTTTTGTATTCGACATCGATGACGGTCTTCTGGCCGGGGCTGACAACAGCCGGGGGGGAGATGGCGGTAAATTCGATCTTGCCCCCCGTATTCACTCCGAATGTTCGTGGTTCTGATGTTTGCATCTGGCCGTTCCTGTCCTTATATTCTGCATAGACAGAGAGGGGATAGTCGCGAGGTTCGGCGTTTGTTGATACGGCAACCTTGAATGTCCGGGTTACGGTCGATCCTGCAGGGAAATCTCCGATAAACGCACTGCCATCAGTCGGGATGAGCGGGCTTGTTCCGCTCCGTTCTATCTTGAGGGTGGCTGAACGGGCATCTTCGGACCCGGTATTCCGGACAGTCAGCGTGATATACCCTTCAGTGCCGACATTAATTGAATCAGTCTGTATATCGGTGACGAGGATCCTGACATCCGGTTTTACGACAACCTGGAGCTCTGCATGGACCACTTTTTTATTGTAATAGTACCTGATGAAGTCATCTCCATGCTGTTCAGCACTTGAGAGGTAGGTGTATTCGATGCTGACCGGTATGGTATAGGTTCCGGCTCTGGCATCCTCATCAAACTGTATGGTAAAGGATGCGGTGGTGCTTTCACCTCCGGTGATGTCCCCGATCATCTGTGGATCGGTCTTAATGGTGAGTGGCGCATCTCCTGGTGCAAGGCTTACGACTGCCATCTTTGCGGTATCTGGGCGATCATCCCGTGAGATGATCTCGCTCCGTACGATCTTGATGATGGTCAGTCCGGTATTTTCAACCCTGATGGTGGCAGTTGCCTCTTCGCCCGGATAAAATTCGTTTGTCCCGGTGATTGCGACCCTGAGATCGGGGGATCCGTAGAGATACTTCTCACCGGCTATTGCCGGTGTGATGATGGCTGCCAGTATCAGAGAGAGAATAAGAATCCCCCTGAGGCAGTTTCTATGAATGTGATGGTTCTGGTTCATTGATTGCACCAATATCTATTATCTTTGAATAGTACTGGTTGCGTCTTATTGTATTTAAATACTCTCTTCATATGTCACAATTGTGGAGGTATTATTCCATTATTTTCTTTTCAAGTGATACCTATTGTAAATATATTTAAATATTAAGTGCTAATAGAGATACTCAATGGAACCTCTCCGGGATGAATATATCGAAATCCGCGAACTTCTCAGGAAACATCCGAATGGTATGAGCGTTACCGAGATAGCGCAGGCACTTGGGAAAAATAAGCACTCGACCGGACGGTATCTCGATGGCATGTATGCGGCAGGGCTTGTCGAGATGAGGATGTTTGGGAAAGCCAAGATCTATTCGCCAGCATATCGCGTACCTCTCGCATCACTCATATCAAAAATGAATGAACGGATCATGATTCTGGATTCTGATCTCCGTCTTCTCGTGATCAACGATGCCTGCCTTGAACTCATGGGGAAACAAAGCGGCGATCTGATAGGCCGGGATCTCAGGTATGTGGAGGTTGCCGATCCCGGTGTGTTCGATCTTCTGTCAGTACTTGAGGGGAAAATTGGCGATTCCGAGCAGGTGCTTGAATATCCCCTTCATCTGGATGGAGGGGAGGTTATTCATCTCCATATTCATATCATCCCATCAGTTGATGAGGCGCATCAGGCGGTGTATGTCATTGTCATGGTGGATATTACAGAAGAAGTCCGTATGATCGATGAGCTCAGGGAGCGGGAACAACAATATCGTGAGCTTGTGGAGATGGCCGATGCAATCATCCTCAAACTTGATAAAAATGGCAATATACTCTTCTTTAATGAGTTTGCCGAGACATTCTTCGGATATCGGAAAGAAGAGGTGCTTGGCAGAAATGTGATCGGGACGATCGTTCCCCCCGAAGAACTCTCCGGCCGTGATCTGAAAGATCTGATTGCGCAGGTCTGTACCGATACTGATTCGTACAGGCGGAATGAAAACGCCAATATCACGAAAGATGGCCGCCTCGTCTGGGTTCGATGGTCTAACCGGGCGATCAGAAGTGATGAGGGTGAGGTGATTGGTGTTCTGTCGGTCGGCAATGACATCTCCGATCGAAAAGAGATGGAGCTTGCCCTCCTCTCTCAGAAGGAACGGCTTGAACGAAGTTTCCAGGAGATCGAGTGCATCCAGCGGTTTTCAGGGACAATCAACTCCGAGATGTCACTCCCTGCACTTCTCCATGAACTTGTCAGGGTGGTTGGGAAATGCTGGTCGAAACGGGGTCCCACCGGGGTTCGGATTACCCACGGGGATGATCTCTATGAGAGCGGAATTCCAGAAGGACTTCCCTTTGTCTTCTCAAAGCCAATCCATGCAAACGGAGAAGAGGTCGGATCATTTGAGGTTGGTTTTGGCGGGAGGGACGAGGAGCCCGGGTATTATGAGGGCAAAGAGCAGCTCCTCTCCATGTTCGCCGAAAAGATCGGGTTTGCTATCGAATGGATGGAGGCGGGATTGAAGGTTCTGAAAGAGAGGGATCTCTCTGATACGATCCTTGCCACCGTGGATGCTGCCATATTTGTTCTCGATCCAAAAGGCCGGATCCTCCGGTTCAACCGGAGATCGGAAGAGCTGATCGGGTACCGTGAAGAGGAAGTTCTCGGGAAGTATATCTGGGAGATGTTCACCTCTCCGGATATGATCAAGGGTGTCCGTGCCCATATCCAAACACTGGTTGAGACAAGGCGTGTTTCACGTATACGGGGCAAATTGACATGCAGGGATCAGACTCCCATAATAATTGACTGGTCGAATTCGGTTATCTGCGATGATGATGGAGCAGTTACCCATATCATCAGCACCGGGCTTGATGTCACGCGCCAGGTGGAGAGTGAAGAGGAGCTCAGGCGATGCAAGTCGGTGCTTGACCGGCTCCTTGCAGATGAGCAGGGTTCTTAATCCTCTTCTCTTATCTGGCAGGTTTTGTTTTACATAGAGGTGAACGGTTATATTCTCCCCCTCCAATCTCTCCTGCATGAGATCAGGTTTCTTCATAGTCGCCATTCTCCTCGCAGCCGTTCTTGTCACCGCTGGCTGCTCCATGGTGACAGGCGGATTGTCGGGGACATCATGGACACTTGTTGCCTATGAGGGCAATGACGGTGAGATGGTGCGGGCAGATACGTATGCCACCCTCCATTTCTCAGAAGATGGCAAAGCCAGTGGAACTGCCGGATGCAACAGCTATTCTGCTGAGTATCGTGCCAGTGAAACAGAGATTGCCTTCAGATCGCCTCTCTCTACCCTGATGTACTGCCCTGATGAGGGTGTTATGGAACAGGAGGGTCGTTTTCTCTTCCTACTTGAACAGGTTCGCTCGTACCAGATTGATGGCGATATCCTGATGATGTACGGGGCAGGTGGCCGGGAGATCCTGGTTGCCGGAAAGATGCGGTGATTCATCAGAAAAGAAACCTTTTTTCCCTTCTCCGATGAACTATCATCTGTTATGCAAAAGGGTTTTTATATTGTTGGACTTTGTCTTCTTCTTCTGATCTCTGTAACGGGCTGCCTTTCTGATTCTGAACCGGAAGTGGTGTCTGATACCTCTCCAAAAGAGATGGTGGCGTTTGTACAGACCGCATTTGAGTATGCTGACATGCATGGGAAAGAGGCTGCACTCCTCGCCTTCAATGATCCGGGTGGACCATTTGTGAAAGGAGATCTCTATATCTTTGCCTATGAAGGGGATGGCACCACACTTGCCCTTCCCTTTGAACCAGACCAGATAGGAACCAGCCGCTCTGATCTCCAGGATGCAGAGGGCCGCTATTTCATCAGGGAAATTATAGAAACCGGTCTTGCAGGTGGTGGTTTTGTCAGGTATCTCTACGCAAACCCAACACATGGCTTTGCCGTGGAACCCAAGATCAGCTATGTGATGAAAGGCGGTGATGGATGGGTGCTTGGATCAGGTCTCTATTCCGCAGATGATACGATGATGCCGGATCCGGAAGTGACAGCGTCCCTTGCCGATTTTGTTGACGATGCCGCACTCTATGCAGAGCGTGTCGGGAAAGAGGAGGCGCTTGCCACCTTCAATGATCTCAAAGGCCCCTATGTCCGGGGTGATCTCTACATCTATGCCCTTGATATGGATGGAATTGCGCTTGCCCTCCCCTACCAGCCCGAGCTTCTCGGGACAAGCATGCTCGATCTCACCGATCACCATGGGTTGAATGTAACGCGTATCGAGATCGCCCTCTCCCGGCTTGGCGGCGGTTTCATCTATTACCATTATCCAAACCCCGGGAGAGGGATGCAACTTGAACCAAAAGTGAGCTATGTCAGGATGGTGGATGATACCTACTGGATTGGAGCTGGCATCTACTATATGGGTGAAGGGACGTTTTCAGATGAGATCGTGATGCAGGCTCTCCTCTCCCGGTATCATGAAGAGACAGAAGCAAAGCTGAATTACCTCGATAACGAGGTGCTGCTTGCAGGAGCCCATGCAAGCGCTGTCGGGCTTAATGACGCTTCCACCCATGAGGTGCTCGCGTATGTCACCGGCACCTCGGAAGCGGTTTATGATGTTGTCTCGTTTGATTCCGAAGGCCGGATCATTGATGTCTATCCCGAAGCATATGCATCGGCTATCGGGGCGGATATCTCAGCCCAGCCACATATCCGTGTTATACTGGATGAGAAGAAGCCGGTACTCTCACATCTGCTCCATACCGTTGAGGGGCAGGATGGAGTCTCAATCGCCTATCCGGTTGTAACTGCTGATGGCAGAATTGCAGGTGGTATTTCCGCGATCATTCTTCCGTCAGTTCTTCTCGGCGGGGCAGCAGAGAAGGCGGAAATCGGATCGCCACACTCGGCACGGGCGATTCAGGTGGATGGCACAGTCCTCTATGCAGAAGATCCAAAGGAGATTGGGGCGATGATCTTCCCGGATCCGGGATATGAAATCTTCCCGGATGTGGGGCATTTCAGATCCCGTATACTGACCGAACCAAAAGGAGCAGCTATCATCGGTCTCTCCGGAGTGAAGAAACATGTCGTCTGGGATACCGTCTCCCTCCATGGAACCGATTGGAGACTGCTGGTTATAAAGGAGTTTTAAGTTGAAATAAGGAGTGAGAGAGGGGTAAAGAAGATCAGAGCAGTTTTGTTTCAGTGGTGGGTCTTGGAATCTTCACAACAAGCACCCTGAAGATCCCCCTGCTCTCATTCATCCATCGGTGTGGGATCATTGCCGGGCTTTCAACCAGCATATCCTTCAGAACCTCTTTCCTCTCCTCTCCGATCTCGACAACACCGGTTCCTTCAAGCACATAGAAGAAGACATCCACCGGAGTGGCATGCTTCTTCAGTGCCTCACCCGGTTCGAGCGTGATGACCACGGCTATTGCATGTTCGGTATCGTATATCTTTCGTGCATCGACATGATGCGGGTTTGGTGCGGAGTGCGCATCGGCAACAGAAACGATCTTCATGTGGTAGAGTTTGTTGGGCGCCGATAATTAACCTTCGTATGGTCAGCCTTTGTAGTTGGTCCAGTAATTATTCAGTGACTCTTTTCGTCTCCGCTCCTTCCGCACCTCTCTCATCTCAGGGTACGTCGGCTCATCGCTCTGCCTTGCAGGGCAGAATGGACAGAGTGCAAAGGGTATCCCGTCTGCTTTGTCCCGGACAGGACAGAGGTACTCTCCTTCCCATGCATCAACGATCTGGCCTCCCGGAAACGGGGTGCCGATTGGATGTGCCGGCTCCTCCATCACAAAGATCCAAAATCCGGCGAGGAGATATTTGAGATAGAGGAAGGTCGGATCATTTGTTTTCGCCTTCTCCCTTGCAGCAGCTTCAACCATTATGAAGTACGATCCAGCCTCTTTTTGGAGGGGTGCCTCTTCTTCGTCACCGGCTCCGTTTCGGGCAAGGAGGAGGAGCCGATGGTGGGCTGGGAAGATCTGCTCCTTCACTTTTGGAAGGAGGAGATCCCGGTACTGATTGGGCAGATTGCGTGTCTTCTCCTCGAATCGTGCATACATCATCTCAAGGTCACGAAGAGAGAATCTCTTCACCTCTGTTGCAAGGAGGCGGATCAGATCTCCCTTCGTCTCTGCATGCTGCATCCGGCGGCAGGAGAGGGCGATCTGATCGATAGTCCGTATCTCTGTGGTGAGATCCTCTGCTTCAGATTCTGCATAGGTGTCGATGAGCAGGGCATGTATATCTTCATCTGATGAACGATCCTGTTTCTTCTCCCCACCGGAGATCTTTCTCTTAAACCATTCAAAGATTGCTTGTATGCTCAATTGTATCACTTTTGTATCTGTTTGAGTGTATGCTGCTCATATGGTGCCCTTCCGAACATCAAAAAGTGAGCGTAAGGATCTCTGCTTCCAAAGTATCTGTATCAAGGATCGCTATCGTTGCCTTCCCGTACCGCTCACCGCAGGCTTCGCCCGGATTGATCAGGATACTCTCTCCTGACTTCCTGATTGCCGGGCGATGGGTATGTCCGGAGATGATGACGTCAAATACCGCCGCCTCAGCAAGTGCCAGTACAGATCCGGGATCATCCCCATGCACCATCCCGATCCTGAGCCCATCAACCAGGAGATCTGCAAAGCGGCTTTCCATCTGTATTGTGCCGCATCTCCTGCCTTCATCCCGGAGCTGCTTCTGTTGACGATCACAGTTTCCAAAGACTCCGACCATCTCACAGGGAAGATCACAGAAGATCCCAAGGGATTGGGTGTCTGTGATATCTCCTGCATGGAGGACAAGTCCGGTATCCAGTGAGACAAATTGATTGATCGCCTCCCGGATGGCGGGGCGATTGTCGTGGCTGTCTGCGAGGATGCCGATCATCATTTAGACGTGTTTTGCATCTGATGTATAATACCTGTATCTCTTTTTGACAAGATCGCTCATGCGAGGCAAACATCCCGGTTCTCTGTCCTGCTACTCACTCCGATGCTCCCTTCTTCAGGAAAACCCTGCCTTTCCCTGTCAGGCGATATTTCTGGAGTCTGCTTCGTGGTTTCTCTGGAATGGTATATTCAATCATTTCTTCTCTGAGCAATACACGTATGATATGGTTCAGTTGGCCGGAGATTTCTGCCTGTCCAAGTTCTCTGGATAGTTCAGATTTTGCCAGGGGTTCACTTTCAAGGTGATGCAAAATGCGCATTGACAACGACTCTGGCTGTGACTCTGGCTGTGACTCTGGCTGTGACTCTGGCTGTGACTCTGTTTTTTTATTTGTTTCTATACTTGTTCGCGTGAAGGTGATGGTAAACCAGTTTTCTGAAGTCTCGATCTTTGGCTCATCAAGGCCATAATCTAAACAGAGCTGTTGCATGCGGCGAATGCCCGATCCAATATGTTCAACGGCCTCCATTCGGTGAAGTGTTCCAAAAAGGAGTGAATTTCTTGGAACACTTCTTGTGCCAAGATCTACCCTGCTCATCCCGGCGGGAAGTCCTCCGGGACTCACAATCTCCACACGATCTGAAAAGATATAGATCTGGACATTCGCTGTAGAGCGGTAATCCCGGTGGGCAAGTGCATTTACCACCGCTTCTCGGAGTGCTTCTTCAGGCAACTCTGGTCTTTCTTCCCGCTTCACATGTTTGATGATGTATTCGACATTGATCTTTGAGAGAATATAGACCACAACGTCATTGATCATTGAATAAATGTCGCTGTTGAAACTCCGCCGATCAAGAATACGGACTTTATCAGTACCCATAAACAAAGCACAGGCAACATCAGCACCAGGGGTGAATTTTCGAATGTCACGAGCCATCAGCCAGGCACCAGCATGGGTCATTTGCCCATCGTTCAGTAGATGAAGGTTTTCCAATGCGATAGCTGGTGTCATATCTCTTGGAATCCTTGCCCTTGTGCGAAACGTAGTCCATATATCATCAGTAAGGTCTTTCTCCAGGGAGAATTTACTACAGGGGCTTTCATCAAAATGAATGAGTCCCTCACGATAAAAGAACTCACGAATTTCTGAACGGGACATCTGCATTGAGGAGGCACCCTCACGAATGTAGAACTTGCCTGCAAAGGAATATGGCTTGCCATGTTGCGTTGGAATCGTTATGCAGAGAACATTGCCAATGCTTTCGATCTCAACAGCAATTGGTGGATCAGAGGAACGGGCAATGTTTTGAACCTCTGATTTAAGGCTATTATGGTTATCGACACCGAGAATCTTCCCGTCATCCCTAACTCCTATCAATATCACTCCCCCTGATGCATTGGCAAATGCACACATTTCCCGTCCGAGGTTTGATGTGCCAGACTGTTTAAACTCGGTAGTATGGCCTTCTCCAAGTGAAATAAGATCTTCCAGGTGTGTTCGCTTCATCTCTAATCCATATTGGTAATATAGCCTGTTCGTAATAGTACATTATTTAATGGAGTATAAAGGGTATCCTTCCTCAGGTATTGCCTCAAGACAGCCTCAAATCTGGTAATGGTGGAAGAGTAGCATGACATGATTGATAACCTGGTAGTTGTATGCCAAATAGAGGATTGATAGATCTGGGATCATTCCTATGCCCTCTTAAAAATATGTGCCTGTCAATTGAGAGATCGATGGCACTTCTCTCATTTATTTTGATGTCGGATTTCCTGGCTGTGCTTTCTGGATGCTTCTGCTGCCGTTCAGAGTTTACATATCCTCACTTTCATACCGCCTCCTCATCCTCCTGCTCAGAGATGTATGGAGACAGCCCTGCTCTTCTTCATGTTCATAATAGAGTTCCGTATCACGGCATTGCAGTTCTCAAGCATCGGCCTCCCATGCCCGAAATAGATCGCCCTCACATCTCTCTCGGCAATAGAAAGCAAAGCCTGAACAAATTTCTCATCATAGGTGGAACCGGGCACACGAATGATCACCGGGGTGTCTCCTACAAAGAGCACTCCGTCCTCATCGCAGTAGAGACAGATTGAATCCTGTGTGTGGCCGGGTGTATGGATCACTTCAAATAAACGATCCCCGATACGCAGTCTCTCCCCTCCCCTGAGGATGGTATCGACATATTTTTGGGAATTTGAGAATGCATAGATGCGAGGTGAGAAGCTCTCTTTTATCTGTTCTGAAAGGGACGCATGATCATAGTGCGAATGCGTAAGAATGACCTGATCCAGCTTTCGCTTCCCTACACCGGTCCGTGCATTCTGTATCTTTTCAATGATTGATGGATCCCGGCCGACATCAACCAGCGTATTCTGATCATCAAGAGCATTCCAGGTGCCGGTGATCAGATAGACATTTGAGGTGTAGATCTGGCTGTCTTCTGTCAGGTTGATGATCTTCATTGAAACACCTCGTTTTTACCTGGGCAGTGGCTCCTCATCTCCCAAGCGGCACTCCATGTAGGTTCTGTAGAGAATCAATGTATCGACTCCACTTCAGGAACGGGAATTGGCAGGCAGTTTTCTGAAGACCTGGGCATTTGGGACGACCTGTTCAAAGAGACCTGCAACCTCGGGAGGCATCTTCTGGGTCTGTTCTGTAAGGAAGAAGCCGCCGTCAACCAGTGTGTCATGGAACATCCTGATCACCTTGATCCTCTGCTCTTCTGTGAAATGGAGGAGGACATTCTTGCAGCTGATCAGTGAGAAATTATTGCCGGGAGGATTACAGGTGAGGAGATCATGCCGTTTAAAGGTAACCCGGTTCCGGACATCCTCAGCTATGATGAAATTTCCGTCTTTATCCGGATCAGGAGTAAAATTCTTTGTAAAGAACTCTTCCGGAATCCTTTTTAATTCCACATAGGGATAGCTGCCCTTTCCGATTATATCTCCAAAGAGGTCTGAATGATCGATGTCGCTAGCAAGTATCCTGACATTCCGAAAGATCATCGCCCCCATATGCTCTTTCAGGAGAAGGGCAATTGTGTAGGGCTCCTGCCCCATCGCACACCCGGCACTCCAGACATTGATATGCGTCCTCCCACGGATGGAGGGGAGCATATGATCGATGATCATCTGGAGCGTCTGGAGATCCCGAAAGAAGTAGGTGAATGCCATGCTTTGGTCCACTAAATATTTGATGGGAGGGATGATAAAACCGGGGTTTGCACCATTGATTGAGGAGAGTCTGTTATGGATGCTTGCGAAACTATCCTGTATCCTCCTTTTTCAGCAGGTTTATCGGGGTCTTTCTGCTTTCTCTGAGACTCTTAATCGAGTTCTCGATGATTGCGTTGCATCTTCCAAATGTCGGCCTGCCATGTCCATAGTAGATCGCCCTCACATCTTTTGTGGCAATATACAAGAGAGCATGGATAAATCTCTCATCGTACCTACAACCCGGCCCACCATGGACCGGAATGGTATCACCAACAAAGAGGACTCCGTCCTCCTCGCAGAAGAGGCATATTGAGTCCCCGGTGTGTCCGGGTGTGTGGATCACCTCAAAGAAGCGATCGCCGACACGAATGATCTCTTTTCCTCTGAGGATGATATCGACACAGCCCTTTGAATTCGAGAAGGCATAGATCGTCGGGGAGAATAGCTTCTTGATCTCGTGGGTTAGCGATGCATGATCATAGTGATCGTGCGTGAGTATCACCTGGTCAAGCTTCCGCTTCCCTACACCGGCAGATGATCTGGTAATCTTCTCGATAATCTTTGGATCCCGCCCAACATCAACCAGCGTATTCTTATCATCCAGCGTCTTCCAGTCGCCGGTGACAAGATAGACATTCGAGGTGTAGATATCGCTCTCTTCAGTCAGGTTGATGATCTTCATGAAAATACCTTGAATTTATCAGGGTGGAGAAGCCCAAATCCCTGGTTTCTTCTTGATGCAAGCTCTGTCATACATCACTTCATCAACTCCATGTCATGAATGGGAGGGGGTGGGTAGCTTTCTGAAGACCTGGGCATGAGGGACGACCTGTTCGAAGAGATCTGCAAGCCCGGACGGCATCTTCTGCGTCTGTTCTGTAAGGAAGAAGCCGCCGTCAACCAGGGTCTCATGGAACATCCTGATGACCTTGATCCTCTCTTCTTCTGTGAAGTGGAGGAGGACATTCTTACAGCTGATAAGAGAGAAATTACTGCCGGGAGGGTTCAAAGTTAGGAGATCATGCCTTTTGAAGCTGACCCTGCTCCTGAGCTCATCATCCACGATGAAATGTCCTTTTTTATCAGGATCGGGGGTAAAACTCTTGGTGAAGTACTCTTGTGGTATCCTTTCCAGTTCTTCAAAGGGATAACTGCCTTTTTTGAGTATTGTCCCATAGTTGTCTGAGTGATCGATGTCGCTTGCAAGAATCCTGACATTCTGAAAGGCCGCCTCTTCCATATTCTGTTTCAGAAGAATGGCGATGGTGTAGGGCTCCGGCCCCATCGCACACCCGGCACTCCAGATATCGATAGATCTCTTCCCATTTTGAGGGGGTGGCATATGATCGACCATCACCTGAAGTGTCTGAAGATCCCGGAAGAAGTATGTGAATGCCATGAATCTGTTCGTATATTATATTGAGACCTGATTTAAAAAGAATCTATCCTGTATTCTCCGGCTTCTGTTCTGGAAGCCACACCGTAAAAGTACTCCCCTCCCCCGGTCTGCTCTCCACGGTAATCCTCCCGCCATGAAGCTGGACATAACGTTGGGCGATAGGAAGGCCGAGCCCCAGCCGGTTATATTGCCGGCTCAGGGTATTCTGATCGGCGATATGGAATGGCTCAAAGATTTTTTCCTGTGCATGTACGGGAATTCCTATCCCGTTATCCCTGATCCCGATTGAATGCCCGCCATCGTCTCCATCATAGAGGAGGGATACCTTGCGGGGAGGTTCATTGAAACGGATTGCATTTGAGAGGATGACTGAAAAGACCTGGTAGAGGAGAGATGGATCTGCTGATATAATCAGGTCCTGTGGAATATCATTGGTTATTTCTGCATCCGATCCACACCCGAATGCCTCTATGATATCGTTGAGAAAGTCGTGGATATGGATTGTATCATAGAGTGGAGTAATCTTGCCGGAATCTACAAGCGAGAGTTCGAGGACCCGATCGATGATTTTCCTCTCCTGATCGATATTCTTCTGGCAACGGTGGAGGAGTTCGACAACCTCTTCAGAGAGGCCAAAGCCTTTTGGATCGGAGGTGAGGAGGCTGAGATAGCCCAGCGCCGGCTGGAGTGGTGTGCGGAGTTCATGTGAGGCGATCATGACAAAATCTGTCTTCCGTTCGATCTCGTCCCGGAGAGCCTTCTGGGTTGTCACAAGCTCTTCAAACTGGGATCGGATCTCCTCTTCTGTCCGGGCAAGCCGCTCATTCATCTCAAGCAGGATGTTGTTTGAATCAAGAAGCTCCTCATTCATCGTCTCAAGTTTCCCTTCAATCCCCTCTGATTTCTCCGCAAGGAGGGTGACGATGAAGGCAATCGCCACAAAGAGCAGAACCCTGATCAGCCCCTCGGTCAGGTATCCGGCTCCTGCATAGGAGAGGAGCATGCCGAGATAGATTGCTGAAAGAAGAATGGAGAAGAGGAGACCATGTCGAGTATAGTAGATACAGGCGATGACTATCGGGATGTAGAAGAGGTTCTGAAAGATGAAATTGACACCTGAATTGAGCGCCAGGAACCCGATTATGATTGACAGCGTGGTTGTAACTGTAACAAGGAGGAGAGGCAGGTATTCATTCGCATTTATCTTCATCTGAGTGTCCTGTATCCCGATCTCTATGCAAAAAAGAAGGATTGGATGAAGGGAGAATTATATCCTTCAACAGATCGCCCGGATGAGAGCGATCCTACATCTTCAGCATATCGCCGAGGAGCTGCTTGATCTCAATCCAGATGATCAGATCTGTCAGATCCTTATCCTTCACCCTGGTCTTCTTCTTGATGATGCCGAGGATACTTGAATCATCATCAACATCAGCTGCACCGGTTCTGTCGACCTGGTTCATCTCGAATGTCGAGACCGAGAGAACATCGTCGACCATTATCCCGACCTTCTTCTTTGTGATATTCTCATCAAGGACAATGATCCGGGATTCCTCCTCAGGCCGATCGTTCTTTCTCATTATGTTCAGGCGATCTTTTAAGTCGATGATGGTGGTGATCTCGCCCCGGAGATCGATGATTCCTTTGATATAGGAAGGGGAGTTGGGGAGGGCGGATATCCGGGTGTACTCCACCACCTCACGGACATCGAAGAGGTCGATCGCAAACTTCTCATCACCGAGGATGAACTCGACGACCTGAATCGACCCTGACATCACCTGGCTATCATCACTGTGCACGTCACTTGCCATGGTTTCATCCCCCTACTTCGCCAGTTTGAACTGCTGGTTCGCCTGGAGGGTCTTGTTTGCGACTGTGCTCACATTCTCAACCATCCGTGCAACCTCGTCGATACCGGCAGATGCCTCCTCGGTTGCCGCTGCTGCATCTCCCGCCTCACGAGCATTCTCATCAATGAGGCCGCTCACTTCATGGACGCTTGCTGTGATCTGCTCGACAGTTGCCGCCTGCTCCTCAGATGCACTGGCAACCTCCTCGATTGCACGGGAGATCTGCTCAACGGACTGGACGATCTCGTTGAATGCGACGATCGTCTTCTCCATCTGGTCGGATCCGGCATGAACAGCGGTATTCGCAGTTCCCATCGCCTCGACCGCCCTCTTTGCCTGCACCTGCAGCTCTCCGATCATGCTTGCAATACTCTCGGCAGATGATCCGGACTCCTGGGCAAGTGATTTCACCTCTGCTGCGACAACAGCAAACCCACGGCCCGCATCTCCGGCACGTGCCGCTTCGATTGCGGCATTGAGTGCCAGGAGGTTCGTCTGGTTGGAGATATCTGCAATGAGGCCGACGATCTTTCCGATCTGCTCCATCTGCTCGTTGATGCCTTTGATAATCTTGTCAACATCTGCCGCAGACTGGCTGATCTCTCCGATACCCTGCTCAGCGGCTGCAGCAAGCTTTGCTCCCTGCTTCGACTGATCGTTGGCATTCCGTGCAAGCGAGGCAACCGACTCGGCATTCGAGGTGACTTCCTCAACTGCTGCCGAGAGGTCTTCCATTGCCCTCAGCACCTGGATGGCTCCATTGTTTGCCTTCTCGGAGTTCTCGCTCACGTGGCCGGTGTTCTTTGCGATCTGCTGGGCACCGGATGAGACCTCCTCGATGCTGGCATTCGCCTCTTCAGAGATGGCAGCGAGTTCTCCCATCATCCGGTTTACTTCACCAATCGACTTTGAAACATTGGTGGAGACATTGTTCAGTGCCTTCTTCAGCCTCTCCATATCGCCTTTTGCAGCGACATCATCTGAGAACCTGGTGCTGAAGTCAGCGTTTGCAAAGGAGTCAGAAACCCGGATCACTTCGTTCACCGGCTTGACAACCGCATCAAGGGTGTTGTTCAATCCATCGATGACTTTCCGGTAGTCTCCCTGGTGCTTCGATGCATCTGCACGGGTGGCGAGCCTTCCATCGACTGCTGCCCCGGCAAGCAGGTTTGCATCATCGATAAGGAGATTGATTGCATCGATACACCTGTTCACGCTATCCTTCAGTTCATTATATTCGCCTTTGAACTCACGGGAGATCTTCTCGGGGATATCACCTTTGCTGATCTTGTTCATCGCTCCGCCCATTCCTTTGATGGGCCTGACAACGGCGTCAAGAACGTTATTTAACCCCTCAATGACGAGCCTGAAATCGCCTTCATGCTTCTCAGCATCTGCACGGATGTCAAGCTTCCCTTCGATTGTGGCCTGGGCAAGTGTGTTTGAATCCTTGACAAGGAGTGTTACAGCAGCAAGACATTTGTTGAGGTTGTTCTTGATCTCTGCAAAGTCTCCCCTATAGTCGTCAGTGATCATCTCGGGAATCTGGCCGTCACTGATCCGGTCGATATATTCAGCAGCAACATTCAGCGGCCCGATGACTGCATCAAGCGTGTCATTGACACCGGTGATGATCTTTCTGAAATCTCCCTGGTGGCGTGATGCGTCAGCTCTCGTATCCAGTCTTCCATCGACTGCCGCTTCGGAGAGCATATTTGCATCATCAATGAGGAGGTTGATCGCATTAATACACTTATTGAAGTTATTCTTGATCTCATTGAAGTCGCCTTTGTAATCATCTGTGATCAGGTCAGGAATCTGCCCCTCACTGATCCGGTCGATATATTCAGCAGCAACATTCAGTGGCCCGATAACCGCGTCGAGGATGTCATTGACACCATGGATCATCTGGGCATAATCGCCCTTGAACTTGGAGGCATCGCCCCTGACATCCAGCCTGCCCTCGCTGGCGGAATCACTGATCATATTCATCTCAGTGCCGAACTGCTGGATTATCGAGACAACGCCGCCAAATGCTCCCGCAACCTGTCCGATCTCGTCCCCGCTTCCATCAGTCTGCATGGTACCTGAGAGATCTCCTTCCTGGACACGCCTGCCGAGATTGACGAGGTCGCCCATTCTGCGTGCGATATTCCTCCCGAAGAGGACTGCGATTGCCCCGCCGATGAGGACAGCACCGATCACGATGATCAGGATCGCGTTCCTGATATCATTAATCGGCCCGGTAAAGTCGTTCCAGTCTGCACCTGCGGCAATATACCAGTCGAGGGGTTCATAGTAGGTGAATGCGACGATCTTGTCCTCGCCTTCCCAGTCATACCTGATGATACCTTCTTTCTGCCTCAGCATCTCCTGGATGAAATCATACTGGGTGAGGCTTTGTCCTTCAAGAGTCGGGTGCACAACTGCGGTGCCTGTTGAGTCAAGAACGTAGATATACCCGTTCTGTCCGATCACCGTTCTCTTGAAGTCTTCCTCTACAACTCCGAGTGTCGCATCTTCCTTAACTCCGGTGAAGAGGATACCGATCACCGCACCGCCCGGACCGCGGATCGGCTCATACGCAGTGATATAGTTGACACCAACGACATTTGCGGTTCCATAGAAGGTCTGCCCACGGACAACGACTGCGTCATAGACCTCCTGGGATACCGGTGTCCCGAGGGCACGCCTGCCATCTGCACCTATGACTGTTGTTGCAACACGGATCGCCTGGTTACCCTGCACCTGGAAGATGGTTGCTGCACCGCCGACCTGGTTTACCACACCATCGACCATTGCGTTATTATCATTCACAACAGTGACCTGGCCCGCGGAATCAACAAGAACCAGCTGTCCATTCTGGATCTGTGGCGTTCCATAACTCTGGAATTCGGCTCGAAGGACATTCAGGCCGACCTCAAGTATATCCATGGTCAGCGAATAGACGGCCTCAGCCTGTTTTGCGCTCTCACTGACACGAAGTTCAAACTCAGTCTCTACCTGATCTTCCAGAGCCCCGCTTGCACTATTATATGCAATGACGCCAAGGAGCACCGTCGGAATGATGACGAGTGCCAGACAGATGATCAGGATCTTCGTCCCGATCTTCATGTTGCCAATTTTTGAGGCTTTCCCCTCTTTCATAATCCATCTCCTCCAAACACACTGGCCGAAAGATATCGGCTCTCTCTCAATCGAAGCTGTTTTTGCCCTGCCGGGCAATTTGGCTTCCTAATATCCATGTTAATCCTGTATTTTCGTTTGCAATACATGGGATTAAATGTATGTCTAAAGGTAGTGGTACTAAAAAAACCCTTTGCTTTAGATGCTCATAACCACCGTTAGTGTCGGTTTGTATACTGCCGGTTTATGCCACTCTTGAATGGTGGATCTGGCTTTGGTGCCGGATCGGGAACGGGATTGAACGGCTCTGTTTCGGTTCACATGATCCCAAATTATTTCCCAAAAGAATTCCTACATAAGGGATGCCTATGCCAACCATTCTGATAATCGACGACTCATCCTTCCAGCGCACCATCATCAAAAAAACACTCAAAAATGAGAGCTATACCTGTATCGAAGCTGATAATGGGCGCCTTGGGCTTGAGATGGCGGAGAGGGAGAGCCCTGACGTTATTATCGTTGATCTGCTGATGCCGGATATGGATGGGATTGAGTTTCTAAAGGCAATACGGGAGAAGGCGATTACAATCCCTGTTATCGTCCTCACATCTGATATACAGGATACCACACGGGATCTCTGCCTGAAACTCGGGGCACGCAGTTTCCTGAACAAGCCGCTCCGTACAGACGACCTTATCCCGGCAATCCGGAAAGTGTTGGAACCTCCCGGTGATGCCTGATGGAGATCGATTCTCTGGATCTGGATGGTATCCGTGAACTGGTGAATATCGGTGTCGGGAAAGCCGCAGGCATCCTCTCCGAGATGACCGGATCAACAATCGAGCTCACGATACCAAATATCAGCATCTATTCGAAGGAAGAGTCCGGGCAGATCATCTCCCAGATAGGTACAGAGCGATACTCTGCTATTTCTCTTGATTTTAATGGAGTATTTTCCGGAATGACATATTCGATCTTCCCGGCAGAGAGTGCTCATATCCTCATAGATGCGATCACCGGGGAAGAGTCAGCAGTTGATGGCTATGAAGGGGCATTCAGCTCAATACAGGCAGAAACGCTCAAGGAGGTTGGAAATATTCTGATCAACGGCGTTATGGGCTCGATTACCAATGTGCTCAAAAGTCAGCTTACCTATTCGCTTCCTACATACAGTGAAGCGGATATTCCTGCCCTTATTCAGAATGTCAGGCAGGAGCACCGGGAGGCAGTCCTGCTTGCAGAGACCCATATGTTCATCCGGAATTTGAATATTGAGGGAAAGATTCTCATTATCATGGGGGCAGAATCATTTGAAACCCTCATCAGAAGGGTAAGGGAGATTGCAAGGGGATAAACAGCCGTGAGCCAGCACGATAGCCTCTCTGTCATAACAGAATTCTCAGATGCACTCCCCGTTGGGATCTGTGTTCTTGATCGGAAGATGACCATTGTCCTCTGGAACAGAACCCTTGCTGAATGGAGCGGTCGCTCTTTTGAGGAGGTGGTTGGGAAAAACCTCCTTGATCTGTACTCTGATCTCAACACTCCGGCATACCGCACCCGGATCGAACAGGTGCTGGATGGCGGTCCTCCGGCAGTCTTCTCTTCCCAGCTCCATACATCATTTATTCCCTGTAGAAAAGCTGACGGGATGCTTCGTGTCCAGCAGACCTCTGTTATCAGGTATCCCGGAAGCGATCAGGATCACTCCTCTGCAATGATCATCATCGAGGATGTCACAGAGCTTGATTCCGAGATACGATCTGTAAGAAAAATGAAAGATCAGGCTCTTCTGGAGGTACAGGAACGGAAAAAGGCTGAAGAGGAGCTTCGGGAGAGCGAGCAGCGGTACCGTCTTGTAGTGTCTGATATGGATGAGTTCATTGTTCGATTCCTCCCTGACAGAACCATACTCTTTGCAAATGATGCATATCTCAGGTTCCTCGGAAAGAGCCGGGATGAAGTCTTTGGGAAGCGGATAGACTCCTTTATCCATCTGGATGACCGTAAGAAGGTGGCAGAGCTGTATGCCCGGATCACACCGGATAACCCGACACACACCATCGAACAAAGGGTTGTAACGGCAGATAGCCCGGATCAAAGGGATATCTGGCAACGCTGGAACACCCGGGCAATCTTCGATGAGGATGGAAACCTCAGCGAATACCAGTCTGTAGGCCTTGATATCACCGAACAGATGTGGCGGGATCTGGAACTTGCCATGATCAACGAGGAGCTGCTGGCAGCAAACAAGCAGATCTCAGAGACCAAGGAGGCCCTCCACCTCATTAACAAGAAGCTTCACCTCCTCTCCGGTATAACCCGGCATGATATCCTCAACAAGATCATGGTCATCGACGGTTTCCTCGGGTTTGCCGAAGAGATAGCAACTGATCCGACACAGGCAGAATACCTCGGGCATGTCAGGGCAGCAGCAATGGTAATCCAGAATATCCTGGTATTCAACCGCCAGTACGAACAGCTTGGAATTGAGAAGCCGTCCTGGTTTGCGATCGATACTCTGATTGAGGGGATCGAAACAGAAGAGCGTCTCCCACTCAATTCAGCATGTGAGAGTTACTCGATCTATTGCGATCCGATGCTTGAGAAGGTCTTTTACAACCTCTATGATAATGCCCTCCGGCATGCTGAAGGGGCAACCCGGATAGAGATTGCCTGCCGCCCATCATCATCCGGCCTAAGAATCGTGTGGGAAGATAATGGCACAGGCGTCCCCGAAGATGAAAAAGAGGAGATATTCAAGCGTGGTTTTGGCAAGAACACTGGTATGGGGCTCTTTCTGGTGCGTGAAATTCTTGCGATCACGGGAATCACCATCACCGAAACAGGTGAGGAAGGAAAAGGTGCACGGTTTGAGATTTCTGTGCCTGAGGGAGCGTACCGGATCGGGAATCCGGCCTGAAGATAACCGATTATCTTACTATTCCTCTCTTTTCCGAAAAGAAAACTCCTTTTTTTCCGCTCTCTTCAGGCAGTATCTTCAAGCAGCTGATCCATAATCGTCAGTATCTGTGAGAGTGTATCAATGGCGGGCATCATCATCAGATTGCCATTGATCGAATACTGATCGCATTTGAGGGTTGTATGGAAGATGATCACTTCGTTCACCTCAACTGCCAGTTCTGCAAGGATCTCCTCGATCGCCGAATGCCCCATATCAATAACGAGGTTTGGTGGGGAGGGGAGCATCACGACACTGAGCAGCTCAGCGGTTGCATTCAGGAATGCAGAAGACATGATGTTTCCTATCTCCTGGAGGGTGCTCTCATCCATCTCAGTCAACTCCCGTTTCTCTTCAGCTATCCCGAGGAGCACATTGGTCATCCGGATGGCTGAATCCAGCGGAAGCAGGAAGATGATATACCCGGCATGATCGATCTCCCCCTGCATCTCAAAGAGGATTGTTACAAAGAGATCGTCAGTGACATACCCATGAATATCCGACAGATCCACGATCTCAACAGCTGGTACGGTCATCTGGATCTGGTGCATCAGCAGGGCAGAGAGTGCATTGGCGGCATGGGATGATCCGATATTCCCAAGCTCATTCAATGCATCCACCTGCATCGGTGTCAGGACTGTCATGCTCTATCATGAATATTCTGTGCCAGGGTACTATAAGGGCATCGGATTTCCCCGGTTACGTTGCCATTGACACCATGGATACTCGCCTCCTGGATATCCACGGGTATCGGGGAAAGAAACAGTGTAGAAAATGTGGAGAAGAATTGCAAAAGAAGAGCTGAAAAGTACAAAACGCCGAGGGGGAGATTTGAACTCCCGAGGTGCCAAACACCAGTGGCTTTCGAGGCCACCGCCTTCCCGGACTAGACTACCTCGGCATAGATCGGGATATAGAATTTCATTTGTGCGGTAATAAGGCTTATGAAGGGTTCTCCTATGCGTAGACTAACCCGCCATCATTGCCCGGAATTGTCTACGCCCCTCTCATAGGTATTTCGTGAGTTCCGTCTCAGATTCCCGGAGCTGTTCCCGTGCCTTCAGGCGTTCAGCAAGACGAATATACTCCTCAATGACCTCCTGCCTGCGTGTTTGTACTGTAAAATAACTCTGGGCAAAAAGGAATGAGCGTATACACTCTTTTCTGGGATCTCCATTCTGAGCAATGAGATGACAGGCATATCTGGTCAGCATTATGTCGGTTATCTCCCGCTCGAATCCTAAACCAGGGGCGACCATTTTGTTGACGTCAACAAAATGATCTGATATCTCATATTTTGCCTCCTCGCTATTGTATGTGGGTTGTTTGAAGCAGGTGCGGCGCGGGTATCGGGGGGCGGGGTCCGCGAAAGAAACAGGCTGGCAGAGGTGATACACCCTTGCTCGAGAGAGCAACCTGAAAGGCGATTCCGAAGGAATCGGGGCATATCTCCTCTGAAAGCCAGACGGAGCATCCTCGCCCCTCCCCGCGCCAGCATCTGCGGCCGCCCAGTACAACCTCCCTTGCGGAGCATGTGCGGACGGGGCAGTGGGCGGTGGGGGAAAACGCCTCAGTGAACAGATCCTCATGGTGATGCAAACACCTGATAATCAGATGATGACTTGTTCCCTATTGAAAACCCACAAGAATCAGCGAAGAGCCCATATTTTGCACTTTTTGATAATCGGCATCATTGCGTAGGTGCTCGATCCCCTCTGTTCAAAAATGAGTGGGCGAATAAGCCCCTTCATCTCTCAGCAGATCCGAAGGTCCACGCAGAACTTACGTCTAAATTACATCCGCGTTCTTTCTTCGTTCAAGGATATTTCTGATGATTGTATCTGGATCTTTCTCCAGTATCGCTCTCCTCTCCTTTGTCCAATCACCTCTTCCAGGCTCATAGATCTGAAGGAAACGAATGGCATCATCCGGTCCAAGCCGCTCAACGAGTACATCAAGCCCTTCCCGCTGAATCTGTTGCAATGTTTTGGCACTCATCGTCTCTCCTCCTCAAGCCAGGTAACAGGATTATATCCTTTTATATGTATGTTTTGATTTCCTATAATAAATGATATGAGATCATCATCTGTACTAATGAATAAAGCATCAACCTTTTCGGCACATGCGATATGAAGCGAATCCATTGCATCACCTCCCATTGCTAATAATTTATGCATGCGGGAAATAATTTCTTCGTTAATATAAATATGTTCGTGTGACGCCAATAACAGTCTCTCAACACGAATTCGCTTGTTAATATCTGGAATATTTGAGATTTCTTCTTGGATAACTTCGCTAGTTACCAGACTCAGTTCATTTATGGAACAGAGGTGAATGATCTCGAGAACTGCTGTCATTTCCAGACGGATCCGAATAGAAGTCTGGTCATCAAATGGTCGGCAGAGACAACAGACATCCAGATAAACTTTTGGGGTGTTCTTCTCAATACCCATTGTATCAGGATCATGATCTATTTATTAAAATAATTGGCGTTAGGTATTCTATACGAAACCGCTCTGCACGAATCCAGAAACCTTTATGCCCCCCCGGACTGCTATCGCCACTACTATCAGCTTGAAATACAGACACTCACTATATGCAGCACACCCCTCTCCGTCTGATCATCTTTGACTTCGACGGGGTCATCGCCGAGTCCATTGCAATGAAGGCAGAAGCGTTCCGCGAGACCTTCTCGTTTGTACCAAAACATCAGGATGAGATCGTGCAGTACCATCTTGATAACGGAGGAATGAGCCGTTTTGTGAAGTTCCGGCATATCTACAAAGAGTTCCTATCAGAAGAGCTCACTCCTGAACAGGAGAAGTGGCTTGGAGAGCGGTATGCGGGAATTGTCCGCGAGAAGATGTTCTCTATCCCGCTTGTTCCGGGTGCTCTTGAGCTCTTAAACGACCTAAAGGGCAGAATCCCTCTCTATGTCGTCTCTGCAACACCCGGGGAAGAGATGCTGGAGATTGCAGATCGGCGGGGGCTTGCAGGGTATTTTGATGGGATCTATGGATCTCCCCGATCAAAGGCGGACTGTATCCGTGAGATCCTCTCTACAAACGGCGTTTCACCTGAAGAAACCCTCTTCATCGGTGATGCTCCACAGGACCATGAGGCAGCATTGAAGACCGGTGTCCGGTTCATTGCAAGGGTGGCGCCGGGCGATCAGGATAGATTCTCAGGAAAACCCGGTGTTGAGCGGATCGTATCCGATCTGCATGAGATCCGGGAGTTCGTGTCACCCAATCTCTAAAAAGGAATTTTGGTATTCTGTAAAAGGAAAAGAAGGGTGGTGGTGTGCTTCCCGGATCAGTGGGACTGGGTGACCATCATATCGTCGACCCTGATCAGGAGGGATGCGATCTCTGCTGCGCTCTGGATTGCCTGGCGCTTTACACGCATCGGCTCAAAGACACCCTCTTCCCTCATGTCGACAATCTTTCCGGAAAAGACATTCAGGCCAGCATTCTTCTGTCCGTTTGAGTGTGCCTTCTTCAGATCCACCAGCTTATCGATCGGGTTGAAACCTGAATTTTCGGCGAGTGTGATCGGAATGATCTCAAAGGCGTTTGCGAATGCCTCGACAGCAATCTGCTCACGGCCGCCGATGGTTGTTGCGTATTCGCGGATACGGACGATCATCTCGGTCTCAACAGCGGCTCCGCCGATGGTGTACTTGCCATCTTCCATTGCATCCTGGATGACACGCTTTGCATCATTGATTGCACGGTCAAGCTCGTCGATGAGGTACTGGGTGGAACCCCGGATCAGAATTGTCACTGCCTTTGCGTTCTCGCAGCCGGAGATCTTTGTCAGATCCTCCCCTTCCATCTGCTCCACCTGGTGTGCGGTTCCGAGGGTCTCGGCAGTCAGGTCTTCCGGTTTGTTGACGATCTCTCCGCAGAGTGCCTTTGCCGCATACTTCATCTCCTTCTCGGTCACATCCTCAAGGGTGTAGATACCGGCCTTTCCGAGGTAGAACTGCACAGAATCGGCGATGCCTTTCTGGCAGAGGAGTACATTTGCACCTGATGCGATGATCTGATCGGCAATCTTCTTCAAAGAAGCTCTCTCAGCATCGCCAAATGCCGCAACCTGTTCGGATGAGGAGATCTTGATCTTTGCCTTGGTCTGGGTCTTGGTGATCTCAAGAGGAGTGCTTATCATCGCAACCTTTGCACCGGTGACGATCTTTGGCATCTGCTCGTCCACACGGGCTTTCCCGATGATAACGCCCCGAACAAGCTCGATGTCATCCATCGCATCACCCTTCTGGGTCTTGACAAGGATGTCATCTTCATCGATGACGATCCTGCCTGATGAACTGTCGGCAACTGTTGCAACCGCATCTACTACGATATCAGCTGCCTTCTCCATGACTGCCTCGATCGTCTTTCCGATCATTGCGGTCTTTGCGATCTTCATCAGGCTCTCTTTATCGTCTGGGGTGACATTGATCGCGAGTTCCGAGAGGATCTCAAGCGACTTTTTCATGCCGAGGGAATAACCCTTTGAGATGTTTGTCGGGTGGATTCCCATCTTGAGCATGCGTTCGGCCTGCTCCATGAATGAACCGACCATGATGGCTGCGGTGGTGGTTCCGTCACCGCACTCATCATCCTGTGCGGTTGCTACCTCGACCACCATCTTGGCGCCGGGGTGCTGAACAGAGAGCTCGCTCAGGATGGTTGCTCCATCATTGGTGATGGTGATATCGTCTCCATGCACGAGCATCTTGTCCATTCCGCGTGGCCCGAGGGTCGTCCTGACCGCTTCTGAGATCGCTTTTGCCGCGAGGATATTTGATCGCTGTGCTTCGTGTCCGCGGGTCTGTTCGACGTTATCCCGCAAAATAATGATTGGTTGTCCGGTTAATTGATTATGACTTGCCACTCTGTAATCCTCCTGTAGTGATAAAAATTGAATTGAACTTCTATATAAATATATCCTATGTTGGGAACCCCGTCAGTCGATTCTGGAGATTCTGAAGAGTGAGTGTACAGGAACCCCCTCAACCTCGGTGATACCGCGCTTATCGAAGAGGACCCATATCGCTACCGGAACTCCGCCATGCCTTCTGAGATAAGCAACAACTTCCTGGATTGTCCTGCCTGAGGTGATGACATCATCAACGATAATACAGCGTTTTTCCTTCACTGTTGCAAAGTTTCCTGAGATTGATCCAATGGGTGTCTCTGATGTGGCGTGTTTTGCAGGATGGTATACAGCAAGGCTGCATCCCTCACGTGCCCCGATAAGGGTGGCAAGCGGGATGCCCGAGATTGCAATCCCGACGATCACGTCGGCATCAAGAGGCTCGGTACGATCTGCTGGTGGGATGTATGCATCGATCATCATCGCTGCCACAGCCTCAATCAGTTGCGCATCACAACTGACCCGTGTCCAGTCTATATGCACATCACGCGGGGCGGCATCTCCCTTTGGCTGGGTTAAAAGCCAGGTGACCGTCTCGATGGAGAGGGAGAGCTCATCGGCTATCTGGCCGGGGCTGTGCCCCTCTTCGAGGAGCAGGCGTGCCCGCTCTTTCAGATCCTCAAGGGATGACATATCTGTAAAAGTGATACCGATCTATTTATGCCTTCGTTTCAGCGACGCACCGCAAACCGGGCAGTCCGTCCCGTTTTCAACATCCCGTCCGCAGCCGGTGCAGACCATCTTCCAGGCACGCCGCTTTGCCTTCCGCTGAAGCATCGGCCTGACCCTGATTCCAAGAGCAGATGCAACATTCTGAACTGCAAAGTCATCTGTTGCCACCTCCCCGCCGATCTCAGAAGCGAGGGCAAGGATGCTGATATCTGTTTCAGAGAGTACACCACGATCCCCTGTTTTCCCGGCTGCCTGGCGAACCTGTATAATCGATTCGGGTGCCGGCTCGGCAACAGTCAGCCCGGACTCTTTCAGGGTATCAAAGCGGCATTTTGATCGCAGATCACAGAGTTCCGCAACGACACCGGGGGTGGTGAAGAGATCGCCTTCAAACGGGTAGTCTCCGAAGAAGAAGGATGCATCACAGATAATTTTCATGCCGATACCTCCACAGAACCCTCCCGCCGGGAAACAGAGATCGAGTGACCGAAATGCCCAAGCAGTGAGATTATGGTCATCGCATGGGAGGTGAGCGTTTTTGTGCCAAATGATCCGCCATAGAGTGCAAGGTAGGGGAGGAGCTGGTCCGCGGCATGGGGATCGAGATCAGATGAATTCCCTTGAAGGAAAGCCTCTGCTGCCATTCTCCCGACGGCTTCGGCAGGAAGCCCGCGTCTTCCAAGTGCAGATCCCCCATGTCCTCCTGAGAAGACCGTACAGGATGATCCAACCGAAGGCCCCTCCTGCCGGCAGATATGAACCCGCAGATCTCCGGCAACAGATGCAGCTGCTTCAGCCTGCCGTGATGCCACGTGATCGGGGAGTCCTGATGATGCAGAGACTATTCCGGAGCCGGTGAAAGCACCAGTGCCGAGCGGGGCGATTCCGGATGGCTCAACCAAAACCCTGACAATGCCGCCCCCTTCCGGGTAGTATCCCCGTGCCAGTATCTCAACCGAGATCCTGCCCCCGTGCGATCTCAGGTACTCAAGGAAGACACGATCGCAGTAATCGATCGTCGGGGCAGCACGCACCTCGGTTCCGCCGGTGATGGTGATGCTGCCTCCGGTTCGGAGTGCAAGGGGAAGCCATGCTGAAAGGACAAGCGGAATACTCCCGGCTGTCCCGATATCAATAGTAATATCCTTCCTCTCCGGTCTTCCGGGAAGGAAGGTGATCTCACCGGATCCAACAAAAACCCCGCTGGTTGTGGCATCTGATATCGCAGCCGCCGCCTTTACCGCAGCGACATGCTGGGCGGCGAGGCCGGGAACAGATCGGTTCTTCCGGATATTCAGAATTGCTACTGCCTCTCCCGAGACAGCAGCAAGGGCAACAGCAGTCCTGACGATCTGGCCTCCCCCTTCAAGGATGCCGCCGTCAATTGTGATCATCTCCTGAGCGCCTCTGCAATTGCCGGAGCTGCGGAGATGAGGGAACAGCCCCGCTCAATCGTATCGCTCGATGCAACACACCTGAATCCGGCTGCCATCAGGCGGGCATACCCTCCCCCTGAGAAGACACCGTGGACGCAGGCGGCAGAGATGCTCTCTGCCCCCTCAGCCGCAAGCATCTTTGCAGCAGTCGCAAGTGTTCCTCCAGTTGAGATGATGTCGTCAACGATGATGACATTCCTCCCAAGAACCCCTACCTCTTTCTCCTCGATCGAGACCTCAAATCCTGAATGCCTCGTCTTGTTGAGATAATTGCAATCCCAGCCTTGGGCTGCGGCCACTCCTTTCGCAAATGCCCATGCACCATCGTCCGGGGCGAGTATCAGGGGATCTTCAATCCCGGTCCCTGCCAGATACTCCCCGATTGCAGGTGCTATCGAGATATTTTCAGCAGGGACGCTGAAGTACTTCAGCACCTCCGGTTCGTGGATATTCACCGTGATGATCCTTTCAACCCCTCTGCTGAGTGCTGCTGCGATTGCACGAATGCTGATCGGCTCCCCTGCATTGAACCGCTTATCCTGCCGTGCATATGCCATGTACGGGATCACAAGGGAGACCTCTGATCCTTCGCAGGCATCGATTAGGAGCAACAGCTCGACAATGGATTCTGCATCGGGGAGGGAAGATACAATAACCGTTCTGTCATCAAGGTCCGCTGCCCGGATATATAACTCATTATCAGGAAACCGGGACATTTTTACCTCCCCCAGGGGTGCCCCAATGTTTTCTGCCACTCTTGAAGCGATAATCTGGCTTTTATCCGTATATATGACCTTCATTGCTTGTATCTCCCGGTACTGAAACTACTTAAACTATCGGTCTCCGATATATAAGCATTCAACATTTGTGTGAGGTATATCTCAGAATGGGGACAGAGACAGAGACTGTGGTGCTTTCAGAAGAAGATTTCAACGAAGAACTTCTCTTTGGAGATATCGAGATAGCAACAACCGCCGACATTGAGGTGCCGCCAGGCCTCATTGACCAGGTGATCGGCCAGGAGCATGCCGTCGAGGTAATTAAAAAAGCTGCAATCCAGCGTCGGCACGTGATGATGATCGGGACGCCGGGTACCGGGAAATCGATGCTCGCCAAGGCGATGACCGAACTCCTTCCCAAAGAGGAGATGCAGGACATCCTTGTCTATCCAAACTCGGATGATAATAATAATCCGCTTGTCAGGACCGTTCCGGCAGGCAGGGGCAAGGAGATCGTTGCCGCCCATAAGATGGAGTCACGGAAAAGGGCCCAGATGCGGAATATGCTGATGCTGATGCTCGTCTTTGGTATCATCGGATATGCCCTCATCTCCGGGATGCTCCTGATGGGCATCATCGCTGTTGCCTTCATCTTCCTCGCATTCAGGACGATGATGCCGCGGGATGATGTGATGGTTCCAAAACTTCTCGTATCGACATCCCCGGATTCAAAGGCTCCCTTTATAGACGGGACCGGCTCACATGCAGGTGCCCTCCTCGGCGATGTCCGGCACGATCCTTTCCAGTCAGGCGGACTGGAAACCCCCTCGCATGACCGTGTGGAGGCAGGTGCCATCCACCGCTCACACAAAGGTGTCCTCTTCATCGATGAGATCAACACCCTCACCCCCCACTCCCAGCAGAACCTCCTGACCGCACTCCAGGAAGGCGAGTTCCCGATCACCGGCCAGAGCGAACGTTCAAGCGGTGCGATGGTCAGGACAGAGCCGGTACCCTGCCGCTTTGTGATGATCGCAGCAGGGAACCTCGATGCAATGCAGGGGATGCACCCAGCGCTCCGTTCCCGTATCAGGGGATATGGATACGAGGTCTTCATGCAGGAGACGATCGACGATACTCGCGCAAACCGGGAGAAGTTCATCCGTTTTATCGCACAGGAGGTCAAAAACGACGGGAAGATCCCTCCGTTTGACAGGAGTGCAATGACCGAGGTGATCCGCGAGGCACGGAGGCGCTCGAATCGGAAAGGCCACCTCACACTGAAGCTCCGTGATCTCGGCGGACTTGTCCGGGTGGCAGGTGATATTGCACGGGGCGAGGGATCCGAGGTAACAAGCCTCCATCATGTCCTTGCCGCAAAAGAGACCGCCCGTTCAGTCGAAGACCAGATATCGGACGAATACATTCGCCGGAGCCGGGATTATGATCTCACGATCGTCTCAGGGACTGCGGTCGGCAAAGTAAACGGCCTTGCAGTCATGGGAAGCGATTCGGGATCGGTACTCCCGATCGTAGCCGAAGTCACTCCTGCCCAGGGTGCGTCCGGCACCGTGATCGCAACCGGTCTTTTAAAGGAGATTGCACAGGAGTCGATCAAGAACGTCTCGGCAATCCTGAAGAAGTTCACAGGCAAGGATATCAGGAATATCGATATCCATGTCCAGTTCATCGGCACCTACCAGGGTGTCGAAGGAGATTCCGCGTCAGTCTCGGTTGCAACTGCGGTCATCTCGGCAATCGAGGGTATACCGGTGAGGCAGGATGTTGCGATGACCGGCTCACTTTCGGTCAGGGGTGATGTACTCCCGGTTGGCGGTGTCACCTACAAGATCGAGGCGGCTGCAAAAGCCGGGATTAAAAAAGTTTTCATCCCCAAATCAAATGCAGGTGATGTGCTGATTGAGGAGCGGTATCGGGAGATGATTGAGATTATTCCGGTCTCCCATATCGAGGAGATCCTCGAGCAGGCACTGGTTCCGACAAACCGTGCAGGATTCCTCGCCAAGCTGAAGAAACTTGCAGAACATGCGATTATTCCTCCAAATCCACCGATCCAGAGTGAACCGGGAGTTGTCTGAGCGTGGATTCCAGACTCAGGTACTGGGATCTCCGCCATGTCAGCGGAGAGCATACCGGCATTGATATCGATAATGGCGAGATCGAATCTGCCGGTGTCACCTTCTTCTCAAAGGCCATCATCCGGGCACTCGGCCCACGTGGCTGGGGAATTGTCGCAGTTTCACCGTTTAATCCCGATGATAAAGGAGCACTCCGTGATTACCTCCTCCGGGCTGAGAAAGCCGCAGTGGTGACTGCAGAAGACGTTGTGCTTGCAGATGCGCCTGATCGGAAACTTCTCCCGGTTCCTCCGGTGAAAGAGGATCCGACAGAGATCCCGCTCGAAGAGAAGGGAACACTCCTGATGCAGATTACTGAAGCTGCCAAAGTTCCCGGTGTATCAAACACTCGCGGCACCTATACGGAACGCTTTGAAGAGGTTACCTTCCTCGACTCTACCGGATACGAGGTATCCTATACGACGTGCCGGTCAGGATTCTCTGTGATGGCAATTGCAAAGCAGAACGGTGCGATGCAGATGGGGTATGTCCGCGATCACAGGATCGACGGCCTCAACCTGAGGGGCAGAACTGATGACGGTATCAGGGCGGGCACTCGTGCAGTGGCTCTTCTGAATGCCCGTGCGGCAAAAGGAGGCAGGATGCGGGCAGTTCTCGACCCGGAACTCGGCGGTGTCTTTGCCCATGAGGCAGTCGGACATGCGAGCGAGGGGGATCTTGTGAAAGAGGGTGCTTCGGTCTTAAAAGACCGGATCGGCACTGCGATCGGGAGCCCGATCGTTACCATCATCGACGATCCGACCATGCATGCATTCGGGTTTGAGCCCGTCGATGCCGAGGGTGTTGCCGGAAAGAGAACCGCAATCATCGAATCCGGTATCCTGAAGCGGTACCTGCATTCCCGGGAAACCCTTGCAGCAGTCGGTAACGGCGATGCAGGCCATGCACGTGCAATGCCCGGAGATCTCCCTATTGTCCGGATGAGCAACACCTATATCGCCCCCGGCGATGCCCGGTACGATGAGATGATCGAGGAATGCCGGGATGGTATTCTCCTTGGCGGTTCACGCGGCGGCCAGGTGGATCCCGGTCGTGGCGTCTTCCAGTTTAATGCAGAGTTCGGGTACCTGATCGAGGGTGGAGAGCTGACAGAGATGGTCAGGGATGTCTCGCTGACGGGCGAGATCCTTTCGACATTGCATGCGATCACCCTCTGTGGGAATGATCTCAAAATGCATCCGGGATACTGCGGAAAAGGTGGGCAGAGTGTCCCTGTTTCTGATGGATCTCCCCATATCCTCCTCTCTGAGGCAATCATCGGAGGTAGTGGCGATGTATAAAGAGATCGTAACTGAGATCATCGAGACAGGGCTCTCCTCTGTAGATGAGGTTGAAGTTGCCCTCCTTACCAGTGAGAGCGTCTCAATAGAGATGAAACGCTCCGTTCCTGCTCATGCAGGAGAATCATTTGGAACAGGGCTGATCATCCGCGTAATCGATTCCGGCCGGATCGGATCATCAAGTACAAGCACCATAGCAGACTGGCGAGTCTGCCTTGATTCGGCAATTTCAAGCGCACGTCTTGCAGAACCGGTACCCTGGGGCGGACTGCCCGATCCTGTTCCCCTGAAGGGCGAATCCCTTTCATTTGACAGTGCTGTCAAAACCGATCCTGATATCGCCCTCTCATACTGCAACAGGCTCCTTGAAGGGGCGTCTGCGTATCCGGAAGCCGAAGTTGTTGGTGGCGGTGCCGGACTTTCACTGGGTTCAGTCCTTCTTGCAAACTCAAAAGGTATCTGGTATGAAGAGGATCACACCTCAGTATCGGCATCTCTTGAGACGATTGCGGATCAGTCGACCGGTTTTGAATATGATCGCTCGTACTCCCTTGATATCGATCCATTTGAGATCGGACGAAGAGCGGCTGAACTTGCCTCGACATCCAGAAACGGGGTTCCGATTGAGACCGGGACCTATGATATCCTTCTCTCCCCTGTTGCCTTCTCGGGGCTCGTTGCCTCACTGCTTCAATCAGCAGTCAACGGGAGATCTGTCCATATGGGGAGATCGTTTCTGGCAGAGAAGCTGGGCGAAGTGATCGGAGCAGAACACCTTTCAGTGATTGACGATCCCTTCTATCCCGGTGGGCTTGGGAACTGCCGTTTCGATGCCGAGGGCGTTCCCACAAGAAAGAATGTCCTCATTGAAGACGGCGTCCTGAAATCATTTGTCTATGATCTGAAGACCGCATACCGGTTTGGCAAAGAGAGTACCGGCAATGCCGCACGAGGGGGAGTTGCAGGCGGGGTCTCGATAGGCCTTCATACCATGGTCTTCTCAGCTGAAACGATGCAGGAACCGGGTGAAGGCCATTGCATCTCAATCAATGATGTGATTGGTGCGCACACCGCAAATCCGCTCACGGGAGATTTCTCGGTTGAAGTCCAGAACGCCTTTATCATGGAGGATGGTATCTGCCAGCACCCGGTGAGAAAGGCGATGATCGCAGGAAATATTTTTGAGATGCTCGGCCAGATCACAGGTATGGGACCGACTCCGCGGCGGGTTGGTTCAGTGATCGTTCCGCCGGTCAGGATCAGCGGGATGCGCCTTGTCGGGTGATGGCGGGTCATGTTTGAGATCATCATTCCACTTCTGGTCATTGTGGCGCTGATCGCCACACTGTATTTTTGTGTTAAGAAAGGGATGACACTGCTTGCAAATGCAGCAGCAGGTCTCATCCTCCTATTTATCACAAATACCTTCCATCTCCTCTCCTTTCTTGGTGTTCCCGATATCCCGATCACCTGGGCGACGGTCTTGATCTGTGCGTTTGGCGGAATCCCTGGTGCCGTCATCCTTATACTCCTTGCAATCGCAGGGATCACTGTCTGACCTATGAAAGCTGCTCTTCGTGCATGGTGTGACAGCCATGAGATCCCGCTTCTTGGGATTGCTTCTGCAAAAGCCTGGAATGAACCACTTTTTCACCCATGGATTCCGGATGCATACCACCCGGGCTCGATCCTCCCCGGAACAGAATCGGTCATTGTCATCGGCCTTCCCATTCCGCTCCCCTCGCTTGAATCCTCCCCCTCGATCCAGTACAGGGAGATGTACAGGACAGTCAACGCTCTTCTTGATCAGTACACCTATCGGATTGCCATATGGTTGAACCGGACCGGATACCCTTCTGTTCCTATCCCCCGTGACGGGTATGGCGGCATCGGGGCACTGGTGAAGAACCCGGTAGCCTTCTTCTCGCACCGGCATGCCGCGTACCTGGGAGGCCTTGGGACATTCGGCGTCAATAATATGCTCCTCACCCCCGAATACGGGCCACGGGTGAGGTTTGGCTCGATCTTCACGACTGCTCACATTGAGCCTGATTCCATCCGGACTGATGATCTCTGCACACGGTGCATGGAATGTGTTGACCGGTGCCCGGTCAAAGCAGTCAGCCCGGATGGCTATCCGGAGGGGCTGACCCAAAAAACCGCGTGCGCCAAATACAGTGCCGGCCTCGATAAAAAAGCGATCTCCCCCTGCGGTGTCTGCATTAAGGTCTGCCCCATCGGATCAGATCGTGCCTTCTATGGGCGACAAGATATCGGGATATACCGGGAAGATGCAGTTGAGACTCCCCTCAGAAAGGCATGGGATCATATCAGATCCCATGGTACTCTCTAGAAGACGCTTGCCTCTGAATAGACGACCACATCATCGGGCTGGATCTCATACGGTTTGATCTCGCGTGAGTGTTGGGATCTCCGCATCTTCACCACCTCAACGGCAAGATGGGTACCGGAGAGATCGGTCGTCCTCACATACCGGAGCAGGACAACGCAGTCGACGAGATACTCGACAAGGCCGTATTTGCTTGCATAGGGTATCTGGGTATCTGTCTCGCTCGTCATGACGAAGGTACAATCTTCATCCCGCATCCTCTCGACGAACCTGAACATCTCAAGCCTCCTGCTCGCCTCATCCGGAAGAAGCCCTTCAAAGAGTGATATCGGGTCTATGACGACTCTGGATGCCTTCGTCTCCCTGATGAGGTCCGGAATATCATTTTTAATGCTGTTTACCGCAAGCGTAAAATCTGTAGGATCAAGTTTGATCAAAAAGAAGGTTTTGTCAAGGTATGCGTCAAGATCATATCCCCGACGTCTGATACTCTCTTTCAGCATCTCGGCCCGCTCGTCAAGGCTGATCAGAATACAGGTCTCCCCCTGTTTCAGACCTTCAAAGATGAAATTGATTGCAAATGTCGTCTTCCCGGTACCATAAGTCCCGATGATTCCGGTGACGGAGTTCTTTACGAGCCCCCCTCCGAGCATCTCGTCAAGCCCTTCTATACCGAGCTTAATCCGTTGATCGGTCCTTCTACCGGGAGGAGTTCTCACTTCACCTGAACTCTCCCGTTTCAGTGGCTCCTGCATCTCTTTCTTCTCATCACGGGGGGGTTCCCACTGATCTTCAGCAGGCGGTATCCACTCATCATCAGATGGAGGCTCCCACTCAGGTTCTACAGGATCTGCCTGCTGGATGATGCCTCCCATTCGTGCAGGCGGCGTTCCTGCCTGGATCGGAGGGATCTTCCGCACCGGAGGCTGTTTATCATCATCGTCAATAAGTGCCGAGAAGTTATCACTCACCTAAATCACCATCCTGATATTCTCGACATCAAACCCGGCTGTTGCACTGATCCGAACCGCAAACTTCACAAGATCACGTTCCTCAAGGTACGGCATCACCCCGCGGAACTTCATAAAATACATGATCCTCTGCCTGCGCTGGCCTGATCCCTCCTCCCATTTGAAGTGGATGACCGCATCCGCACAGTCGCAGATCTCCAGTTCGCGGGACGAATCAAGAATCCCTTTGGTGAGATGGAGGTATATTGTCGAGTTCCAGGTCTTTGCGATCCGCTGCAGTCCCCTGAGGAATGCAACAAGGCTGTTCCATTTCTCCGGACTGTAATGCAGTCCGGAAATATCGGTGATGGAGTCGATGATAATAAGGCTCTGCTCTTTTCCCTCCTCAAGTACCGCAATGAGATCGGCAAGAATACTATCATGATCAGGCTTCTTCCGCTGCATCCGGGCGACGATGCCCCCCTCTCCATCATACCAGTTTGCAGGGACGACACTCCTGTCGAAGTATCCGCTTGAGAGATCCAGAAATGTGACGCGATCTGCGATCCCGGCCGTCAGATCGCTCTTGAATGAATCCATGATCTCACTAATCACGTCTTCTTTTGTCCTGGTGATGCTGATATACCGGATATCTTCCGGAATCATTCTTCCTGCCCCTGCATTCTTCCCCATTCTGGTTAAAGCAATGAGTGAGGTGTATGCAAACTCGGCACTTCCCGCACCGATATCCGATAGCAGAAGGATAAGGGAGCCCGGCACAACTCCTCCGTCCAGGACGGGATCAAGCGAGTTGATCCCTGTTGGCATCCTGCGTGTCGTCTGATCAGCCATACTTCATCTCTCCATTCAATGAATTAAGGTTATGTAGTATCCTCACATGCATAAGCTATATCTCTTCTCCGTGTAAGGTAAGCAGTACGCTCAGGCGATTATTTCGGCTAACCGGGGTTTTCTATGGTAGATGGTGATGATAAGCAGCAGGAAGAACGTGATCTTTTTGCACCGGAGAGTGATCACTTCGGATCAAAGAAGAGTGATAAAAAGAAGAAATCAGGTTTTCTCTCATTTTTGAAGAGGAGATCTGATTCTGATCGTGCTCTGCCGGTAACCAACCCCTGGGATTTCGCCCCTGTCCCGGATCCGCTACATGAACAATCCCCGGAGATCGATGATCCAAAGCAGCCTGACACACCTGTCGGGGATACCGATGCGCGTACACCTCCGGGGTTCTGGAACACCCCGATGGCCGGGCTGGGTGATGAGGAAGAATCTGAAGCCTCTGTTTCTGGTGAAGCGCCATCAGATGAAGAGACGATGGGGTTGCCTGATCAGGAGAGCAGTACCCCTGCCGGAGATGATATCGCTTTGGATGAAGCGGAAGAGGAGGCTCCTGTTCCAAAGCCTGATCCTGATATCCATGATGAGATCCCGGAGACTCCCTCTCCTGAGGATCTGACGGAGCCACTCCCCGAAGAAGAAGTCCCGGCTGAGAAGAGCGAAATACCTGCTGCTGATACCGGAATTGACATTGCGCAGCCTGATGAGAAGACGCCTGATCCTCCCGCTCCCTCTCTACCGAAGACAGGAGAAGAATCCATGCCGGAAACAACCGCCTATCCGTTGAAGGCTGTTTCATCCCCTGAAGAGTCGGTACTGCCGTTTGAAACGGAAGACCCCGTTTCAGCATCCGCACCAAAGGATCAGATCCCACAACGCCGGTCACTCCTCTCGGTATTCCGGAAGAAAGAAGCGGATCTCGTGGTTCCGGAATATCATTATCCAACTGCCGGTCCGCTTGTCACGCCAAGGCTTGCCGAGAACGAGGAGGAGGTCGATAGCTACTGGGTTGAGAAAGGTCTCTCCCTTGTCTTGATCACCTATAACCGGGTGACCCGGCTGAAGGAGTATCACCTCTTTGAACCAATCCTCACTCGTTTCGAATACGAACTTCTGGAACGGCTGTATGAGGATCTCCGCGATATTCTTATTCTTACTGACTCAGAGATCCGGGAACAACCACAGCGCCTCCTCTTCAGAAAGGCGGAAGCCTTAATCAGCCAGTACGGTCTCTCGCTGACACCGGAGACGACATATAAACTGCGGTACTACCTGAAACGGAACTTCCTCGGATGGTCACGGATCGATCCCCTCATGAAAGATCTTGAGATAGAGGATATCTCGTGTGATGGACATGGAATCCCTCTCTTCCTCTATCACCGGCAGCATCGGAATATCAGAACCAATATCCAGTTTCCTGAACAGCAGTTAAACTCGCTTGCCATCTCCCTTGCACAGCGTTCTGGCAAGCACATCTCGATCGGAAGCCCTATCCTTGATGCAACCCTCCCGGACGGCTCACGTCTCCAGCTGACGCTTGGGACTGAGGTGACGAGCAGGGGCTCTTCTTTTACAATCCGTAAGTTCCGCCCTGAGCCGTTCACCCCGATCGAGCTGATGGAGAAGGGGACATTCAATGTCGACCAGCTCGTCTACTTCTGGCTTGCAATCGAGAACAACAAGAGCCTTATCTATATCGGCGGGACAGCATCCGGGAAGACTTCATCCTTGAATGCGATGTCCCTCTTCATCCCGCCGCTTGCAAAAGTTGTCTCGATTGAGGATACCCGTGAGATCATGCTGTATCGGGAGAACTGGATTGCCAGCGTCACCCGTGAATCCCTCACCTCAGAGGGGAGCAGGAGCATCAATATGTTCGATCTCTTAAAAGCCGGCATGAGGCAGAGGCCCGAGTTCATTATTGTCGGAGAAGTGAGGGGGCCTGAGGCGCAGACCCTCTTCCAGGCAATGAATACCGGCCATACCACCTACTCTACGATGCATGCGGGAGGAGTGGATGCCACCATCCACCGTCTTGAGAGTGAACCCTTAAATGTCCCCCGTAACATGCTCCAGGCATTAAACATCATCTCGGTCCAGGCACTTATCTTCCGTGGCTCGGAGCGGGTCAGGCGTTGCCAGGAGATCGTTGAGATCACCGGTATTGAACCAAATTCCGGGAATATCCTTGTGAACAATGTCTTTGAGTACGATCCGGTCTCAGATGAGATGCGGTACTCCGGCAGATCCCATGTCTACTCGGCCATCGCCGCCAACCGTGGGTGGAGCAGGGAAGAGCTCCATGCTGAAATCGAAAGGCGGAGGCAGGTGATCCTCGCACTCCATGAACAGGATATCAGGGATTTCAAATCTGTATCCGAGGTATTCTCGATCTTTGCCATCACCCCTGATGTCATCTTTGACCATATTGGCGATCTCAGACAGGTCCTCTCATGATACCGATGTATGAACGGTTCCGGCGGTTTTCAAGGCGCGACCCGATGCGTTTCCAGCACCTGCGGAATGACATCATATCTGCACGCCTGGGAATCACCGTTGAGCGGCTCTATTATTACGCATTCGTCTATGGATCTGGCATCGGAGCTGCAATTGGTATACTCTTCTATTTTATTGCAGGGGTCTTTGAGCCGATCATCGTCCCCAGTGCTGCCTATGAGTTTACCCGTCAGAATCGGCTTGCAATAGCCTGGCTCTCTGATCTACCCCTTGAAGATATCCTCTTCAGGGCGATCATCGCGGTCATCATCTTCATCATCATCTCCTACCTCACCTACCGGATCGTCCTTGCCTTCCCGGGCCTGATGAAGTCTTCCCGTGCGACCAGGATCAACCTGACCCTCCATAACGCCGTTGCGTACATGTACGCAATGCGGAGGGGTGGAGCCGAACTGATTGAGATCTTCCGTTCCCTCTCAGAGAACTCACATGTCTATGGAGAAGTTGCATTGGAATTCCGGCAGGTTGTCAGGGACTGTGATCTCTTTGCCCACGATATCGTCTCCGCACTCCGTGAACTCCAGATGACGACTCCCTCAGCCAAGATGAAGGATTTTATCCAGGATCTCCTCTCCATTATCGAGAGTGGCGGGGATCTCTCCGGCTTCCTGAAGGCGAAGGTGGGCCTGTACCAGGATGAGGCAAAATTTGAGCAGAAACAGTTCTTAAACACCCTCTCCCTGGTTGCCGAGGGGTATGTGACGCTCTTTGTGGCAGGCCCGCTCTTTTTGATCATCGTGATGGTGGTGATGGGACTGATGGGTCCGGGTGCGCTCATGCAGCTGAATATCGTCATCTATGCTTTAATACCGATAGGGACTGCCATTTTCATCGTCTTTATCGATATGATCTCATCCCAGCCCGAGAGTGTGGAGCGGTACACCTTTATGCAGGAACTAAAGGAATATCCTGATGTTGAGATCACAGAGGGAGATGAAACCACTGAAACCGGACTGATCACGACATTGAAAAAGTATGATCGCTGGACCCGGATCCGTGAATTCGTCTCCGATCCCCTTCATTACTTCCTGATCCTCCCTCACCGCACCTTCTATGTCTCGATTCCGGCAGGCATCATGTATCTTATCTTCTGGTATCTTCAGATCCCCGATTATGGTGATTTCGAGTTTTACCTGACCGTCCTTGACGATTATGTCATCGCAACATTCCTCATCGTATTCGCTCCCTATGCAATTGCGCAACTGATCTGGAGCCGCCGGATAAGTGAGATTGAAGCATCGCTCCCTGATTTCCTCCAGAGGCTTGCCGGGATCAATGAAGTCGGCCTAACCATCGCCAAGGCTCTCTCCATACTGGTGAGGACGAATCTCGGTCTCCTCAGCTATGAGATAAAGAAGATCAAGCGTGATCTTGACTGGGGTGCAAATGTCGAGGATGCACTTGTGCGCTTTGAAGAACGCCTCTCCACACCATCCATATCGCGTACGGTGACGCTGATCACCCGGGCAACTGCAATGAGCGGGGAGATCGGCCAGGTACTGACTATTGCGGCAAGTGATGCCGATATGAGCGAGACTCTCAAAAGGGAGCGGCAGGGGGAGATGTTTCTCTACACCGCGGTCGTCTACCTTGCATTCTTCGTCTTCATCTTTGTTGTGCTTGTGATCGGGACGCAGTTCCTCCCGGTCATTGAGATGACTGATGCAGTCGATACATCCGTGAGCGGCGCCGGGGCTTTCTCAAGCATTGGAGGCATATCTGCCCTCACCTATGGCCGCCTCTTCTATCATGCAGTCGTCATCCAGGCGATCTGCTCAGGGCTCATCGCCGGCTTGATGGGGGAGTCATCGTTAGCCGCAGGTGTGAAGCATGCATGCATCATGGTATTTGCAGCATTTCTGATCTTTGCCCTGATCTGAACCGAGATGCGATAACCTTTAAGTGAACCCGCGTTCAATGAAAATCAGGTGAAACAGAGATGTGCAGCGTTGGTGGTCCGGCAGATATAGAGATTGAAGAGGGAGTGCAGGGAAAGAGCTACATCTGCAATACCTGCGGTGAAAAGTTCAAGACCGTCGGCAAACGCCCGATGTGCCCCTCCTGCCAGTCAGAAGATGTTACTCCGGCATGATCCTCACCCCCGGTGACCGTATTGTCCTCATCAGGGGGCAATCTTCTTTTCTTCTATGTGCCCGTGCCGGCAGGAAGTTCCCTCTCATGATAGAGACCACTGATAGCGAATATGTCCAGGGTATCCACCCTGACGATATCATCGCTGTCTCGGCACCGGAAGGGGGGGATCTGACTCCGGCACGCTACCTTCTCGATCTGGTCCGGATATATGATCAGCCGGTGCTTGTGCTTCCAAGGGGGCACCCGGGATCGGGAAGGCTCCGATATGTCATCTCGGCAGGGCCGGAAATTTTGCTCTCCTGTGAAATTGTGCGGGGAACGCATCCTGAGCAACATCTCATCTGTTCGTCGGCCGAACTCGCGGGACTCGAAATATCCGGCGATAAAGGGTCAGTTTGTATTAAAAACCTGCCAGAGGCGATACACTGGGAATATCTCCCGGAAAACCCTCCCGAAACAGAACAACAATTATAAGAGATACGATAAACCAATTATTCTGTTGCCGTGAGAGGAGGGTTGGATGAAAACTGAGGTTCTGAAGAGCATCAAAAAGACCGAAGAAGAGTATCGTCAGCAGGTTGAGAAGGCGAAACTTGAGCGCGAGCAGATTATCGCAAATGCCAGGTTTGAAGCCGACAACCAGGTTGCCAAGGCAACAGCCGTTGCCGATGAGTACACAAAGAAGCGTCTGGCGGATGCACGAAATGACGCAGCGAAGAAACGCGCCCAGATCCTAGAGGAAGGAAAGCATCAGGCCTCCCTCCTCAAAGAAAAAGGCCGGAAACGGATGAATGAAGCCGTTTCGCTGCTGGTTGAGCGGTTCAAGGAGAGAGTTCATGTTACAGCCTAAGACGATGACGCGTCTGCTTATCGTTGGATCGAAAGAGCAGATGCCGTCAGCTGTGACCGAACTTTACCGTCACCACGTATACCATATCACCGATTATACCGACCAGGGGAAAGAGGGATATGAGGGCTTTCGCATCGGGCAACCGATGGAGGGTGCAACAGAACTCTCGACAGATCTGATCAAGATCCGGTCGATCGAGAGCATCTTTGGGCTCTCTCCCGATGATTACCTCGATACAAAAAAGCGTTCTTCGCGTTCGATCAAAGAGATTATAGAGCGTGAACTCCCTGCAATCGAACAGGAAGTCAGCAATCTCACGGCACAGCGATCGGCAGCAGAAGCACGTATCAAGGTGAATGAACAGCGTATCGCCGAACTTACACCTTTCTCCGGCATACCTCTTGAACTGGGACTTTACAGGGGGTATGAATCGGTATCGGTGATTGCGGGGAAAGCACCCCGTGAAATCGAGATCACCGTCCCACACGAGAAGTTTATCGCATCTGACAAGGGGAACAACACCACGGTCATCTTCTTTAAAAAAGCAGATCGTGCGACAGTTGAACACGCTCTTGCAGAAGCACAGTTCCAGCCGATCCCGATTCCGGAGGAAGAAGGATCCGTCAGAAAGGCAATCGATACCTACCAGTCTGAGATCTCTCAGCTGACTGCGGCTATTGCAGATATCGATGAGAAAATTGCTGATATAAAAGGAAAACACGGTAATTTTCTGGCTGCCTGTGACGAAGTGCTCTCAGCTGATGTTGAACAGGCCGAGGCGCCGCTTCGGTTTGCCACAACCGAACTCACCTTCATCGCCGATGGATGGGTTCCGGTATCTGAAGTTCAGAGCCTGAAATCAGGGCTTGCCCAGGCGACAGGGGACAAAATCCTTGTCATGGAGGTTGAGGAGACTGGCGGTCATCATGATAGCCATGATCACGCCAAGAACCAGCCGCCTGTCGAGTATGATAACCCGGGTTTTGCAAAGCCAATGCAGGCGATCGTGGATATCTATTCACGCCCCCGTTACGATGAGCTTGATCCGACGCTCATGGTAGCAATCATATTCCCGTTATTCTTTGGTATCATCCTTGGAGATATCGGGTATGGTGCTGTTCTGCTCATTCTTGCTCTTGGCCTTCAGAGGATGTTGAAAGGTGAGGCTGTCCAGCAGCTCCTTAAAGTCCTGAGAAATGCAAGCATCTCAGCCATCATCTTTGGCGTTTTCTATGCCGAGATATTCGGGGCCCATCCGGGAGCTCTCGACATCGAGCTCTGGCACCCGATCATCAGCCGGCATCTTTTAATCGGATCTCATGCGTATCATCAGGGAGATATTGCAGTGCTGCTTGTGTTTGCGGTATGGCTTGGTATTATCCAGATGACCCTTGGCAGGTTCATGGGTGTATACAACCATGCACGACACAGGAACATGCTTCATGTCATGGGCCAGGTAAGCTGGATCGCATTCATGTGGGGTGTGCTGCTTCTTATCTGGTCGATCGCGGCTATCCCGCTGATGCCTGATCTGACAATGCTCCCCCCGATCGTGATGGGATTAAACATTGCCGGAATTATCGGTGCTGTTCTCGCCCTCGCAGGGATCATTGGTATCGGAATTGAGTCGCCTCTCGAACTAATCGAACTTCCATCAGTCATCAGCCATTCGCTCTCCTATACGCGTCTGGCAGCTGTCGGACTCTCATCTGTCGCAATTGCAATGGTGGTCAACTTCATCGCAATTGAGATGCTGATTGAGCCGCAGTTTAAGGAACTGACGGCTGTTGGTATTGTTCTCATAATCATAGGGATCTTCGTTCTCCTCATCGGACATCTGCTCAATACGGCACTTGGTCTTCTTGGAGGGGGTCTGCAGTCCCTGAGGTTGCAGTATGTTGAGTTCTTCACCAAATTTTACAAGGGTGGAGGAGAGAAATACAATCCATTTGGAAAGAAACGTAATTTAACGGAGGATTAATATGGTAGATTTAGGAGTCGCAACATTAACACTTGAAATGGTAGCTGAATCGCAGATGGGATTAAAGGCACTTGGTGCCGGACTTGCAGTAGGCCTCACCGGTATCGGAGCAGGTGTTGCTGAGATGGGAATTGGTTCAGCAGCTGTTGGTGCAACCGCCGAGAACAAGGATATCTTTGGTCTGGCACTTCTGCTTACCGTCATTCCCGAAACAATCGTTATCTTCGGCCTTGTTGTCTCGCTGTTGATTCTGTTCTAAATGGAGTCTACAATGGGACTAGAAGTTGTCGTCGAAGAGATCAGGGAGATAGGGCAGAAAGAAGCCACTGCTATCCGGAATGAGGCCAATGAAGAGGCCCGGCGGATCCTAGCGGCAGCAGAAGAGCGTGCAACATCGATCAAACAGGAAGCCGAAACAGAGGTTGATCGGCAGGTTCAGCAGATGGAGGCCCAGGAGGTCTCTGCTGCGAAACTCCTTGTCAGACGTGAAGTCCTCAATGCGCAGAAAGAGCTGCTCGAAGAGGTCTTCAATGCGACAGACGGATCCATCTCTTCACTCCCCGCCACCTTCCATGAGAAGGTGATCCGGGAGCTTCTGAAGAAGGTTGCAAAAGAGATCAAGGACGGTGTTGTGTTCTGCAACAGCCGCGATCAGCAGGCTGTAGAATCAGCCCTCTCTGAACTAAAGACCCTGAGCGGATACTCATATGGTGGCGCCGTCGAGATATTCGGCGGAGTCGTCGTCAAGAGTGCAGACGGACAATTAACCGTGGATCTCAGCTATCAGACCTTCCTGGACGAAGTCTGGGAATCCGGGCTGAAAGACGCCTCGGATATTCTCTTTGGATAGGAGGTATGTGCTGATGTCTGTGGTGATTGGCGGTCCGGCCCCCTATGTCTATGTCTGTACGCGTATGCGTGTACGCAAATCCAAACTGCTTCCGCGGGAAGAATATCTCCGGATGCTGAACATGAGCCTTCCCCAGATCACCCGTCTCATTGAAGAGATGGAGTACAAAAAAGAGATCGATGAGCTTGCGTCATCTTTTGACGGCATTGATCTCGTCGAAGAGGCGCTCTCCTGGAACCTGGCAAAGGAATTCCAGGCAATCCTTGCGATCACTCCCGGCATTCTCAAACAGTTCACAAAATCGTACCTTCGGAGGTGGGATATCCAGAATGTCCTCACCATCATCCGTGGGAAGAAACAGGGGATGTCTGCCGGAAAGATCAAAGAAGTGGTTGTCCCTGCCGGATCTCTTGATGTCCTGTTTCTGGACAGGATGATTGCAGAAGAGTCGGCAGAACGCTCGATCGAGATGCTCAAGAACCTCCCCCTCTACTCAGTCATTGAACGCGAGTACTCAGGTGCAGTTGAAACGGGATCGTTTGGAAGGCTTGAGAATGAGCTGTACCGCCAGTTCTATGCCGATCTCATTGAAGAGGCGCGGAGCGGACTGAAAGGCGGAAACCAGTTCCTTAAGTCGATACAGCTTGATATCGATATCAGGAATATCAAGACGATCTTCAGGCTCAGGGGCCAGCCGGTTTCAGGTGAAGAGACCACTGATGTCTGGATCCCTGGTGCCTCATTCTCAGTCGATGAGCTCAAACGAATCTCTCAGGTCGAGACGATCGATGAGCTTGTCGATACGCTGAGGAAGAAAGTGAAGAGTCCGGCACTCGTTGATGCACTGGAAGGACTTCGTGAAGAGAAACCCATACATGAAGTAGAGAACTCCCTTACCAGGGCACAGCTGGACTATATGGATCGGCTCTCGAAGAGGAACCCATTCTCGATCTACCCGATCCTCGTCTACCTTGAGAAGAAGAAGTATGAAGTGACCAATCTCAGGGCGCTTGCTCGCGGAAAACAGGCAAATCTTCCGGCTGAACGGATCGAAAACTATCTGGTGATATGATGGAGATCGCAGTTATCGGAAGAGAAGAGTTCATTCTGGGTTTCAGGCTCGCAGGTCTTCAGAAGACCTATGCGGCAGAGACTCCGGAGAAACTCACGGAGGTGATTGGCCGGACATTGGAAGATCCCAATGTCGGTATCCTCGTCCTCCAGAGCACTGATATGGAACAGGTTCCAAGAAGGCTTCAGATGGCCCTTGAGAACTCGGTGAAACCGACCGTTATCTCCATTGGCGGCGAGACGGGCGGCCTCTCCCTGAGAGAGAGGATTAAGCGATCAGTGGGTGTTGATCTGTGGAAGTAAAGAAGAAATCAGGAATTCTCAAAAGAATCGCGGGACCTGTGGTCACCGCGGTGAACCTTGACGCACACATGTACGATGTGGTCAAGGTTGGTGATGAGGAGCTGATGGGTGAGGTGATCAAGATCGATGGTGATAATGTCATCATCCAGGTCTATGAAGACACCTCCGGCATCAAACCGGGTGAGCCGGTCGCAAACACCGGACTCTCACTCGCAGTTGAGCTTGGCCCCGGTCTCCTCACCAGTATCTACGATGGTATACAGCGGCCTCTTGAGGTCCTCGTCGAGAAGATGGGGAACTTCATCGAACGCGGTGTCACTGCACCTGGCCTTGACCGCTCAAAGAAGTGGGATTTCAAGCCTGTTGTAAAAGCTGGTGACCGTGTCGAGCCCGGCCAGATCATCGGTGAAGTACAGGAGACGAACAAGATGCACCGGGTCATGATCCCGCCAAATGTAAAAGGCGGTGTTGTGAAGGAGATCAAATCCGGATCATTTACTGTCGACGAGACGGTGATTGTTCTTGATGACGGATCCCAATACCCGATGATGCAGAAGTGGCCGGTTCGTGTGCCACGACCTGTGAAAGAGAAGAAGAACCCGAAGATCCCGCTGAACACCGGACAGCGTATCCTTGATGGTCTCTTCCCGATTGCAAAGGGTGGAACAGCAGCAATTCCAGGGCCATTCGGCTCAGGAAAGACGGTTACCCAGCAGCAGCTTGCAAAATGGTCTGATGCAGAGATCGTCGTCTACATCGGCTGTGGCGAGCGTGGCAACGAGATGACCGAGGTACTGACAGAGTTCCCGCATCTTGACGATCCAAAGACCGGAAAGCCCCTGATGGAGCGGACTGTTCTGATCGCCAACACCTCGAATATGCCTGTTGCGGCCCGTGAAGCATCGGTTTATACCGGTATCACCATCGCGGAGTACTTCCGTGATATGGGCTATGATGTCTCCCTGATGGCAGACTCGACCTCCCGCTGGGCAGAAGCAATGCGTGAGATCTCAAGCCGTCTTGAAGAGATGCCCGGTGAAGAAGGATACCCCGCATACCTTGCAGCCAGGCTCTCCGAGTTCTATGAGCGTGCAGGTCTTGTCGAGACGCTGGCAGGCGGTTCAGGCTCTGTCTCCGTCATCGGTGCGGTCTCACCGCCCGGTGGTGACTTCTCCGAGCCGGTTACCCAGAACACCCTCCGTATCGTGAAGGTCTTCTGGGCGCTTGATGCCAAGCTCTCGCAGCGGCGTCACTTCCCGGCTATCAACTGGCTGAACTCCTACTCGCTGTACCTCGACCAGCTCCAGGACTATTACAATGAACATGTCTCCCCCGAATGGAACAAACTCCGCTCATGGGCGATGGAGGTTCTTCAGAAGGAGTCCGAGCTTCAGGAGATTGTCCAGCTCGTCGGATCCGATGCCCTGCCGGAATCGGAACAGATCACCATCGAAGTGGCACGTATGCTTCGTGAGATCTTCCTCCAGCAGAATGCCTATGATGATGTCGATACCTACTGTGACATGACCAAGCAGTTCGATATCATGAAGGCGATCAAGGTCTATGCAGATTCAGCATATGCCGCACAGGTAGCAGGTGTCAGCCCTGCACAGATCATCTCTGTCAAGGCAAAGTCCGATCTCCCGCAGATCAAGTTCGTCCGCGACTACAAGCCAATGCTTGAACAGATTCTGAAAGGCATGGAATCCGAGTTCACAACACTGAGGGCAGGAGCATGAAGGAATATAAGACAGTTACAAAGATCGCAGGCCCGCTCGTCTTCGTCGAGAAGACAGAGCCGGTCGGGTACCAGGAACTGGTCAATATTGTGCTCTCCGATGGAACCGTGAAACGTGGTCAGGTTCTTGATACAAGCGATGATCTCGTTGTGGTTCAGGTCTTTGAGACGACTGCCGGTATCGGCAGGGACTCAGGCATCCGTTTCCTCGGCGAAGCGATCAAGATGCCGGTCGGAAAAGATATGCTTGGGCGTATCCTCTCCGGAGGCGGAAAGCCGATCGACGGCGGTCCCGAGATCGTTCCCGAGAAGCGGCTTGACATCACCGGTGCTGCGATCAACCCGTATGCACGTGGCAATCCAAAGGATTTCATCCAGACGGGTATCTCCACCATCGACGGGACAAACACCCTTGTCCGTGGTCAGAAACTCCCGATCTTCTCAGGTTCAGGTCTCCCGCACAATGATATTGCGCTTCAGATTGCCCGCCAGTCAAAGGTGCCGGGATCGACCGAGTCGTTCGCTGTGGTCTTTGCTGCGATGGGTATCACCAAGGAAGAAGCAAACCACTTCATGGAGGACTTTGAGCGGACCGGTGCACTTGAACGTGCGGTCGTCTTCTTAAACCTTGCAGACGATCCTGCGGTCGAGCGTATCATCACGCCACGTCTCGCACTGACAACCGCCGAGTACCTTGCATATGAGCTTGGATACCATGTGCTCGTCATTTTGACGGACATGACCAACTACTGTGAGGCGCTCCGCCAGATCGGTGCAGCCCGTGAAGAGGTGCCTGGACGCCGTGGATATCCGGGATACATGTATACCGATCTTGCGTGCATCTACGAGCGTGCCGGTATCATCAAGGGAGTCCAGGGTTCAGTTACCCAGATTCCGATCCTGACAATGCCCGGTGACGATATCACCCACCCGATTCCTGACCTGACCGGATACATTACCGAAGGCCAGATTGTGGTCTCCCGTGAACTTCACAGGAAGGGTATCTACCCGCCGATCAACGTTCTTCCGTCGCTGTCGCGTCTGATGAACCTTGGTATCGGCGAAGGGCTGACCCGTGAGGATCACAAGAAGGTCTCTGACCAGCTGTATGCAGGATATGCAGAAGGAAACGATCTCCGTGGCCTTGTCGCCATCGTCGGAAAGGATGCGCTTTCTGAACGTGACCGGCTCTTCCTTGAGGTTGCGGATTACTTCGAGAACCAGTTTGTCCGCCAGGGAATCAATGAAGATCGTTCGATTGCAGATACCCTTGATGTCGGCTGGTCGCTCCTTGCAACACTGCCTGAGGAGCAGCTCGTCAGGATTGACCGTGACCTGATCAAGAAGTTCCATCCGAAATACCGGAAGGAGTAACCTGCCATGGCGCTCCGCGATGTAAAGCCGACCAGATCTGAACTGATCGCCCTGAAACGGCGTATCAAGCTCTCTGAGCGCGGCTACAAGCTCCTGAAGATGAAGCGTGACGGGCTCATCCTTGAGTTCTTCAAGATCCTTGAACAGGCCAAGGATACCCGTGACGAACTCGCACGGAAGTACGAGCGGGCGCAGGAGATGATCGCCATCGCAGATACAGTCGAAGGCGCTATCGGTGTCAAGGCGGCTGCCTTCTCAGTCGGGGATGTCCCCCGGATCGAGCTGAAGAGCAAGAACATCATGGGCGTTGTCGTACCTGAGATCCAATCATCAAGTGTACGAAAGGGCCCGACCGAGCGCGGGTATGGGATCATCGGTACCTCCTCGGTCATTGATGAGGCAGCAGATGCCTTCGAGGATCTCCTCGAGTCAATCATCCACAGTGCAGAGATCGAGACGACGATGAAGCGGCTGCTGGATGAGATCGAGAGCACCAAGCGGCGTGTGAATGCGCTTGAGTTCAAGGTGATCCCTGAACTCACCGAGGCACGCGATTTCATCAAGATGCGTCTTGATGAGATGGAGCGTGAAGAACTCTTCCGCTTAAAGAAGATCAAGGCCAGATCAGAGGCCTGATCAAACCTTTTTTAGAATAAAGAATGTATAGCCGTAGTATGAGCCATAGATCCTGAATATCTCAATCTCCCTCTCCATAGTATCCAGGAATGAGGCAGTTTCGGCATCTGGGGACCTCTTTCTCCATTCATTGATTCTGGTTTCAACAGGCTGGTAATAGTCTTCCCAGGCTTTCATCGGAAGCCTTATGGTGCTGGTGATGGTATATCCTGCTGCTTCGGCATCCCGGATTCTCTCTTCTTCAGAAGATGTGCCGGGAGAGTCCTCTTCCCAGAACTTCCGCAGATCTTCCGGAGGATTGGATTTATGCCAGCAGATCTCTGATATGGCAAGATACCCCCCATCTTTCAGAAGGGGCTTCCAGGCAGTGATGCCTTGAGAAAAACCCATTATGTTGATTGCCCCTTCAGACCAGATGAGGTCGATGGAATCTTCTTTGAAGGGAAGATTGTCCATTGTCCCGCAGACCGGGGATGTTCCGGGAATATCGCGGATCGCTTGTAAATATGGGATATAGACGTCGGTAGGGACGATCCGGCTGTCTGGTTTTGCATCTGCCAGTATTCGTGTCTGGCGCCCTTTTCCGGATCCTATGTCAAGGATCACCGGATCATCGGGAAGGGAAAGGGATTGTAAAATCTCCTTTGTTATCCGGTTGTCTGCCGGACCAAGCATCGTGAGATCTTCAAAGAATCTGAATATAAGTTCCATGACAGATATTGGAACAAATGCGCAATTAATAATGTCTTCCTCTTCATAGTGTATACATGGAGTTCGGGAGGCTCTTCCATGGTATTTGGTACATTGCAGGATGTTGAGACGAAGGGAAAGACAGTTTTCGTCAGGGTGGACTTCAACTCCCCGATGGATCCTTCATCAGAGACGATTCTTGACGATAAACGGTTCCGTGAGCATATCCCGACGATTCTGGCTCTTGAAGATGCCAAAGTGGTGATCCTCACCCACCAGAGCCGTCCCGGCAAAAAGGATTTTACAACACTCAAATCTCATGCAGATAAACTTGAGCGGCTTATCCGGAGGCCGGTTACGTATATTGATGATATTATCGGAAGATCTGCCCGTGAGGCAGTCTCTTCACTCCGGAACGGCGAGGTGATAATGCTCGAAAACCTCCGCTTTAATGCTGAGGAGAACCTCACAATGAAGCCTGAAGAGGCAAAAAAGACGCATCTCGTCCGTATGCTTTCGGAGAGGGGTGAACTCTTCGTCAATGATGCCTTCGGCACCGCGCACCGGTCGCAGCCATCTATGGTAGGGCTCCCTATGGCGATGAAGTCGGTTGCCGGACTCCTGATGGAACGTGAGGTCTTTATGCTCTCAAAGGTCTTCTCGGGTGCACCCCACCCGATCACCTTCATCCTCGGCGGTACCAAAGTGGATGACTCGATTGCAGTTGCGGAGCATGTGCTGACGAACGGAATTGCTGATCAGATCCTGGCAATAGGGGTTGTCGGGAATATCTTCCTTGCGGCATCCGGAATCGAGGTTGGTCACCCCTCCCGCCAGCTGATCGAGAGCCTTGGCTACTCCGACGAGATTGAGAAGGCAAAGCGGATACTCTCATCATATGGTGATCGAGTGGTGATGCCGGAGTTCGTTGCAGTCCGGGAAGATGGGCAGCGGGTTGAGTATCCTGTTGATCAGATACCAGATGATGTACCGATCCTCGATCTCGGGAGTGGTTCGATCCAGTCCATGGTCAACATGATCAAATCCCAGGGTACAATCGTCTTCAATGGTCCCGCAGGTGTCTTTGAGGATCCGGACTTTGCGATCGGCACCTATGAGCTCATCCGTGCCGCATCCGGGGTTCAGTTCTCAGTTGTCGGTGGAGGACATACGGCGGCAGTGATAGAGAAGATGGGGCTTGAAGCATCCTACTCGCATCTCTCAACTGGCGGTGGTGCCTGTATTGAGTTTCTTACAGGCAAAAAACTCCCCGCGGTGGCGGCACTTGAGGCATCCTGGGAGCTCTTCGGCTAAGAGCTCCCTTCATACTCTCATTCTTTCTGTTCTTCCACCACTTCATCGACAATTGAACTGATCTGCGTGAGCAGGAGGGGATCAAGCCCCTTTTCAGCGCTTAAATAGACTGCCCTGATATCGAGGAGCCGGATCTTGTTTGAGATAAAATGAATGAATTTTGAGATATTAGGTGAGGAGAGGTAGATAAGGAGGGTGCTGATCGAATCAAAGATAAGTGCTGTATCTCCGTTTCTCTTCTTCAGGGCTTCTGAGATGGCAATACCGAGCTCAGTGAGATTTCCAGGATTTGAGGTGAATGTGGTGCCCGGTTGATCACCAGGCACTTTTCCAAGCGAATATTTCGTAATCGCATCAATAAAATGGATACGATCCATTGGGATCCCGTTCTTTGTGTAGAGTTTTGTCAGGAGTGATGAGGGGATATTTGTGGTGACGATGATGCAGGCATATTCTTTGCTGGTCAGGCTTGTGACAATATCCAGATTGGTCTGTTTCATCCGGGCCGGATCAGATATATAGAGGTATATTCCCGATTCCTCTGCTTCCATTCCACCCATCCGCTACTCCTCGTCCATCAGGAATTTCCGATATGATTGTGGGATCTCATCAAGGTTGAGCACAATCGACTGCTGAAGTTCCCTGATATTTTCAATCACCTTCTCGGCGTGGCGGACCTGGATCCGAATGCTTGTATTGAGTTCTTCATCATCAATCTCACCTGTCATGTGAAGATCGGTGATCTCTTCAAGCGAATGGGCAATGATTTCGATTGGGTTCTTCAAACGGAGGGCTGCTTCTGTTATGTATGCAAGGAGTGCCCGTTCAGCCTTCCTGATCTCGGTCAGATCATGCATGATAACGGCGATCCCTGTGGTGATTCCGCGTTCGTCAAGGATTGGAGAGAGTGAGAGTGAGAGTTCGATCTCTTCCCCATCTTTCCTGATACGGCGGGTTTCGATCTGTTTTACCTGCTCACCCCTCTGCACTTTTCGAAGATACTCCTGGTGTTGTTCTTTCTGCCTCTCCGGGATGATACGCTGGATATTCTCCCCGATCATCTCCTCAGCCGTGTATCCAAGTGTATTTTCTGCACCCTTATTCCAGGAGATGACATTGCCATCAGGTGTCTCACCGATGATCGGATCAGGTGTTGTCTCGATGATCGCTCCAAGAACCGCCCTAAGTTCGTGGATCTTTTTTATCGAATCGATGTTTGTGAGAATATGTACAGCACCCATGAACTCCCCCTCATCGCCTAAGACAGGATCGATTGCAACCAGGTACCAATGCTCGCCAAGATTAATGGTATAACTCTCACGCTTTTTTGTCTTTTTAGCCTTGATGAAGGGGCATCCCCGGATATTGGATGGTGTATGGTGGACGATCTGATGGCATCGCGATCCAATGATCACTTCAAGCGGTGTATTGAGAAGTGTTGCAGATGCCGGATTGGCATGGAGGATGATGCTGTCCGGTGAAAGGTAGAAGATCGGATCTTCTATTGCGTTGAAGGTACGTTTCAGAATCTCATATTCTGATAATGCGGGCTTGTTTGTATCGGTCAATCTGATCCCTCTGGTATGACTATGCATCGGATTTACATCTGATAAACCCTTTGGATTGTCAGTCAGCTGGAGATAGTGGTGACCGCCGTCACTCTCCCGGGCACCGTTTTCGTGATACGAAGAGGCATGCCCCCGGTGGGTGCAATCACAAGAGTGAAGCGCTCCCAAGGATAGAGTGGTTCTGGAAGGGTGATGAGGAGATCGAATGTCTCGCCTGCATGGAGGATGTCGTCATCATTTGCCGATCCTAACGGGAGATAGCCATACCGGGAGATGATCGCCCAGTCTCCGGGATTGAGGGGGGACGCATTCTTCCGGGTGATGGGTCTCTCAATGCTGCCGGATATGATACTGATCCGGGTGTAATCCATGTCGATTGCCATATCTCCGATGATCGGTGAGATTGATACCTGTATGGCCCCTATTGCATGTTCATCAGTCTTCTGTGGCCTGATGTCAAAACCCGATACGGTTCGTGGAATGGAGGAGTAGCCGATGGGATCTCCGGTTATCCGGACTGAGTCACCTGACTCACGGATCGCCATAACGACAAGACCGTGCGGGGTGCCGGTGTGGTGGGGGGCAATGATGTGAAGAAGAACGATGGTCCCTGCTACCCCTGCAAGGATGATGAAAATTACTGAAAGGACAGTTATGGCATCATCCTGCATTCTCTTTTTCATATGGTGTTGTCTCATCCGATATTCTTAAGGCTTCTGGCACCCGTCAGAATATCTATGGAATATATTCTTGTTGACGGTGAAGACCGGGGCGATCTGGTGCTCTATGCCCTCTCCACCTGCCGGTGGTGTGCAAAGACCAAAGAACTGCTCCAGAGCCTGAAGGTAAAGTTTCGGTATGTCTATGCGGATCTCCTCTCCCCTGAAGAGATTGAGGAGGCGATCTGTGAGGTGGAGCGGTTCAACCCTGCGGGATCGTTTCCGACACTCGTGATCAATGGGAAAGATGCAATTGTCGGCTATAAAGAAGAAGAGATCAGGAGGATATTTGCACGATGACCTACGATACAACAGCTGAGGAGATTGACGCTCTTGAAAAGGAGCTTATCAAAGATGCAGAGAGCCACGGGTATCACCTGAGCCCTGATCGGGATGCGGTGCGTGGGCTTGTCAAAGGGCTGATCGTGAATACCAGGCGGTACGGCTATCCTGCCTGCCCCTGCCGACTCTCCTTTGGGAAGAAAGAGGAGGATCTCGATATCATCTGCCCCTGTGATTACCGGGATTCCGATCTCGATGATTTTGGTGCCTGCTACTGCTCGCTCTATGTTACAGAAGCGGTTCGAAGCGGACGCGAAGAGCTGCGAGCTATCCCGGAACGCCGCCCTCCACGGAGTGAGCGGAAGAAGGATGGATCGGCGGCTCTTTCGGGGGGTTTTTCCCTACCGGTCTGGCGCTGCCGGGTCTGTGGATATCTCTGTGCACGGGAGAAACCGCCCGAGACCTGTCCCATCTGCAAGGTATCAAAAGAGCGTTTTGAACGATTTGCCTGAAATCATGTCTGAATATGAAATAGCAACATTTGCCGCGGGCTGTTTCTGGGGGGTTGAGGCAGCCTTTGCGGATCTTGCGGGTGTCATCTCCACCCGTGTCGGATACACTGGCGGAAATACCGACAATCCGACCTATGAGGAGGTCTGTAGCGGGAGAACCGGGCATGCAGAGGCAGTCGAGGTGACCTATGATCAGGCTCTCGTTCCGTACGATCACCTGCTGATCCGGTTCTGGTCGATTCATGACCCAACGACAAAGGATCGGCAGGGCCCGGATATCGGGAGCCAGTACCGATCCGCCATCTTCACCCATTCCAAAGAGCAGGAGGAGAAGGCTCATTCGTCCCGGGAACGTATGGATCGATCCGGGAGGTTTGGCAGGCCTATTGTAACAGAGATTCTGCCTGCCGCTCACTTCTGGCCAGCTGAAGAGTACCACCAGAAGTACTTCAGGAAGCATGGGCATTCCTGCGGGATCGGGTTTTAAGGGCCGATCCCACTCTCCTCCTCCTTATTCCTTCTCTCTACCAAGCTCAGCCGTAGCCCCGGCAAGGATCGCCATTGCAGGGATGACCAGGTACCGGGAGCCGATCTCAATAAACCACTCCCAACCACCCATCCCAAAGAGAGCGACCATCACCAGGAGGTCAAGTGCCCAGTTGATCAGAAGCCAGCTGATGCCGATAGTGACCCCGGCAGTAAGCCATTCTGTCTTACCTGGGAGGCTTCTCAGGTACAGGTAGATGAGGAGGGCGCCACTTGCGGCACCAGAGATGATCATCAGGCTTTTGAAGGCGAATATGCCGATGGTGAGTGTGCCGTCCGTCCCATACAGGAAGAGGGAGATTCCGAAGGGGATGAGCCAGGTGAGGATGCCATAGAGGATGAGGCGGAGGTGCGGGTGCATGAATTGTTTTTTGTCTGGATGGATAGTGAGGTTTGTGGTCTGTTGGATTGAGGGATATTGAGAGCGATCGCCAATTTTGGATGATGAGGTGGACTATTTATAACACGTACGTCTCATAAGAGTGTATGGAGAGTGAATAAACGAATATGAAAGAACCAGTTTTAAAAGAACTGCATCTTACGAATATACTCTCATTTGGTCCGGATACGGCACCTATCGCATTATCGTCGCTCAATGTCATCATTGGACCAAATGGCTCCGGGAAGTCCAATCTTATCGAAGCAATCAGCCTGCTCGCAGCAGCTCCAAAGGATCTCTCAGCTCCGGTCAGGGAGGCAGGTGGTGTCAGAGACTGGTTATGGAAGGGTGCAACAAGCCCGACAGCCACTATTGAAGCAACAGTTTCCCTACCTGATCATCTCAGGATGCCTATTCGCCATACTATATCATTTCGGGAACACGGACGCCGGTTTGAAGTAACAGCTGAGCGAATCGAGACAAATGAACCCTATTCTGGATATAATGAACCGTACTATTACTATCGGAATGATGCAGGATTTATCCGGCTAAAGGGAAGAGCCAGATCTGAATCGATGCAGGTTTCTGAAGTTGATAGTGGTGATGTGCGTGAGCTTCCCCGTGATACAATAGATCCTGAACGATCAGTTCTCTCTCAGGTAAAAGATCCCTATTACTACCCTGTTCTGACTGCTCTGACAGAGTTATATGGAGGATTTTCTATTTATCGTGACTGGACGTTTGGACGTTATACTCCTCCACGCCAGCCACAAAAGACCGACCTGCCATCTCAGTACCTCTCTCCCGGTAGTGAAAATCTTCCTCTGATCCTGAATAAACTTGAATTACATGATAAAAAAGTAATTCTTGAGGCGCTTAATGCTCTGTATCCAGAGATCGATGATTATCATGTCCAGATTGTCGATGGAGGCGGGGTCCAGATATACCTGAAAGAAGGATCATTTGACATCCCTGCAACCAGGCTCTCGGATGGAACTCTCAGGTATCTCTGTCTCCTTGCTATTCTCTGTCATCCCAATCCCCCACCACTCATCTGCATCGAAGAGCCCGAGCTTGGGCTGCATCCGGATGTTCTGTCGACTCTGGCTGATCTGATGGTCTCTGCATCAGAGCGGTGCCAGCTGATCGTGACGACTCACTCTGATATACTGGTGGATGCTCTCACCGATAATCCCGAGTCTGTTCTCGTTTGTGAGAAGAGGAATGGCAGCACGCACCTACAACGATTGCAGAGACAAGATCTAAAAGAATGGCTTGAACGCTATAGTCTGGGTGAGCTCTGGATAAAAGGTGAAATCGGAGGGACGCGTTGGTGAGTGCCAAAATCTATCTGGAAGGTGGTGGTGGTAGACAGGATTCAAAGGCTCTGAAGGTAGCCTGCCGTAGAGGTTTCAGCCAGCTACTGGAATCCATGGGATATTTGGGGAGAATGCCCGTACTTGTTGCGAGTGGTAGCCGGGATGCCACATACTCTGATTTCAAAACCGCTCTCAAAAGCCGAAAACATAGGTATACAGCGATGCTCATTGATAGCGAGGATCCCGTTGCTGATCCCGAAAGGACATGGGATCATCTGATGGCACGAGATACATGGAAGAAGCCGGATAATTGCGATGATGAGAATGTTCTCTTCATGACCACCTGTATGGAGACATGGATCGCTCTGGATCGTAAGGCACTGAAGAAGGTCTTTGGTCCCCATCTTCAGGAGTCGGCATTACCCTCGCCTGTTCATATCGAATGTACAAAACGTCATGAGATTCAGAAGGCTTTGATCCATGCCACGCGGAACTCCAACCAACCATATTCCAAGGGCCAAGTTTCGTTTGAACTGGTAGGAGCGCTCAATCCTGATCTTTTGGCGGAACATCTTGTCGTATTCCGGAGAATGAAACGTATTCTGGATGAAAAACTGTGCCCGGTGGAGTAGAAGATGGGATTTCTCGACCGCATCCTCTCCGCCCTGACACCAAAACCTGATACCTCTCCCCGCCGGTATCAGCGATGTGCCTACTGCGGCAAACGCTCAGAGGACCCATGGACAGATGCAGAATGGGACCGCCGTGAGCGGATGTGCGAGGAGTGTGAGTATGCGGAGATGGCGGATGGAACGCTCTGGTGAAGAAAAAAGTGAGGATTAATGGTGCTCTCCCGGCACCCACCGCTCTCCCTCCTTTGTATACTCCTTCTTCCAGATCGGAACCCGCTCCTTCAGCCGCTCGATGATGTACTCGCATCCCTCAAATGCTTCCCGCCTGTGCCCCGCCCCGACCAGAATCAAAACGATGTTGTCGCCGATATCAAGGTCGCCGATCCGGTGGATGATATCAATGGATTTGATCGGAAACTTCGCGAATGCCTCGTCACGGATCGCTTCGAGTTCCTCCACGGCGACCTCCTGGTGTGCCTCAAGCTCGATCCGCTCAATCCCGTCATCACGGACAATCCCGATAAATGAGACCATTGCACCCATTTCGGGGGCTTTTCTCTCTTTGATCAGCCTGTTGATATCAAAGTCTTCCTGGGTAACTATAACAACCATTCTCTTCAGCCTCCGGCAACCGGTGGATAGAGTGCAATCTCATCGCCATCATTGAGGATGATCGCCTCAACCTCGCTGTGGTTGACCCGTTTCCGGTTCTGCATCAGGATGATATACCGGCGCAGGCTGCCGTCCTCATCATAGAGGGATACCTTCATCTTCGGATTTTTCCGGGCGATCTCATCAAGCAGTGCCGCGAGTGTTGTTCCCTCAGCCACTTCCCCGGTGGTCTCTGATCCGAGTATCTCCCTGAAACGTGCAAATGCCTTGATCGTGATCATCATCTTCTTGTCTCCTCCATACGTATTTTTCGTATGATCCTATATAATCGAGTATTTCGGAAGAGATTACCTCAATCTGTTATGTGGTTTTTCTTCGAGCAGATAATCAGGTGTATTGATGACAATCCTGCCATACAGAGTATTCACCTGATGGCTATATCATCATGGTCGAAAAAGTTAACAATTGTGAAGTTCAATAGATCTATGGTGATTCCACTATGAGGGATCGTTTTTGTTGAGAGTACCACAATGAATCAAGGCAATTCCCGGAGTATTCGGCATCTGCCGCCATCAGCCAAGCTTCTGTATAAGATCCTCGAATCAGGGGAGCAGATGACTCAGAAAGAGCTTGTCGCCAGAACATCGCTCTCCGGGCGAACAGTCCGGTATGCAATAAAACGTTTGAAAGAAGAGGGGTTCATAGTTGAACGATACTACTTCACCGATGCAAGGCAGAGCCTGTATAGTCTCAATGAGGGTGTCCTTCAGGCATCGACGGCATAAGGAAGTCTTCTCTGTATCAGAATAGATATTCATCTTTTTCATCAAAAAGGGGGTTCTGGTGGTCTGCCTGATCCCTTGATGAACTGGTTTTTTTTTTAAAAAAGGTCTCCATTACCCGATCTGCATCATTGGAAGCGGAATTGTGGATGATATCATTTTCTTCTCTATATCGAGTATTTTATCAAGATCTGCCTTTGTAGAAGGACCTTTTGGCACCGCCTTGCAACCGGTCGTTCGCATTATCGATGGGGTGAAGGTCCCGATATCCCGTGCCAGATTCATTATCTCTTCTTTATCAAGCCCGATAAGGGGACGGTAAACCGGGATGGCAGCTGCATCATTGAGAACGATGAGATTGTCGAGTGTCTGGGATGCAACCTGACCAATAGACTCGCCGGTGACAATCCCAGACGCTCCAACATTCCGTGCAACAGCTTCTGCAATCCTGTACATCCTTCGTTTACAGAATAAACAGGTATATTTCTCATTCCAACCCTCGATTAACTCTTTCTTTGCGGATGCAAGATATCCATCGGATATGACAATAAGCTCGATATCAGGCTGGTATGGCCGAAGAGCCTCGATTACTTTTCGTGCCCGTGCCAGTGTCGTCTCATCCAGAAATTGATCGAGTGCGACATAGATCGGGATAATCCGGCAACCTCTCTTCATCATCATCCAGGATGCAACCGGGGAGTCAATACCGCCTGATACGAGTGCCACAAGGGATCCGGCTGTTCCGAGGGGAAGACCCCCCGGACCTTTCAGAATGGTGTTATATATGTAACATTGTTCTCCCCGTATCTCGATGAACAGCTCTTTATCAGGATTACTCAGGTCAACCTTCAGATGGGGATACTTCGCAAGAACAAGGCTGCCGGTACGAGCCGCCATCTGTTGGGATGTGAAGGAATGATTGCCGACACGTTTCAGCCGTATCGCAAATGATCTTGCGGTTTTGAGCCCTTTCTCTCTACAGAAATCGAGAAGCCCTCTCTCCAGATCGGCCAGGGAAAATGTCTCCACCTTTGAGAACGAGACGATCCCAAACACTTTGGAGAGGATATCCGGATCTATCCTGCCTGTAAGCCAGATGCGCCCCCGTTCGTGTTTCACGTCAATATCGGGAAGGACTCTTCTGATATTTGAGATCAGAATCTTCTCCCAGCGTTTCCTTACCGGATCTGATTTGAGAAATATCTCAGAGTACCTGATCAACCATTCTTTTGCCATGCTTCATCTCACAATAAATATTTAGAAAAATGAGTTTGAAAGTGAATCAGGAGTGGTTCCATCACACTGTGACTTTTTCCAGTGCCTGATTGAGGTCAAAGATGATATCTTCGATATCCTCTGTTCCAATCGCAAGCCTGATGTAATCAGGAGTGACGCCGGTTGCCTTCTGCTCCTCTTCGGTGAGCTGCTGGTGGGTGGTAGTTGCCGGATGGATCACAAGGCTCTTTGAATCGCCGATATTTGCGAGATGCGAGAAGAGTTTCAATGACTCTATGACGGTGCGTCCGGCTTCAACTCCTCCCTTCACCCCAAATCCGACGAGGGGGCCAAAGTTTCCATTCAGGTATTTTGTTGCCTTTGCGTGGCTCTCATGGTCCGGCAGTCCCGGATAATTGACCCAGGCTACCTTTGGGTGTTGGCTGAGAAACTCTGCAACCGCCTGTGCATTCTTTCCATGCCGTTCAATCCGGAGGTGGAGTGTCTCAAGTCCGATCAGGAAGAGCCATGAATTGAATGGAGAGAGTGCAGCCCCGGTGTCTCTCAGAAGCTGAAGCCTGAGTTTGAAGGCGACTGCAACATTGCCAAGTCCTGGGAAGTTCCCAAAGGTATCCCAGTACTTCACTCCGTGATAGCTCGGATCAGGTTCTGTAAATTCCGGGAACTTCCCGCGGCCCCAGTCGAATCTGCCTGAATCGACAACAACCCCTCCGAGCGAGTTTCCATGGCCTCCGATATACTTCGTGGCAGAGAGGACAACAATGTCTGCCCCATGGTCGATGGGCCGGACTATTCCAACCGCCGTCGTGTTGTCAACCACAAACGGTATCTCATGCTCATGTGCTATTGCCGCAAGCTTTTCGAAGTCGGGGATATCGAGTTTCGGATTTCCAATCGTCTCTGCATAGATGGCACGGGTCTTGTCGGTGATGGCTCTTCGGAATACCTCCGGGTCGGTTGAATCGACAAATACGACCTTCCTGCCGAATTTCGGAAAGGTATAATTGAAGAGCTGATAGGTGCCGCCATAGAGATTATCCGCTGAGACGATCTCATCTCCAGGCCGTGTTATGGTCAGGAGGGCATTGGTGATCGCTGCCATTCCTGAAGCGAATGCAAGACCGGCTGTGCCACCCTCGATTGTTGCCACCCTCTTCTCGAAGACATCGGTCGTCGGGTTCATCAGCCGGGTATAGATATTTCCAAGCTCCCTGAGCCCGAAGAGATTTGCTGCGTGTTCTGTATCCCGGAAGACATATGATGTCGTCTGGTAAAGAGGGACGGCCCGCGATCCAGTCGTCGGATCCGGTTCCTGCCCCGCATGAAGTGCCTGTGTTCCCAGTCGGTATGGTGTTTCTGTCATGGTATTCGTCTCATTCTGCAATCGGTAATTCGTATTTTTCTGCAATTTCGATGAATACATCGGCGAGATAGTGTACCTGCTTCTCACTGAGGCCGTAGGTGTTCAACTTCCAGGTACGTGTGGCACCTGCAAACTCGCCGATGATCCCTCGTTCAGATAACTCGTCACTGAGGAAGAATCCCCTGCGTTTGTGAGTCTTTGCGACGGTGTCAAAGCTCCCTGTTGTATCCACTTTTGTGAGGGTATGTTTCCGTGGATACTCCGAGACGACCCTGCTTCCCGTGATCGAGAGAATCCGGTCGATGAAGTAGTTCGATCGCCGCACCTCATCGTCCCAGTGGAGTGTCCGCTCTTTCACCGCCGGGAAGGACGCCATCATCGAGAGGAGCGTCCCCCCCATCAGGGTGCACCCGAGCATCTGGACCTCTTTGATCCCGAATTTCCTCTTCGTCAGGTCTCCGGTCATTGCAGTGGTGTTCAGGACCTTCTCTGCCCAATCGCTGGATGCGGCAAGTACTCCGGATGGAGCGACAGATGCCATGCTTTTGTGTCCTGACCCGACGACGAAGTCAACGCCGAGCGCCTTCCCATCCACGGGCATGATCCCGACGGTATAGGCGCCATTGTAGAGGATCGGGATGTCGTACTGATGTGCTACTTTTGCAATACCGGAGATATCATGAACATTTGCGTTCTGGTAATCGACATGATCCATCATCACAAGGGCGGGAGTCTTCCCTGTCTCGCGGATCACATCCTCAATCTTCACGGCGGTTGCTTCAGGGGTGACGAGATTCTTTTCGTTGAGTGGAACTTCTCTTACGACCCCGCCTGCTCCCTCGACTGCGAGGAACTCGGTGTAATGGGCAAGTGCAGAGACGATAACACTGTCCCCTTTCGCAACAAGGCTCTGGGCGACCGCCTGGAATCCCCTCCTGGCTCCCGGTACCACACGGGCAACATCCATATTCACAAAGGATGCCAGGTCTGCATGAAAATCAGCAATTCCCGGCTTTGTGATCTTGTCGAGACGGAATGGTTTTCGGCAGGCGTCACAGGTCGAGTACCCGTCACCGTAGGCGGCTATTGCCTTCCTTGCCTCCGGAGTCAGTTTTCCAGCTGCCTGAATCGGCTGGATGTTGATGAAATCCTCTTCCCGTGATCGGATGGGGATACTGTCAGCAATCTTTGTGATACGTGCTGTGCCGGTATCTCCCTCCAGCTCCGAGATGATCGCCTTCAGTTCTGCGATCTTCTCATCAAATGCCGTCTCTTCCACCGTGTCAAGACCTGTGGGGATCGATCCACGATAGATCTCCCGCATATCCTCAAGGGTGAAGATCGCCTCGAATAGCTTCTGTACTCTGATACTCATGATCACTCCCTACTCTGAATAATATGATATATTCTTCCACTTCATCTGAATGGAAATGAATATTCACAATTGTGAACTCATTATAGATTGATTCTAAAATATTTATATCTTCATGAAGAGGTGATTTTTGTCTGTGCATCGGATTTTATAAAATAAGAGCTGGCTGTATGTCCCCGCTTTTTACAGGAGACCCGGAAAAAGCATATGTATCAGATAATAAAGTGCTACAGAAAGGATGATTATCCCTGCACCTCTCCGTATCCCTTCCTGGTACGTGGTCAGAACCCGGAGAATGCCTGAGACTCGCTCTTCGGAGAGGGCTGAGAGGAGAAGAAGCGGTGTCGCCATCCCGATTCCAAAGACGATAAAGTGTACCAGGCTGGTTATGGCTTCGGGTATGGTTGCTGAAAGGGCAAAGATCATAAGGAGCCCGGCGGGGTTGCAGGGGAGGGCAACAAGACCGAAGAATCCACCATACAGCAGAGCTGCTGCATGTTGGGAATGTGCTTTTGGGACCTCTATACCTGGAAAGAGACGGCCCGGATCGAGGCCAAGGATCATTCCTGCACCAAGGAGAACGAGGAGTATGTATATGATCGGGCTCATGAGGCGGATCGCTGTTGATAGCGATGTATTCATAATAGTCACGAAGAGAAGACCGAAGAGAAGCATCGATCCGATCGCACCGGCGCTGACGATGAGTCCCAGATACAGAGGGGAGTTCATCCTCCCCTCTCTATTTGCTGAGGCGAGATATGCCAGATAACCGGGGTAGAGGGGGAGGACACAGACTGCACCGAGAGGGGTATAGATCCCGGCAATAAATGAGAGTATTAGTGTTTCAGAGGTTATCATGAAGAGAGATCTCCGATGATCCAGACAAGCCCCTCTGATGAAAAGATGCCGGGTCCGAGGAAATAGATGGTATCGTTATAGAGCAGTATCGTCTGCGGAGTCGACTGCATGATTCTGATACCGAAAGTCCTGATGAGTCCGATAGACAGTTGGTTGGGTGCAGTGATAAAATGACCCTCGTACTCGTTTTTCTCCACGTATTGCCTGACTGCTGCGTTCCCTTCATCCGGGTCGATATTCAATCCGATGACAACATAGGCTCCGGGATTTTCCCTCTGGAGATCTGTCGATTCTTTGAACTGGGTTCCACATGCGGGACATGAAGTGGTGAAGGTATGGATGATAACCGGCTTTCCAGACCCCATCCAAGATCCAAGGGTGAACTCTTCCTCTGTTAGAATGTCGGTGAGTGGTATTGTCAACCATTCCGGCTTATCTGATGAAGCATCAGTCCCGCTGGAAATATCACTTTCAAGACCGGTACAACCACTGATAAGGAGGATAAGTGCAGTCAGGCAGATGATAATTATTGATTTCATTATATCTTCTCGTCCCATGATCCATCTCCCTTCTAACCCGGGAGGAAGATACAGGTCATCTCTTCCCCTCTCAGATACACCTATTCAACCCTTTACGAAAAAGAAGCTGATGGAGAGCCAGGGCCCGGAATCGAACCGGGATGTAGTTGATCTGCAGTCAACCGCGTAGCCACTCCGCCACCCTGGCACTTTGGTTCTCCCCTTTGTCAGGTAGGTCGCCATACATCTATTAATCGTCATCTCTCATTAGAGTTCAGGCTTAGGAAAAATTTTCCGCATTTAACTACATTTCTCAATATAATCAACAAAATGAAACGACACAATGGCAGGATATCTTCCCTGAATCAGAGGAGAGACCATATAATGAACAGACTGATCACGATCCCGATGGGATGCATGAAATGGATGAGGAATGCTATTATCTCACTGAAAAGAAGAGATTTTGAGATATGAAGTGTTTGTCTGTTTATAAAAGAAGTTGTACGCTATCCCCCTGCCACCGGGGGAAAAACGACAATCTCATCACCATCTGAAACTGTAAGTGTGAATGTCTCATGATGCTGAATCCGGATCTTATTCTTCATCACTATCACAAAAGATCGGAAATGCCCGCTCTCATCAAAGATCACCGTTTCATGTTCCGGTTTCCTGCTTGTGACTGCCTTGATTGCATCAATAATTCGTGTTCCATCTGAGACCTCTATCAGATGCTCTCTCCCAAAGATCTCACCGAACTTTGCAAAAAAACGAATCTTTACCTCCATAATATCCTCCGGATTTTCTACTCCTCTCCCCCACAGACCGGGCAGGCGGGATTTTTCACAAGCCTGATCTCGTCAACCGAAGACAGCTCTCCATCCCAGTGCATGAGCCGGTTCTCCAGAAGCTCCCCTGTGCCGGTGAGGTACTTGATCACCTCGGTTGCCTGCACCATTCCTATGAACCCGGGTGCTACTCCCACGACCGGGAAGACTTCAGCAGGTGGAGGATGTGGGAATATACATGAGAGGCAGGCTGTTTTTCCGGGGATTATCGTTGTTGCCTGCCCGCAGAGCCCGCGTATTCCGCCGTGGAAGAAGGGGATCTTCTTTGTCGATGCTGCCTGGTTCAAAAGATATCTGGTTGGGAAGTTATCCATCGCATCGACGATACCGTCAGCATCTCCGACGAGATCGAGGACATTTGTCTCATCAATGGTTGTATCGATTGCCTCAATTGAGATGTCAGGATTGATCTCCCTGAGTTTTACCGATGCTGATATCGTCTTCCTCTCTCCGATATCCCGGTTGAAGTGGAGTATCTGCCTGTTGAGATTTGTGAGTTCAACACTATCTTTGTCAACAAGAACAATGCGCCCAACTCCTGCAACCGCAAGGTAGATGGAGATGGGAGAACCAAGACCCCCGGCACCTGCGATGAATATCGTTGCTTCCTTCAGCCGTTCCTGGCCCTCTTCGCCGAAGAGCATGATCTGGCGTTTGTATCGATCGAGTTCCTGAACCGAAAACATAGAATCCCTCCAAATGGATTTTACAGGGTATTGTAAGAAGAGCCAAGGCCCGGAATCGAACCGGGATGTAGTTGATCTGCAGTCAACCGCGTAGCCACTCCGCCACCTTGGCATTGGCATTCACAATTGTGACGCTGCCATAATCTACTCTTCCCTCAGATACGTTAATGGCTTCGAATCCGGCAAAAAAAACCTCATTTTGTATCTTCAATCCGAAGGTATAATACTCCACAGAACAAATTATCGGATAATTCACAATTGTGAAAAGGACTGTGTGATGGAATGTCTGCCATGACGCCAGAAGGAAAAGCGTTTCTTGTTGCTATAGGGACCGTGGAGCTTGATGAGCGGCTTATCCCTATTGCAACAAAGACATCAGCAACAGCCGGTCCCGGAGCCGGAGGGACGTCGATCTTCATCCGGTCAGGGGACCACAGAGTACGCCTGACGGTAAAGGAACATTCTCCATTAAAAGCTGTTCCAGATGAAGATGGTGTTCTCCTTCTTCATAACAATGAGCCGTTCATATGGGGAAAACTCGAAACACCGCTCTGCCACTGTCCTGAGCAGGCATATATCACCGTCAGTGAGCGGTGTATCTTCCACTGTAGATTCTGCCCGGTTCCAAAACTGCATGGCGGCAGGAAAAGCATCGAGACGATCATCGGGCTGGTCCAAGAGGCGTCTGCAACCGGGGGTCTCAAGGCAATCTCCCTTACAAGCGGTGTTGCCATATCTCCTGAAGAGGAGGTGGAACGGATCGTTGAGGTGGTGCATGCACTCCACAGCCGTTTTGACCTCCCGATCGGTGTCTCTGTCTATCCGACAAAGGACTCCAGCAGGCTCCTCTATGATGCCGGTGCCGTTGAGATCAAGTATAATGTGGAGACGATGGATCCGGTGATCTTTTCTACTGTCTGCCCTGACTTCTCCTTATCTGAGATACTCGATGCACTCAGGGAGGCGGTCACCATATTCGGGAAAAACGCAGTATTTTCAAATTTCATCATCGGACTTGGTGAGGATGATCAGACCGTGCTTGATGGTGTCACGACTCTGGCCCGGATGGGTGTCATCCCAAATCTCCGTCCGATTTCACCCTCCCCACTTCGTGAAGGGGAGATCACCATTCAACGGCCATCACAGGAACGGCTCCTGTATCTTGCCAAAAAAACCGTTGAGATCCTGGTGCGGTATGGGCTTGATGCCCGGTCTGCCCGGACGATGTGCCTCCCATGCACCGGCTGTGATATCACACCATTTCGGGATATTTACTAATTGAGGTTTTGTACTATGGAAGAAAAAAGAGATGAAACGCTTATCATCCTTGGGTGCCCCGAGGTTCCGGTTCAGCAGGCACTTGCACTCTACGCAGCCGATCGCCTGAATGAAGCTGGCAAAGATGTACTGATCGCCGGGAACAGCGCGGTGCTGGTTCTCCTGAAGGTCTCAGATCCTAAGAAGGTGTACGTAAAGAAGATGGTTGAACTGGATCGGTGTATCGAGGACCTGGCATCAGGGGAAACGACTCCGTCCACCTGTATCGTCTTTGCCCACAATGATGCCGGAATCAGTTATGCAACCACAATCCGGTATCTCTTTGAAGGCCGTCTTATTGTCGTTGTCTTTGGGAGAGAGGCAGAGGAACTCGCAGAACAGCTTGAGATCCCCTGTGAGATGATCGTCGAGAAGGCGGTTCATAATCCTGGCAAACTCCGTAAAAAACTCGATGAGGTGCTGAGATGACCTGTGTTGAAGATCTCGGTTATGATGTCCTCCTCTCCATGGCGTCCTTCAAGGAGTGTCGGGCCTATGTTGAAAAACACTTTAAGGAGGTCTATTATGTCGATCCGGGCTTTAAGATCTTTGATAAGCGGATCATCGGTGTTCCTCCCATTGCTCTTGGGATAGATGGCGATGCGGTCATCCTCCCCTATACAAAACCATGCTATGGCACGTACCTTCTCCGTGTCATATCCTCAGAAGATGTAGTGATGGTACAAAAGAAAGGGAGGGAAAGGCCATAAGGCTTCAGGATTGTATCAGTCATGTGGATAGTGTATTCATCAGATTGAAGAGAGGTGTCAGAAGTGATTGCCCATGATATATCAACTGAAATCCGCTCTCTTGCTGAAGAGACGAATGCAGTGATTCTTGCCCATAACTATCAGGTTGCCGGGGTACAGGATATTGCTGATATCGTCGGGGACTCACTTGAACTTGCCCGCGCAGCAGCAGAGCGGAGAGAAGAGACAATCGTCTTCTGCGGTGTCGACTTTATGGCAGAGACTGCCGCCATCCTCTCTCCTGAAAAGACTGTTCTCCTCCCGGCACCCGATGCCCACTGCCCGATGGCAGGGATGATCACCGGAAGTGAGGTTCGGATGCTCCGTGAGCGGTTCCCTGACGCAGCCGTCGTTGCATATGTGAATACGACGGCTGAAGTGAAAGCAGAGAGCGATATCTGCTGTACATCGGCAAATGCCCTGAAGGTCGTCGAATCCCTCGAAGCAGATCAGGTGGTCATGCTTCCTGACAGAAACCTTGCACGGTATGTGGCACGATTCACAGAAAAAGAGATCCTGCCCTGGCAGGGGTTCTGTTATGTCCACGATATGATGACTATCGCAGATGTCTCCAGAGCCCGTCTCGATCATCCCGATGCAGAACTTCTCGTTCACCCCGAATGTCGGCCTGAGGTTATCGATCTGGCAGATTATGTCCATTCAACCTCCGGGATGATCCGTCATATTTGTGCTTCTGAAAGGCGCGATTTTATCATCGGAACCGAGCCTGGCATTATTCACCAGATAGAGAAACGGTGCCCCGGGAAGCGGGCTTTCCCTCTCTCAGAAAAAGCTGTCTGTATGAATATGAAGAAGACCTCCCTGGAAAAGGTCCTTCTTTCGCTTGAGAATCTGACCCCCAGGATTATGGTTCCTGATGAGATAGCTGCCAGAGCAAGAGTGGCGATTGAGAGGATGCTTGAAATTTAAAGATCTTCGAGTTTTCCTTTCTGTGCAACGAACCGATCCCAGTTAAAGGGCTCGTCAAGGATCTCGACCTCGACATGCCTGATCTCCCCAAGTCCGAGGACTGTCCTCTTCACCTGATCTTTTAGATAGTCGACGAGAGGACAGGCACTTGTCGTCAGCACCATCGAGACGAGAACTGAATCGTCTTCGACATGCACCTCCTTCACAAGACCGAGATCAACGATATCGATCCCGACCTCCGGATCGATAACTGTCCTGAGTGCGTTTCTGACCTCATCTTCCCGGATCAGTTCGTTCCTTTTTGCCTCTTTTGTCACATGGTCGCGTTCAAGCTCAAAGATCCTCTCTTCAAGCCTGCTCTGGCGATCGAGGAGGCGGCTCACTACCCTGAGCATAGGATCCGGAAGGTCCCCATGATCGAGGATTCCCGGGGTCCTCTGTTCATCAGGTCCTGCAATTCTTCCGGGAACTCCAATCACGGTTGCCCCGGCAGGAACGGGCCGGACAACCACCGATCCCGCACCAATCCGGGCACCATCCCCGATCTCGATCGGTCCAAGGACTGCGGCACCTGAACCAACGATAACATCATTTCCGATTGTCGGGTGACGTTTTCCCTTCGTCAGCGATGTTCCTCCGAGAACAACTCCCATATAGATGAGGACATCGTTGCCGATCTCTGCGGTCTCCCCGATGACAACGCCTGAGCCATGATCGATGAAGACCCTTCTGCCGATTGATGCGCCGGGATGTATCTCGACTCCGGTAAGAGCACGTGAGATATGTGAAAGCAGGCGTGCAGGAAAACGAAGCCTGTATCTCCAGAGGCGGTGTGCAATCCTGTGCATCCAGAGGGCATGCATCCCCGGATAGCAGCAGATTACCTCAAGGGTGGATCGTGCTGCCGGATCCTTCTCAAAGACCGTCCTGATATCTTCACGTATGCTCATACTCTTTCTCCTATGGTGTGAAGAGACCCGTTGAAAGGTATCTCTCTCCAGTATCCGGCAGGATAACAACAATCAGCTTTCCTGCATTTTCCTCTCGTTCTGCCACTCTTAGGGCAGCAGTAAGTGCAGCACCTGATGATATGCCTGCAAGAATGCCTTCACTTCGGGCAAGCTTCTGTGCCATCTCTTTCGCCTCTTCTGCGGTGACCTGTATTATCTCATCAATAAGGTCGAGCCTGAGTATCTTCGGAACAAAACCTGCACCGATCCCCTGTATTTTGTGTGGACCTGGTTGTCCCCCGGAGAGAACCGGCGACTCTACGGGCTCGACTGCAATTGCCTTAAAAGATGGTTTTCGCTCTTTGATAACCTCGGCAATCCCGGTGATCGTGCCTCCTGTTCCAACCCCTGCAACAACGATATCAACTTTTCCCTCGGTATCCCGCCAGATCTCTTCAGCTGTTGTCTTTCTGTGGATCTCCGGGTTGGCAGGGTTCTCAAACTGCTGGGGCATGAAGCAGCCCCCTTCTTCTGCAAGAGAGGTCGCCTTCCGGATTGCTCCGCCCATACCCTCCCCTCCGGGTGTCAGGATCAGCTCCGCTCCAAGAGCAGAGAGAACCTGTCGCCGTTCGAGACTCATCGTCTCAGGCATGACGAGGGTAATGGGGTGGCCGCGTGCGGCTGCTACTGCTGCTAAGGCTATTCCGGTATTTCCGCTCGTTGGCTCAACGATCATTATCCTTTGCCCCTTACCGAGCCTGCCATCTCTCTCTGCGCAGTCAATCATCGCAAGCCCGATCCTGTCCTTGACGCTATGCATCGGGTTGAAGGACTCGACCTTAACGGCCACTATTGCAGATAACCCCTCGGTGATACGGTTCAGCCGGATGAGGGGGGTATTGCCGATTGTTTCAGTTATATCATTATAGATCTTCCCCATACCATTTTCCTCCTTATGTGCACCTGCCAACAAGCCTGCTGATCGCCTCACTGGTGATGATGCCGATGACCTGCTTCTTCTCATCAATGACCGGGAGAGCTGATATGGAACGCTCCTGCATTCTTCGTGCTGCTTCCCGGACCGGCTCATCCGGTAAAGCAGTGAGGACATCCCTGCTCATGATCTCATCAAGGGTTTTGTGGCCGCAGGCGACAGCTTTTGCAATATCCCATGATGTTACGATCCCGGAGATCTGTTTCTCTTCTCCAAGCACAGGGAGATGATTGACGCCCTCATGGATCATTATTTTGGATGCTTCAAGTATCGAAGCCGACTCTTCGATAGTGGGTATTCCACCCTCCATTACATTTCTGACGAGGAGACGGTCGAGGAAATCCCCGATAATATAATTGAGCTGCCCGGATTCGAGCAGGAAAGCATCATGCCCGTATTTCGATCGAATTTCGCAGTACTGCACATCTATCCCATTTTCTGTGAGTGCTGCTACCAACTCCTCTGACTGGTATGGCGGGTACAGCCAGTCGCTTGATACCGAGACAACGAGGAACGATGATGTAGCATTTGTAAATCCATCTGCAAGCGATCCCTCCTGAGAGAGATCGAAGTAATCGAGAGCCCGTGTGATGTAGAGGTAGCTGTTTGGATCGAACCGGCGGGTGAAAGAGTCCCCCTGATGATGCAGGTAACTCTCCACCTGAAACTCTGTTGCAAATTCATAGCTGATCCCTTCAGATCCATAGAATCTCCTTCCGAACTTCTCATGCATTGCTTCATCCGAGAGGTACGTGATATGGCCGATCATTCTGGCCAGACCAAGACCGCGCGTCGGAGGATCAGCTGGTGAATACTCTCCCCCTTTCCATACAGGATCTGCCATGATCGCCTGCCGTCCGACTTCATTAAATGCGATCTGCTGGGGCGATGATCGGGCTGTGGTTGCAATGGCAATTACCTTACTGACTGCCTCCGGGTAGAGAACCGACCAGGCAAGTGCCTGCATGCCTCCCATCGATCCTCCGGCAACAGCAGCAAGTCTCCTGATACCCAAATGTTCGATAAGCCTCTTCTGAGCCCTGGCCATATCATGAATGGTTATAACAGGAAAACCCAGTCCATATGTCTTATTGGTCTTTGGATTGATTGATGCGGGTCCTGTTGAGCCCTTGCATCCTCCGATAACGTTTGAACAGATGACGAAGTACCGGTCGGTATCAAACGCCTTTCCAGGTCCAATAAGCGTCTCCCACCACCCTTTCTTACCTGACTCCGGATCAACTCCGGCTGCATGGGCATCCCCTGAGAGGGCATGGCAGATAAGGATTGCATTACTCTTCTCACGATTCAGTTTTCCATAGGCCTGGTATGCGATGGTGTACGGGGTGAGAGTCGCTTTTGATTCAAGGAGAAGCGGCTCATCAAAGGTGACCGTCATCGTCTTGGTTGTTGATAATGATCGTGCCATATCTCTTCTCCTGCTGTTTCACAATTGTGAATCTTCTATACATGAATGAACCGAGGGTTATAAAAAAGTTATTGTTCCGGCTCTTTGGCGAAGATATTTATCGCTCACTGACTTAACAATTGTGAAATAACTTTGGTGGGAAGTGATGGTTCTGAAATTACCCTGTCAGATGATCGTCTGGGATGTACTCCCTGCTATCCGGGCTGCGATCGCAGAGGAGCTGATCTCGTGCGGTTCAACCCAGCAGGAAGCTGCTGAAATTCTTGATTGTGCCCCCTCTGCCATATCGCAGTACCTCTCGGGAAAGAGAGGGTACAGAATTGTTTTTGAGGAGGATATACGCACCCTGATCAGGGCTCTTGCATCTGCTCTCCATTCGGGTGAAGAGATAGATCTGGCATCACAAATATGCAAAATCTGCGTGAAGATGCGGGAAGGTGAACAGGCCTGCGGTTCTTGTGAGGATGTGGAATGAAATGGATGATCTGAAGGGAAACGTCAGGGAAGTATTAAGAAAGAAGTCTCCCCTTGTTATTGCCTTCTCAGGCGGTGTGGATAGCTCCCTTCTGGCAGCCATTGCAGAGGAGGCAATCCCGGGCCAGGTTCGGTATATCCTCCTTGACTCACCTGTTGTTCCCCGGCGGGCAGTTGCTGATGCACTCAGGGTAGCTCAGGAGATTGGTATTGATTGTGAGGTTGTTCCGTTCCCAATTCTTCAAAATGAAGCATTCTGCCGGAACCCAAAAGATCGGTGTGCCATCTGCAAGCGCGATTCGTCACGTATCTTCAGGGAACGTGCAGCTGGTGCTGCAATCGCTGACGGGGCGAACCTCTCGGATCTCGGGGAGTACCGCCCCGGTCTTGCTGTTGCCGATGAGGAAGGAGTCGTCCATCCTTTCATTGAGGCAGGTGTCGATAAACAGGGCATCCGTGAGATGGCACGGCAATGCAATCTGAGCTTCTGGAACAAACCTTCAAATGCCTGCCTTGCCACCAGGATTCCCTATGATGAGCCGATCACTCCCCAGAAACTCAGGATGATCGAGGAGGGGGAGGAGATCCTCTCCGAATGTGGTTTTTCACAACTGCGCCTCCGGGTTCATGGCGATATCGCCAGAATTGAAGTCCCTGAAGATGAACTTTTGGATCTCATCGCCTGCCGTGAGAAGATAACCGATGCCTTCAGGCGCCTTGGCTTTCTCTATGTCACCCTCGATCTTATGGGGTATCGGAGCGGGAGTATGGATGAATAATCATGATTGCCGATACAATCCGTTCCGACTTCCCGATCACCAGTGATCTCATTTATCTCGACTCTGCTGCAACCAGCCTGATGCCCCGGAAGGTTGCAAAGGCGATCTCTGAGTACGATCTCAGGTACAGGGCAAATATTGGAAGGAGTGTCCACCGGCTGTCAGTCATCGCCACCCAGAAATACCTTGATGCTCATGATCGTATTGCCTCTTTCATTGGTGGAGAATCAGGAACCACCGTGATCACAAAGAATACGACTGAGTCGATCGGAATTGTTGCCTCAGGAATCCCCTGGAAGAAGGGGGATCGGGTTGTAACGACGGCACTTGAACACCATTCAAACCTCCTTCCCTGGCTACGTCTCCGAAAGAGGGGTGTTATCGTTGACGTAATCAGGCCGGATGCAGATGGATCGATCGATATGGGAGCATTTGAGGCAACCATAACTGATGAAACCCGCCTCGTTGCGATCACCCATGCATCAAATGTCCTCGGAACACTTCTTCCTGTAAGGACAATTGCTCACATTAGCCATGACCACGGTGCCGAACTCCTCTTGGATGGTGCACAGTCAGTTCCTCATCTCCCAATAGATGTGAAGGATCTTGGGTGTGACTACCTCTGCTTCTCAGGACACAAGATGCTCGGGCCGACCGGGACAGGGGTCCTCTGGATGAAGCAGATGGCTCTCGAACCTCTGCTGACCGGAGGGGGGTCTGTTGAACAGGCATCAGTTGATGGATATACATATCTCGGGGATTACCGCCGGTATGAGGGGGGCACTCCTCCGATCGGGGGAACAATCGGCCTTGGAAAGGCGGTTTCATATCTTGAGTCGATCGGGATGAAGAATATTCAACGTCATGAAGAGCATGTATCCCAACGGCTTCTCAATGGTCTCCTGGATATTGATGGCGTAACAGTGTATGGATCAGAGAATCGCAATGATCGGATCGGTGTCGTCTCCTTTACTGTTTCCGGGATGCATCCACACGATGTTGCCCATATCCTTGATGAGGCAGCGGATATTATGGTACGATCCGGAGATCACTGCTGTAAACCTCTCATGGATCAGCTTGCTCTGCCAGAGGGAACGGTTCGGGCAAGCACCTATCTCTATACAACAGATGAGGAGATCGATCTCCTTCTCAAGACGCTTGAAGAGATAACAAGGATGGTGAGATGATGTTTCTGGAACTTCCGACACTTCGTGTCATTGATGATACTATCACTGAGATCCTTCACCCGGTTATTGAGGAGGTGCCGATCGCCGTCCTTGTGAATGGCAGGCATATCCTCACTGCAATGACAAGCCCGGTGATGCTGCGTGAATTTGTGATCGGCTATCTCTATACCGAGCGGATCATAGGATCCCTGGATGATATCGAGTCGATCAGGATTGAGGATACAAAAGTAAGTGTCCTGACGAAGAATCCTTTTGAGATCCTTGTTTCAAAGAAGACGGTGCTTTCCGGCTGCGGGGGTACAAGCTCGTTTCTGGATTCCACACACCTGCCCACTGCACCAGAAGGTTTTGTCCTCTCTCCGGGTGTGATCCAGGCAGCGGTGAAGGCCGGGCTCACCTCTGATCTCCACACTGAAACAGGAGGAATCCATATCGTCGGGCTTTTCAATAAAGAGGGGGCGGCGATCCGGATCGTTGAGGATATCGGCCGCCATAATGCCCTTGATCGGGCGATAGGTTCTGCTCTTGAAGCCGGAATTGATCTCTCAAAAACATTTGTCATCTGCTCGGGGAGAATCTCATCTGAGATGGCGAGAAAATGTCTCATTGCCGGCATCCCGATTGTTGCTTCACGAGGTGCTACAACGACGCTTGCAGTTGCGATAGCACAACAGGCAAACCTGACACTTATCGGATTTGTCAGATCAAACAAGATGAATATCTACTCTGGTGCAGAGAGGATAACAGGTACTGTCATGGTATCTGAGTGATCTGATGCTATCTGCGTATTGTGGAGGCTCTCAAAAAAATGTGTTCTCCCATCTGCTGGCAGAGCTAAACGGGTCGCTTTACTCATATCGGTGCGAGGGGACAATAACGCCCTGTGCAGATCAGATCTCTGTCCGGATGATCTGAACCGGACAGAGATCTGCTGCATCCATTACGCAATCGCTTAGATTCTGGGGGGCTTCTCCTTCCGCAACGATTCCCCTCACCCGGAATGCTTCATTAATCTGGCTGAATGAATCATCAGGATTCTGCTCGAAAAAGTCTGGGCAGGTATCCCAGCAGGACCCACAACTGATACATCCTATACGATCAATACTGACTCTCATGCGGATTTTCAGGTATTGAGAAAAGACTCATTCGTGTTTATGTCCGGTATTCCCGACATGTTTCTTGCTCTCTCCGGTAGCGCCGGTCACGGAGGCATAGAGGTGGTGTGAATATACTACCCAGCCGATGAACGCTTCAATATATTCCCTTCCGGCAGCTACATCATTCAGATCATATGTTTTCTTCTGCATGACATGATGGAACCGATGGATCAGATCCTCTTCAATCGTATCGAGAATAAAACTGATCGTCTCCCTGGGATCACCGGTCTCGATTGCTTTCTCGGCTCTTGGAACTATCGGCCCTTCGCTGAGCCCGGCGGGTTTCATACCGGTGTAGGGGGCTCCCTCACCAGCACGATGGAGCCGGATGCAGTTCTCAAAGAACCAGTCATCGGCAACATCCTGAGATTCTTCTCCGGCTTTTCTGGCCCGCAGGGTTCTTTCAAAGATATCTTTTAGCTCTTCTTCTGACTCTTCCGGAATCCAGATGAGTACATAGTTGAGGTTCTCTGTTTCCAGCGCTTTTTTAGCCGCTGTAACAACAGGACCATCTCGTGTATCACAATGTGGAGGCATGGCAAATCACTTTTCTTTTCGATAACAAGACCTGCTTACTCATCAGGGATTAATAATGTATCTGTCAGGGAGCAATACCGGCGTTTGTAACTACTTCTTTACCCTTCCTTTATTCCGGTTATTTTTCGATACATCTCCTCGCCAACGCACTCTTTTGCATACCTGCACCACCGGACACAGGAGATGATGTCGTTATAGATGACAAAACCGCATCTCTCGCATGAGGCTTTCATCTCATCCGAGAAGATCTCAATCTCCTCTCCGCATTGTGGGCAGGTTCGTAGTTCAAGTGTGGGATTCCTGAGGTTGGCTGCTCCCGGACATGTAAACTGCATTGGCTGGCCTCCTGATGGAATCAATGGGGAAAGGGACTTTCTCATTGCTCTTCATGCTACTCCTCAATTCATCGATAATCCTGATAATAATTTCTGAAAAAAATTGAGGGGATCTGCCTCAGGACAGTTATGCCTGAAACATCCGTGCCATATCGTCTTCAACAGTTGTGTTTGGCTTCAGATCGAAGTTCTTCACAAGCACATCAAGTACTGCCGGGGAGACGAATCCCGGAAGCCTGGGGCCAAGGGTGATATCCTTTATTCCGAGGGAGAGGAGTGAGAGGAGGACGAGGCAGGCCTTCTGTTCGTACCATGCGATATTGTATGCGATCGGAAGATCGTTGATCCCAACTCCGAATGCCTCTGCAAGTGCCTGTGCGATCACCACAAGCGAGTAGCAGTCATTGCACTGCCCTGCGTCAAGCACCCGGGGGATGCCGCCGATGTCCCCGAGTCCGAGGCTGTTGTACCGGTACTTGGCACAGCCTGCGGTCAGGATGACGGTATCTTTTGGGAGTGCTTCTGCAAACTGTGTATAGTACTCGCGGTCTTTCCGCCTGCCGTCACAACCCGCCATCACGATGAATTTCTTAATGTCCCCATTCTTCACCGCATCGATAACGGTTCCTGCAAGAGCAAGAACGGCATCATGGGCACAGCCGGTGATCAGATCCGCACCGCTCCCCGGAAGAGCCTCGGGGGGTTTGGCAGCCTTTGCTGCTGCTATGACTGCGGAGAAGTCCTTAGCTCCTTCAGGTGATGCCGGGATGTGGGCAACACCCGGATAGCCGGCCATTCCTGTAGTATAGATCCTCTCTTTGTAGGAGTCCTTTGGCGGAACAATACAGTTTGTGGTGATGAGTACAGTGCCGTTGAAACTTTCAAACTCCTCTTTCTGGTGTGGCCATGAGCCTCCGTAGTTTCCATAGAGGTGCGGGTATTTTTTGAATGCCGGATAGGCATGGGCCGGTAGCATCTCACCATGGGTATAGATATCCACGCCCTCATCCTGTGACTGCTTGAGGAGCATCTCAAGATCCAACAGATCATGCCCCGTGATCAGGATGCCGGGGCGCGATCCGACGGTGGTCTTCACACTTGTTATCTCGGGTTTCCCGTAGGTCCCGGTGTTTGCTGCGTCAAGGAGTGCAAGGACTTTGACGCCATATTCTCCGCATTCGAGGACGAGCCCCACCATCTCGTCAACAGAGAGATCCTGGAGAGTCGAGGCGAGCCCTTTCTGGAGGAAGCGCTCGATATCTGCGTCGGTCTTTCCCAACACCTCTGCATGGGTGTAATAAGCGGAAATCCCCTTCATTCCAAAGAGAAGGGTCGATCGAAGCGATCGCACATCTTCGTTCTCTGTTGAAAGAAGACCAACAGCCTTCCCTTTCTCTAACATCTCACCCTCGGAAGCAGGCTTCCAGGTGCAGGCATCAGGCTCATCCGCTCCTGCGGGAGGGAGGGCATCCCGGATCGCAATTGCCTGATTGATCAGATCGATAAATCTCGCCTGATCGAAGTTCACATTCGTGAGGGTTGCAAACAGGGCATCAGCGATAAATTTTCCTGCATCAGGATCATCTGTGCCATTCTCCATCGCAGCAAGGTTCCTGACAGCTATTCCTTTGCAGAGATATGCCAGGAGATCCTGGTATACTGCGATATCATCCTCTTTTCCACAGACTCCCTTTACAGTACATCCGGTGCCTTTGGCCGTTTCTTCACACTGGTTACAGAACATTTCCATTCTCCTTTTGATATCTTTTTGATACAAAATATCTATTGCATACTATTATATAAATAGGAGTGAGTTTCCAATACTATACCATGCAGGAAGGGTGCACGGTTAACCAGTCGGTCAGATACCTCTCAAAGAAATGGATGCTTCTGATCATTCTGGAGCTGTACAAAGGTGAAGCGTACACCAGGCGTTTTTCAGAGCTGCGGCTTACTCTTGATGGGATCACCCCAAAAGTTCTCTCCGAGCGGCTGAAGGAGCTTGAGGATGAAGGAATCATCATCCGGAAGGTGGATGCAACAACCTTTCCGATCAGATCAGAGTACACCCTGACCGAAAGCGGCCTTGACCTGGTTGGCGTGATCAGAGATATTAAGCGCTGGGCACTCAAATGGAAGATAGATAACCTTCCCTGTGGCGAGCAGGATTGTAAGGATTGCATCTTATAGGAGGGAAAAAACATGAAAAGACAGATCATCAGGATTAATGAGGATCTCTGCACCGGGTGCGGGGACTGCATCCCCGATTGCCCTGAGGGAGCACTTCAGATCATCGACGGAAAAGCCCGGCTGATCAGCGATCTCTACTGTGACGGCCTTGGCGCCTGTATCGGCACCTGTCCGGAAGGGGCAATCTCTGTCATCACACGCGAGGCTGAACCTTATGATGAATGGGAGGTGATGCGGACGATCGTCTCCAAAGGCGATGCTGTCATCAGGGCACATCTTGAACATCTGGATAAACATGACCGGATGGATCTCTATGAACGGGCTGTTGCCTTCCTCCAGGAGCATGATATTCCGGTGCCCTACAAGGAGAAAGGACCGACAGAATCCCCCTGCACTCACCCGGACTGTCCGGGAACGGCTCCACACACAATCATCCGGGATGACGTGATGGGAGGTGGTGCCCCGGCACCATCAGAACTTAGGCAGTGGCCGGTTCAGCTCCGGCTCATCAATCCGGCTGCACCATGCTTTGATAATGCGGATCTCCTCGTCTCCTCAGATTGCGTCCCGTTTGCATACGGGAATTTCCATGCCGACCTCCTGAAAAACCGTGTGCTGGTTAACTTCTGCCCGAAACTGGACTCTGATGTTGAAGGATATATCCAGATTCTGGTTGAGATCTTCACCCTGCACAAGATCAAAACGATCACCGTCGCCCATATGGAGGTGCCCTGCTGTTCCGGTGTCCGGTATGTGGTTGAGCGGGCACTTGAGGAAGCCGAGGTGGATATCCCGATCATCGAGAAGACGATCACGGTTTCAGGCGGGATACGGGATTAAGAGAACAATCTCTCCTGCATTCCTGAATAACGAAAAAAGATATTAAGCGAATTATTTCTTCGCTTTTAACTTTTCAATCTCTTCCTCAACCTCTTTTACACCTTCTGCATAGAACTCTCCCTCTTTTGGATCGAGTTCCATCAGGAGCCGGTATAATTCACCTGCATGGACCTTCTCTTCGTCTGCGATGTCGGTTAAGACCTCTTTTGCCAGAGGATTATCGGTTGCATCTGCGATCTGCATATACAGCTGGATAGCCTCGAATTCGGCTGACATGCTGTAGCGGATGGTGCGGATGAGCTCATCATGGGATATCTTTCGGTCGATATTGTTTCCTGCGAATGGATTTGCAAATTCGGGCATAGAATTCCTCCTGTTCTCTATGGGCTGTTCATCAAGCCCTTTCTCTTTGTACGGCATTGATGGTTATAAGTGTTCTTGGTGGGAAAACCGGCTGTCATGGAGGGAATTTTCGTGATGAGGATGGGTATTGTGGTGGCAGGATTGGGGGTGCTCCCCTCGTCTCCGTGGGAAGGCTATTTTATCTCCTGCGGCTCACCGTGAGTTCATCTGAATTTAGGAGAGGATACCATGCACCAGTTGACGACAATCGCACGCCCCATTGATCCAATGTACCCGACAAACCGGGCGATCATCATCCTGACACTCCTCGTCTCGACAGGGGCTGCAGGTTCATCTTTGTATCTGGGTGAAACCCTGTTTCCCGCCATTTTTCAGGGTTTTATCGCCGGTCTTGCCATCTTCTTTGCATGGGCGATCTCCCGGGAGCTTGACCCTGACTCAGAGTATGCTGCGTTTCTGCCTGCTCTGATATGTATCCCTCTTCTCCTCATTGCTCAAGAGCCAGGTTTTCTGACCTCACTCTTCGTGTTGCTCCTTCTCCGGATAGTGAACCGGACAACCGGGCAGCCGGCCGGGTCCCTTGATTTAGCTGCTCTGCTCCTTCTTGCCGGATGGCTGGTTTCCGGGGGTTTCTGGCTGGCAGGTCCCGCAGCGTTAGCTGCCTTTATCCTTGATTTACGGCTGAAAGAACCGGATTTCCGTCAGATATGGTTTGCTGCAGTTCTGGTTATCGGGTTGGTTGCATATGCAGCGTTCTTTGGGATCACCCTGCCACCCCTCCCTCTCCCGGTCTCATCATGGCTCCTCATCTGGATGCTTGCAGCTCCTCTCTTATTCAATTCAGTCCTCTTCAGGAAGGATCAGACTCTGTCTGTGGGTGATCGGACTGGAGAGCCGCTTGATCGGGGCCGGGTGCAGGCTGCCCGGCTCCTTGGTCTCTCTGTTTTGATGGTGGCGATTGCTACCGGGGGGGTGGGTGCGTTTGTTTTGCTATTGCCCTTATGGGCAAGCCTGGTTGGCCTTGGGGTGTCTGGGTGTATTATGTGGGTTGTGAGGGGCGGGCGGTCCTGATAGTGTGCCGATCCCCTCTCCACCTGGATTAATGATCAATTAATATATTATTGAATGTACATTTATTATGTGCTCAAGGGTGATCTCTATGAACATTAATATTGGAAGACCCTATGAAGAGGCAATCCGGAGGATCATCGATAAGGGATATGCGGGGAATCAGACGGAGGTTATTCGTCAGGCTATACTCGCATACGAAAGGATGATTGAAGAAGAAGAGTTGCTGCTGGTTCACAGAGGTGTTTCCATAGAGATGGGTGAGGTTCTGGCCGGAAAAACTCCTCTCACCTCTCTGGATGAGATGAGACGGCTCATTACGAAGTGATCGAATGGAGATCCTCTTCCTTGATGTTGCACGAAGAGAGTTTGAAAGGTTACCAAACGATCTTCAGCATCTCTTCCTTTGGCATTTTGAAAAGATACAATCCATGCCTCCCCGCCGTCATCTGAGGTATGGCATCCCCTCTCATGTTGAGAAGGTGACGCGGCAGGCACGGATTATATATGAGATTCATGAAGATACCCTGTATATCCTCCACTGTTTTGCAGATCACAAGGAATATGAGCAGTGGTATAATTCATATCGCTGATCCGCCTGCCTTCTATCTGCAGGATACAGCTCTACCGGATTGGATCGGAGATAAAAATGATTTTGGTTCTGATACATTACGCCTGGATCAGCCCTGCCGGTATTCGCAGAATTGGCAGAGCGGGCAGGGATAGATTGCCTCGTCCTTGCTTGCAAGGGTGATCGACTTTCCACATTTCTTGCATACATACCTGCCCTCTCCGGGCTTGTCACCACATTTGATTGACATGAATTATGTTCGGATGTTTGCGAATATAAATCTTCTGGAAGAACAACAGGATCTCACCAACGTTAACCTATCCGCACCCTTCATCCTCCTCCACAACCCATGTCTATAAGACAACTATGGGCGGCAATAACAACCCATCTGATAAGCCCCTCCTTACCTATCCTCCTTTTTACCTGCCGGAGTTTGAGTGGTAGTAATCTTTATGGTATACTGGGGTGTACTATAGTATCATGGCGACATCCCAGACGATTAAGCTTGAATCTTCAACAAAAGAGCGACTGACCAGGTTGAAGATCCATCCCCGGGAAACCTATAATGATTGTATTGAGCGCCTGATTGATGTAATGTATGATGATGAACCTCTCTCTGAAGAGACCCTCAGGCGTCTGGATGAGGCAGAGATCTATATAAAAGCAGGAAAATTCAGGCCTCTTGATGACGCTATGAGGGATCTTGATCTCCTGTGATACCTTTTGACATTGTCATCATCCCTCCAGCAGAACGGGATCTTGCCAGACTCGATCCACACTCGGCTCAGCGCATCCAAAAGGCGCTTACAGATCTTGCAAATGAGGAGAACCCGTACAGGTTTATCAAACGTCTGGAAGGGAACCATAACCCTCCGTTCTTCTCACTCAGGGTTGGAAAATACCGCGCTATTCTGAAGATCCATAATGAGCGTCTGATCATTGTCGTGGTTGAGGTGGGACCTCGAAGAACAGTATACAGAACATTCTAACCGATATTTCTTTGTGGGCAACCCGCACCTTTCATCCTCCTCTGCAACCAACATCTAAGAGACAACCATGGGCGGCAATAACAACCCATCTGATAAGCCCCTCCTTACCGATCCCCCCTTCTATCTTTCGGAGTTTGAACAGTCTTACCGCTACATCATTGATGAGTATGATGTCGAACCAAAGGATATTGGGATCTTCCTCCCCTGTGCGATGCGGAAGCCCTACAGCACAAGCCCGAGCCACCAGCTGATCAAAATGGTCATCTCGCAGGTCTTCTCAGACGATCAGTACCATATCGTCGTCTTTGGGACATGCGGGATCGTGCCATCCGAACTTGAGGAGATGTACCCCTATGCCCATTACAAGTACATGCTCGGCAAAGTAAAAGACCAGAAAGTCCTTGATGATTTTCTCAGGATCGAGACCGGCCGCGTTGCCGGGTACCTTGCCAAGACGAAAGGGGTCTACCGGTACCGGATCGCCTACTGCCTTGGGATCTTCCGGGAGGCTCTGATCCGTGGAGCTGAGCAGGCCGGGGTAAGAATCGATCTCATTCTCCCGACCAGGGATATCATCAACAAGGTGATAGAGGAAGGAGACTGTGCCTTCCAGGAAGGGAGCCTCTCGATGGACGACTATCTCGGGGAGTTCTGTGAAGAGCTCGTCCGGTTCAGAAACGATCACCTTAAAAAAGAGTAATTCTCTTCAGATCAAGGGATCCGGCTGTATTCCACCGACTGCCGGGAGCTTTGCCTGCTTGATTAAGACCGGCTCATCCGACTGCCGGATCTTTTCGATCAGGATCTCCTTTCCTTTCTCTGTCATCGCAAATACCGGTACCGAGACACCTGCCTGAACAAGTGCCCGGGCACCTGCGATCTCCCTGATTGGTCCGGATGCGCAGGCTGTCACCAGATCAGCTGCACCCACGAGGGCCTGCGCCTCTTCTATTGTAAAACCGGTTGTGTGGACGCCGATGATGAGGACATTCGGGTACAGGCCCCGGATCGCCTCTGCATCCTGCGGGAGTGCCACGGTGGCGGCGATCCCGGTGAATCCTTCTGCGACCGCACGGGATGCCCCGCCCACCTGATCCATCGCTCCTGTCTCGGGATATACGACGATACCGCCTGCCTCCTCGATCTTCCTGATGACTGAGGGATAGGGGGTCGTAAAGACGAGCCCGGACATCCTGCCGCCGATCCCCTGGACAAGTGAGGGTGTTGGTGCGATCACGGTTCCGGCACCATCACAGGCGAGGACTGCTGCATCCAGCATCCCTGCCTTCATCCCGAAGCTGATGATTTCAGATGCCCCGAACCCGACAAACTCCCGGTCATCTTCGACCTCGCGTTCGGGGGTGCACATCCCAAATGCCTGTATCCGGTGTGTGATGTTTGCGGCAATATGCTCCTTTGTCATCTCCGGAATCGGGTATGCAAACCGCTTTGCAAGGGGGCAGTCATGGATGAGCGGATCACCTACCTCCACCACGATACCGTTTCTGATCACAATCCGTGCCCGTCCGCTTGCCTCAATGATATGTTCGTCCTCTTGTGTCGGCATCTGTTTATCACCTGATTACTCTGGTCTGTTCCTTTTGTTCATTGGCATTTTTTTTCTTGAGAGTACATACGCCTCTCTATTCACCCCTATTCTTACAGATCAGGCAGTCAGGGTTCTTCTCAACTGCTATTGTGTCGACTTCCGCCCTCTCGCCATCCCAGAGGAGGAGGCGGTTTTCAAGGAGTTCACCTGTGTCGGTCAGGTATTTGATGACCTCGTTTGCCTGCACGACTCCGATGAATCCGGCAGTTGTTCCAAGCACAGGAAACGTCTCTTTCGGCGGGGCATGGGGGAAGATACACCTAAGGCAGGCGGTTCTGCCGGGGATAATCGTTGTTGCCTGCCCTGAAAAGCCGTGGATCCCTCCATGGAAGAGCGGAATCCCTTTCTCAAAAGCAGCTTCATTCAGGATGTACCTCGTCTCGAAATTGTCCATCGCATCCACAATCCCATCGGCATCTTTGATCAAGTTGGAGATATTCTCAGAATCAATGGTGGTATGATGTGCCTCTATGATAATCCCGGGATTCATCGCCTCCATCTTCTGCCGTGCCGATTCACTCTTCTTTTCCCCGATATCCGGGGTTGAGTGGATAATCTGGCGGTTTAAGTTCGAGAGCTCAACGAGATCATTGTCCGCGATGATGATCTTTCCTATCCCGGCTGCTGCGAGATAGAGTGCAATTGGGGAGCCCAGGCCCCCGGCTCCTGCGATGAAGATTGCGGCTTGTTTTAGCTTCTCCTGCCCCTCCTCGCCAAAGAGCATGATCTGGCGGGAGTAGCGTCTCTGTTCGTCTGGTGAAAGCACGCTTGTTTCTTCGGATCTTGTGTTATTGGGTAGAGGGGTTATATCTATCATAATATAATTTCTATCACTGCGTTTCCTCTGCAATTATATACCGCAATTGACACCCGGTACCAAAATTCCTGACTTTCAATATAAATCCAAAAAAAGATATACTTTTGGAAATAATTTCAGCTATATGATCCTGGTTATGGTTTATTGACTGGATTTGATAAGGCATACATGCAGACAGGTGTTTACTTATGGATATTCGATATCTGAATATAATTACACTTATTATCGGGGTTGCCTTCATATCAACTGTCATCATTGCAACTTCTTCTCCAAATCAACCTGTTACAAAATACGAAACGAATTGCATCAGTATAATTTGCACAGATTCATATAACGGATCCCCTCTGGCTCTTGCCTCACTCAGTCATTATTTTGGAACAAGCGTGATTGATATTCGTTCGACACCTAAAGAGACTCTGGGTCTTCCAAAACCAGAGGAAGAAGATTTGATTCCCGAGATCGAGGATGATGATGACCTCTTCGTAAAAACTCTTTTGGAAAAGGGCGAAAGAATCTCTGTTTTGGCTACTCTCTGTAATGAATTGGTAAAGGGGGGAAACAGGCCGCTATTGATTACGCAGAGTGAAGAGCTACAGAGATTATCCCTGGAAACCTGGGAAGAAGTTGCATCTATGACAGTTTCTAAGGATTTCATGAAGGAACATCACAATTTTCAACATGCTATGGTCAAGATGATTGCCACAGCCTCGTACTTTTCACGAGGTCTCCCCGGCTCAGTGAGTGAACGCCAGAAAATGATTGTAGATATTACTGAGGCGCAGGCTTCCCTGAATGCTGTAAGAAAAGAGGTAGAGCAGCTCTCGTTAGTCAAGGATGGGAAGAATCCCGCATCGGGTAATTATCAGTTCAGGGTTGATACGGCCACTGAGCATGAAATGGCAAAACAAGAGCTTTCAAATATGAACATTTATCCCTTGCCTGATGGTCTCCTACCAATGGGAAGGGGCTTCAAATACATGGATTCAACACAAAGCAATGATATAATTATATCCCCGCGGTATGCATCAACTCGATCATATTTCTGGTATGAAGATGGAATCACAGGGAAGACAGCTCACGTGAATGCTCCAGAAGGTGCAATTTATATTGTAGTACACCTGCGTGTTGCCCATAGTGGGAACCGTGATGGTAAGATCTATGCCATTAAGACCCCTCCTCTCTCGTCATTCAGGCTGAATGGGGCTGGTGAAGAGTTTCATCCTATTCAGACAGCACCGTTTACCTCCCTTGGAGAGATGTATTCTCAGAAGACGCTGGGTAGGAATGATATAACTACGAGTTCTATCGTTTTTGAAGTGCCATTTGGTTTAAAGCTATCAGACTCGTATCTTGTTATTGATCTTGGGTCAGTCTGGGGTAAGCCTGGATGGGTGCTTGGGTGAAAAAAGGTCCAATAAGTTCTAAATGAGAGTATTACAATTTTTTATAGTATATCAATTTTTCTCATTGGCAAGCTCTAAAACCCGGCACACAGCACAGATCTCCCCGCTACAGATCTCACCGCAACGACGGCACCGGTTAACCGCTCCTTCTCCCCGCACCCCCGGTTCACCTGCACCGACGATCTCCCGTACATCATCGCGAGCAGAGATCAACTTCTGCCGTGTCCCGGGATACTGCAATTCAAGAGAGCTGAGCATCTCCCGCACCTCTCCCCTGAGTGCGGTGTGGGCATACGGGCATTCGGGGAGATCGGTAAATGCCCCCTGCACCATCAGGTAGATCACAATCTCCTTCTCCGAGAGCGGGAGGAGCGGTTTAATCCTTGGAATAAAACAGTCTGGGTATCCGGATGCGGTATCCATAACCATCCGGGGAAGATCGCCCCGAAGCAGGTTCATCAGGACTGATTGTGCCTCGTCATCCAGGTTATGGCCGGTTGCGATCTTGGTTGCCCCGGCACGCCGGGCACCCTCAAGAAGCGCTCTCCTCCTGAGCACCCCGCAGACGGTACATGCCTCCTCTTCGCGGCCTTTGAGCAGGGTGTCGAGGTCGGATCCGAAGAGCTCACGAAAACTGATGATCTGCTGCGAAATTCCAAAACGCCCGACCAATGCAGCTGCTGCCTCCATCGTCTCCTCACGATAGCCTGCGATCCCTTCATCGATGGTTACTGCAACAAGATCCGCAGTTGGCCTGACAGCATCGTTCTCTCTGGCACCTTTCTCTGAAGAGTCATCATCACCACCGGAAGCGAGAATCCGGGAGAGGATCATCAGGAGGGCTGTGCTGTCCTTTCCGCCCGAGAGCCCGACTGCGATCCGGTCGGAATGAGAAATCATGCCCTCGGCTATCATTATATTTCGCACCCGCTCTTCGCAGTCCCTGATGAAATGGTCTGCACAGAGGTGGCGGTCTGGATCGGTGAGCCGGGCAACGGCAGGCTTCGTGCAGAAGGAGCAGGTTTTATCCTTTCCGGGAATATCACCGCTTTCACCATTAATCATCTCTTATCCTCCATGGGAGACGGAAACGATTCTGATCTCATCATCCCCGCGAGCAATGAAATCTTCCGGTACAACAGTTCCATTTCTGATCACGATCACGCTTGTCGGGTTGCAGCCAAACCCATCCAGTATTTCTCGAATATTCTGTGGATCCGGAGGGAGGGTGTGGCGGCTTTTGTCGGGGAGAATCACCTGCATTTCATAGTGATCTGGATCATAGAGCATCATAAAGCTCCTGATGGATGACCCTCATGTCTCTCCCCCGCGTATCAGACTGAACCCTCACATCGGGATCAGCAGCGTTTATCCATCCGAAGCACCAAGCAACTGTGAAAGCTATGCCATCAAGTATCGCAGGAAAACAATCTCAAGTCATGCTCAGCCAGGGAGTGGCATCACGGGGGGATCTGATGGATAAAACCGCAAACGAGGCACTGATCGTTCTTGGATGTCCCGAGGTTCCTGTCCAGCAGGCGCTTGCCCTCTATGCAGCAGACCGGTTGAATGACGATGGATACACGCTCACCATTGCAGGGAACCCCTCTGTTCTGAACCTGCTCAGGATCTCAGATCCAAAAAAGATGTATCTCCGGGAGCTTGTCGAGCTTGAAAAGTGTATCGATGAACTCTCACAGGAGATCCGGCGGCCATCTCTGGTCCTGGCATTTATCCATAATGATGCCGGGATCTCATATGCATCAACGATCCGGTTCCTCTTCCACGGCCGTCTTGTTGTCCTGATCTTTGGGAGGGATGCAGAAGCCCTGGCAGGAGATCTTGATTGCTCCTGCGATCTCATTATGGATCCGGCGGTTCATAACCCCGGCAAACTCAGAAGAAAACTCGATCTGGTGATGGGGTGGGAGAAGCGATGAAAGTAAAGGGAGACTTCTATCGAGCAGAAAGAACATTTCAGGGGGGTATTCTATCATGAGCTGTGTACAGAACCTTGGATATGAGGTGATCCTGGAATACACCTCCTTCAGGGAGAGCCGGGAATATATTGAGAAGCACTATACCGAGGTATACTATGTCGATCCCGGATTCCTCCTCTTTGAGAAACGGATGATAGGGGTGCCTCCGATTGCAGTTGCCATTGAAGGAGCGGACACGGTGATCCTCCCTTATACAAAGCCCTGTTTTGGGACCTACCTTCTCCGGGTGCAGGATGAGGAAGGGGCGGCCTATGTCCGGGCGAATGCAAGACGGAAACCGTGAAATGTCCAATATACCTTCTAAGTGACTGGTTAGTACTTTCAAGACTGACTCTTCCTTTTCTTTTTATGACTCTTCTCTAAAATTCTGATCACCAGGTTTTTCCTGAATTCTTCGGAACGTGGGAAAAGATCCCGCTGCAGCAACCAAAATAATCAGGATTGATTAAAAGCAGTTGCGGCGCGGGTATCGGGGGGCGGGGTCAGCGAAAGAGACAGGCTGGCAGAGGTGATAAGCCCTTGCTCATCAGAGCAACCTGAAAGGCGATTCCGAAAGAATCGGGGCATATCTCCTCTGAAAGCCAGACGGAGCATCCCCGCCCCTCCCGCGCCAGCATTTGCGGCAACCGGCACGAACCTCCCTTGCGAAGCATGTGCGGACGGGAACGTGGGCGGTGGGGGGCTTCTGATATTCAATACGAGTAAGCCAAACAATAGCGAATTGAGACTATTCATGTATTATTATGACCTTTGGATAGTAATGACCTTCAGAAATATGGAGAAGAACCCTTTTTATCTCCTGCTCTGACCCCTCCCGGCTCCAGGGGGGGCACCGCCTGCCTCCTTTCGCCTGTCGGGGTGGGCGACCTGCGGTCACCACGCGGGGCTGATCGCCCCGCTATGAGGATTATGGCGCTATCGCGCCAGAATTGTTGTAATCCGCATCTTATTAGATGATGTGAGGGACGGTAACGCGCCCTGCCGTTCCCCTTCTCCGATGGATCAGCAACCGCCCGCATCGCCCATTTATCTCGCACCGGATACAGTCGTATTGTTGGGCTTACCCATTTCTTTCATTTCCCACCGGCGCCTGCGGGCGATGCCTGCTATCCTTCTGCCCCCCTCAGGAGAGGGTGGATCAAAGGGGGGTTGCCTTGGGTGCCGGATGTCACAGAACAGGTCTTGCGGGTTAGAACAAGGAATCTGTAAGAGCGGTCAATGATAGTCGGAATGCAGGATAAAATTAAAAATTCCCTCCGTTTATATATAAGAATCTTAAAACCGCTTATATCTTTGATGAGCCTGGTTTATGCTCATAGCGTTTATTATCTTAACCAATCGGGCTTCTGCATCAATCCAATAAAAAAGGGTGTGTTTCATAGAGATATGGAGACGGTACGTTTTCGGGTTGGATCCTTTCAGGAGTTTCTTATTGCATCTTTTATGAACTTGCAGAAGATATCTATCAAGACACAATTCGATAATATCTTTGATATGGGCTCTTTGTTTCTTTGGAAGCGTTGATATGTATTTCATTGCTTCGTCACTGAAAATAATATCATACATCCGAAAAGACCTCGTCAATCGAGTGATAACGGGTCTGTTTATCGATTTTCTTTAAATCAGTGATAATCTTCTCAACATCCCAATCATCATCGTTATCCGATACCATAAGAGCCTGATCTGCGATTTCTGAAATGAGGGAGTCGTAACTCTGATTGACTCTCCGCAATTTTGATAGTTTCAACCAGGTTTCATGGGAGATAGAGAGCGTTGTTCTGGCGCTATCAGATGCCATATACTATACTATATATTTGAGGCTTTTATGGTTTTGCACCTTACTCTTATCACCGAACCAACCCCGGGCACTGGGACACCGCTTCCTCACCCTTCCGTCCTTTCAGAGAGCACCTTGAGCGCCTCCCATGCGGCGTCCTGCACGATATCCTTCTCATCGTCGAGCAAGGGACGGATCTGTTCAGCAACAGCCGGATCGCCGATCTTCCCGAGTGCCTCAGCGGCAGCTGCCCGGACCTCAGCCCGTTCATCCCCGAGCAGTGTTAAGAGCGGAGGAATTGCACGGGGGTCCCGGATCTCGCCAAGTGCAAGAGCCACACCCCGGCGAACCCAGCGATCAGCACCCTCGAGGCAGCTGATTAGTGGCCCGACTGCAATTGGATCCCCGATGGCACCAAGCGACTTGATCACGACATAGACGACATCGCTCTCTGGATCGGAGAGGGATCGGATCAGGGCGGTGGCTGCATGCGGATGGTGGATCTTTCCAAGTTCTGTTGCCGCCTTCACGCGGTATGGGATGCTGACATGGGTGAGTTGTTCGACCAGTGTATTGATGCTCTTCCCATCCCGAAGCACCCTCCTCTGGAGAACCTCCATCTCATCTTCTTCCCTGATATCCAGATGCCATCCCCTCCCTATCAACTTCTACTTGCCCTGATCTGAGGTAAAAGTATCTGCTCACCCTTTCTTCCCGCTCCAATAATTTCACTTGAATTGCACCCTCTTTCCGGGTTGCACGTTATGGCCATCAGGCAAGGATCTGATAACTGATGCTACCTGCAGCCGAGAGACAGATTGTATGGATTGAGCCCTAATCTCTCTCTGACATCTTTACAATCCTTACATATTCTCTTTCACTCAGCCTGAATCCTGATGCCACTAAAAAATCAAGTTCTGTTTGAAAGTGAATCAGCCCATCTTCAGCAGCCATAAGGAGAATGCCTATTGTTCCGGTAATTGGAATCCCAAGTTCAGAAGCTGCATTTCTTCCATCCCTGTCATCAATGAGTAGAAGAGCCCCGAGTTCCTGTGCACAAATGATTGCCTCAGACTCTCCACGATCCAGGTTTAGTGACAGTGCATCAACTGCCTGTCTATTATGAACAGTTCTGAGATGAATCCATCGAGAATCTGCAACCTCCGCTGAACCATACAAAGTTCCCCCTCGAATGACGACTTCATTATATACTTCCTCTGGAATCACGATCTCTTCAAAGAAGTCTTTCAGAAGAGAGAGTTTCCTGATCTTCGAAAGTGCGATAAGAGGCGTGGAATTTGAGACAACAACCATGGATTACCGCTCCAGATGCTTTCGGAGGGTTTTTACATCTGACTCTGCATCCTCGGCTGAATAATCAACAGGTATGTTATTCTCATCCAGGAGCATGATCATCTCCCATTTGCTCTTCATTCCTGCAAACTCTGCCGCTTTACCGAGTGATAATCTTCCATCCCTATAGAAAGCAACTGCCAGCGTACGACGTAGGAATCTGTCGAGTTCATCTTCACGGACTTTGATTACGGAAAGAAATGTTTTTGGTATGGTAAAGGTTGCATCCATAGGATCATCACGTTGTGTATATTTTACCTGAGGTAATAAATTTTCTTCCTGTTTGATTGTAGTGTCCGATTATCACCCATATAGGATTATCTTTCCGTTTATCTTACCCGCAATCCCACAGAGGCACACATGAGGCTTATTGAGAAACTCTGGAGATATACTAACACTCTACCCCATCCGGCATCCTGATTATCACTGAGAACAGATCTCTTCCCATCAATGATCACCCCCGACGATCTCCTGGCCACGACCCATGCCTACATTGAGAAGCGTGAAGCCCTCTTCTCAAAGAATGCGACACGGAGCAGTGATGCCATCCGGAGATATGATCGGAAGAAGGAAGATATCCGCTCACCGTACTCCCGTGACGCGGATCGGATCCTCCATTCGCGGGCATATGCCCGCTATATCGACAAAACCCAGGTCTTCTCGCTCCTTGAAAACGATCATATCACCCACCGGGTTCTCCATGTCCAGCTCGTCTCAAAGATCTCCCGGACAGTCGGACGATCCCTCCATTTAAACGAGGATCTTCTTGAGGCGATTGCACTTGGCCATGACATCGGGCATATCCCGTTTGGCCACTTCGGGGAGAAATGCCTCTCTTCAATCTGTGAGGGGGAAGGGCTTGGATCATTTAAACATAATATTCAGGGCGTCCGTTTTCTGGATGAGATCGAGAACCTCGATCTCACCCATCAGGTTCTCGATGGCATCCTCTGCCATGATGGCGAATCAAATGCAACAACCCTCTCATCCATTTCGGTGCCTCCCGATCATGCATTTGAGTTGCTTGAAGATCGATGCAGGGCAGCATCTGCGGGATACGAGATGATCCCGTCCACCCCTGAAGGTTGTGTTGTCCGGTTCTCAGACACAATCGCCTATATTGCCCGTGATCTTCGTGATGCAACCGAAGTCGGGCTCATCGAAGGCTTTGGTGCACTTCCAGAAGATATCAGGTCTGTTCTTGGCGAAGATGAGACAGAGATCATCAACCGGCTCACCCTTGATCTGATGGCATCAAGTGCTGGCAGTGATGATGGAATTATTGGCTTCTCAGAAGAGATTGGGGATGCATTAATCCTCCTGAAACGGTTCAATTACGATCAGATCTACGAGCATCCAAAAACCCGGTCACAGGATCCGATCATCAGGAAGATGTTTGAGGTGGTCTTCTGCTCACTCAAAGACGATCTGGAAGATGAACAAAAGAGATCCAAAATATTTACGGACTTTCTCGATACCCCCTGGCTCTCAGAAAAGTACCGTGCCTCAATCTCCCCGGCAGGTGCGGTCCGCGACTTCATTGCAGGCATGACGGACCGCTACTTCGAACGCCTCTATCTCTCTCTTGTCCTTCCAAAGAAGCATGAGTCTTACCGGGACTAGTCGGGGTCCTCTTTCTGCTTCTTATTCAGATGTGCAGAAGCATACCGGATCGCAGGGTACATGCCACCTGCTGTCGGGTGCACCTCAAAGATATCGGCAAGCTCCCTGACAGATAATTCTTTCTCTGCCATGAATGCAAGGTACATCGCCATTGCCCCGGCATCAGGGGAAGCCTCGGCAAAACTGAGGATCCGTCCGGTTCCTTCATCAACCATCAGGCTGCTGATCCCTGTCCTCCTCTCGGGCAGGGACCAGAATGTTCCCGGTCCTGCCGGTCCGGGAAGTGTATAGGTGATCCCCTCGTCGCTGATTGGTTCAATCCAGGCATATTCATATCCAAGACTCATTGAACGGGGGAGGTACGAGAGATCAACAGGATGGTCGCGTCCTGTAGCAGCATCAGCTGCCGCAAATCCCTGAAGCCGTGCAACCGGTGTGAGCCCCGGCTCCCCGATCACATCACCACAGGCAAAGATCCCGGGGATGCTTGTTTCAAACCTGCTGTTGACGAGAATCTCTCCCTTCTTTCCCTTATCGACACCTTCGATCATCCCGCTGTTTGGCAGAAGGCCTGCGGCAATGAAGACACAATCACAATCGAGGTGAAACCCGCCTCCATCAACTCCTGTAGCAGTATCTACTCCTGCAATACCTGAGACGGATATTTCTTCATGAATAGTGACATCATGGAGATCCTTTTTGGCTGCTGCCTTCAGGCGGGGTGGAATCTGATGAAGGAATTCGCTTCTGCTGATGATATGGGTGTCTGTCCCGAATGAAGAGAATATATAGGCAAACTCAGCTGCCATCACCCCACCGCCGATGATAGCTATCCTCTCCGGCAGTTCTTTCATCTCTTTGATGGTGTGCGGGGTATATACGCCCGGAAGGGTGATCCCTGGGATGGCCGGAATATGGGGTCTTGAACCGGTTGCGATAATGATCCTGTCGGCGTCCTGCACCTCACCGTTCACAACCGCCTTCCCATCGATGACTGAAGCCTCTGCACCATAGATTACCTGTACTCCGGCATGCTTCGTTTCTTCATCAAGTATTGTGGCAATCGTCTGCTGTATGGAATGAATGCCCGCGATCAGCTCAGGAAACCTTACTTCAGGAATGCCACGGGTGATTCCTGACCTCTCACAGAGGGCAGCAGACTGGATCATTCTGGCACAATCATTCAGGCCGCAGACCAGCATGCAGCCATCATGCAGGCATTGTCCGCCAAGGCTTCGCTTTTCAATAAGGGTGACCTCTTCCCCGGCAATAGCAGCTCCCATAGCTGCCATCCGGCCCGCAGGACCTCCTCCGATTACCAGCATCATTTCTGTTCAGCCTAGAGGAGCTCTACTCCCTCATCCATTGGTTCTGCGAGGATCTCACCCGTGGTGGCATTCACCTCAACAATATTCCTTCCCCGGACCTGCCAGACCGGCACATGAACAAGCCAGACCTTCAGATTGATCTGCTCACGATTCGGCTTGAAGGTCTTCTCCTCTGAAAAGATCGCATCGCCACTCTCCGTCTTGATCCGGATCCTCTGGGAGAGCGCAGCTGTTAATGCCTGGAGGATCTGGGTCTCCGCATCCTTTGCGGGGATCGATGGCCTGACTACCTCCGCATTGTCCGGGATCTCAACTGAAATTACCTCCTCAGGGTCAATCTCCTGACGCAGGCCATTGATGGCGCTGATAGCACCTGTTCCCTCTCCATCAAAACAGATCTGTTTTCCCTTGAATGTAGCCTGTCCCATGCAGGAGTACTGGTATGCCCAGTGTGGGATCAGCCTGAGGCGCGCCTCTCCTTTCTGCCCGGAGATACGAGCTGCCTCCTGCTGGCCGACATGTACCGGGAGGCAGGCAATGGTACCAGGGGATGATGCCTGATGCCCAATCTGCCTCTCCTGCATAAGCCCTTCTCTTCTCTGCTGCTTTTGTACTGGTGGCTCTCCCGGCTGGATCCGATAGCGTCTCCCTTCAACCCGCGCCACAGCGGCTTCCCCGGCATATCTCCCAAGATCATCTGGCAGCCAGATTGAGGCTTCATGGGTGTTCAGTCTCTCGTTCCGGGTGAAGATTAGCTTTTTACAGGGTATCTTCTCACCATCCTCTTCAAGGATATATGGTTTATTATCAAAGATCCGTGCCTGCGTGGGATCATCGGTGCACATCACAAGAATACACTCTTTTCCTGAAACTGCAGAGAGATCGAAGGGATCGCCCTCTTCCTCTATATCATATCCTGCAGTTTCGAGGATCAGGGTAATCTCACGGATTGCACGCATCCGTACTGATTCATCCATACCCATACAGGTGTCCGTAAATAGAACAATATTTCGATTCACTTCACAGGCGGGCGAAGGGTTTTATTGAACCGGCTCGACTAGTACATAATGGATACCCCTCTGAAATTCATCCATAACCAGATCGTCGAATATTCTATGCAGGTAACGTATAACCCGCTGGAGAATGAGGGGACTGTTGTCTATAATCTCTTTTTAATCCCCAAATCCGAACGAGAATATGCGATCCAGATCATGAAGCGCGTGGCAGCAGCAGGTATTACGGTTGGTGATATGATCCGGTTTGTCGAACCGGGCGAGACTCTTGAGGGGTATACAATACCACAAGGAATGCTTGGGATATGTACTCTTTGTAGTATAACGCTGGATGGCATTCTTCTCAGGCGCGGAATTGTTACAAACCCTATCGGAGGCGGTATTATTGAGGTGGAGTCAAATCTTCCCCGGAGGTTCACGCATATGATCCTCTATGAAGCAACCACCTTCGACCCGCTTCAGGTGATGGCATCACAGAATCTCACTTCAGTAAACCGGGTGATGAAGGAAGGGAATGGAACTATCCTGGGTAATGTCCGTGAATGCCATATGGAGGCCGAGACGCTCCTTGCTGAAGTACTTGACGAATGTGTTGACAGCCATTTCTCCGGCATCCTTGAGGTCGGGATGCCCAATGCCTCCATCCTTGGCGTCTCTGTGAGCCCCCAGTACCTTGGTATCGTCGCCCTGGGGGGTACCAACCCCTTTGCGGCAATGAAAGAAGACGGTCATCCGGTAACCACCCTTGCGATTAAGGGTCTGATGGATTGCAGCCTGATGGAACCGATCTCACATTTCTGAGCATCGCCCTTTCTTTTGGTTCATACTAATATGCTAAATCTGCCTGCTAAATTCGTTCAACATTCAAGAGAAGAACAGTGACGCGCCCTTCCGCTCTGATTCAAACACTCGCAAGAGCCGCCCGAATCGCCGTTTGATCCCGGTTCATCAACAGGAGCTCCCTGAGGCCACCCAATCCCGCCAACTGCCCTGATGCCCCATCTCTTCTGACTCCCAATCCCGCTTTTTAAATATTCTTACATCGAAGAGAACACTGATGGATATCTGGAATGGCACCCTTCCTGAACCCGATGTCAGGACAGTGGATGATATGCGGATGGTGCTTGCTAATCCTTCCTGTGATGCTTCAGGTCCTCTCTACTATATGTATCGGGATCTGGCCATGAATGATGAGGATCGTGCGCTTCTTCGGGCAGGGCAGATCAGGTATGATATCACCATGATCACCGCCGGGTCTGTTTGTGGCGAGTTCATCAAGACAAAAGGGCACCATCATCCAGAGAACGCTTCCGGCGTTCCGTACCCGGAAGTCTACGAAGTCCTCTCCGGCAGGGGCCATTTCCTCCTCCAGGCAGCTGATCTAACAGACGTTGTCCTGCACCCGGCGGTCAAGGGTGACAAAGTCCTGATCCCCCCGGGCTTTGGGCACGTGACCATCAACCCCGGCAATGATCCACTGGTGATGGCAAATATCGTCTCAGATACCTTCTCAAGCGACTATGCCTTTTTTCAGGCATACCGGGGAGCAGCATACTATGAGACAGATGATGGCCGTTTTATCAAAAATCCTCTCTACACACGTGTTGCCGACCTTCGTGTTCTGGAGGCAGTCGACCACCCGGAGATAGGGATCGTCAGGAGACAGCCGCTCTACAGCCTTATCGGCGATCAGACGATTGCAGACCTGATGAACCGGCCCGAGCTGTTCACGGAGATCTGGGATCAGTGCCTGCGAGACTGAGCGCGGGCAGCCGCTTATGAGCACTCTTCTTTACCAGTGAAAATACCCGCTCCTGGATCTCATTTTCAGCTTTCCAGTGATTCCCTTCAAGGAATTCGAGTGCAGAATCAAGCTCTGCATATGAGATCCCAATCTCTTTCTCATCACTCTGGCCCTGCCAGAGACCGGCAGACGGCTCCTTCTTCATAATTGCATCAGGTATCCCCAGCTCTTCTCCCAGAAGATAGACTTCTTTTTTAAAAAGATGAAGAATTGGCTGGAGATCTGCTGCATTATCTCCCCATTTGGTACAGTATCCGATGAAATACTCTGTTTTATTTGAGGTGCCAATGACAAGACAATTCCTGAGATTTGCCTGGAAGTACAATATTGCCATCCGTGTCCGTGCCATCAGGTTACCAGTGAGGTGCGGCTTGTCGACAAAGCCGTCCATCCGGCGGTATGCCTCGATGATACCATCAATCGGGATGATCTGAAGTGCAACTGCAAGCCTGTCACAGAGTTCCCGGACATCCCTTTCATCTGCCGAAGGCGTAGTTGCAGAAGGGAGGAAGAATGCGAATACGCGCTCACTGCCGACAGCTGCTGTCGCCAGAGCGGCAACCACCGCTGAGTCGATCCCGCCTGATATTCCAAGAACCACTCCGTCTGCTCCCGAAGACCAGATCCCCTGCCTGATGAGGTTCTCGACCCGTGTCTTTTCACAGCCGATATCACACTGCATGATGATCAGGGATAGGTTGTACTCCGATACTACTGTTTGGTATCGGGTATGCAGGATCGAATCCTTTTGCCGATATGGTACACTGCATAGAGTGTTGAGGGGTGGCGTGCGGTATATGCTCCGAGAACTGCCTGGATATCCACGCCGCTTTCGTCTCTTTCCTCCCGCTCATCAAAAACCCAGTCAGAATGGAGGGCGGCATAGAGCCGGACCTCATGTGCCGGAATGGTTTCAAGAGGATAGATCCAGCGAATCTCCTCTGTTCCGGATTTGGATCCAAGAGATCTGATATCTCCCGATATAAATGCCCTGAAGACAGCTTCAGCCTCATCATCAAGGGTCTTTCCACTGGCAACAGCTCTGATCCCGGCACCTGATGCACATGCTGCAATATCCTCTTCTATTGTATGCTCAGGATTTCTCTTTTCGATCTGAAGGAAAACCCCCGCAGACGCAGCGATCTCTTCTGCACTTCTGCGAGCAACGCCTGCGCCATTATCGATATGAAGGGCATCCAGTTTGATATCACGTCTCTTCTCAGTGAGTTTCAGAAGGATCGAAAGGACAGTGGCGGATGCGTATCCTCCGCTCAGGGCAACGCAGATCCGATCCCCTGATCGGAGCCAACGGTTCCTGCGGATCTCCCGTTTTGCCTTTGCCTCCAGATCACGGATGAAGTGATCCCGGCAGAGTATCTGTCCTGAATAGCGCTGGCTGATGATTGCATCATTCCTGCACTTTGTACAGCGCAGATCGCCATCCCTGATCATAGCCTTCGATCACACCCTTATTAGATTGATGTATCTCATCACCAGTAAATACAATCGTATGGAATCTGCCTCCTAACCTGACAGGATCGAATGGGATTCGAAGATGCCCTGTCATCGGGAAGACAGGGCAGCAGGTATCATGATATTTTTCATCTCAGCAATCCAATAATAAGTACAATGCCACCCTCTGCCGATATAGTGCGGGATCTCCACAAGTACGAATACACGATCCTCTATGCAATAGAACGTCTCATGAAACGATACCGGTGGGTTCCTTTTGATGATCTGAAACGGATCACCCGCCTCTCGAAGAATGAACTTGAATATCGGCTGGGTGAACTGATGGAGAAAGATCTCATCAGCTACAATGCCGTCCCCTACCCCGGGTATGGACTCGTCTTTGCGGGATATGACTGCCTTGCCCTCCATACCCTTGCGGGTAGAAAAACGATCTCGGCACTTGGCTCCCTCATCGGGGTGGGGAAAGAGTCCGAGGTGTACGAAGCCCTTGGCCTTGGGGTGATCGTCCTCAAGTTCCACCGGGTTGGCCAGCACTCATTCCAGTCGGTCAGGTTGAAACGGGACTATATGACAGATAATTCCCACTGCCCCTGGATCTTTGCCTCTACCCTCTCTGCAGAGCAGGAGTACGAAGCATTGTTACGTCTCACCGGAAAGGTCAGGGTGCCTGTTCCAATTGACAGGAGCAGAAACACGATAGCCATCTCCTATATCCCTGGTGTGAACCTGAACCAGTGCACCCTGGCAGATCCCCGTCCCGTCTATGAGGAACTGATTAGCGAGATGCAGAAGACCTACTCGATGGGAATCATCCATGCTGATTTCTCCGAATACAATGTAATGGTGAATGAAGACCATTGCTGGATCATCGACTGGCCTCAGTGGGTTGAATGCTCCCACCCGAATGCAGATGAACTCCTCAGGCGGGATGTCGAGACGATCGTCACCTTCTTTAACCGGAAATACCGGATGGGTATTAATCCGGATGATGCACTCTCTGCTATCACCGGGTGATAGGTATGCGGGTCTATGGGATCGATATCGTAAGGGGTTCGGTTCGTTCCCAGTCAAGACGCCCTTCATTTGCACTATGCCGGATTGAAGATGGTGAGATCATCTCTGAGACCGAGGTTTCGCTCTTCCGCCTTCTCAGGATACTCGATGCAGAAGAGCCTGATCTACTTGCAGTTGACAGCCTTCAGGAAGTAGCAGCAGATACAAAAGAGGTTTATCTCTTCCTCCAGTCTCTCCCCCCGAAGACCGAGCTCGTCTGCGTCACCGGCGGCGGTGACCATCGTGAGAGCCTGGCACAGGTTGCAGGCAGGTACAACCTCACCTTCAACCGTTTTGATCCCTTTGCAGAGGCGAGGACATCTGCCCAGGTTGCCTCTCTTGGTGCCGGGAGCCGGGTTGTGGCATTTGCCGATGCATGCCTGATCACCGTCTCGCGAAGGCGTTCTCCCGGCAAAGGCGGCTGGAGCCAGAACCGCTATACGCGGAAGATCCATGGCGCGGTCAGGGCAAAAGGCCGGGAGATCGAGATGACCCTGATTGAAGCAGGCGTACCATATGATAAAAAGGATTTCCGGGCATTCGGCGGCAATTCGCGGGTGATATTCCATGTCAATGCCAAACGTTCAGAGGTTCCGATCTCAAACTCCCGCGGATCCGATGTGCAGGTTTCTGTCACCCGGCCCCGGCTTGAGCGGATCCGTTTTATTCCCCAGACCAGCAAGCCGGGATACCTGATTGCTGGAATTGATCCCGGAACCACAATGGCACTTGCACTTCTGAGCCTTGATGGAGATCTCATCCACCTCTCAAGCTCACGGGTCACCTCAGTTGCAGAAGCAATTGCAGGGATCACAACCTATGGGCGCCCGCTGATCATCGCATCTGATAAGAAAGAGATGCCGGGAACCGTGGAGAAGATCCGCAGGTCCTTTAACGCCGTCTCCTTCCTCCCCAAAAATGACATTCCGGTCTCCGAGAAGTACGAACTTGCCGCTGATGTCAATTATACAAACGATCATGAACGCGATGCCTATGCGGCTGCAATGCTGGCATACCGGCACTACAAGAACAAGTTTGCCAGCCTTTCGAAAAGACTGCCGCCGGGAATTGCACTCGATGAAGTCCGTGCCCGTGTCGTCCGCGGCCTCTCTCTCGAACAGGCACTCGCCGAGCTTTCAGGAGACGAACTTCAGAAAGCACCTGATGAAGCCGCTGCACCGGAAGCAGCAACACCTGAGCCGAAACAGTCCCGTGAACAGGATGAGATGATCCGCAAGCTCCGGGGGCTTGTCTCCGAACTCTATGAGGAATCACAGAAGAAAAATGAGGAGATCTCCCGACTCCATCGCCTCTTAAAGGCGGAGCGGTCAAAGAAGAAGGAGACGGTACAGCGTGATGCCGAGGTGATCCGTCTCCAGGGGATCATTGCCAATCAGAAGAGATATCTCCGAAAAGAGGAGAGAAGAAATAAAGGGATGCGGAAACAGCTTGAGCGGCTGAAGACCTATGCCGACCTGAAACAGGGAGAGGATCTTGTACCGCTGAAGGTGCTTGATGCCCTCTCCCGTGATGCGATCCGGAGGATGCGGTCTGAGATGGGGATGGCGGCTGATGACTGGATCTACCTCCTCAGAACTGATGGATGGGGCATGAATGCGATCCGTGAGCTTGCTGATGCCCCGATCGCGGGAGTGATCGTAACAGGTCAGTCTCCCCCCTCGCAGGATCTTGAGGCAGCATTCCGTGAGCTTGGGATTCCCCTCCTTTCGGGAGAGGGACTTCGTATCCGGGTTCAGGGATCATTTGGGGCATGCCCAAAAAGCATCCTTCTGGAGCGGCATGCCAGATGGCGGGAGGAGCAGGAGCAGTATGAACGAAGCAGGAAAGCAGAGTCGATCGAGGATCTCTTCAAGTCGTATCGTTCGATGCGGGAACAGGAGGTGAAGAAAGGTGGATGATCGAATGCTGCTGGATGGAATCCGGGGGATTGTTGGTGAGAAAGAGACTGAAGATGACTGTTCAGTCCTCGATCTCGGCGACCGCTTCCTCGTGATGACCACCGATATGCTCCATGAAACCACCGACTTTCCGAAAGGAATGACCGATTATGAGATCGGATGGATGGCAGCAGCTGTCACCCTCTCGGATATTGCCTCCATGGCAGCCTCTCCAGCCGATCTCCTGATGGCAGTCGGGCTGGATAATCCGGATCGCCTCTCCGGCATTACCCGGGGTGCCGACGCCTGCTGCCGGTCAGTCGGCGCACGGCTTGCAGGTGGCGATATCGATCGCCATACTGAACTGACGATCGTCTCAACTGCGATCGGTTTTGTGGATCATGGGAAGATCCTCAGGCGATCCGGTGCACAGCCCGGCGATCTCGTCTGTGTCACCGGTATGCCGGGGAGCGCAGAGGCGGGTCTTCGCGGAGATAAGCGGTTCTGGAAGAACCTGATCACTCCGGTGCCCCGTGTCATGGAAGGAAGAGCCTTCTCGAAAGGGGGGGCAACGGCAATGATGGATATCTCAGATGGCATTGCCCTCTCGCTTTCCGATCTCGGGCGGGCATCGAAAGTGGGCTTTTCGCTTGATCCCTCTCTCTTCCCGCTCTTACCGGATCTCCCCAAAGATAGGGCAGTTGATCTCTTCCTCTTCGGCGGCGGTGATTTCGAACTTATCGCAACAGTGCCGCCTGAAAGGTTCCCGGTTATGGGAGTGGATGCAACGGTTATCGGGGTTGTAACAGAGGATATGGCTATTCTTTCCGGGGTGACTCCCCTTCCGCATCGGGGGTATCTCCACCAATGGGAATGAGAGCCGGATCGATTGGTATTAATCCTTGATTGCTATACCCTGATCAATGTACTTCCATGCCCTGATTCCCTTCAAGCCGATCAACCCCAAGACCCGGCTCTCGTGTGTGATGGATCAGCAGGAGCGTGAAGGGTTTGCATATGCAATGCTTCAGGATGTTATATCTGCCGTGAACCGGACAGGGTGCTCGGCAACCCTCCTTTCGACTTCCCCCTATGCCTGCGAGAGTGCACTGGTTGCTGTCAGGGATGAAGGGCTCAACGAGGCGATTGATTGGGCGCTTCCGCAGTTCCACTGCCCGGCATTGATCATCATGGCTGATCTTCCGCTTGTGACCGCAAGAGCGCTCCAGCGGGTGCTCTCAACCGATGCAGATATGGCAATTGTCCCCGGCCGTGGGGGAGGGACGAATGTGATCTTTCTGAAACGCCCGCAGTGTTTCCATGCCCGGTACTATGGGTCGAGTTTTCAGAAGCACCTGGCAATGGCAGAAGAGTGCGGTTTTTCGGTGGATGTGATCGACTCGTTCCGCCTCTCGACCGATATCGATGAGAAGGAGGATCTCGTTGAGGTGCTGATCCATGGAAAGGGTCATGCACGGGAGTACCTGGAATTGCTTGGTTTTTCCGTGATGCATGAGAAGGGCAGGGTCGGGGTGGTAAGGGGCGATCCCTCCCGCACCTGATTCTTTCAACCTCTATTTCTGACAGCGCCCATAAAGAGGCATTCATCAGGGGCGATCGTCTCGATCCCTTCGCCCTCTCCAATCCCAATATCAAGACCACGGACAAGAACAACCGGGATGCATTCATCGGCCTCGCCCATCAAAAGCTCGGCTGCCGATGCAATACAATCCCCGACAGCACGCCTGGTCACCTCGAGCTCCCGACCAAAGAGATCCTTAGTGCCCCGGCAGTCGCCGACAGCTGACATACCCGAACACCCGATGGTAACGCCCGATACGCCAAGCCGCATTGCATGGGTTCTTGAATCGATGACGAGAACCGCCACTTTTCGTTTCGTTCTCTCAAAGATCTCCTTCCGTATCCGGTATGCCGAGGCATTCGGATCAAGGGGCAGGGGAATGATGGTGCCATCCGGGGCATTTGATCCGTCTACTCCGGCATTTGGCAGAAGTGTCCCATCTTTTAAACAGAGGAGAAATCCCGGTATTCCGCCGATCACCTCATCGGATTCGGAGATGACCACCTCGGCAACCCGTGGATCCATAGCATAGCGCTCTGCATATCGAAGGGCGTCGTCTGATGGTATCACATCGTCAAGCGTTATAACACGCCCTTCTGCTGTTGCGAGTGCAGACTCTGCTATGACGATGATATCGTTGTCGTGAATTTCTCCAGCTTCACCGACTGAACCCAGGATCCGCTCAACAATATCGTCTCCCGGCTGTATCAGCCCCGTTTTACATCCAAAGACAGAAAAGGAGATGCTCATCGTCTCCTCATCTCCCCGCAGACTTTAATCAGGTCAGCTGTTTCACGGATATCATGGGTTCTGATCATATCCGCTCCGGAATCGATCAGGAGGGCGGTTGCGGCGAGAGTCCCTGAAAGCCTCTCTTCGGCAGGCTTCCCCAGGAGATCGCCGATGAAACTCTTCCGTGATATCGCACCGAGGAGGGGTTTGCCAAATGTCGCAAACTCACTGAAACGGCGGCATATATCCCAGTCATCCTCAAAGGTGCGCTCCGGTACCCAGCGGCCAACCCCCGGATCGAGGATCAGGTCGCAGATTCCATGCTGTCTGCCCCGTTCAATGACAACAGCCAATGTCCGCATCGTTTCGCCAGTACCGCGTGCATCTCCGGGTGCATGCAAGGCTGCCATTGCGATCACCGGGAGGCCGCTCTCTGCGGCAATCATCGCATATCCCTCGTCGGCAAGTCCATGAATGTCATTTATTGCGTCGATATCATACCTGAGGGCAACCTGAAGGGCTTCGGCATGCATCGTATCGACCGAGATTGGAATCTCAAGCCCTTCAAGCTCTGAAAGACACTGTTTCAGCCGCTCACACTCTTCTGAGACGGGAATCTCGCGGCTTCCCGGTGCGGTGCTCCGTGCACCGATATCGATGATATCTGCACCACCCTCAATCATCCGCTCTGCAGCTGCCAGTACCCTGCCAGGGGGAACAAATGATCCTGAAAAAAAAGATTCGGGGCTTGTATTGATGACGCCCATCAGCCGGACCGGATTTTTTCCGCCGATTCCGGTTTTTCCTATAGAAATTGTCCGCATGACCTCATCGTTTCCGCGGCGAAGGTATTCTCCATCAGGGTGGCGATTGTCATCGGCCCAACACCACCCGGCACCGGTGTGATCGCTTTTGCTTTTGTCTCCACCATCGCAAAGTCCACATCGCCGCAGAGCTTTCCATTCTCATCATAATTTGTCCCGATATCGATGACGGTAGCACCCCAGCCAACCATATCGGCGGTGACAAAACGGGGCCGCCCGACAGCAGCCACCAGAATCTCTGCTCTCTGAGTGATAGATGCCAGATCTGTTGTCTTTGAATGGGCAATGGTGACGGTTGCATCGGCATTTGTCAGGAGCGCAGCCATCGGCCGGCCGACCTCAATGCTCCGTCCGATAACAACGGCATTCTTTCCGGCAGGATCGATTCCATATTCGGAGAGGAGCGTCATCACTCCAAGAGGGGTGCAGGGGGAGAATCGGGGGGATCCGGAGAAGAGCCGCCCAAGGTTTGTCGGGTGGAAGCCATCGACATCTTTCAGGGGATCCACCGCCTCGATTACCGCATGGGTATCGATCTGCTTTGGGAGCGGCAGCTGAACCAGGATCCCGCTGATCATCGGATCAAGATTCAGGCGGTGTACCGCATCCAGCACATCCTGGGTTGATGCCCCGGCATCAAGTTCAACGCCAATTGATCCGATGCCAACCCGTTCGCATGCCTTGTGTTTCATCTTTACATAGAGCTGCGAGGCCGGATCCTCCCCGACAAGAACGGTGGCAAGGCGGGGATATAGCCCTGACTCCTCAATCTTCTCTCTCAGAAGTGCCAGCCGCTTCTCCGAGGTCTTCTTTCCATCAAGGATCATACTGCATCAGGGTAAAGTGGGAAACTGCCTGAGAATTCAACAACCTCTTCTCTCACAGCTTTGATGGTATTGGCATCATTGATATTGTTTATGACACGGCCAATCCAGTCGCCGATCTGTTTCATCTCATCCTCTTTCATCCCGCGGGAGGTGACAGTCGGGGTTCCGACCCTGAGACCTGATGTGACAAACGGACTTCTCTTCTCGCGTGGTATGGTATTCTTATTCACGGTGATTCCTGCTTCCCCAAGTGCATTTTCAGCTTCAAGGCCGGTGATCCCGTGGTCTGAGAGATCGAGGAGGACGAGGTGGTTATCGGTTCCCCCGGAGCAGAGCCTGAGATTATTGTCGGCAAGCGCCTCTGCGAGTACACGGGCGTTCTTTACGACCTGTTTTGCATACTCCTTGTATGAAGGCTGGAGTGCCTCCTTGAAACAGACGGCTTTTGCGGCGATGATATGCATCAGCGGACCGCCCTGCATGCCGGGGAAGACTGACTTATCGATTCCCGGCCCATCCTCTTTTTTGCAGAGGATCGCACCACCGCGGGGACCGCGGAGCGTCTTATGGGTGGTTGTTGTGGTATAGTGGCAGACATCGATTGGGGAGTTGTGAATGCCGGCTGCAACAAGGCCTGCTATGTGAGCGATATCAGCCATGCAGATCGCGCCGACTTCATCGGCAATCTCACCAAATGCCTTGAAGTCTATCTCGCGTGGGTAGGCGGATGCGCCACAGACGATCATCTTCGGTTTTGTCTTCCGTGCCATCTCGGCGATTGCACCAAAGTCAAGTGTCTCACTCTCATAATCAACACCATAACTATGTACCTCATACAGCTTTCCGCTGATATTGACGGGTGAGCCATGGGAAAGGTGGCCGCCCTGGGTCAGGCTCTGGCTCATGATCACGTCGCCCGGCTGGATGGTTGCAAAGTATACTGCCTGGTTTGCCTGGCTCCCGGAATGAGGCTGGACATTTGCATGTTCTGCAGAAAAGAGCTCACAGAGGCGTTCGCGTGCAAGGTTCTCGACCTCGTCATGGAACTCGCATCCGCCATAGTAGCGCTTGCCCGGATACCCCTCGGCATATTTATTGCACATAATTGAACCGGTTGCCTCCATGACAGCCCGGCTTACCACGTTCTCAGATGCGATCAGTTCAAGCCCGAAGACCTGCCTATGGTGTTCTTTTTCGATAATACCGGCGACCTCTGGATCGTCGCGTTGAAGGAATGACATATAAATAGAAATGGCGGTAAAAAGGTAATATCCTTTCTTGTAATCAGTGAGGCAAACCATTATCATCAGTGAGTCAGATCGTACAGAAGAGGGGGAGTGCGCGGGAAATGGATGCACGTATGAAGTTTCTTGAACATGAGCTGGAAGAGAAGGAACGGGAGTTGAAGATGGTGAAGCGCGAGGAAGAACCGGTACATACCGCCACAGCAGATGAGGATGAGAGGATCACCGCACTCGAGCGGAAGGTCCATGAGCTGGATGCCCTGCTCAAAGGAGTGACTGCTGAGATGCTGGATCTCAAATCAGTCACACGGAAACTAACCCGGAATCTTGAGGATCAGGAGATGCGTGGCGGCGATACCGCTTCAGAAGCTCCGCTTCGGAAAGAACCGCGTTCCCGATCGAGGATTGTTCCTGAAGAGGAGCCGGTCCGGGTCCGTGAGCGGCAAGCCCCGCCACCACCACCGCTGGCAACTCCGGGTCCTGAGGCAGAACCTCCGGTGGATACATCGGATATGGAACTGATCATGCAGCCGGATGGCACTCTCAGGCCTGAGAAGCGAAACCGGAATGACTACATTGTGGCGAGCAGTGGCTATGCTCCTGCAACCAGAATGAAGAAGGGTAAGATTGAAAGCAAGATCTATGAGGCCCCCGATGTCGATCCGAAGAGCGGAGTGACGATCTCAAAAAAAGAGAAGGAAGATGATACCTCTCCAAGGACGATCCAGCGGAAAAAATAACCGATATTGAAGGTATGATCGTTTGCACATAACCCTGCTTGAGATCGACAACTTCAAATCATTCGGACGAAAGACGAAAATCCCCCTTGAAACGGGTTTTACAGTCGTCTCCGGGCCGAATGGTTCGGGGAAGAGCAACATCTTAGACAGTATTCTTTTTGCGCTTGGGATCACATCGGCCCGTGGACTCCGAGCTGAACGGCTGACCGATCTCATCAATACCGGCTCAAATAAAAATACCGCCGAGGTGCATGTCAGTTTTTCAGATGGTACCCGGATAACGCGCCGTATCAAGCGGACCGCAAACGGCTATTATTCATATAATTACTTAAATGGACGGCTCTGCAAACAGGGTGATGTCCTCTCTTTCCTTGCCGGACATGGGATCAAACCCCAGGGCTACAATATCGTGATGCAGGGTGATGTTGCCCGGATCATGGAGATGTCGGATATCGAGCGGAGAAAGATCGTTGATGAGATCGCCGGGGTCTCTGAATTCGATCAGAAGCGCGAGCAGTCGATGGCCGAGCTTGAAGTGGTGAGATGGAGGATCGAGCGGGAAGAGATCCTTCTCCACGAACTCATCGAGCGGCAGGAACTGCTTAAAGTCGAGCGGGAAGCGGCGCTTGCATTCCGCCGCCTTCAGGATGAGCTGGATTCCTTCATTGCAAAGAGAAACGTCGTGAAACTTCGTGAGAAGAAGCGGGAAGAGATAGAGATCACAGGGATGATTGCTGATACCGATCGTGCTCTCTCCAGAATAAATGATGATATCGCCCATGACGAGCATGAAAAGGCGTTTCTTCGCGACGAGATGAAGGGAATCGATGAGGAAATCCGCCAGAAGAGCGGACCTGAATATCTCCGTCTCCTCTCGCAGATTGAAGAGTCAAAAGGTGCTATACGGACTTCCGAACAGGGGATCCAGCGAAATACCCGCGATCGTGAAACAAACCTTGAGGCAATAAACCGCAAGTTTGCAGATATCAGGCGTTCGGAGGCAACAGTAAAGGAGAGGACCGAGAGTATAAGGAATCTCTCAATCGACCGGGCAAACCTCGGAATGGAGCTTTCAACCCTGAAAACGAAGATGGAGAAGGCTGAGACTGAACTGAGGGCCGCAAGCAAGGATTCCGAGGGTGCACAGGTCGAGATCTTCTCCTGTATGCAACAGCTTGAAGAACGAAAAGCAGAGCGCTCCCGTCTCCTCTCTGAAAAAGATACGGTTATTGAAAGGAGCAGGATAAGGGTCTCGGAACGTGAGCGGCTTGCTCCAAGGCTTCAGGCAGCACGCGATGAACGGAGCGAAAAGGAACGGGAGATCAGGGAGGCATCAGCCGATCTCGGGCAGATCCGTTCCGTTCAGAAGGCCCACGATCAGCAACTTTCTGCTGTCGAGAAGAAAGCGATGACTCTTCGGGGCTCGTATGAAGAGGTTCGGGCTGAGATCAGATCGCTTGAACAGAAACTGATGCAGCTGGAAGCACGGCAGCAGGCGCATGGTGAGGCAGGGGGCCGTGCTGTTGAGGCGGTCCTCGGGATGGACGGGGTGCACGGGACTATCGCACACCTTGGAAAAGCACCCCCCGAATATTCAACCGCACTCAATATTGCTGCCGGAGGGAGGCTCAACCATGTTGTCTGCCAGGACGACTCCATTGCAGCTGATGCGATCCGGTTCCTCAAGGAGCAGCGCCTCGGAAGGGCAACATTCCTTCCTCTTTCAAAACTGAGGGTGCCGCCCCCGCTTCCCCCGCTTTCAGGTGATGGTGTCATCGACTATGCAATCCGGCTGATCGAATTCGATCCCGCATATGAACGGGCATTCTCTCTTGTCTTTGGAACCTCGATCGTCGTTGATACGATGGAGCATGCACGAAAGCTTCTCGGCAGGCACCGGATGGTCACCCTTGAGGGTGATCTCCTCGAACGCACCGGGGCGATGACCGGCGGCTCGGTGAAACGTGATATTAAAGGGTTTGGTGCCGCCGTCGATCGGGATATGGTGGAACTCCGTGAGCGGCTTGCCGGACTCCGGCAGGAAGAAGAAGAACTTGCTGCATCGATTTCACGACAGAATACTGCGGTTGAAACACTCCGCTCAGACCGGCAGGAGGCAGAGCAGAAGGCGGCACGGCTTGAGCTGATCGTGGAGGAATACGGGAAGCGGATAGCACAGCTTGATACTGATATTGCAGGCCTCTCTGGCGCCCTCTCCGAACTTGAAGGCGGTGAAGCCGAGATAGCGGCCGAGATCGCTGCTCTGGAAGAGACCCTTGATGCGATCACCGATCAGATCGGCACCATCAATGCACGGGTGGATGAGATCAAAAAGCGGATGGAGGCATCCGAGGCGGTCAGGCTTGCAGAGATCATCTCTGATCTGAAACGATCCATCGAGGATCTCGAGCGGCGTCTCCGGAATAAAGAGGCAGATATTGCAGATCTCCAGCGCGAACGCCAGTACTTCTCAAAACGCATCGAAGAGATGACAAAAGAGAAGGAGGAGTTAGTTGGTTCAAATATCCGGCTTGAAACAGAAAACAAATCTTATGAAGAGGAGATAAAGGTCTCCCGCGAACGGATCCTTCAGCTTGAGGAGGAGCAGCGGACATTCTCGGATGAGATAGAGGCGCTCCGCCAGAAGAGGAGTGCACTTGATGAACAGGTTGCCGATATCGAGCGACAGCTTATCCGCCATTCCAATGAGAAAGAACGGCATACGATCCAGGCAGAAGCCCTGAAGGAGCGGGCGCAGTCTATCGCCGCTGAGATCGCCGCGCTCGCCCCGGAGACAGAAGAGATCGAATGCGAGCTTTCTCCTGAGGAGATCGAGGAGGGAATTGCGATCACCGAGCGGCAGATCAGAAAGATCGGGGCGGTCAATATGCTTGCGATTGAGGAGTATGATCGAGTCGTGGCACGGGTGGGGGAGCGGACTGAGAGGAAAGATATCCTCTCCCGTGAACGTTCCGATCTTATTGAGCGGATCGAAGGGTTTGAGCGGATGAAACGCGAGGCATTCCTCTCGACATTTGAGGCGATCGACTCGAACTTCAAGGAGATATATGGGCGCCTTGCGAGGGGCTGGGGTCGGCTCATCCTGGAAAATGAGGAGGATCCCTTTGCCGGTGGTTTGACGTTTGAGGTGCATCCACAGGATAAGGATGTCCGGAGATTGAATATGATGAGTGGTGGGGAGAAGTCTCTTGTGACACTTGCCCTGATCTTCTCGATCCAACGGCATATGCCTGCCCCCTTCTATGGCCTCGATGAGGTGGATATGCATCTTGACGGATCCAATGTTGAGGGGATCTCACAGATGATCAGAAGTCTCTCCGAGACCTCGCAGTTTATCGCCATCTCTCTTCGTAAACCGATGATTCAGGGTGCAGACCGTATCATCGGGGTGACCATACGGCCGGACAAGAGTACCCTTGTTACCGGTGTGAAGTGCAATGCCTGACGAATCGATCAATGAAGAGCCGATCGAGATCCTCGTCCGCATGGCAGAAAGCGGGGAGATCGATCCCTGGAATGTTGATATTGTTCTTTTAACAGACCGTTTCCTCGGTGAGCTTGAGAGGAGGCGCGAGCTCGATCTCCGCATCTCCGGCCGGACGCTTCTCTATGCCTCCATTCTTCTCAGGATGAAATCCGATGCACTGATCGAACGGGTGCCTGATCCGGATGTCGAAGAGGAAGGGGGAGAAGATTTTGGCGAGGAGCTCTTCTTTGACGGGAATCAGGATGGGGAGGGGATCGAGTCGCATCTCGGTCCGATCGAGGTGCTTGAACGGGAAATCCAGCGGCGGATCAAGCGGAAGGAGTACCGGACACGGCCTGTCACCCTTTATGAACTGATCACCCAGTTGAAACTGGCAGAGAAGGAGGAGCGAAGGCGGCAGAGGCGGCGGCATCTGGCTGATGATGATGACCTCTTTGTGATCGCCGAGGATGTCGTCGAGATCGCCCATGAGGAGGCTTTTGAGGAGGCTTCATCCACGATCTATGCGACGCTCCTTCTCCTCGATCCCGATGGATGTACTCCGGTCCCTCTCTCCCTGATTGCATCTGAGATCGGGTGCCACCTGTATGATGTCTATATTCCCACGCTCTTTCTGATGCTTGAGGATCGCGTCGATCTCATCCAGGAGGACTTTTACGGGGAGATCCTGGTTGCACGGGTTCCGGTTCCCGCCCTTTGAGCGGGATGGTTTGATTGTGTTCCCGGATGCGCGGAGCTGCGTTTGTGATGGCGATGGTGGTCTGTTCATCTGGATCCTCTCTGCGCGATCCCCTCCCTGACTGGTATGTTCGGGAGCTATCTCCCCGGTTTGTGGTATTCCGGGGGTCGGGCATCGGTCTGAATGCCTGTTTTATGGTGATCAAAAGGGAGGGTATAAATGGGACTTCTGCGTATCTAATTAGGTCGCAGGGCAACGGGGTGCAACGAATCCGGGAACAATTCTCCCAACGATTCGCTTTACCCGGCCACCTTGCCGGGAAACCGGTCTGGTGGTGACATGCCCGTGTGGGGACAGCTGCTTTGGATATGGCAGCAGTTCCCGGGATCCGGTATCTTTGATGCCGGGTCCCAGAGAGGATGGTTGCAGGGGTTGTTGCCGCTGAATGAGAACCTATATAACTCTTCAGAGACAATGATTGTAGCTTGCAACGAGACACAGATTCGGGGTCAAACCTGGTGTCTGTGAACGCAATCCGCAGTGTATAAATAGGAACACTGCGAATATGGTAACTCCAAGATTCTTTCAGTGGAGGACCAACGCACCCGGATTTGCCGGTGTTGGTTCTGACGTTGGTATTGGCAATGCGGACATTCATTGAATGACCGCTGATTCCGAAAAGTTACAGTCAGTCGAAAGACAAAGTGTGCTTATAAATTACATTCTGGTTGATCCTGCCAGAGGCTATTGCTATCAGGGTTTGACTAAGCCATGCGAGTCGAGAGGTGAAAGACCTCGGCATACTGCTCAGTAACACGTGGATAATCTGCCCTCAGGTGAGGAATAATCCCGGGAAACTGGGGCTAATGCCTCATAGGAGACGGGTGCTGGAATGCTCTGTCTCCGAAAGGTCCGCCGCCTGAGGATGAGTCTGCGTCCGATTAGGTTGTTGTTGGGGTAACGGCCCAACAAGCCTTTGATCGGTACGGGTTGTGGGAGCAAGAGCCCGGAGATGGATTCTGAGACATGAATCCAGGCCCTACGGGGCGCAGCAGGCGCGAAAACTTTACAATGCGAGCAATCGTGATAAGGAAACCCTGAGTGCCTGTCAATGCAGGCTGTTCTGGTGTCTAACACACACCAGGAGAAAGGGCGGGGCAAGACCGGTGCCAGCCGCCGCGGTAATACCGGCTGCTCGAGTGATAGCCACTTTTACTGGGCTTAAAGCGTTCGTAGCTTGGTCGTTAAGTCTCTGGGGAAATCTTTTGGCTCAACCAAAAGGCGTCTCAGGGAAACTGACGATCTTGGAACCGGGAGAGGTAAGACGTACTTCGGGGGTAGGAGTGAAATCTTGTAATCCCCGAGGGACGACCGATGGCGAAGGCATCTTACCAGAACGGCTTCGACAGTGAGGGACGAAAGCTGGGGGAGCAAACCGGATTAGATACCCGGGTAGTCCCAGCCGTAAACGATGTGCGTTAGGTGTGTCAGTGACCACGAGTCGCTGAGGTGCCGAAGGGAAACCGTGAAACGCACCGCCTGGGAAGTACGGTCGCAAGGCTGAAACTTAAAGGAATTGGCGGGGGAGCACCACAACGGGTGGAGCCTGCGGTTTAATTGGATTCAACGCCGGACAACTCACCGGATACGACAGCGGAATGATAGCCGGGCTGAAGACTCTGCTTGACTAGCTGAGAGGAGGTGCATGGCCGTCGTCAGTTCGTACTGTGAAGCATCCTGTTAAGTCAGGCAACGAGCGAGACCCACGCCAACAGTTGCCAGCATGATCTCCGGATTGATGGGGACACTGTTGGGACCGCCTCTGCTAAAGGGGAGGAAGGAATGGGCAACGGTAGGTCAGCATGCCCCGAATTATCCGGGCTACACGCGGGCTACAATGGATGGGACAATGGGTTTCGACACCGAAAGGTGAAGGTAATCTCCTAACCCCACCCGTAGTTCGGATTGCGGGCTGCAACTCGCCCGCATGAAGCTGGAATCCGTAGTAATCGCGTCTCACGATGGCGCGGTGAATATGTCCCTGCTCCTTGCACACACCGCCCGTCAAACCACCCGAGTGGGGTCTGGATGAGGCGGCAGTTTATGCTGCTGTCGAATCTAGGTTCCGCAAGGGGGGTTAAGTCGTAACAAGGTAGCCGTAGGGGAATCTGCGGCTGGATCACCTCCTAATGATCACTTTTCGAAATATCAGCGGTCGTTCAATGAACCGTATAATTGCCAATACCAACAGGAATTAGGGCTCATAGCTCAGTTGGAAGAGCGCGGCGTTTGCAACGCCGAGGCCAGGGGTTCAAATCCCCTTGGGTCCACTACCCTCACATCTGTTTACCAGAGACGTGAGGGTTCCAATGCACCCGGAGATGCGAGTCACCGGGGAAGGGCTGAAGGTTTTCGCAAAAAAACCTGACGATGCTGTGTATAGGTATTGCATCTGGACGTTAAATGGGTTCAACAAAAAACTTAGTATCTGAACCTGGTCTATATGCCGGTTAGTGGATGGCTCGGTTCGAGAGCTGATGAAGGGCGTGCCAAGCAGCGATATGCTCCGGGAAGGTGCAGGGAGCCTGTGATCCGGAGATCCCCGAATAGGACATCCCGATACTTCGGTATCAATCCGTTGAGGATGGGGAACGCCCCGAATTGAAACATCTTAGTAGGGGCAGGAAAAGAAATCAACCGAGATGTCGTGAGTAGAGGCGATCGAAATCGACACAGTTCAAACCGAATCCCTTTGGGGAGATGTGGTGTTGTAAGCCTCCCGTCTGGTGCAGATATCTCAAACGGAAGTCACCTGGAATGGTGCTCCTGAGAGGGTGAAAGACCCGTACGTATACCGATATCTGTTCCTGGGAGTGTCTTGAGTAGTGCGGGTCGGAATTCTCGCATGAATCCGGGGGTCATCAACCTCCAAAACTAAATACTTCTCGAAACCGATAGCGAACTAGTAGCGTGAGCGAAAGCTGAAAAGTATCCCTAAAAAGGATGTGAAAAGCGCCTGAAACTAACCGGTGACAGTGTGTTATGGCATGAAAGGAACTTCTGCGCGAAAGAACCCGTCGCGAGGCGGTAGTATGGGCGACAGTTGCCGATGTCATAACGTACGTTTTGAAGAACGGGCCAGAGAGTTTATTCTATAGGCGAGGTTAACCCGGAAGGGGAGCCGAAGCGAAAGCAACAAGTTCGTAGCATTTATGCATGGAACGACGTATTCAACGTGCGTGGAGTCTATAGGGTAAGACCCGAAACCCGGTGATCTATGCGTGGGCAGGTTGAAGCGTGCCGAAAGGTGCGTGGAGGACCGCAGGCGGTTTTGATATGCAAATCATTCGCGTGACCTGCGTATAGGAGTGAAAGATTCATCGAACCGGGAATCAGCTGGTTCCCCTCGAAACATGCCGCAGCATGACCTCGTCGGAGATGGTTGGTGAGGTAGAGCACTGATTGAGGATCCCGGGGGAGAAATCCCTCGCTCTTCTGTCAAACTCCAAACTCCCCAACGTCTGAGATGACGGGTAGTCCGGACTACGGGGTAAGCTTGTAGTCCGTAAGGGAGACAACCCAGACCGTGGTTGATGCCCCCCAATGTAGGCTAAGTGTCAACACTGAATGAGGTCCCAGGCCGAAGACAACTGGAAGGTGAGCTTAGAAGCAGCTACCCTTTAAAAAGTGCGTAACAGCTTACCAGTCAAGGTTTGGGGCGCAGAAAATGGACGGGGCTAAAGCCTACTGCAGAGACCACGGCGCACCGGTTAACCCGGTGATCGCGTAGAGGGGCGTTCTGCATGGACAGAAGCAGGGGCGTAAGGTCCTGTGGACCGTGCAGAAATGAGAATTCTGGCAGTAGTAGAAGCATAGAACGGTGAGAATCCGTTCCGCCGAAAGGGCTAGGTTTCCTCGGCAATGTTCGTCAGCCGAGGGTTAGTCGGTCCTAAGATGTGCCGTAACTCGAGCATGTCAACAGGGAAACAGGTTAATATTCCTGTACCATACATTCGTAGTCGCAAGACCCTGACGCTTCGGGATATACCATGCGAAATTGTCGTTTCGTTCAAGCGTTCAAAGCGGTGGAGTACCGTCATGGTGAGAAACCGCAGAAGACGTGATGAGGTAACATGGTCGACTCCTGGAGCCCGTGAAAAAGGGAGTGTATGTCCGTACTGAGAACCGACACAGGTGCCCCTGGTTGAAAAGACCAAGGCGTATCGGAGCTAATTGTGGTAAGGGAACTCGGCAAAATGGCCCCGTAACTTCGGGAGAAGGGGTGCCTGCCTGGTGATCAGGCAGGTCGCAGTGACCAGGGAACTCCAACTGTCTAATAACAACACAGCAGACTGCAACTCCGTAAGGACTAGTATAGTCTGTGAATCCTGCCCAGTGCGGGTATCTGAACACCGAGTTCAATCGGACGAAGGACCCGTAAACGGCGGGGGTAACTATGACCCTCTTAAGGTAGCGTAGTACCTTGTCGCTTAATTGGCGACTTGCATGAATGGAACAATGAGAGTTCTACTGTCCCTACCACAAGTCCGTTGAACCTTTTATCCTAGTGCAGAGGCTAGGGACTCCTGATGGGAAGTGAAGACCCCGTGGAGCTTTACTGCAGCCTGTCGTTGTAGTACGGTATTGCATGCGCAGAGTAGATGGGAGATGTTAATCCGTTCCTTCCGGGGAACGGGGAGTCAACAATGAGACACCATCCTTGCTCTGCTGTACTACTCACTCTTCTTCAATGAAGAGGACATCGGTAGGTGGGCAGTTTGGGTGGGGCGCCACACCCTCGAAAAAATATCAAGGGTGCCCTAAGGTCAACTCATGTGAGTCAGAAACTCACAGAAGAGTGTCAAGAGCATACGTTGGCCTGACGCTATGACGCAAAGCAAGTCATGGCGAGAGGAAACTCGGGTCTAACGAACCAATACGCCCTGTTGATGAGGGCTATTGACTACAGAAAAGCTACCCCGGGGATAATAGAGTCGTCGCCGGCAAGAGCACATATCGACCCGGCGGCTTGCTACCTCGATGTCGGTTCTTTCCATCCTGGCTGTGCAGCAGCAGCCAAGGGTGAGGTTGTTCGCCTATTAAAGGGGATCGTGAGCTGGGTTTAGACCGTCGTGAGACAGGTCGGTTACTATCTATCAGGAGTGTTCGGAGTCTGAGGGCAAGAAAGAAATAGTACGAGAGGAACTTTCTTTCGTCGCCTCTGGTGTATCGGTTGTCCGACAGGGCAGCGCCGAGCAGCTACGCGGCAAGAGATAAAAGCTGAAAGCATCTAAGCTTGAAACTCAGCCTGAAAAGAGACTCCGTTATAGGGCACGGGTAAAAGACCCGGTTAATAGGCCCGGGATGTACGCACGAAGGCAACGACGTGTTCAGTCCGGCGGGTACTAACGCCCAAATCCAGGAACTTTCACTAAGCTAATGTTGAACCCAGACGAAATCCAGATGCAATACCTTAACTATCTGCAGAGTACATACTAATACTCCACAGATTACACAGCGCCAAGGTGGCGGAGCGGCCACGCGGCTGACTGCAGATCAGCTACACCCCAGTTCAAATCTGGGCCTTGGCTTGTGGTTATGGCGGCCATAGCGGTGGGGATACACCCGGACTCATTCCGAACCCGGCAGTTAAGCCCACCTGCGTCGAATATTGTACTGAGGTACGAGAGTCCTCGGGAACTATTCAACGCTGCCAATACCACCCCCCTATTATGGAAATAACAACTCTTCTCAGATTACTACACACAAGACGCTCGCGTCTCTTTCTTCTTCGTTCTCATGATATCAGTCATGTATGATTCCTGATACAGTATCCCGGATGACGGATACAATATGCCGGATGCAATGCCCGGGACACCAATACTGAAGTGCGTAACTGAAATACTGTAAAAAGAAAAGAAAGAGGGGTCGATTTTTGTTTTGGGTTCAGCGGGAAACCCTGACCAGAGCACGGGATCAATGAAGCGGAACTCCCGTGATGCTCCGGCATATACTACTCTGACTTGAGGGTATATAAACAAAAGGAGCGGGGTGCGAAAGTGAAATCAGATCAGGGTGCCGCTGCTGCTCCTGATAACTGATGGCCTGTCATTGATGTTCCAGTAAAAGATCCTGTAGTTTCCGTTACCGAGGCTGATGATCGTCGGGTCAATATTGCCCTCTCCCGAAAGGATTACCGAGCGATCAGTAAAGGTGATTCCGTCCTTCGAGGTGAAGCTGTAGATCCCCGGACTTGCATCGTTGAGCCTGCCTCCCTGATAGAAGGGGAATGCCGAAGCGATCAAGAGGTAGGTGCCGTCGGGGAGGATCGTTATCGCCGGGTCAACGAAACCTGCGAGAACCGGCCCTTCACGAGTAAATAAATGTCCGTCATCGGAGATGGCAGATACAATGCCGTGCCTGACATCCTCCCCATCAGAGACATAATAGATCCTTACCCTGCCATCCGGAAGGAGAACTGCCTCAGGGACTGATGCCCAGCCACGATCAGGAGTATTCTGCGAATCAATCCTGATCCCCTCCCTCTCAAAGTACAGCCCGTCGTTTGATATGGCAGAAAAGATGCTATGAACCGCCTGGCCGGGCCCTCCGCTGCCAGTTGCACCCTTGTAATACATCCGTAGCGTCCCGTCTTTTTGTTTCACGATTGTGGGATCTCCAACAGTCATCTCCGGACTCCCCCCGATCCCAGGAGATAGCCGAACTCCGGCTTCTCTCTCAAAGATCATCCCGTCATCTGAAATGGCTGAGAGTATACCCGCAGCACCATTGTAGTACATCCGCACTCTCCCGTCTTCCAGCCGGTACAGGTAGGGAATACTTGCATCATTGAGGCGTACTCCGGAATCAACTGTCCATGTAAATCGTAATGGTTCACCATTCTCTTCAGGCTGTCCAGTCTTCTCTTCTGTTGTGGTGGTTTCTGGTTTCTCTGCCAATATGGCTGCCGTCTGTGGCGGAGATGTTGTTGAAACAGGTGCGGAATCCTCAGGTCCGGTTGTGCATCCCGCAGCAAGCAGTACCAGGGCCAGAATACCAACAGTGATGATATGTATCTTCATCTTACACAAACTCCATAAATTCATTTGGTTTTGGTTTTATATCATTTTGGTTGATAGTATCCGGAATTGCCAGAAAAAATCACTAATGCTCTAATAAATTTTAGAAGAGGGATACCGCTCTTTCAGGAGCAGGTAGTTGACTGCTGACGACTAAAAAAAAGATTACATTCCGGGGGATTCATCCATTCCCAGGAAGAAGAGCACACTCTCTCCATACTCAACAGGTGCATAATGATAGCCGGCATGGGGAACGTCCTTGAACCGGAGAAGCCATGATCCATCGATCTCGCCTGCAATCCTGACTGAGACCGCATCGGGAGTCAGAATATCATCTGTACCTACGATGAGCATCACATCCTTCTTGATACCAGAGAGACCGTCAAACGATCCATTCCATGCAAGGTTTGCCTCTGCCTCCTGCCGCTTTCCTTCAGGGACTGTGGGATCAAGAGCTCTTGATTCAATGAGACCGAGAAGTGTCTTTGTCTCAGGGATCCTGATGCTGTATGTGGATGAATCCAGTATGAGTTTCCTGACCTTCTCAGGATGATCGATTGTAAGCTGCTGGGCGGTGGTAGATCCCATGGAGACACCATAGACATGCATGCTGTCATAGCCCAGCACAGTCATCAGTGCAGCAGCATCGTCTGAAAACTGGTAGATTGACGGGGTTGTTGTGTATGCACTGCTCTGCCCCATTCCCCGGTGATCATAGGTTTACACATGGTACTTCGATGCAAGGATACCGATGAAGGTCTCGTTCCAGCCCTCAATGGTAGCGCCAAATCCTTCGATCAACAGGAGAGGTTCCCCTGACCCAAATTCCCGATAGGCAAGAGTAACGCCGTTTACATCTGCATAATGAATAGGGGTTTCATCGAATGATACTACCGGGAACTGCCGGGCTTCCTGTTCTGAAAGGTGAGTGGTGTCGCTTGCGGCTATACATCCGGCTGTTGCCAGAAGGGTTATGGCAAATAAAAGCAGGGTGAGTGTGAAAATCGATCGTCTATCCATAGTATATCCTCATGTTCATGCATTATATCCGTATGATTATTGTATTCAGTTATGGATCAATAGGGAAAAACGTTATCGATGAGCGTCTCCGAAAGTTCAGGTAAATTAATTAAAGCTCTTGAAAACGTCATAATTGTAAAAAATATCCTCTCTTATCAATTTGACTCAGGATTTATCTTTTGTGAATGCCCGGTCTCCTCTGTATACGCTGACACGTGCTATCGTCAGGATTCTATATGATAAGGATCATCTTACCTCTGGAGACAGGTACTGCTCATGATCTTCGAAGTGCTTCAGTTTCTTATAGACTTCATCTACCCGTTCATCATCATTGCAAACATTATTTTTGCATTGACCGTCGTCTTTATCGAGCGGAAGAACCCGACGGCAACGATTGCATGGCTCATGGCACTCTTCTTTCTCCCGGTAGTCGGCTTTATCCTCTACCTCTTTATTGGACAGAGTTTTCACCGGGATCGGATGTTCCGGGTGAAGAAAGAGTATGATGAAAAGATGACCGATCTGATCGAATCGCAAAAGAAGGAGCTCTTCAATCATCAGATCCCACAACCAGACACTGTTTCTGATGCATACAAGCGGATGATGCTGATGCTGATGGAGAGCAACAGGGCACTTGTGACGACAGATAATGAAGTCAGGGTCTTTATTGACGGAAATTCCAAGTTTAACGCTCTGCTTGAGGCCATCCGGAAAGCAGAGGATCACATCCATCTTGAATATTATATCTTAAAAGATGATGAGATCGGGAGAGAAGTCTTTGCAGCATTAACCGAGCGGGCGAAGGCGGGTGTTACGGTCAGATTCCTTGGTGATGGGCTTGGTGCGGCAGGCCCGAAGAGATCCTTCTATGCATCCTATCTTGAGGCGGGAGGAAAGCTCGCTTTCTTCTTCCCCTCCCTCCTGCATATACGGCATCCGAGGATTAACTACCGAAACCACCGCAAGATCGCAGTTATTGATGGAAAAACCGGGTTCATCGGTGGCTTTAACATCGGTGATGATTACCTGGGCCGTGTCCCGGAGTGGGCGCCATGGCGCGATACCGCTGTGATGGTAGAGGGCCATGCGGTCTTTTCGATGCAGATTCGGTTTATCCTGGACTGGAACTATGCCTCAAAAGAAGATACGATCGAATTCTCCTCCCGTTACTTCCCCGAGTTTAATGGGTCGGCTGAGGTACCACTTCCGATGCAGGTGGTATCAGGTGGGCCTGATACCTACTGGAACCCGATCAAAGAGTCATACCTCAAGCTGATAAGTCTTGCAACCGAGTCAGTGTATATCCAGACACCGTACTTCATCCCCGATGAGAGTATCATGGACGCTCTTCGGATGGCTGCCCTCTCCGGAATTGATGTCCGGATCATGATGCCCTCAAAACCCGACCATTTCTTTGTCTATTGGGCAGGATACTCATATATCGAACAACTCCTTGATGCAGGTGTCCGGGCATATACCTATGACAACGGGTTTATCCATGCCAAAACGATTGTCGTTGACGAAGCTGCTGCATCTGTTGGGAGTGCAAACTGGGATGTACGAAGCTTCCGGCTCAACTTTGAGACGAATGCCATCATGTACGATCATCAGATTGCAAAGGAACTCAAAGAGAAGTATCTTCTGGATCTCCATGTCTGTACCGAGCTGACTCCCGATCGGTTTGCAGCCCTTCCTCTGAAGATCAAGATAAAAAAGTCGGTATCACGCCTCTTCTCTCCGCTCCTCTGAATCATCCTCCCCTTCTTTTTGTCTGGAATGGTTGGATGAAATTTTCGTGCAGTAGGATGATATCAGATTCGTTGTCCTGTGTTTCTGGTACCTGTAATGAATACCTGCCTGTTCAAAGGTATATGGTACAAAACTCCATGCTATGACTCCTGCAGTTGCACATCTTGCGATATATCCCCCTGATGAACCGATGACGTGGTTTTCTCTCCGGATGATCCCATCCAGAAACTCCTCGACGGTCTCTGCTGCAACAGCAGAGACTACATTCCCCACATCGGAGAGGATATGGGCATCTGATCCACCGGTATAGGGGATATCATGGCTTTTTGCATACTTAATTGCCCTCTCATTGAGGCCATACATCATCCCCCCACATATTACCTCGATTCCGTCAATATGATCCAGAACGCCGGGGAGCATCTCTTTCCCGACACATTTGAGGATCCCTCTGTTGATGCCATAGTATCCATATGGATGGGCAGCGATCCTGAGACAGTCATAGTCTGAAGCCACATCCAGACATTCCCTGACCGGCAGATTCCGAAGAAGGCCGGGTGTCTGCCGGTTCCGTTCAATGGTGAAATCATGGAAGAAATCTTCCATATCGCCTGTAGTATAGAAGTAAAAGAGGAGATGGGGTCCTTCACGTGTCTCAAGTTCAATCCCCGGAATAATAAGGATGGCAGGATTCTTTGCGATTGCCTCGATTGATCCGCTTATCTCATTATGATCGGTGATTGCAACACCAATCTTCTCTCTCTCCGCATACCGGATCAGATCAGGTATCTTTGTCCTGCCATCAGAATGGGTTGTATGCAGGTGCATATCAACGGGATAGTATCCATCAGCCCGCAGTGCTACAATATCTGGCGGGCAGTAGCAGATACCTCCTTTATTTTCTGGCATAAACCTTATCATCGGGATATGTGCTCTCTGTTCTAGAAATAACCTCGTTATCCTGCATACTCCTCCAGAAACCCCTCAGCCAGATCATATGCCTCTCTCACCTGCCCGGGCTCCACCTTCGGCACCCCGCAGGCGACGAGATGAATCGTCTCAGTGTGTAGAGTGATCTTTGTTGCATCCGAGTCGCGATAGGGGTATATGGCGACGATATCTTCTGCATCAGCCAGAATAACCTGGTTGCTCTTTAAGATGACCGGATTCTTCATACCGATTCCAGGAAATTCCTCTCCATCCACGGCAAACCGCATGGTCAGATCACCGTTTAAGCGATCGGCATCGAATGCAGCAAGGGGGATCCCTGATCGGATTGATGCCAGGTTATAGGCATCAACTGCGCAATTGATGGTGGGGAGCGGCTTTCCTGCAAGCACCCTCCGCACGAGGGCTTCAGATGCGGGACGGGTCTTTGTCGGGTCAACGCCGACACTCCAGAAGAAGTCGCGGTATGCCCTGAAGAGCGGCTCGTCCCTGATACCATCCAGCGTATACCGGTCTTGTATCCATCTGATGATCTCATCTGCACGGGCTTTGATCCGCGAGCTATCCACCTCAATGGTGAGAGGTCCGATATCACCTTCCGCAATGAAGAGTCCGGGGAAGGCGGTGAGGATATCCGTCTGCATCTCCATGACCGGTACTTTTCCTACTGGAATGATAAAGTGTTTCCTCAGTTACAGTCCCCTTTTTGCCCCATCACCCTGCATCTTTTCCTTTCTGTGGCATTCCTTCTTCCGGATCACGGGGAGATTAATACTTTCATCGTATGGAAGAACGGACGCCCTTCTTTTGCCAGTGTTCGGAGGATATAGATCGGCCTGAGGTAAAATTCACGGTACGCCCTCCTCTGGATGATCCGGATCTCATCAAGCGTAAGGCTCATCGTCTCCACAATTGGTGAGAAGAGATCGAACCTCGACCAGTCCTCCCCAAACCCGCCGGATTCCTGTACGTTTCTATAGTATTCCGTTCCGGGATAGGGCGTTGCGACTGAGAAAAGGGCATAGCTTGCCCGTATGCTCTTCACCAGTGAAACGCTCTTCTTCGCTGTCTCTTTCGTTTCTCCAGGCAGCCCGATTGCAATTGACGCTATCGTTCTCATCCCTATATCATATGCAGTCTCAAATACGGTCATGATCTGTTCAATCCTGGTTCCTTTCCGGATAATGTCCAGAATTTCCTGTTCCCCCGACTCCACCCCGATGAAGAGGGTCTCGCATCCAGCCTTCTTCATCAGCCTGATAAGATCAGAATCGATCCGGTCAACACGGGCAGTACAACCCCACTCGATATCAAGATCCTGCTCAATTAGCAGGTTGCAGAACTCTTCCACCCAACCCGGTATCAGAGTGAAGGTGTCGTCCATGAATGCGATCATCGAGATCCCAAGTGTCTCCTGAATATGGCGGATTTCATTCACGACATTTTGAGGAGAGCGTTTGCGTATTCTTTTACCGTGAAGTGCGGATGATGCGCAGAACGAGCATTGCATTGGACAACCCCTGCTACAGATCATGGTTGCAATCGGCATATTGACATCGAAGATCCGGTAGTTCTCTTTGGGAAGGAGATGGCGGGCGGGATAGGGCAATGCATTCAGATCCTGGATACGGGGTCTGTCCCCATTTTCGATAATCTCCCCACCTGATCGGAAGACGAGTCCCTGTACAATATTCAGGTCAGTTCCGTTTTTTAGAGCCTGATATAAATCGAGAAATGTGTATTCACCTTCTCCTTTAATTATCAGATCAATCGAACTGTTCTCCCGGAGAATGTCATTGTGCATAAAAGTGGCATGAGGCCCACCAAGAACGATTGAATGTTGTGATACACGTCTGACCGCCTCTGCTGACTGGAGTGCCTCGGCAATGAGTGGCGTGGTTGCTGTAATCCCGATGAGAAACGGATCTATCTCTCTTACCTTCTCTTCAATATCACGGTAATCGCTGTCATCTGCTGCACAGTCCATCACCTCGACTGATATCCCGTTCTGCTCCAGAACTGCGGCAATATAGAGAATTCCAAGAGGCGGAATTCTGATATTCAAATACTTCTTGTACTTGGATTTCTGATCAGGGGGATTGATCAGGAGGACATCAACGGTCATTAGTGGTTGTGTAACTACTATGTTTGTATTTAAATGCAGTGATTGCGATAGGCATAGAGTTCATTAAATCTCTTCGAACTGCGAGTTTCTATGATGAGAAACGATATGCCTGGCTGAGTCCTGTTGCACCGTCAGTCTATTGAATGATGCGGGCGAATCGTTAGATTACTATGACTGAACCGATCAAGATCGGAATTATCATTTGCGATCGTTACCGGAGTTGTGCCGGGGGCAAATGTCTGAGATCCCTGCGTAACCGTGAGGGGGCATTTTCTGTGTATAAAAATCAGGACGTGGAGATCGCAGGCTATGCAAGCTGCGGGGGCTGCCCGGGTGGCAATGTCGAGTATGCCCCGCTGGAGATGAAGAAGAATGGTGTTTCTGTCATCCATCTCGCAACAGGCATGATCGTCGGATATCCTCCATGCCCCCGGATCAGATACTTCACCGAATTCATCAGGGAGAAGTATGGCATGGATGTGGTTGTCGGTACGCACCCGATACCGGAGAATTATCTCACGACCCACACGTCGCTAAAGACCTGGGATTCCAAGCTCTGGCAGGAGCTTATCGCTCCAACACTCTCAGACGAGGAGACGAGGAAGGCCTATGATTAGGGTCTCCTCCTGTCCTTTTCTCCATCATCCCGCGGCTGTTTCCGAAAGACCATTCCCTGGAAGATTGCAATTCTGTTCTCATGCTCATCGGTAATGATGACTGTGTAGGAGGCGAGCCTTTTATTTTTCGCAAATTCTTCTGCAACCGCTATCAGTCTCCCCTCCCGTGCGGCGGTGAGGTATGAGATGGAAGCGTTGATCGCCGCTGCCGGTATGCCGTGTGAATTCGAGGCGATGGCAAATGCACAATCAGCAAGTGTAAAGAGAGCCCCTCCGTGGACGGTTCCATGGCTGTTCAAGTGCTTTGGTTGTACCTGCATGGCAACACGGGCATGCCCGGCCCCTGCCTCGATGAGTTCGATCCCGTTCTCCTGCGCATATCTATCGGCATTCAGGAACTGTTCTGCATCATCGGCAACTGTCATGGGATGAGTTTGTGAGCAGTGGACGAAAAAGCTATGGCAGGATTGGTGAGCAACGCAGATGCCTGTTCAAATCGTCACTTCTGGTCATTGAAGAGTACGATACGGGAAGAAGTGGTTGGATCGATTGGAGAATCATCGGACCCTCTCTCCTGGTTATGCAGGATGATTGAACCCTGTTATGCTGAATGCAATGAGGATGTATGGGCGGATCCTGCGCATCTCCTCTCTTTTTAGCAGGCGAAGACTTATATTTGATAATGAATATATCCCCGTTGTTCATTCACAGGAGATATTATGCCCCCGTATATGGAACATACGATTGGATCGATCGTCGTCATCGAGCTACCTGTTCGGGTCGACTCAGTAACGTCTGTGGATCTTGAAAAACAACTTCAGCGGCTGATTGGAGTGAATAAAGGGATTATTTGCGATTTTTCCAATACTACATTCATATCAAGCCTTGGCCTCCGTATCCTTCTCAAGACATATAAAGATGTGAAGCGCCTGGATGGCGAGATGGTGCTCTGTTCGGTATCCGATTACGTCATGGAAGTCTTCGATATATCCGGATTCTCCCGGATCTTTACCATGTACCCTTCACGCACAGAAGCGGTTCCGGCACTTGAAATCTCCCTCAAATCAGGCGGCTTAAACAGGGTGGAGGGGGAATGACAGATGAAATGCACTGTTGCAGAACTGATCTTCGACTATCTGGAGCAGCAGGGTATCGATCACATCTTTGGCGTTCCGGGCCTCGTCCTTGAACCGTTCCTCACAACCTGCGTGAAGAAGGGGTCAATCACCCCCGTCCTGACGAAACACGAGGAAGGGGCGGCTTTTATGGCTGACGGCTATGCCCGGATCAAAGGGGTGCCGGGTGTATGTTTCGCCACATCAGGGCCCGGCGTGACCAACCTCATCTCAGGTGTCGCCGGTGCAAGCCTTGACGGTATCCCGCTGATCGTCTTCTCCGGCCAGATCCCGACATTTACCAACAGAAAAGGAACCCTCCAGGATTCAACGGGCATTGGGATCGATTCGGTGAAGATCTTCGAGACGATCTGTAAAAGCAGCCTGATGATCACCTCCCCGTATGCGGCTGAATATGATCTCAAATCTTCCTGCATCCATGCAATGACCGGCAGAAAAGGGCCGGTACACCTGAGCCTGCCAAAAGACATCCTGATGGAGACAATCGAGGTTGCGACCCCCGAAAAGCCGTTTGAACTTCCAGCGGCAGAATATTTTGACAGAAAACAGGTGATCGAGGCAGCACGCGAACTCTGCGGGGCAGAACACCCCGCCATCCTTGTCGGGACTGGGGCGGTTGCCTCGGGGGCATGCCAGGAGATCATCGAACTTGCGGAGATGTATCAGATCCCGGTTGCAACGACACCCAAAGCCAAAGGTGCATTCCCCGAAGATCACCCGCTCGCACTTGGCGTGCTTGGTCTTGGAGGATCTCCTCTTGCAGAATCCTATATCAAGTCAAAAACAGTCGACGTCCTTCTGGTCGTCGGGTCAAGCCTGAACCAGACCGCCACCTTCTCCTGGGATCCTGAGATCCTCCCGTCCCGATCCCTGATCAACGTCAATATCGATCCCACGATCATCAACATCAACTATCCTGCGGATATACCGCTCATCGGTGATGCAAAGACCGTCATCTCCGAGATCTCCTTCAGGGCGCTTCGGTATCTCGACGAGCAGGAGGCTGCAATCACAAAGAGATCTCTTGCCTTCATGGAAGAGAAGAAACAGAAAGGGATGGTTATTGAACCGGAGAAGATGCAGAGCAGCCAGGTGCCGATCAAACCCCAGCGCCTGATACAGGATCTCCAGGACGGGCTCCCCGATGATGCCATCCTCTTCAGCGATGTCGGGAGCCACCTCATCTGGGCACTCCACTACCTGAAGATGAACAGACCGGGGCAGTTCATCGCACCGTTTGGCCTCTTAACCATGGGGTTTGGAACAGCCGCTGCAATCGGCGGCAAACTGGCTGCCCCTGACAGGCCGGTTGTTGCCATCGTCGGGGACGGATGCTTCGGCATGAACGGGATGGAGGTGGCAACCGCAGTCAATTACGATATTCCGGTCGTCTGGGTTGTAATGAATAACAGCATGCTCGGCCTGATCCATGCATTCCAGTCCCTCTCCCTTGGTGAGGAGACGATACTGACACGATTTAAGCCTATGGATTGTGCAAAACTTGCAGAATCGCTCGGAGCAGTCGGGATCACTGTCCGGGAACCCGGAGAGCTCGCCCGTGTTCTGCCGGAGGCCATCGCCTCGGGAAAACCAACTGTCATCGATTGTATTATCGATCCGGTTGAAAAGCCCCCGATCATCTCCTTTGCCGCCGGTGCACGGGACTACGCTGCCAGAACGCTGCATTAAAATTCCATCTCTCTCTTTTTCACAGGCATTAGGTCTCTCTTTTTACCCGTGTCGCTCCAGAACCCTTTATCTGTCATCACGCCAATCAGCCCGCTATGGAAGAATGGTCTTCCCGCATCGGTTTCATCCTTGCAGCAATAGGATCAGCCGTCGGCATCGGGAATATCTGGCGCTTCTCAACCATCGTCGGGCAGAACGGCGGCGGCGCCTACCTGATACCATATCTTACCGCCGTCCTCCTCGTCGGCCTGCCGCTGATGATCCTTGAGATGCAGGCCGGCAAGCATACACGGAGTGCCGTCATCGCCGCCTTCGAGAAAGCCTCCCTCAGGTGGGCGGGCTGGATCGTCTTATTCGTGGTGATCGGGGTCATCTCATATTATCTTGTCATCACGGGATGGACATTTGGGTACCTTGCCTTCTCCCTCACCGGAACCCTTGAGCCCTTCTCAGACTTTACTGGATCGTACCTTCCAATCCTCTTCTTCATTCTTGCAGCTATTCTCTGCGGGGTGATCGTCTCATCCGGCGTCACAAAGGGGATCGAGCGGACGACGACTATCCTCGTCCCGCTGATCTTCATCCTTCTCCTCATCATGCTTCTCTTCACAATCAGGCTCCCCGGTGCTGCATCCGGCCTTGTGTACCTCTTCACTCCTGATTTTTCAGTCTTAACAGACCCTCTCATCTGGGGGGCAGCCCTTGGCCAGGCATTCTTCTCGCTATCGGTCGGGTACGGGACACTCCTCACCTATGGTGCATATCTGGGATCCGCCGAGAAGATCCCGGCATCTGCGGCAACCGTCACCATCGCAGATATCTGTGTCTCCCTGTTAGCCGGGATCATTATCTTCTCGATCGTCTTCACCTATGGCCTCGAACCAGCAGCCGGGCCTGAGCTCGTCTTCACCACCCTACCCTATGCCTTCGAACTGATGCCGTTTGGTGCTGTCTTTGCCGTCTTCTTCTTCCTCCTCGTCTTCTTTGCCGCAACAAGCTCTGCCATATCATTCATCGAGGTTCCAACAGCCGCCCTGGCAGGAGTCTTTGGGAGATCCAGACGATCAATGGCTGCTCTTGTCACTTTAATTCTCATCATCACAGGCATGCCTGCTGCTGCAAGCTACAGTGTATTATCCCTCAGAATCGCCGATATGCCCATCCTTGACGCAATGGACGAGGTCTTCGGGACGATAGGCCTTTCAGCCTCTGCTCTTCTCCTCTCAATCGCTTTTGCCTGGCTCTTTGACCAGAAGACTCTATGGGGTGACCTTTCAGAAAGCTCTCCCCTCATCCGGGCAGTGCCTATCCTCTGCAGGTATGTGATCCCGGCCGCCCTCCTGATCACCATCACCTTCAGGGTAGCAGCCTTCTTCTGAAAAGCCAGAATAACGTAATAAGAGGCTCCAGACCTCCACAATGTAAGATACCCTCAGCATAGACGATTGCAGCTACATCCGGACTATGCCTGAGAAATCCATTACTACCCATCCCTGAGCAAATCTCCTATCCCGGTGGAATCCAATGTCTCGCCATGGCGATACTATAATTTTATACTCTTTGTTGTCGACCGTGCTGTAATCTCTCCCATCTATCGGAATGAACCCTCGGGAGGTGGTGGCTGGCTGAAGCAAAGGTTATTCAACAAAAACATTCTCAGAATTACTCATGCGCCACTCCCTACCCCTCTCCTTCATTTTCATTATACTGGTTCTCCTCATCTCTGTTGCCCCCACAGCAGCATACACGCCAACGTCCACAGCACCGGTATCTCCGGCATACCTTCCCCCACCCGGGGTGATGCCGGTGGTCATCCTTTCTGGAAGCCCATATGAGATGGGGTACCAGTACGGTCTTCAGGTGCCAGACTATATCGCAATTGTACGGGACTCCTCTCTTGCATCTGCACTCACCAGAGACTCGTATGCAAATATCGTAAACGCATCTCTGGTATCACAGGAGTATATCAGAACGGAACTGACCGATTTTGATTTCATCCGGTTCTTCGATGGGATCTCTGATGCCATGAATGACCAGGGAATCCCATTCTCGCCACTTGATCCGATTATAATGCACTATTATGGAAACCGCGAAGGGCCTGCGGTCCAGGAACACTGCACCGCCTTTGCGGTCTATGAAGAGAATACGGGTCTGATCGCCGGTGTCAATTTAGATTACTATCAGGTTCCCTCAAACTCCTATGGCGTGATCCTGGCACTCTACCCTGATGACGGGTATTCGTGCATTCTTCCGTCTGGTGCAGGACGAATCGGGAGTAATGCTGTTGTCAATGAAGAGGGGCTGGTCTATATCGTCACCTCCGCCCCCTCACGGGGACCCGGGGATAGCGGACCTGGTATCATTGGTTTTCTTGAACTCGCCTATGTTGGGATGACGGCAGGATCTGTCCCCGAAGCTGAGAATATTCTCCTCTCCATCACCCGTGGCTTCTCCTTAAACCGGCTCCTGGCTGATTCGTCAGGAGCAATGGAGGTGATCGAAGCAAGCAGGGTCAGATCTGCTATCCGTGAACCGACGAAGACCAGCCGGTTTGACTCTATCATCGCCACAAACCATTACTTTGAACCGGCCATGCGACCTTCCCAGCCGGTGTGGGACCCACTGGAGTACAATCCCTCAAGTTATTACCGTTATAGTACTGTTGAGAAGATCATCAGCGACTATACCAAACCAATGGATTATACCTTTTTCAAGGAGATCCTCTCTTCATGCGACTGGTGGGACGGCCAGAGATGGCATAGAGATGATCCCTTCAGTACCAACACCGTCAACCGGTTCCACCCTGATGCCCCCACCCTGTACTCCTTCATTGCCGTACCCGGTGATGATATCGTCTCAATCTGTACAGGAAACCCGGACTCTCCTATGTGGGGAACCCTGGCACCTGGCCAGACCGGAACATATGTTAATATCACCGTCGGAACGTCACCGGAAACTCTGGTATACAACCTCAGATCAGATGCCAAATCGGAGATGTGGGAGGCGATGAAGCGGGTACAGGACAGGAGCATGACAGCTGACACGTGGGACTCGATACAGCACGAATACTGGGAAGGGGTCTGGTGGCATGATCGTGCCACGCTCGAAGGTGATCACAACACCCGATCCCTCTCCTATGCACGGGCAGCCACCGCCTTCTCATCGGTGACGGCTCAGAGTAAGATGCTATAAGAGTGTTTGAGGAGGGTGGAACCGGTCTCCTGTCCGGGAGAGGGCATGTCACCCCCTCATCGGGGGCAGCTCCTGACCTTGCGTTCTTCTCGCTCCAGGTCAGTATGGAACCATCCTCCGCCATGAGGTATACCCTGGATTGTCTCAGAAGATCCTATCCTCCGGGCACTCTCCTTCCTCTATTGGTATATGATCGCGTTAGCGCTAGTCACCACCACGTTTCGGATTATTGCACTCTTCTAAAAAGACAAAAAAAGTTGCGAGAGGTTCCGCCCCTCTATTTCTCTCCACTCACGACAAGCCCATAGGGATGGGCAATGACCTGCAATCTTGAAAACCCGATCCCTTCCAGCAGCGTCTCCAGCTCTCCCTGTGTATATGAAGCCCGGACAGATGTTTCAAAACCCTTTCGGATCTCCGTCCCGAGGCAGGAGTTTCGCATAAACCCAAATATCTCCGGTGAGAGATCACGGCGGAGATCGCTTACGAATACACTCCCGCCCGGCCTGATTACCCGCAATATTTCTGAAAAGACCTGCACTGCATCCTCCCATTCATGAAGGGATCCATTGGAGAAGGCGCAGTCAAAGGTATTATCGGGAAACGGCATCGAAAGGGCATTCCCCTCTTTATAGGCCACCCGATCCAAGAGCTGGTATTCAATGGCATTTCTCTCTGCAATTGCAATCATTGCAGGGCTGATCTCAAGCCCCGTCAGATGGGTTCCCTCTGTATGGCTGAGCCATTCAAGCCCGAGATACCCCGGTCCCGGCCCTATCTCAAGTGCATGATCGCCTGCCTGTGTGCACCCCGCCAGCTCATGTACCGGGAGATGCCCCTCATCACGGAGGCCTCTCTGCATATGATCATATTCTTCTGTTGTTCCCTCATCCTGAATGCCATCGCAGGTTTCAGGAATTCTTGATTCAATGATCGGTGTAGTGTTCATATCGTTTCCTTCCTTTTCTGCTGATGCATATCTCGCATCCACCGCCTCTTCAAGCCGTATCAGCCGCCCCTCTCTCCGGAATATCAGCGGAACCCTTTCAAAGCCAGTCTCTCTCCTGAGTGATTGGATAGAGGTGGATAGTGAATCGCTGTCAGATACTCCGGTAAAGCGGGCACAGAGATCTGCAAAAAGCAGTTGCTCGTCTGCTGTCAGGTGTGCCATCCGGGACTCAAGGAAACCAAACATCTTCTCTTCGATATCAAGAATCCATTCCTCACCCTTTTCGGTAGGCTCCACCAGAATGCTCCTCCGGTTCTCTCTATCCTGGATCCTCCTGACGAACCCTTCACGCTCAAGATAATTCACAATATCCGTTGCGGAACTCGGGGAAATATCCAGCATTCCGGCAATGTCCCCCATACATACCCTGGAGAAATACGCAGAATAGAGTACTTCGATTCCTCCCGGACTGAGAATGCTCTTCCGCCCCCTGTCTTTCCCGAAGATCATGTTGATTGCGATCGATACAAATCCAAGGGAGAGCCTGATTCGTGCAGTAGGATCCATGATCCTTCTTCTATTGATCCTCCTGCTATCTTAATATTACGGATATCCGTAATATTTTAGATACTCTTTACAACCACATAATTTCTGAGCTATCCCTTTAGATAAGGTGGATATCCCTCGATATCCTGTCTTGTGGTGTACTTCACTCCGGGAACACCCCTCACTGATTACCGTACTCAAAACAGGGGACAGAACCGGGAACATACCCGCGGAGATCGATACGAGTGACATTCTTTGCAATCCGCCCAGCTAACGCCATGATCTCATGGGTGATCGTCTCATCCACATAATCCTCGCCGCAATTCATACACACCCTTAAATCCAAGCCTATTCAATACTCCTTATGTATCATTTCAAAGCAGGTATTCTCCTCGCTCTTCTGTTTGTGCTCTTCATCACTGCAGCGGGATGTACTGCTCCCGACTCCCTGCTTCCGGATGATTGTGAACCGGATTATCCAATAGATCCCGTGGTTCTGACAACAGTTGACAGAACCGTTCTTCCCGTCCCCGTCCCATCAACTTCACCCGCCCCGGGCCCGGAACAGATCGCAAACTTTTCAGAGTATGGATATGGTGACTGGGAATTTGGCGAGGGACTGGAGCATGAGAAGAGATTTGACCTCATGCCGGATGGATACACCCCTGCATCAGATACCACGACAGAGAAACTGTTGACCTTCTTTACCATGACAGATCTCCATCTCACCGACAAAGAGTCTCCTGCTCAGGTGGTCTATTACGGCTATAAGGGGGGTGTCATTTCAGGATACTCTCCGGCTATGCTGTATACCACCCATATCTTCGATGCAGCAGTCCAGACGGCAAATGCCCTTCATAAAGAGAATCCATATGACTTTGGTCTATTCCTTGGTGATGCAATAAACTGTGGCCAGTACAATGAACTGCGATGGTATATCGATGTACTTGACGGCAGGATAGTCAACCCCGACTCCGGTGACAAGGACGATCCAATCCCCGGGCCTCTCAATGATTACCAGGACGAATACCGTGCAGCAGGGCTTGATGAATCGATCAGCTGGTATCAGGTTCTCGGCAATCACGATCACTTCTGGATGGGTATGTTCCCTCCGGATGATCACGTCAAAAGTGCCATGACCGGCACTGAAGTGTTCGAATTAGGGAATATCTTCTTCGCCCCTCTCCCCCTACAAAGCCGTGGTTTCTATATGGGGGCAATCGATGGCCGGACACCCTATGGCGATATTATCGGTGCAGGGCCAGTCGCCAGCTTCCCTGATGGTCCCCCGACAGTCCCAGCCGATAAAGATCGCCGTTTCCTCTCGAGAACAGAGTGGATCAGTGAATTTTTCAACTCCTCTTCAAGCCCACACGGGCATGGATTCAGCCAGTCCGCCAGAACAACGGGATTTGCCTGTTATTCATTCGAACCGCGATCAGATATTCCGATAAAGGTCATTGTGCTTGATAATACCCAAAGGGACGATGACCCCAGTGAAAACAGCTCCGGATTTGGTTCAATCGATCAGGAGCGGTACGACTGGCTTGTACAGGAACTCGAGAGTGGTCAGGCTGAAGGAAAGCTCATGATCATCGCAGCCCACATCCCGATAGTCATCAATCATGATCCAGCTATTCCCTGTTCGATCATGGAATGGAGTCAGTACGCTGCGGTATCTGATGTTGATCTGATAGCCAAACTCCATACCTATCCAAATCTCGTGGCATGGATCTCTGGCCATCGCCATCAAAATACCGTGATACCTATCAAATCTCCGGATGCTGAACGTCCAGAACTCGGGTTCTGGCAGGTTGAAACCGCATCACTGCGGGAGTTCCCTCAGCAGTTCCGGAACTTCGAATTCGTCTACAACAGCGACAATACGCTCTCAATCTTCACGACCAATGTTGATCCGGCGGTCAGAGACGGTTCCCCCGCTGCCAAATCACGTTCGTATGCGATTGCAGCCTATCAGATATTCGATTACCCAATAGAGAGGATGCCAAGCGGTGCATATAATGCAGAACTACTCATTCAACTGACCCCGGAGATGCAGGAGATCCTCCAGAAGAGATAAAAGAGTTCTGGATTTTGGTTATTATATCGATAATCAGTACCGGTCGCTTCAACCGACCGGTACGAATTAAGGTTCAACTACGAACAACCTTCGTTCAGATTCAAGTGCAATACCTGTGTAACACTGCTATTGCAAGCCCCGCTCTTTAGGGCGGAGTAGTTGAACGATCTTCGCTTTATGGTGTACTCAATTCCTGCAACACCCTTCAGTGATTACAGTGCTCTCAACAGGTTACAGAACCGGGAACATACCTGCGGACATCGATAAGGGTGCCATTTTCTTTTAATCCGCTCAGCCAACGCCATGATTTCATGGGTGATCGTCTCATCCACATAATCCTCACCGCAATTCATACAGATTTCTGCCGGGACTTCTTTTACCACCAGGGTGAACCCTTCCCGCTCGAAGGTGATCGTGGTCATACCGTGCCGTGTCTCTCCACTCTTACAAAGAGCGCACTTCATTATCTTCTCCTCCTCCTGTTTTTTATCCGTTGTTTCATTTATATTCTACACCCTCCTCCTCTTCTTCTGACATCTCCCCTCCCCATGGAGAATACCGGCATCACCTCCTCATATGCCCGTTCCAGCAACACCCGGTAGTAGGCAGGATCCGCCGCCGCCGCCTCCCAGGGGGGATCAGCAATCAGCCGCTTCCCGTCCCGGACGACATACCCAATCTCCATCCCGGCTTCAACAGCAACCCCTGCCATCCCATAGGCACGGATCGCCGATCCCTCGATGCACCGGTGTTTATATTCGGTCCTGCTCACCCGCCGTGTGATGACGAGATCCGCAATCGCCGCAGATGAAAGGCCGGATACTGCCTCATGGAACAGCTCCTGCACCTCCCCGGCAAGATTGTCCAGCTCTGCTGCACACTCCGCCCGCTCAAGCACCGAGAAGATCCCCTCCTGAAACGATCGCACATACGGGGGTGTATCACCCCGGCGTGCGGCAACCCCACGGATCTTCATGGTATCGTCTGTCAGCCGCCCGAAATAGCGGTTATAGGCACCGGTTCCGTCAGCCATCGGGAGGAACGCGATCCAGCGGTACGCCTCCGATTCGGTTGGAATACCGGTGGCTGCCTCAGTCTCCCGGACAAATCGTGGAATATCGCCGCCGGCAACCCAGAGCGAGTCGACGATCCCGTGGAGGACACGGCATCCGCACTCCTCAGCGCACTCTTTTGCTGCAATCAGGATCTCACGGGCATGCCGGGTGATCGCCTCGTGCACCGCAATACAACCGAACTTCGCGTTCCGGTAGCCCGTATAGCCAAAACTGGTGACCAGCATCCATTTCAGGAGGCTGTCCATACCCGCATACCGCTTATCCTCCTTCTTCATGGCTTTCGTCTTCAGCCTGAGCCCGACCACCGGCGCAAGCACTGATGCGAGAAACCCCGCCTCCCCACCCCCGCCAACCGTCTCGGGGGAGAGGTTCTTGCCGACGATGATCGAGGGGTACATCGAGGTAAAATCGACCTGCACGACATCATCATAGACCCCCGGATGCGGCTGGAAGATCATCCCGCCTTTATCAGCCTCACGGAGGCGGGCAATCGGTCGGCTCTCTTCAGGATCCCATTTCCGGAATGGCACCGCAATACCCCGCCTGATCGCCTCGTAGTTCTCGTATGCGGAGATGAGTGTGCCGGGGGTGAGCCGGGCGGTGAGGTTTGGGGCAAGCCCGGTCATCCGGGAGGCAAGCAGCACCCCGGCGATCCCGCTCTCCCGGTACGTGAAACTCCGGGACGAATCAATGAGGCACCGCCCTTCCGGGATGAGCGCCCCTTCCCGGTGAACCATCCGTCCGTAACTCTGGTATGACCGTGCCGAGAGGCGGCTGTATTTCCCTGTCCTGCTGAACGGGAGCAGTATCCCATGCTCTTCTGCGGAAGAGACGAGCACCGGCATCCAGTAGTCGGCATGGGGAAAGATGATCAGATCCGGGTTCCGATCGTCAATGGATGCCGCAAGCTCACCAAGCATCTCCGGAAGAGATCCGGTGATCGCCTTCCCATCCACTGACATTCTGCTCACCATCCGGCTCCGGTACGGGGGATCAGAAACCCTGATCTCCATCCCCGCCAGGCTCCGGTCAAACGAGGTGGCAAACCGGTCCTCTCCAGGAAATGCGCAGGCGGTAAGCCCTTTTTCGGCAAGGAACTGTTGTTCGGGCCGGAGATCAAGGTTGTAGATCTTTGCGCTGTACCCGCTCTGCTCCTCGATCAGCCCGGCAACCTTCCGGGACGCAGCAATCGCATACCCGTCCTCTTCTGAGAAGATCGTCTGTACCCGGCATGGGACAAGACCAAACCGCTCATCCAGTCCATCCAGCAGATCCCGGTGGAGATGGGGATCGTCAAGGGTGAAGAGAAATGAAGGGGTATAGGCAACCCGTTTCGACTCGCTGCCCCTTCCCCAGAAACGGATGCCTCCCCTCTCTGCCGAGGCATCAAGAATCCACATCGCACTCCTTCAACAGCTCAATAAAGACCGAGAAGACCGCCGCCTCAAGCGGATCATCGAATGCGTAGAACCCCTCACCCGTATGGGCACGGGCCATTGCGGCGAGGCGGGCGGCATAGGGCTGTTCCTCCTTCCGCAGTGCCCGGCCTGCCCGCTCCCACCGCCGGGCAATCTCGTTAACTCCCTGCCGGACACTTCCGATGCTCCTCCCCATCAGAATGCCCCCAGTGTCGCCTGACCGGCACGGCTCGCCCGGACACCCTGCTTCCGCACCGGTGCTGCTTCGGGTGCAAGTGTGATGATCCGGTCAGCATATGCAGCCATCTCGCCAAAGAACCGATCCGGGGCAGGTGTGTACAGGATCACAAGCGATCCCGTGGCAACCTCCGCGATCACCTTCCCGATTGCAGCAGCCATACCCCTTCCCCCGGATTCAAAGAGGGTTGGATCATGCTCGATGAAGACGATTGTATGGCCTGCATCCCTGAGGATCGTAAGGAGCTGGTGAGCGGTGAATGCCCGCCTGACATCAAAGGTGGCGCTCCTGTCTCCGGCCCGTGTCAGCAGGCGGGAGCCATTGCCTGAGATATACAGGAACAGGTACCGCCTTAGTTCGGGATGCTCTGTAAAAAGCGTAAGAATCTCCTCTTCCGGGGCAACAATCGCTGCAAATGTTCCGGTTCCAAGGGTAATATATGGTGCAAGTCTGATCTCCATACCAACAGATCTGGATACCTGTGGTATTGAGTATCAGTGCACGGGGTGCGAAAGTGAAGGGGAATTATTTATCTCTTCCTCTCCAAGCTACCATGATAACGATGAATATTGCAATCTCACGACAGGATGGGGTGGTCGTCTTTGCACCGGATGGCAGGCTTGACGGACACGGCTCCGGGATCTTTGATGAAGCGATACAGTCGGGATTTCATGACGACGACTTTGCAGCTGTTGTGGATCTGTCATCGGTTGAGTACCTCTCAAGTGCAGGCATCCGCACCCTTCTTGCCCTTGCAAAGGAGGTGAAACGGCGTGGAGGTATCATGGCACTTGCCGGGGTACAGGAGTATCCGATGAAAGTGCTGAAGATGGCGGGTTTTCACTCGATCTTTCGAATCGTATCCACCGTTCCGGAGGGTCTTCTGGCATGCGGGAAAGACGGGATTGCCCTCTCCCTCATCGATGAACTCTCTGCCTCGTCTGAGAGTTACGGTACTGTCTCATACCTGGTGGAGCGTGCAGGAACCGGCACCGCCCGCCTGAAGGTGCGGGGGAGCTTATCCACCCTTCTCCATGCACGGATCACGGGGGATGATCTGGTGGAATCCACGTTTTCGTCGATCCGGTATTCAATCGGGCTTGGTGCGCTCAGCCCTGATGCAGAATCCGCACTCCCGCTCCTCGGGGAGATGATCACCCTCCATGGTGCGATGGTCTGGCTCCCGACCGATGGAAATGATACCCCGGATTTTCTCGCACCCGCAGGAGAGGATTTTGGGATACCTGTTTATACCGCCTTTAATATCACGCTGGAAGGGCCGTTCCACGAGTACATCTCCTTTGAATCCGAGGATCCGGATGGCATCTCCCTTGAAGATCTCTACCGGCAGCTCTTCTTGCGTGCCAAGGAGAAGCAGAAGGACTTCAGAGGCATCATCGCCCTTGCGATCGCCGGTGTCACTGCCGGGATGACAGGCTCAGGTCTTGCCCGCTCTCCCCTGAAAGAGTACTCCGGCGGACTCAAAGGAACGATCATGGATGAGGATGCCATTGAAGACTGGTGCTCGGTGAATCCTATCCCCCACCATACCGGCGATACTCTCGTCTCATTCGGGGTCGGGGTGGATGCAACCGCAGATCTCTCATCCTATGATCCGGTTGCCCTCCATTCCCTTGCCTACCTCCACCCGGCACACAAAGGCACCGCCGATCAAATGCTCCATAACCATGGCGTTATCTTCCGGGGGGTTCCATGGGATAAAAACGCACCTCTTGAGAAGATGATCCAGACCCTGCTCCAGGAAGCGGAGGTTGCGGATATGCGCCACCTCTTAAACAGCACCCGGTTCCGCCGTGGAAAGATCGGGGTGGCGTACATCAGCGAGGTCGCAGAAGAGTAACCAAGGTACAATCTACAAACACCGGATATGATCATGCCCCTCTTCCCAAGGATCTCAAAGAAGGCCGGGATGCCTCCCGGCTCACTCATTCATATCGGCGAAGAAACCGGTGATCCCATCACCATAACGGTAATGGATTACGATGCAGGAGGCAATGTCACCGAACTGTGTACCCGTGATCCCGCGATCATCAGCAGGTACCGGGACACCCCCTCGGTAACCTGGATCAATATCGATGGTATCTATGACACGAAGATCATCAGGATGATAGGCGAGATCTTCTCGATCCATCCGCTTACGCTTGAGGACCTGATGAACACCACCCAGCGGCCAAAGTACGAAGAGTACCCCGACTATCTCTTCCTGGTCCAGAGGATGCTCACACGATCAGATGGCGAGATCCGATCCGAACAGGTGAGCCTGATCATCACAAAAACCTGTGTCCTCTCATTCCAGGAGCGGGTCGGCGATGTCTTTGACCCCATCCGTCTCAGGATCAGAAACAAAGGGAAGATGATCAAATATGGGGCGGATTTCCTCTGCTACTCCCTCACTGATACGATTGTCGATGCATACTTTGAGGTCCTTGAATCATTTGGCGAAGATATCGAGGTGCTTGAAGATACCCTTATCCAGAACCCGGGTCCCGATACCGTCATCTCGATCCGCCGCCTCAAACGTGATCTGATCGCCCTTAGAAAAGCGGTCTGGCCACTCAGGGAAGCCCTCTCCTCCCTTGAGAGATCCGATACCCCGCTTATCTCGGATCAAACCGGGATCTACTTCCGCGATATCTATGATCACACGATCCAGGTGATCGATGCTGTTGAGACCCAGCGTGATCTCACCGGAGGCATGCTCGATCTCTACCTCTCCACCATCTCCTTCAAGATGAATGAAGTGATGAAGGTGCTCACCATCATCGCGACGATCTTCATCCCGCTCACCTTCATTGCAGGAATTTACGGGATGAACTTCGCATACATGCCTGAGCTTGACTGGGAGATCGGGTACCCGGCAACACTTCTCCTGATGTTTGGTCTCTCCCTTCTGATGCTCGGCTACTTCAGGAAGAAACGCTGGATATAGGAGAGGAGACCTCTTCTCTCCCTCTTTTCGGGCCCTGCTTCCTCACGGAAGAACGCAGTTCCGGGAACCACCTTCGGATGGAAAACCGCCCGCCTCTTCCGTGGTGTTTGAAGCACGTCTTCAACCTCAGCGACAAGGGCAAGGAGATCGGGCCTGACGATCACCCCCCCGCCTGCTGCAAAGAGGGGGGAGAGTCCCTGTGGCGGAGGAGTAGGAGTGATAAAGAGGAACTGCACCCCGCGTCCTTTGGCGAGAGCAGAGAGGAGCCCTCTCTTCTTCTCCACCTCCCCGAAAAACGCAGATGCAGAAGGGTGGGAGATTGTTGCTTCAGCAAAGAATATCACCCCGAAATCATCTTCAAAGAGGAGATCGACTTCAGCAGCAATCGCACCATCTGCGCAGATCCGGAGTCCGCCGTCCCGTGAGTACCAGATCCCTTTTTTTGATCCCCCGTATTCACCAACATCAGCTCCCCACGCAGCGATTCTTTCGATACACCGGCTTTTGTCTCCCGCTTTTCTGAGGAGTTCATAGGCTGCCGCCTCAAAGAACCTCCCCTGAGCCCGCCTGCGTGTTTCATGATCGGGTGAGAGCAGCGCTTCCCGTGTCGAAAGCAAAAGGTGCCGGAGTGCACGGAGCGCCTCTTCCCTGCCCATTTCCGTCTCTCTCAGCAGGCAGATGGCATCCATGGAAAAAAGAGTTCACCGGTGGGTGAAGTAGGCAGTGATCGAGTTCTTCTCCACAGAATCGATCCGGACAAAACCGACCCGCTCGAACTGGATGGTTCTGCCTGCAAAGTCTGCCGCCTCAGCCTCGGCATATCCTTCAAGAACTCCTTCCGGAGTGAGGATACGGCAGGGAACCGCCGCTTCCGGCGGGAGCCACTGGATGATCGGGGCTTTCGAAGCCCTCGCATCGGCAAGCGAATCTCCGGCATACTCAGCATTTTGATCGCCGGTGATCCTGATATTGAAGAGATCTTTTAACCTGATCATCCCGCCACCATCTTTTATCTCGGATGCAGGGATGAGCACCTCTCCCGTGAAGTGAAGCTTCCGCAATCCCCGTTCCTCATCACCCGGATAGCGGGGTGCCTCAGCAATCTGGTCCGGGGCTCCCTCCACCCGGAGAGATACCGGCTCAGGAACGAAGAAGTAGCGGTTTGACTCCTTATCGATGATGTCGCGGTTCTTTGCAAAGAGGTTATCCCATGAGAACGAGATATCGGTCTCTCCGATCCCGATCTCGGTGATCGCAGCACGCACCGCCTCAGGAAGGATTCCGCGGCGTGCGAGAGCACGGAGCGTCCCAAGCCGGATATCATCCCAGCCCGAGTAGATTCCCTCACTGATTCCCTGATGCATCGATGAGGTCGAAAGGACAAGCCCTTCGATGGACATCCGCCCATAATGGAGATAGTGTGGCGGTTTCCACCCGAAGTAATCAAAGATATACCGTTGCCGCCGGGTATTGGCAATATGATCCTTTCCCCGGATCACATGAGTCATCCCGAGGAGATGGTCATCGACTGCCACTGAGAAATTCATCAGGGGATAGACGGTTGCATCGACACGGGGATGGATGGTGCTGTTCACGATACGCATCGCTGAAAAATCCCGGATCGCCGGATCGGGGTGGTCGATCTCGGTCTTGATCCGGACTGTTGCCTGCCCCTCAACGAAGGTGCCATCGAACATCTGCCCGAAGCGGAGAAGATTCTCTTCTGGTGTCTTGATGCGGCATGGGCATGCTTTCTTTTCAATCTTCAGCTCGCGGAACCGCTCAGCCTCACAGGTGCAGACATAGGCCCCCCCAAGCTCGATCAGCTGCCGGGCATACTCATAGTAGATATCGAGCCGGTCGCTCTGGTATATGATATCTGATATCCCAATCCCAAGCCATTCAAGATCCTCTCTCACCATCTGGTAGGCATCGGGATCAACCCTCTTTGGATCGGTATCTTCTATCCGGTAGATATACTTCCCGCCATATCGGCGGATATAGGCATCATTTAAGATGGATGCACGGGCATGGCCAAGATGGAGCGGACCTGAAGGGTTTGGTGCAAACCGCATCACCACCCCGCCATCGGCATCAGGGAGCGGGGGGAGTTCGCAAGACCGCTCTTTCTTCTGGTGCATCGAGGCTATAAGATCGGGTGCAAGAGAGAGAAGCCTCGCCTCCCGCTCTTCGGGGGAGAGTGCTTCGACATCGGCAAGCACCGACTGGATCATTCCGTTCAGTTCCTGTGCCCTGCTCCTGAGTTCGGGATGCGATCCGAGGACAGCCCCGATCACAGCCCCGGCCCGCGGGACACTCTTATGCTTTACTGCATTCTGGAGTGCATACTCTTCGAGGATCCGGCGGATCTCTCCGTCCATCTCAGAACCCCCGGGTCACGAAGAAATCGACCATCTCGATGATCAGCTGTTTCTCTTCGGACTCGGGAAGGACTGATAATCCTGCTTTTGCTTTATGAACAAGATCAAGAGCGATCTGCCGGACCTCGTCAATAACACCTGCTGCTTCAAGCTCCTGGATGACATAATCGATCTCATCATCAGTGAGATTCCTCTTGTATGGGGCGAGATCGATCCCCTTCTCTGCTGCAACGATTGCGATCAGGGTCTTCTTCCCGGCCCTGAGATCAGATGCCCGGTCTTTCCCGCTTGTGCCCTTCGGTGTCAGGAGATCGATCAGATCGTCCTGGATCTGGAATGCGATCCCGGTCGTCATGCCAAGGTTATGAAGTGCCTCGGCCTGCTGTGGTAAACCCCCGCCGAGGATCGCTCCGATCCCGGCAGAAGCCGCATAGAGTGCCCCGGTCTTCTTCCTGACCATATCCAGGTACTCGCCGCGTGTGACCTCATCCTGTGTTTCAAATGCCATATCATCAGACTGGCCGCTGCAGATCTCTTCGCATGCTTTGGCAAGCATCGAGATAGCACGCACCTTGGAAGCCGGATCTGCCTCTGCCTTGCAGATCAGTTCAAATGCACGTGCATAGAGGACATCACCTGCGAGAATTGCTGTTGCTTCATCCCATACAGTATGAACTGTTGGAACACCCCGGCGGAATGAGTCATTGTCCATGATGTCGTCATGGACGAGTGTGAAGGTATGGGTCAGTTCAAGTGCGAGTGCAGCAGGGAAGATCCGATCTGATGATCTCTTCTGCACCGCTTCGGCTGCGAGCATCACCATTGCAGGCCTGAGCCGTTTTCCCCCTGCAAGAAGGAGATGGGCGCTTGCCTTATCCAGTTTTCCGGGTGCATCCCCGAAGTACCTGAATAAGGACTTGTCTACGAGACTCTCAACTGATTTAAGGTATTCTTGTAGATCCATTCTTTTTTCCTCGGATTATTTGTGTACCAGAAGCCGCTGGCCATTCGTCATCAGGTGGACATCCTTGTGGAGCGTGTACCCGAGTTCTGATGCAAACTCCGCATATGCCGCGGTCATCTCGAGACCTCCGTGTGAGGGGATGATATGCTGGGGGTTGAGCATATGAATGAAATCATAATGATCCTCCCGATATGCATGCCCGGTGACATGAAGCTCATCAAAGATCCGTGCCCCGGTCATCCTGAGCCGTGTCTCGGTGAGGTACCGCTGCCCGTAGTTCATCGGGTTTGGTATCACTTTTGCTGAGAAGAGGACTTTGTCTCCCTTCTCAAGGCGGTACGGCGTGTCTCCTGCACCAATCCGGGTCAGAACCGATCCTGGCTCGCCCTGGTGGCCGGTGATGATCGGCAGGAACTTCTCCTTCCCTTCCTTCATCATTCTCCTGAATATGCGGTCAACCGTCCTCCTGTTTCCAAAGACGGAGGTGGATCGTGGGAATGCAACCAGTTTCATCTGTTCGGCAGTCGTTGAGTACCGCTCCATCGAACGGCCCAGAAGAACAGGTTTTCTTCCGATCTCGTGGGCGCACTCGGTGAGTGTCTTCAGCCTGGCAACATGGGAGGAGAAGGTGGTGACCAGGATCGCATTTTTATCATCCTCAAAACTGGTGATCACATCGCGTACAAGATCGCGGGCGATCCGCTCGCTTGGTGCCCTTCCCTTTGAGGTGATGTTGACGCACTCGGTGATGAGAAGGAGGACGCCCTCCTTTCCGATCTGGGTGAGGCGGGCAAAGTCCGGCGGCTCCCCGATGACCGGTGTTCTGTCGAGCTTGAAGTCATTTGCATAGATGACCGCACCATGGGGTGTGTGGAGCACCGCCATCACGGAATCAATGATCGAGTGCTGTGTCCGGACAAACTCCAGTGTCAGGTTCTGTGATATGGTGTACCTGCCGCCTGACTTCAGGGCAAAGAGCTTGTTGTTCACACCAAATTTCTGCTCTCCTGCAATCTGCTGCCGTATCAGCTCGGTGGTGTACGGTGTTGAGATGATCGGGGCATTGTACCGGTGGGCGAGCTTTGGAAGTGCACCGATATGGTCAAGATGCCCGTGTGTGCAGACGATAGCCTTGACTGTTCCCTCGATCCCGTTCATCACAGTATCATCAGGGATTGCTTTCATCTGGATCAGGTCAAGAGAATGCATATTCTCGACTTCGGCATCCTCGTGGATCATGATCCGGTCAAGGCGCAGGCCCATATCAAAGATGACAATATCCTTACCGCAACGAACTGCGGTCATATTCCGACCGACTTCTTCGTATCCGCCGACGGTAATTACTTCTATCTCCATAAATTGTACCTCTAATCGTATTTTTGTATCATTGTGCGAGTCTCTCCGGTGATATAGGTCCGGACTCTCCGCATTTCGCGTACTGTCCGTGCCCCCGAGAGGAACATCGCTGTTTTCAGTTGTCTGTGGATATGGTCGATGGCAGCTGCGAGTGCAGAATCACTCTCCATCGCGGGTGCGAGGAGCGGGAGTGCCATCCCTGCCATATCAGCTCCGAGTGCGAGGGCCTTTGCAATATCAACGCCACTTCTGACGCCGCCGGTTGCAATAACCGGCCCTCCGGTCTCTCTGACTTCGATCAGGCTAACCACCGTTGGTATGCCCCAATCAATGAAGTCATCACCGAGACGGGTGAGTGTGGGATCGTTCATCTCCCTCTCCCGTATTCCTTCTATTTTTGCCCAGGAGGTTCCCCCGTGGCCGCCGATATCGATCGCCTTCACCCCGATATTCCAGAGAAGGCGTGCGGTTTCACGCGAGATACCTGATCCAGTCTCTTTGACGATCACCGGAACAGATGCATCGGAGCAGAGCTCTTCGATTGCATCGAGACACCCGGTTGCATCACGATCCCCTTCCGGCTGAATTGCCTCCTGAAGAAAATTCAGGTGGATTGCAATTGCATCAGCATCGATCATGGAGATGGCTTTCTCTGCCCATGCTGTTCCCTGTTCACGGAGCTGGACAGCCCCGATATTGGCTGCGATGAATGCTGTTGGCGCCTCTTCACGGACAACCCTGAATGAACCGGCAAGATCCGGCCGTTCAAGTGCCGCACGCTGGGAGCCGACCCCGATGGCACACCCATACTGTTCAGCTGCCCGTGCCAGGCAGCGGTTTACCTCTGTTGTGCCGGGATGGCCACCCGTCATTGCAGCAATGAAGAGGGGGGAAGAGAGAGAATGTCCAAGGAACTGGCATGAGAGATCGATTCCGTCCATATCGCATTCGGGAAGGGCGGCATGGACGATCCGTATATCAGAAAATCCACCTGAACCTGCCTCGATATCTTCCTCACTACAAATCCTGAGGTGATCGAGCTTCCGTGATGTGGTGGTTTCATTCCGGCTCATACATCTGCCCCCATGATGGTGGTTCCTCCATGTTCTTCTCCTGCAAGAAATGCTCCGAGGCGGTCAACATGGAATATTGAAGAGATGATCCCCGCATCTGCGAGGGTGAGGAGTTCCTCCACCTTCCCCCGCATCCCGCCGGTGACATCGGTCTTCTGTGAATTGCCAAGATCAATTCCGTTCAAAGTACCGCGGCTGATCGTCCTGACAACATTCCCGCCAGAGAGGACACCGGGAACATCTGTTGCAAGGCCGACACGGCAGGGGGCCACGCCTTCTGCTATCCTGAGCACAAGCTGGTCCCCTGAAACAATGCATGCCCCCTTTGCCCGGTCCATCACCACATCGCCATGCAGCACCGGAACGAGTCCGAGTTCTGCCATCTTTGCCAGGTGTCCTGTTTCAAAAGAGATAAGCCTGCCGTTCTCGGCGAGTGATCCGGAGAGTGGATGGACTCCGATCGCATCGAGTCCGGCATCCCGCAGGACCGATACTACAGTGGCATTCAGGCCTGCCACCGCCCGGTGGGTCTCACCGACACCTATCGCATTTGTCTGCCCGACTCCACCCTGAATTTCATACTTCTCTGCTTCGGGATGGCCGCATGAGCCTGCACCATGAATGAGGATGAGCGGATGGTCATGATGAGATGCGATCATCTCCGCTATCGCGGTGAGCCGGGTATGGTCGATCACACCGGCACTCTGCTTCTCGGTGATTACAGATCCGCCGAGTTTGAGTACAAGCATATTATTCATCTTTCTCTTTCCGTACACCCTGGGTATCGATGCTGGTGATGATTGCACGGGCATCACATGCCTCGATAGCACCGGCGACCCTTGTCTTGGCACTCTTTGAACAGAGTGCGAACATGCATCCGCCACCGCCAGCACCGGTCATTTTTGCACCGAGTGCGCCTGCTGCCCGTGCAGCAAGGACGAGGCGGGAGAGTTGCGGGTGGCCGACTCCGAGCGCCTCAAGCAGCGCATGATTCATATTCATCAGGTTACCAAGCTCACGCGGGTTATTGAAATGGTGCATCGAACATTTTGTTACAGCAGCAATTGCATCGATGATCGGATCGGCAATCTGCGGCCGTGTCTTCTTCAGGTCTGCAACCCGTGCCACCATCCCTGATGTGCTGTGATGGGTGAGGCTGTTTCCGATAACGAGCTGGATCTGCGGCGGCGGGAGCCTCCGTTTTGTGTTGCCGGTGATGAGCACCATGCCCCCGACTGTTGAGACATAGGTGTCTGTTGCGCTTGCCCGCCCGTTCTGGACATTCTTCTCCACGCTGTGAGCCATCAGGGCAAGTTCATCCGGGCTTTTCCCGATATCAAACTCATCGTTGATAGCAAAAAGGGTGGCAACCGTCACAGCAGCAGATGAGCCAAGCCCCGAAGAGCTTGGAAGCTGGGACCTGACATATACCGAACCCGAAACACCCATCTGCCTGAAACATTCGGCTATATAGGTAGAGTTTGGTTTCTTCTGTCGTTTCGCCTTCCTGACTGTAACCATGACACGGGGCTTGATCGCCATTGCGATCCCGGGTTTCCCATAGACGACCGCGTGTTCACCAAAGAGGAAGACTTTACCTGGTGCGCTCCATGTTGCCAACCTATACCACCGCAATGGCTGCGTAACCAACGACTTCAGGATCCCCGGTCACATCGCCGCTTGTCATATATGAGAGGAGTATACCTTTCTCGGCACCGAGATCGGACGTGGCACGGATCATCGTGGCAATGGGGCCATAGCCGCATGCTGATATGCCGAGCTTTGTGATACGCTGGTAGAGTTCATCGCTGTCGAGTGAAAGAATTGCTTCGATTGCCTTTGAATCGAGCTTTTCAGCCTCGCTTCGTGGGATATAATGTGAAAAATCACTTGATGCGACGATGATTGCTTCTTTCTTTGTCTTCTGAAGTGCCGAGAGTATCCTCCCTGATAGTCTTTCTGCCTCTTCCGGAGACTGATCGCCCATCAGGATCGGGGTGATTCTGGCACGTGGAAACCGGTATTTGATGAATGGCATCTGTGTCTCGAGCGAGTTCTCGTCTTCCTGGTGAGCATCCTCATCAACCGGAATTTCAAGTGCAAGAGAGAGCCTCTCATCATTGGTGATGATCCCAAGTGGCGTCTCCCAGGGGAGTGTTGAGACACAGGTGCGGTACCCGCGATGGCTCGGGCCGATGACAATGAATGTACCGGAAAAACCCGGATCGATGCATCCATAACCCCGGGCTGCTACAGCACCTGAATATGGATACCCGGCATGAGGTACAACAATGCCAAGGGGGTGAAGCCGGTCTGTTTTTGTCTTGAAGAACATCTCGAGCACCTGTTCAAGGTGCCCGGGCTCTTTCGGATAAAACATCCCTGCCATTCTACAGTTACGGATCTCCATAGGTCTCCCCCACCTCATCTGGCAGTTGTTCTTCAGACTATTTAAATATCGGTCTCAAAGTCTTCCGGGGTGAGCGATGTTGTGACACCGCGAATCCTGAGCATCTCCTTTGCAAGGAGATAGTAGATCATGGAGAGAGCTTTTCTGCCTTTATTGTTTGTTGGAATGACGAGATCGATATTTCGCAGGCTGTTGTTTGTATCACAGAGGGCGATTGTCGGAATACCGCTCTGTACCGCTTCACGAACAACCTGTGCATCACCGATCGGGTCAGTGACAATAACGACATCCGGTTCGATGTACTTGTTCAGCGTGGTCTCGTTTAAGGCCGGATTTGTCAGCATGCCCGGAATAAATCGTCCGGTTGAGGCCATTGCACCGATTACATCAGCAAATTTGCGTGCAGGATACTGGCCGTACTGTCGTGAGGTAACTACCAGGATCTTTGGTGCTTCAAACCTTGAGAGGAATGTTGCTGCCTGTTTGATCCGCTCATCAGTCTTTCTGATGTCAATGATGTAGAGTCCGTCTCCACGAACCCGGTAGATGAAGTTCATCATCTCATTGCTCTTCTGCTGTGTCCCAATGTGAACGCCTGCTGCAAGGTACTCCTCAACCGGTACAAGAGGTTCGTTCAGTTCGATATCAAGTTCATTCTCGCTCATTCAAAATTCTCCGAAATACGTATTAATTCATTCAGTTTCGCTATTCGTTCGCCTCCGACGATGCCGCATTTCAGGTAGATGCACCCGAATGCAACAGCGAGGTGGGCGATGGTCTCATCTGTCGTCTCTCCCGACCGATGGCTCATCACCGTCTCCAGGCCAAACCGCTCTGCAAGGTGGACTGCCTCGAAGGTATCGGTGAGTGTTCCAATCTGGTTTGGCTTGATTAAAACGGCACTGGCAGATGCAATTTCGATGCCGTTCTGGATACGCTCAGGATTTGTGACGAAGAGATCATCTCCGCAGATGAGGCAGTTGTCATTGACCTGGTCTGTGAGGTTGGAGAACCCTTCAAAATCCTCTTCGTGGAGTGGATCTTCGACATAGACAAGGCCGTATTCATCGACGAGATCGGCGATATAGGCGATCTGGTCCTCGGTGGTCCGGCTCCGTTCACGGTAGATGTACCGCTCCCCATCCCAGAGTTCGGTTGCCGCAACATCAAGGCCGATGGCAACGGTAACGCCGGTCTCATCGCAGACGGTGTCTATGGCTGAACCTATCAGGTCAAGGGCTTCCGTGTCGGTGATCTGTGGCGCCCATGCCCCTTCATCACCTTTTCCACAGGTGATCCCCTGTGCAGTCAGGAGTTTTTTGACCTCCTTGTGAACGAGGGCATTCGTGAAGACAGCTTCTCTTGTGGAGGATGCCCCGATCGGAATGACCAGAAACTCCTGGATCTCAGTTGCACCTGGTGCGTGTGCCCCGCCACCGATGACATTGCCAAGCGGAAGTGGTGCATCTTCGGCAAAGACTCCCCCGAGATATGTGAAGAGCTCCATGCTATATGCCGATGCAGCCGCCTTTGCATTTGCAAGAGAGAGCGCAACGGCGATATTTGCTCCGATTGATCCAAAGTTGCCGGTTCCATCACATTCGCGAAGAATACGATCGAAGCTCCTCTGGTCATGGGAGTCAAGGCCGATCAGCTCGGGGATGACGGTGGTGTATGCGAAAGGAATCGCCTCTTCTGGCGGCCGTACAACAGCCTCATGGGTTCCGGTACTTGCGCCGCTTGGAGCAGCTGCACGACCAAATCCACCTTCCACCCATATATCAGCCTCAATAGTCGGGTTTCCCCGGCTGTCGAGGATGCTTCTGAGTGTGACTGCTTCTATTGCCGTCATGTCACCACGACTTCCCTCTCCCCGAAATGGCGCTTGACGGTGATGGGAATAAGTCCCTGCTCAAACTCCTCAAGTGCAATTTCCAGGGGATCAATGCGTCCTGTTCTCACAAGAACCGGGGCCCCCATCGATATCTGGAGAGCCCGTGCTCCTATGATCCTGGCTCGCTCATATCGAGTGTAGGATATCATGATAATCATCCGTAAAATTTTTTGAACAGAAATGGGGTCGCTGAGATTCGAACTCAGGTCACTGCGTCCCGAACGCAATAGGATAGTCCAGGCTACCCCACGACCCCCCCTTACTGGTAGGGATACAGCTCATTAATAATCTCCTTATGCGAGAGGAGCATCCTTCTGCAGCAGTACCGTTCCAAACCGAGGGAATCGAGGATCTCTTTTGGATCCTCGCCTGCTGCTTTTCGCTCTTTAAACTCATCCCATGCCGTGGAAATGACCTTTCCACAGGTGAAACATCGTACAGGTATCATTGTCCCCGATTCCTTATTAGTCTGCTTATATTTAACGGTACGACTTCTGGAATCTCTTCCGTGCACCGCGTCCATGAGGCTTTTTCGCTTCTTTCTGGCGTGAATCATTCACAAGAAGGGTCCTGTCATATGCAAGGTACACCTCTTTGATCGCCGGATCATTTGTCCAGCCGAGGATGCCACGGCCAAGTGCCGTCCTGATCGCCTCTGCCTGTCCGATGATCCCTCCGCCGGATACATCGACATCAATGTCGATTGTATCTGCTATACCTGGTGCAAGGACGAGTGCTTCTGCGATCTTCATCCTGATCAGTTCAGACCCATATACTTCGAGAGGAACCGAGTTGATTCTGATCCTGCCTTTACCTTCACGCAGGGTGGCGCGAGCGACCGCAGTCTTTCTCTTTCCGCTTGTATTGATTATCTTTGTCAATTCAATCCCTCTGCTTAGAATTTAGCTCCAAGGTTCTGGCTTATGGTCTGAAGCGTAACGTACCTTGGCTTGCTTAACCTGTTCCGGTGTGCTTCCTCAAGCACTTCCATCTCCATCCCGGCAAACTCTTCCGGAACTCCGACATAGGTTTTGACTCTCCGGAAAGCATCTGCACCCGGACCTGTCTTGTACCCAATCATCCCGCGGATTGACCGCTTCATGATGTCGTCAGGCCGGCGTGGGAAGAACGGTCCGCCTTCAACAGATCCGCGAACCCTTCGCTGATGGTATTTCTGGAGGATTTCTGCTCTGCTTCCCGAGAGGATTGCTTTCTCGGCATTGACAATGGCGATCTCCTCGCCATTGCGTGCCCGCTTTGCGACGATGCTCGCAAGCCTTCCGAGGAGGAGATTTTCTGCATTGATGATCGTTACCATTGCTCTTCACCTCAGTATCCGGACACGGCTTCCTTTTGGATTTGCCGATACCAGTTCTTCAATCGTCATACAATCACCGCTCGCCTGTGCGATCTTTTCACGGGCTGAATCGGAGAAGTTTAATGCTGCTACTCTCACCGAATGCTCAAGCACTCCGCTTCCAAGCACCTTACCGGGGACGAGGATGATCTCGCCTTCCTGTGCATAGCGGTTGATCTTGCCGATGTTGACCTCAGCATAATTACTGCTGGACGTGTCGAGCCTCTTTGCAATCTCACGCCAGATCTGTGCCTCACTCTCATGGGATACACTCCTGAGCATCCTGATGAGATCTGTCAGGCGCGGGTTAGTCTTGCCCGTTCTCTTCATCTACTGTCCCTCCATTGATATTTCCTGTAAAGATTCTATGAGTTCATCAGATCGTTTTCTGATATATCGGATACCCTCTTCGACGATCTGCTGTGCCGGAAGCGATCCGTCACTCTCGACTGTAAAGAGGTATGTTGTCTTGTCTGTTTTGACGTGTATGGCCGATTCATCCCCGATACCGGTTCCGATGCATGCTTTCTCGCAGAGTTTGCAGAGAGAGCATACCTCTAATCTTCCGTCAACGACACGAACTGTCTGTCCTTTGACTTCAAGAACCGCCCGCGGACACTCTTCGACACACATCCCGCATCCGTCACACTGGTCGGTTACCTCGATCACAGGATATTGTTTGTATCCGCATGCAATGGTCGCCTGCCATTTTGCATGCTCTGACCCCGTGTTCAGGTATGCGACCGCCTCAATGACAAGCTTCTGGTCTTTCCAGAGTTTTACGAGAGGAATATTCGTATCGACAGGGGCTGTCTCCGGATCCTCTGAGACGAGATCCCCTGAGGTGACCGTACACGGCCCCTCAACGGTCAGAGTGAATATGACCCGACATAGCGGGCAGCCGGCTCCCTCGCATTTGCATGCATCTTTCCTGACAAATCTGCTAAGATCGGTCTTGATTGGGATCATGCCGATCCGGTGTGCAAGCATCTCGTCAAAGAGGACGCTGGTGTTGTCATAGATCCTGACATCCTCAATAGCGAGTGTTGGAACCTCACCGATCATCGCCCGCCTGAGGGCGTTTGCAGATGATTCGGAGGCACCGCTCAGGGTAAATTGTACGATTGAGTCATCGACCCTGCCGAATACGATCTCCATCAGACTCTCCTTCCCCGCCTGCCACCGCGAGCCCGGATACTGTCGTGTGAGACCGGGGTGACATCTTCGATCCTGCCAATGCGGATACCGGCACGGGATAGTGCCCGGATCGCTGCCTGTGCTCCTGGTCCCGGACTCCGCTGTTTGCCGCGGCCGGGTGCCCTGACCTTTACATGCAGGCCGACGAACCCTTTGTCACGGACAGCCTGTGCCACATTGATTGCCATCTGCATTGCTGCATAGGGCGAACTCTCGTTCCGTGCCTGCTTCACGACCATGCCGCCACTGCTCTTGCAGATAGTCTCTGCACCGGAGAGATCGGTCACGGTGATGATCGTGTTGTTAAATGATGCATAGATATGGGCAATACCCCATTTGTCATTCTCAGCTGCCATCTTCAGACCCTCACATTATTGATACGGCCCCGCTCGGGGTTGCTCTCCTTTGCAAGCGAAGATGTTCCATAGTAGCTGATCTGATCCTCTTCGGCTCGTGGAACCATGTATCCCGGAATTGACATGCGCCTGCCGTTGATTGCGATGTGACCATGGTTGATCAGCTGGCGGGCCTGTTTTGGTGAGCGGGCAAGTCCTTTCCTGTAGACGATCGTCTGGAGACGGCGTTCAAGGATATGGCTGACTTTCAGTGAGAGCACATCGTCGATGGTGGCTCCTGCGCTGACAAGGGCATATCTCTGGAGGTGCTGGAGCAGCTCTTCGCGGCGTGCCTCAACCCGTGCCTCTTCAATACCGCCCGAGCTCATTGCAAGAATATCCCTTGCACCCTGCCTGTGGCGACGGAGGATATGGGTTGCCTTCCAGATCTCCTTTTTGTTCCTGAGTCCAAACGTGATTGCAATATTCCGTTCGTCTTCAATCCGCGCCTTTTCAAAACGGCGTTTTGGAGACTGGTACTGCTTGTGGTTCTTTCCTGGATATCCCATATGTACTCACCCCTCACTTCTTCTTCTTGGATACGCCGACCGTTGTTCCGGTTCTTCCGGTTGCCTTGGTCCGCTGTCCGCGTACCTTCTGGCCGGTCTCATGCCTGATGCCCCGGTAACAGCGCATCTTCTTCATGATATTGATGTCCTCATCAAGGGTGAGGGAGACATCGACACCGAGGAGGTGACGGGGTTGTCCGGTATAGAGATCTTTTGGTCTGTTCATCATCCAGGTCGGGACTGTCTCTACGTACTCGTCCACAGCTGCGCGGATCCGGTCAACCTCTTCATCAGAGAGCTTTCCCATCAGATCATGGGTGTTGACGCCGGCCTTGCGTGCCAGAACGAGCGCGGTGTGGATTCCCACGCCCTTGATGCCCGTCAGTGAGATCTGGACCTGCTTGGTGCCGTCGAGATCGGTATTACTGACGCGTACGAAGTAATTCAGTTCGGATTCTTCCATGTTTTATTCCTCTTATTCTCCTTGGAGCGCTGAGGGAGGGATTTGAACCCTCGAGTCCCAGGGGGACACAGGTTTAGCAAACCTGCGCCATACCAGGCTTGGCTACCTCAACAGAGTCATTTCGCATCTTTCGACACTCGCAGTGCGTGAATAGACACCGCTCCATAAAGTGAGTGCTCTATACTATTGGAAGAAAAGGGTATTAATGGTTATGGGTTGTCATCCTTTCTCTGCCGCACACAGCCTGAGGAGACGAGTGCTGAGGTCATGATGGGGATGGCGATAGTTGCATCGCAGAAACACTGGACACGGGGGCAGGTGATCGCTTCTTTTCCCCAGCTTATCGCCTCTTCAAAGGTGCATCCTGAAAGCCCTCCCCAGTGGGGGGCGTCTGTGGTGAACTGGATGGCATAGGCATGGCCGCCGAGATCGCTCTTATGAATGGATGCAATCACCTGTGTCTGCTGGATGAAGTTCTTCGGAACGCCGCCGCCAATATAGACGACACCGGTCTTCTTTGCCTTCTCGACGATCCGGGTGATCTCATCGGTATCTGAGATCTGATCAATATGTACGCTTGTTCCTGCTCTCCGGGCCATAACCATGCTGATCCCAATGGATGAATCTGCGAGTGCAGGGACAAAGATGGGTATGCCTTCCCTGGCACAGGTGGCGGTCAGGGACCGGCCCTCCGGCCTGGTCTCGATGAGCCATTCTCCAAGCCGTTTGATCAGCTCGCGGCTTGAGCCCTGGAACGGGGCGATCGAATCGATAAAGTCAGCAACCTGCTGATCGACATCCCTGAACTGTTCTTCATAGGCAAAGACATCATAGATGCGGTCGATCCCCTTCTCAAAGAGTGCTGCATCATCGACATGGTGATGGCCCCGATAGTGCCTGATACCAAGATGCTCGCAGATGTCATGGAAGATATTTGCGCCTGTTGAGACGATAACGTCAATGAAATGCCGCTCAGCAAGCGTAATAAGGCATTCCTGCATACCTGCAGGGACCATCGCACCTGAGACGCCAAGAAGGATTGTGCAGTCAGAATCGGCAATCATCTCTCTCCAGATGATGTACGCTTCACCCAGTTTTCGTCCCTGAAAACCGGTTCTGCTCATCGAATCGAGGAGATCGGCGATCCGCTCGGTTGGTTTCACCGGAGTGGTGGGGGTCAGCTCCATGCCAGTTACATTGCTGCGTGAAGTATTAAATGCAGGGATGAAGGCGAAAAACGATCAAAAAAAGATGATGATCAGAGTGCACTGATGATCGATCTGCGGGTTACGAGGCCGATCGGCTTCTCATCATTTGTTACAAGTACAGTACTGATATTCTTCTCGGTCATCAGGTCGATGATCGCCCCGACCGGTGTTCCCATTGGAACGGATGTGACGGGCGTGCTCATGATATCCTGTGCAATCAGGTTCCGAATCCGGTTGTCATGATGCTTCACCTCGACCATCTCCTTGAGCTTTACAAGGGCGAGGGCGAGATCGGTCTCGGTGACGATACCAAGGACGCGTCCGTTGTCATTGACAATGAACCGGGTTGCCGAGTCATCCACCATTCTCCGGTGAAGGTGGACGATCCGATCCTCTGGAGAGATTCTGGGTGCGAGCTCGATGACATCCTCAAGCGGGCAGTCGGGTTTCATGACCTTCAGCAGATCGCCCATTGTGACCATTCCGATCAGCTTATGTTCTGCATCCAGAACAACCACAATCTTATAGTTCTGGAGGAGGGGGATGAGAAGATCGATATCCTGGTCGGGATATGCGAAGGTAAAGTCCTCTTTAACCACATTTGCAACATGGATCTGGGTTGGAGGGATGGCTCCGGTCTTCTTGCTGCCGATCTTCTCGGCAATTGTCCGGCGTGATGCGGTTCCGATGACCTTGCCCTGGTTGGTAACGATGATCGGATCTATCCCTTCGCTGAGCATCCTGTCAAGCGCCTCTGTGATGAGGGCTGATTTCGCAATACTGACAGGTTTTGACATGATGTCTTTGATGGTTGTTTTCGTCGTCATTGTGCTACCTCTTTCAGTATGTCATCCCTTTTTAATATGCCTTTGATCTCACCGGCTTCTTCGGCGATGATACTGTTAATATGGTGCTCTCTCATCAACGCAATCGCACTTGATATCGATTCAGCCGGATTGATGGTGATCACAGGCCTCGACATCACATCTTCTGCGATCCCGGACAACTGCCGGACATGCCGCCGGTTCTTGGGTCCTCCGGATTCCTCCTTTCTCAGGTGTACAATATCCCGCTCCGGCACACCGTTCTGGTCGAAGGAATCGAAGAATGCTATGTTTGACTCGGTGATCACCCCGGCAAGCGTCCCGTCATTGTTGATCACCAGGATCTTGTCGTTCCTCTCCCTGATGAGATCAATGACGTGATTGAGCGAATGGTACCGTGAAACAGTCAGCACATCCTCCATGATATCGCCGACTGTTGAAGTGATCTGGTCAACCTCTCCTGATGCCATGATGTCGGTTTTCGTGATGATCCCCTCGACATGCCCACTGGCCATAACCGGAAGCCCGCTTACATCATGAGTAAGCATCATCCCTGCGGCTCTGGAAGCCGGAAGATCCGGTGTTACCGTAATTGGATCCTTCCGCATCATCACCTCAACAGGAATCCTGTCGATCGGCCTTCTCCTCCATATGGGGTCATGCTGCCGGAAACCATATGCAATATCCTTCTTGGTTATGATTCCGGCAAGTCTCTCATCATCCATCACGAGGAGCCGGGAGATCTTATGTCTCAGCATCAGGTTGCGTGCATACGCGATGTTCTCCTGCGTATTGACAACATAGACCGGGGCTGACATTATCTCTTGTACAATCATGGTGCATCACCTCGATGCGAGTGTTCTGACAAGGTCAAATTCTGTGATCATCCCGATAAGCCGGGCATCTTCTGTGACGGGGAATGCTCCGATGCGCTTCTGCACCATCTCCCGTGCAATGTCATTGATACTCTTGTCAGGTGTCGTTGTCTGGAGAGACCCCGTCATGATCGATCGGATCGGTAGCGCTGTAGCCTCACTCACATCTCCTGACTGGATCGTCCTGAAGACTTCGCCGGAGCCGACATACTTCATGATGTCGGTAGCCGTGACGATCCCAAAGAGGACATCACCCGAGACGACCGGGAGTCTTCTGAAATGGTATTTATTCATCTGCCGGGCAACATCGGCAATTGAGCAGTCGGGATTGGTTACCCGCGGGGATTCAGACATCACATCCTCAACCGAGAGGAGGCTCTGGCCCATAAAGAGGGCTTTTAAGAGGTCATGCTCGGTCACCATTCCGACAACTTTCGTCTCATCATCGATGATCGGTGCGCCGCCATGTCTTATATTGACGATCAGGTCGATTGCGTCGTCGATATCATCAGTCTCACGGAGTGTCATCACCTGTTCGGTCATGATCGTCCTGAGGTTCTCATTAATCGCAGAGAGGAAATTACCCTTATGCTTGGTTTTTACCAGGTTGTACCGGTCCCCTCCTCCCATGAAGTCGACAATATCAGATACCGTGATGATGCCCCTGAGCTGGCCGCTCCCGGCATCGGTGATCGGCAACCTGCGGAATCCCTCACGTGTCATCGTTGCGACACCATCGCAGATACTCATCGTCGGAGGAACACTGACAACGTTTGCAGTAGAAATGGCCATGATCCCGCCCTTCCTGTCTGCCGGGCGCGATTTGAATTCTATCGGGCCCCGATTCAACTTTCCCTGCATCATTAGGTGGCGTTCACCTTTGTTCTGGCCTGTTGTATTCTCATGCATGGTGATCCCTTACGTTTTTTGTACAAGGTTCTTCAGGACATCATGGCGATCCAGAATGCCGACGACAGTCCCGTCATCGACCACAGGAATGCGGCTGATGTCATGGGTGACAAGGAGGCGGGCAGCTTCGGAGACCGTGGCGTCCGGACTCGTTGTAAACACCGGTGTTGTCATGACGCGGGATATGGATGTTTTTGTACTGTTTCCAAATGATCGCCTGATACTGCCGTTTTCAATAAGGTCGCGGCGTGATATGATGCCGATCAGCTTCCTATCGGAAAGGACAGGGAGTGATGCATATCCACTCTCAACGATCCTTGAGTATACTTTCTGGATGCTCCAGTCCGCTTCCGAGCAGATCACATTCTTTGTCATCGCATCGCAAACACTTCCGGTGATCTCATGACGTGATACCAGAACCGGAAAGAGGTCCCTGAACAGAATTGCTCCGACGAATACCCCATTCTCTCTCAGGACAGAAACGCTGTCTGTACCTGCTTTCAGAATGACTGACCCGACCATCTCAAGGGAGGTATCCATGGCAACGGATGGCGCTTCACGGATAAATCCCGAGATGGTCACGTTTGATCGGGTATCGGTTACCTTCAGGACATCGGTGATATCGATCATACCGGTGAGATGCCCCTTCTCATCGGTGATATAAATCTCACGATACACATCATCACGTAAGATCTGACGTGCATGGGTAACGTACTCGTCTTTATGGAGGGAATGCACCTCTATCAGCAGATCGCCTGAGACTTTCATTGGATTGACTCCTCATCACGGCATACCGGGCAGATGTTCTGGTTGTCAAGATACATGAGATCGTCAGACATGCTTCCACACCTGTCGCAGACTCCGGCATGGTAGTCGTTCATGCGGTTTATGACGATCAGATCGTTCATAATCTCGTTGATCTCATTTGCTACGCTAAGGATGTCCCGTACAGTAAGGATTCCGATGACTTTTTTCTCCGCATTCACGACCGGTAACCTTCGGACACGGTTAATGACCATCATCCGTGCAGCATCGGCAATAGCTGCATCTGAATCGATCGTGATCAGCGGTGTGCTCATCACTTCCTTTACGTATACCTCGCCAGGTTTTCTGTCTTTTGCCATAACCTTGCAGTTGAAATCCTCCTCAGTAACAATGCCAATCGGCAGATTGTTCTGTAGCACGATACAGCTCCCGACCTCATCACGGCACATTGCACGTGCAGCCTCTGCAGTTGTTGCATTGGCATCGATTGTAGTCGGATTGAGTTTCATCACCTCCCGTACAGGGACGCGGGTTTCGAAGTCCATGTTGTCATTCTGTCTCATTTTCGTTTCACCTCCTTTTCTGCTCTCTTCGCTGATGACACATCTACTATGCAACGCCCATATTAAAAGATTCGTAAACCAGACACCCTGAGATGGTTTTGGTCTGCGGAGTCTCCTCACCAGCACTATTTTGGCAATAGGTGGGTAGTATTAATAAGAATTGGGAGAAGAGTACAAGTACCATGGCAGATCAGGTAACTGCCAGTGTTCAGGGGTTGACAGATGAGTATGTTTACTCGGGCTAAAAAAAGATTGAGTAAGTTTTTTCAGAATATTTTTCGCAGGAAACGTTCCAGAATAGGCATTTATGGCCCCCCAAATGCAGGGAAAACCACACTGGCGAACCGGATTGTCCGTGACTGTTCGGGTGACGCGATTGGTCCTGTTTCAGAGATTCCGCATGAAACACGCCGGGCACGGCGACGGGAAGATGTGGTGATCACCGGAGCAAACGGAAATACCCTCTCACTGGATATTGTCGATACTCCGGGTGTGACAACCAAGATCGACTATCATGAGTTTCTGGAATACGGCCTTGAGCAGGATGAAGCGATCTCCCGTGCACGTGAGGCAACCGAGGGTGTTGCAGAGGCGATGCACTGGCTCAGGGAGGATATCCATGGTGTCATCTATGTGATGGACAGCACACTGGATCCCTTCATGCAGGTGAATATCATGATGGTCGGGATTATCGAGAGCCGGGATCTCCCGGTGGTGATCGTCGCAAATAAGACAGACCTCCCCGATGCAGCACCATCGCGTATCAAGAGTGCATTCCCCCAGCACCCGGTCATCTCATTATCGGGACTTGAAGGGACAAATATGGAAGAACTCTACGATATGATGACCGAACACTTCAGGTGATCTCAATGATACAGGGAGTACAAATCGAACTCATCTCCGCAGACCGGCTTACAAATCTTACAACAATGGAGAAGATCAGGACGATCCTCGACTCGGTCATCCTCGGTAATATTGTTGTCCTTGAGCATGGTCTTACGCCGGATGAACAGAGTATGCTGGTTGAGGTGACTATGAGGGAGATCCGGCCCGGTGGCTTTTCAGGGATAGAGATGGAGACCTATCCGGGTAAAGAGGCTGAATCCGGCGGCATATTTGGGCGGCTCTTCAAAGGGAAGAAACCCCGGCAGGGAAGAATGACTGTGATCGGTCCTGCGGGCCAGCTGAAGATGCTGAAGATTGAACGTGACCGGCTTGTTGCCTGGGCCTCGCTTACATCGGGAGGATAATCAGTACCATGCCTCACAAATGTACCCAGTGCGGCCGCGAGTTTCGGGATGGCTCAACTGAGATCCTGAGGGGGTGCCCAAGCTGTGGAGGGAAGAAATTCTTCTACGTCAGCGAGAAGGTGAGGCATAAGGACGTCCTTGAAGAGAAGAGTATAAGTGAGATCGCAGAAGAGACGAACGAACCGATCCTTGAAGTCAAAACCCCTGAAAAACCCCATGCAGATATGTATGATCGGGTCGAGAGTGTCCGGATCGTTGGTCCCGGGAGTTATGAGTTAAATATTGAGAAACTTGCCAGAAGTGATGAGCGGGTCATTGGTGTCGGCAAGGATGGCAGCTATGTCGTTGATCTCATCTCGATGTCAAAGGCAAAAGGCAAAAAGCCGAAGACGAAGAAATAATCTCATCAATATTCGCCCTATTTTCTTTTTAAAGCCCTATCTTCGCATTATTTCCCAATCCTCCCCAATCTTTAAATAGTATGATGAGCTACAGATAACTGGATTTCTAACAGTAGTGGCCACCTGACCGCACCATGCATTCTCTTTGTATGCTTGTTCCGGGGTGTGTCGTTTCTATCGAATGTACCATACACTGGTACAGACAGATACCCGTCACGGAGGTGATTCTATGACAACACGCTATATCACATCGGTCTCTCAGATTCCGGGGCTCTCGGCTGAGGAGAAGAAAGATATCGGGAAAGTTGAAAACTGGTTCTCTTTCAAGGCAAGTGAATATTATCTGAACCTCATCGACTGGTCTGATCCATATGATCCGATCAGAAGGCTGATCATTCCTGATCCTGGTGAGATTGAGGCAGAAGATGGCGATCTTGATCCTTCAGGCGAATCGACATACACGGTAGTACCAGGTCTTCAGCATAAGTATGCACGTACCGGCCTTCTGCTCGTCTCAGACCGGTGTGCAGGCCTCTGCCGGTATTGCTTCAGAAAACGCCTCTTCGTTGAGGGGGCGGATGAGATCTCTCCTGATGTGACCGCCGGGATTAACTACATCAGGAAACATCCCGAGGTGACAAATGTCCTCCTCACCGGTGGTGATCCCCTGATGCTCCCGACAAGGAAACTCCGCGAGATTATCGCAGATATCAGGACGATTGATCATGTTCATATCATCCGGATAGGGAGCAAGATGCTGGCATATAATCCGATGCGTATCTCAGAGGATACGGAACTTCTTGGTCTCCTTCGCGAATACAGCCTGCCTGAGAAGCGGATCTACCTGATGAGCCAGTTCACCCATCCGCGTGAGATCACGCCGGAGGCCGAAAAGGCAATTTCCGCTCTGATTGATGCGGGTGTCATGATCCTGAACCAGACTCCGATTCTACGTGGAATAAATGATTCAGGTGATCTGCTGGCTGAACTCTTCCGGAAACTCTCCTTCGTTGGTGTGTCTCCCTACTATATCTTCCAGTGCCGCCCGACACATGGAAATCATATCTATTCTGTCCCCATCGAGGAGAGCTACCGGATATTTGAGGAGGCACGATCGCAGGTCTCCGGCATTGCCAAGCGTGCACGGTTTGTGATGTCACATGCCACCGGGAAGATCGAAATTGCTGCCTGTACGAAGGATTACGTGGTGATGAAGTATCATCAGGCAGCAGATCCCGAAGAGATGGGCAAGGTTGTTGTCTGCCGGAGAAACCCCTCGGCATACTGGTTTGATGACTATGTATCGATCGTCGACGAATGCCCCCTCTCCTCAATGGATGGTCCCCGCAATGATCTGGCGACCGGCGCACCCCCGGAAGCCGATACCCTCTCGGAGTGAAGGTTCCCCCTTCCCTCCGATACTCTTAAAGTCTTACCTGTTCTATTAGTATACCGCACAGTATGTGCTGGCTGAGGTAAGTCCGACGTGCTCGATGGCACTGCCCGTTATGGGGGCTTGGGATTACGGCGAGTCAGTTAAGGCTCTTTTCGTGACTTACAGTGAATGGCAACTGCCGGACACTCCTGCACTCTCTTGCAGGCAGCTAAACAAAAAATGAGGTATACATGGCACGAATGCATGCACGACGGAGAGGATCGTCGGGTTCTGTCCGTCCTTATAGAACGGATATTCCGGAATGGTCCAACACCGATCTCGCTGAGATCGAGAAGCTGATTGTTGGAATGAAGAAGGATGGCCTTTCTTCCTCTGTCATCGGTATGACGCTCAGGGACAAGTACGGTGTCCCCGATATCAAGCTGGTGACCGGTAAACGTATCGGAACAATCTTAAAGGAGAACGATCTTGTCTCCGAGATCCCCGAAGATCTTCGGAACCTGATGCAGAAGGCTCTTGGAATGCGGAAGCATCTCTCTGAAAATAAGAAGGATATCCACAACAAGCGCCAGCTCCAGCTGACCGAGTCAAAAGTCAGAAGACTGGTCAGGTACTATACAAAGTCAGGAAAGCTCCCGAAAGGGTGGACATACAAACCGGAGACCGCAGAGATTCTCCTTTCACGATAAATTATGCCTCTTTCGCCGTCAACTGAATTGCTTGCACAGCACCTGAAGTCATCAGGCTTTGTGGAGATCTATGCCCATCACGATGTCGATGGGGTAGCAGCGGCATCAATTCTATGTACGGCGTTAACAAGAATTCACGTTCCATTTCATCTTCATATTTGTTCAACAATCAGGACAGAGATGATCCCAACCGACACACCGGTTCTCCTCTGCGACTTTGGGTCGTCACTATCTGATCTCCCTGATTCGGTGATGGTTATAGACCACCATATCCCGTCATTTTCTGGTGAGTTCCATGTCAACCCGAGGCTCTTTGGCATCGATGGAGATCTTGAACTCTCGGCATCGGGAGCTGCATATTATGTTGCACGTGAGCTTGGTGAGAACCGCGACCTTGCAGGGCTTGCAATCCTTGGCGCAATCGGGGACAGGCAGGAGTTTCTGGGTCCAAACCGCGAGATCCTGAATGAAGGGATCGGCAACGGAGTGATCTCGACCAGGCCGGGCTTCATGCCTGCCGGCCGGACTTTCTATGATCGCCTCTTCCTGGCAACGGATCCATATCTTCCGGGGATATCCGGCAATGAGATTGTATGCAGGGAGATGGCGGGGCTCGTCCATCCGGATCGGCCCGCAGAAGAAGATTCATTCTTCCTCTCGCGGCTCGTACTCGGTGTCGATGAAACCGCATCTGCAATTGCGCTTCAGAGGCTTGTATCGGACAGCTATCAGCTTGAGCGTGAGGTGATCCCCTGGGCTCCTGCGATGTCAGCTGTTATCGATGCCTGTGGAAAATCCGGGCGTGGCGGCCTTGCCGTATCCCTCTGTATGGGTGATCCTGCCGGACTGGAGGAAGCATGGGATATCTTCTCGATATTCAGGCAGAGGATCCTTCAGGGAATTGGCTCAGTCGAAGAGATCGATGAGGGGTGGTACCGGGTGAACGATAAGACAGTCTCGTCCGATGTTGCCGATCTCCTTTCAACCGATCTCACACGGTCATCCCCGGTCTTTGTGATCACAGGAGATGACGAACTCTGCTCTGTCTCTGCCAGAACGCCTCCGGGTCTCCACCTGGATCTTGATAACATTGTCAGGACCGCTGCTGCTGCTGTAGGCGGCAGTGGCGGCGGGCATATGAAAAGGGCAGGGGCGACAATTCCTGCCGGGACTGATACACTCTTCCGGCAGGCGGTTATGGAGGCGATCCCGGCATGAAGATTAAGAGTGGCCGGATCCGGTCATACCATGTTTCGCCCGATTGTGTTGCAGGGAGTCTCTCTCCTGACAATACGGACACTATGGAGATGCATATATCTCACGACTATGTTGAGATGGTGATTCGCGACATGCCGTTGCGTTCGGCAATCGCAACTGTTGACGATTATCTGATGAACCTCTCGATTGCAGACTCACTCTGCTCCGAGAGGATAAAAAAGATGGAACAAGAACAGGCATAAATCGTAGTTTATGGTAATTTGGTGATACGATGGCAAAAAAGAAGCAGGTTGGACGCAGGGTCGAAGGCTGGAAGGCGAAGAGCTGGTACAAGGTCTATACCCCTGAGGTCTTTGGTAAAGTGTTTATCGGGGATATTGTCTCGGCAGATCCCGCAAACATGATGGGCCGCGTTATGCAGATCTCACTCGGTGAGATTGCACAGGACTACTCCAAACAGTACATCAAGATGCTGTTTCGGATTAACAATGTCGCAGGCGATGCAGCGTATACCGAGTTCATAGGCCATGAGGTGACCCGTGATTATATCCGTTCAAATGTTAAGCGGCGGACATCACGGATCGACACAACCGTGACCCTGAAAGTACAGGGTGGCCGTGAGATTCAGGTGACGATCACCTGTTTCACACTGAACCGGGCAAAACTCTCGCATATCCATGCAATCAGGGCAAAGATGGTTGAGGTTGTTACCCGCCTTGCCTCTGAGATGGATTACGATACCTTTGCAAAGGCAGGGGTAAACGGGGATATCTCGCGCGAGATCTTCAAGGAATCACGGACGATCTTCCCGATTCGCAGAATCGATGTGATCAAATCCGAAGCGGTCAGGACGGCAGCTGAGAAGGCTGCTGCCATTGCCGCATAATTTTTTTTTCGCTCCACAAAGGGGCATACTCATAACATATTGAGGTGTATCTCTATGCAGGATGACTGCGCAGAAGATACTTCTCCTGGTACTTGACGGTATAGCCGATCGGCCGTGTGATGCACTGGATGGGAAGACGCCTCTTCAGGCGGCGGCAACACCAGTTTTAGACCGCCTTGCAAAGGAGAGCGTCTGCGGAATCATGGATACCATTGCACCCGGTATCCGGCCGGGATCAGATACTGCACATCTGAGCCTTCTTGGATATCCTCCCGAACGCTATTATACGGGCAGGGGACCTCTTGAAGCTGAAGGATGCGGGATAAAAATGGAAGCCGGGATGATCGGGTTCCGTGGCAATTTCGGAAGCCTTGATTCGAATGGAACGATCCTCGACAGGAGAGCCGGGCGGATCTCTTCAACTGAACCTCTCTGTGCTGCGATCAGGGATGGTGTCGATCTCTCGGCATTTGGTGTGGAGCTATTCTTCGAACCTGGTGCCGGTCATCGTGCGGCTCTTGCATTCCGTGGGGAAGGGCTTGGAGCAGGTGTAACCTCCAATGATCCAAAACATGAACAGCTCCCTCCGCTTCCAATCCGGCCGATGACGGATGCCGGATCAGATCTCCACACATCCGAGGTGGCAAATGAGTTCCTCCGCCAGTCGCAGGAGATTCTCTTCGATCACCCTCTGAATAAGCAGAGGATAGCCGATGGGCTCCTTCCGGCAAATATTGTTCTGATCCGCGGTGCCGGGGTGATGGGTCGGTTTGAGCCGTTCCCCGAGAAATGGAGGATTACAGGGAGTGTTATCTCAGCAGCGGCCCTCATCTCGGGAATCGGATCCGCAGTTGGCCTTGAGCCGGTAACTGTACCGGGGATCACCGGATCGGCTGATTCCGATCTCACTGCAAAAATTGCATATACTGAAAAAGAGCTTGAGAGAAAGGATTTTGTGCTCCTGAATATCAAGGGCGCAGATGAGTTTGGCCATGATGGAAAGCCCCTTTTGAAACGTGATTTCATCGAGGTGATTGATTCTGCCCTTGCCCCGCTTCTTGAATGGAATGATATTGTCATTGCAATCTGTGCCGATCATACGACTCCGTGTTCGGTGATGGATCATTCAGGTGATCCTGTGCCGATCATCATTCGTGGTCCGGGTGTCAGGATTGATTCCGTTGCTGCCTTTGATGAGCTATCCGCTGCAACAGGAGGGCTTGGCAGGATCCGTGGCGGAGATCTTATGCCGATACTGGTTGACTTGATCAATAGATCTGAGAAGTACGGAGCATGAGGTGCAGGTTGGTATGGAGGAGAATGCAGTCCCGGCTCAGAATGGTTCCGTCCCTGACGAGATTCAACTGGAACGCCTGACATTAAAGGGATGTGTCATCCCTGATAAAACCGAGCTGCAGGAACGCATACTCAAGGCACCGGGTGATGTGATCGTCGGCGATCATTCACGAATCGACTATGGGATATCCGGGTATGATGTCTTCATAGCAGAGTCCTGTACCCTGAATGGGGATGTAATCGCAGAGGGTGATCTCAGGATCGGCAACTTCTGTGAAATTGACGGCAACCTCGTCTGCGATGCAGATGCCTTCATTGGCGAGGGTGTTACGATCCGGGGCAAACTCTCTGTGATGGGGAATCTCGATATTGGTGATAACGTCATGATCGAGAAGGGATTTGATGCCCGCGGCGATATCGAGGTCCGAAACCCGATGCCGGTGATCCTCTATATCCTCCTCTATGTCCTGACGATGCTCAGGCTCGAACATGAGGAAGAGATCGACAGGTTCATTGAGGAGATCTGTGAAGATGATGCTCATCCACTTATGCTTCCCTCAAAAACCCACCTTGATGAGTCACGGCTTCAGGTGCAGACCTCAATTGTGATCGGCTCAGGATGCAGGCTCCACGGTCAGATCCGGGGAGAGAAGGCAACGGTTGGGTCGAATACCACGCTCTTTGGAAGTATACGGGCAACAGATTCCATTGCGATCTCTTCTGGTACCGAAATTCACGGGAATGTGGAGGCCGGGCATGATATCGTCATTGAAGAGAATGTCCGGATACTTGGGAATGTGGAAGGGCAGCGGGTGACTATGGATGAGAATGCAACCGTTGAGGGTGTTATCAAATCAGTCGGCGGACTGACAATACAGAGGAAGAAGAGATGAAAGCTGAAGAGATTTTTGAGGTTCAAAACCTGACATTTGTTGAGCCTTCTTTTGGGGATCTATCAGGGATTGACTACCTCTCCGATCTCCTTGTCCTCCCCGCCAGAAGCGATTGTGCCAGGCTTCTGATTGATATGGATGATGATCCCCTGGCAGTAGCCCTTTCGGAAGACGGATCGGCATGGTGGGCATCAACCTGCCTGTACCGGCAGATGACGGGCGAGGAGATCGGACGATTTGAGGAGATTGGCGGTGATCTCTACCAGACAGAGCGGCATTTGTGGGAAAGGGCTGTCCGGAGGTCATTTGCCGAAGAGATCAGTGCTGCGGTAGATCCTGCATTTGAGGATGTTCCTCCGGACAGGACAGGAAAACTCGAATCCCTGATCCACGAGATATGGGGAAGTGAAGGATCTGGTCCATGCATCGACTGCTGCTGTGGCTCGGGGATCGGATCGGCTATTGTTTCAAAGATGGGGATGGAGCCGCTTGCCTATGATAATGATGAAGCGCTCATCGCCCGGGGGCTGATTGCAGGAAGGCTTGATCCGGAAGGAACCCTCTGCATTGATGGCAGGAGTGCCGATGTCTTCCTGCCTCCGGCTGAGAGGGGGCTTGGGATCATGCTCGGTGAGATTCACTCGTTTGGAACAGATCTCTGGGAAGAGCTTGTTATGGTGCTCTTTGATCTCTGTGAGGAGGCGCTGATCACTGTTGGGACCGAACGGGAGTCGGGGCTGATCAGGGAGTGGGGTGCATCGGTGGATCGGAAGATCGAGGTCTTTGAGAATGAGCGTGACCCGATCTACGATCGGTGGGTCTGTGTGGGGTGAGGGTTCTCACACTTCTTCACTCGGGCTTCCATCCATTAATTGCCGCTTCAGAAAGCATAAATACCCCTCTTCCATATTCAGCATATGCACAGAATGGTGAAGGGTTTACGTCAGTATTCCCAGGTTATTTTTTCTTTAACTGTTCTGCTTCTGGCATGTATCGTCACCTCGGGGTGTGTTGCAGAGGAGTCATCCGGAGCACCGGATCTGATCTTTCTGACAGAGGAATTCCCCCCATTCAATTATGATGATGGTGACTTAAAAGGGATCGCAGTTGAGCTCCTGTATGCTGCATATGAGGAGAAAGGGTTCTCATTGCCTGGGGATGCCATACGGATCGGACTCTTCACCGAAGGATATCAGACGACACGCACAACACCCGGATATGCTGTCTTTTCGACTGCGAGAAGACCTGAGCGGGAAGATCTGTTCCTCTGGGCAGGTCCGATCGCGTCGTACGATATCGTCCTCTTTGCACGCCGTGGAAGTGATATCACCGTTGCAGGGGATTCTGATCTCAACACTTTCAAAATTGGTGCAGTTGAAGATGATGTCTCGGTTCTGGAGCTGAAACGGGTAGGAGTAGATGATGCTCAGATCATCACCGATCCTGATCCAATAAACCTGATCCAGATGCTCGATGCAGGGGAGATTGATCTCTTTGCCTCAGGTGATCTTGCAGGAGAGTACCTGATCGCACAGGTAACAGGGAAATACGGCTATTTTAACCAGATATATCGGCTCACGACCGTGGATCTCTATTATGCATTCAACAGGGAGACCCCGCAGCAGGATGTCGAATGGTTTCAGTCTGCACTTGATGCCCTGAAAGAGACACCCTCAGATGGTGGTTTGAGCCGGTACGACCAGATACTGAACCGCTATATCCCATCACGGGGTCTTGCCACCCTCACGTATATGACTGAAGAGCATTATCCGTACAATTTCATGGAGGATGGTGCCCTTCAGGGGATCTCAGTTGATATTCTGGATGAGATCTTCTCGGATCTGAATACTGATCTCTCCCGCGACCAGGTGATTCTCTCCACATGGGAAGAGGGGTACCAAAAGACACTATCTGTTCCGGGATACGTCATCTTTTCAACTGCAAAAACCCCTGAGCGTGAAGACTTGTTCCTCTGGGCGGGTCCGATTGTCAGGAGTAGATACGTCCTCTTCATGCGATCTGGTGAAAGCGTGCAGACGGAAGAGGATCTTTTAAAACTCTCTATTGGAGCGATCACCGATGATATTGCCGGAGATGATCTCCGGTTACTCGGCTATGAGAAGATCACGTACGCAACCGGCGCAGAGGAACTGATACAGGCACTCGAAGCCGGGGAGATCGATGCATGGGCATATGCTGAGTATCCCGGAATCAGGCTGATCGGGATGCATGCACAGCACCCGGAGTCGATCGTCATTGGCTATCCCCTCACGATGCATGAATATTATGTCGCGTTTAACCGTGAGACTCCCGAGCCTCTTATTGTGGCGTTCCAGCAGGCGCTTGACCGAATACGATCAGAAAAGGATGCCTTTGGTGTTAGCCGGTATGAGCGGATCCTCTACCGGCATCTCACTCCGGGATATGCAACTGAGGTGCTGACGAAAGAGGACGCAATCGATCTCGTATCATCGACAGCAGCAGCATTGAAACGGGATGCCCCGGCAACACTCCGGGAGATCAATGCGGCGAGTACCATCTATAATGTCCCTGATAAACCCGGACTCTATGTCTTTGTCTATGATACCGATGTCGTCATGGTTGCCCATGCAACAAATATCCATCTCGTCGGGGTGAGTTTCAAAGGTAAGACTGATGTCACCGGAAAGGCGTTTCGGGATATGATGGTGGAAGGAGCACTGGAGAATGGTTCCGGGTGGGAGGATTATATCTATATCAGTCCGGCAGAGAGCGGACTCTTCTGGAAGAGCACATACTATCAGCTTGTAACCGGGAGTGACGGGAAAGAGTATGTGGTCTGTAGCGGGATCTTCAGGACGGGGTAAAATGGGGGTTGTTTCAGATCGACCTTCCAGATTACATGGTCTCTCAGGTCTGCATAATGGGCGTAGGTTTAGACAATCGAGGTCTTTGAGAATGAGCGTGGCTCGATCTATGACCAGTGGTTGGTCTGTGTGGGGTGAGGGTTCTCACTCTTCTTTACATGTATTGTCCATCATTCAATCACCATTTGAGAAAACATAAATACCTTTCTTCGTAATTTTAGGATATGCACAGGAAGGTGAAGGGTTTACGTCAGTACTCCCTGATTGTTTTTTCTCTCTTAATTCTGCTTTCGGCATGCATTGGCATCTCCGGATGTGTTACTGAGGAGTCATCCGGAGCACCGGATCTGATCTTTCTGACCGAAGAATTCCCGCCATTCAATTATGAAGAGGATGGTGAACTGAAAGGGATCGCAGTTGAGCTCCTGTATGCTGCATATGAGGAGAAAGGATTCGTACTGCCTGATGATGCCATACGGATCGGACTCTTCACCGATGGATATCAGACCGCACGCTCAACACCTGGATATGTCATCTTCTCGACTGCGAGAAGACCTGAGCGGGAAGATCAGTTCCTCTGGGCAGGCCCGATCACATCGTTCAATGTTGTTCTCTTCTCCCGGCGTGGCAGTGGTATCACCGTTGCAGAGGATTCAGATCTCAACAATTTCAAAATTGGTGCAGTTGAAGATGACGTATCGGTTCTGGAGCTGAAACGGGTAGGAGTAGATGATGCTCAGATCATCACCGATCCCGATCCAATAAACCTGATCTGGATGCTTGACCGGGGCGAGATCGATCTCTTTGCCTCAGGTGACCTTGCCGGAGAGTACCTGATCGCAGAAGAAACCGGGAAATACGGCTATTTTAACCAGATATACCAGCTAACAGAGTTGGATACATATTATGCTTTTCATAAGGAAACACCAAAACAGCAGATCGAATGGTTTCAGTCTGCACTTGATGCCCTGAAAGAGACCCCCGCAGATGGTGGGTTGAGCCGGTACGACCAGATACTCAACCGGTATATGCCTTCCCGAGGTCTTGCCACCCTCACCTATATGACCGAAGAGTATTACCCGTATAATTTCAAGCAGGATGGTATCGTGCAGGGTATCTCGGTTGATATCCTTGAGGAGGTCTTCACTGATCTGAACACCGACCTCTCCCGCGACCAGATGTTCCTATCCACATGGGAGGATGGATACCAGAAAGCCCTTACCATACCCGGTTATGTCCTCTTCTCAACTGCACGGACCCCCGAGCGGGAAGATCTCTTCCTCTGGGCAGGGCCAATTATCAGGAGCAGAAATGTCGTCTTCATGCGAGCCGGTGAAAGCGTCCAGACGGAAGAGGAGCTCTTCAAACTCTCTATCGGGGCAGTCACCGATGATATTGCCGGAGATGATCTCCGATTACTCGGCTATGAGAATACCACGTACGCAACCGGCGCAGAGGAACTGATACAGGCACTCGAAGCCGGGGAGATCGATGCATGGGCATATGCTGAGTATCCCGGAATCAGGCTGATCGGGATGTATGCCGAGCACTCGGAATCGATCATCATCGGCTATCCCCTCACGATGCATGAGTATTATGTCACCTTCAACCGTGAGACTCCCGAGCCTCTTATTGTGGCGTTCCAGCAGGCGCTAGACCGGATACGATCTGAAAAGGATGTGTATGGGGTCAGCCGGTACGAGCGGATCCTCTATCGGTATCTCACCCCGGCATATGCAACCGATTTCCTGACTGAAGAGGAGGCAGTAGGGCTCGTCTCCCTGACAGCAGATGCACTTGAAGATGATGCCCCGGCAACGATCCGGGCGATCAATGCCGGGCGCCATCCATACAGAAATGAAAAGAAACCCGGACTCTATGTCTTTGTTTATGACACCGATGTGGTAATGGTTGCTGATGCAACGAATATCCATCTTGTCGGGGTGAGTTTCAAGGGGAAGACCGATGTGACGGGAGAGGCATTCCAGGACAAAATGGTTACTGGAGCATTGGAGAATGGTTCCGGGTGGGAGGATTATGTCTCTATCAACCCGGCAGAGAGCGGCCTCTTCTGGAAGAGCACCTACTATCAGCTTGTGACCGGGAGTGACGGAAAAGAGTACGTGGTCTGTAGCGGGATCTTCAGGACGGAGTGAGAGGGGAAGATCCTACCTCCTCTTCTGTTCGTCCTCATCGGTTCTGCACTCGAGATCCGCGAGGATCATCAGGGGATCATCCTCTTCCCGGACAAGGCTGCGTATCCGCTTCAGCCGTTCGACTCCGATGAAGTGCTCTGCCATCACCCTGCCAAATGGCGAGAGCTCGATCACCCCGCCTTTTCGATGGATAAGCCTGTACTTCTCCATCTCGGGGATGGCATCCTCGAGTGTTCCGACCATCCGCTCGTTCATGGACTCGAGATCCTGCTCGATGCCGCGGGCGACAACGGCATTTGCCGCATATTCTTCACTGCTCTCCTCCATCCCGTAGACGGGTGCGACCTCCTCCATCACGCCCCTGAGAAGGTTGATCGCCACCTCCTCCTCGGTCGCCTTTGACTCCCGCGAATATGATCCGCCGGGCTCAGCCAGGATCACGACACGCCCTGCATCATGGAAGTCGGGCCGGCCGGCTCTTCCGATCATCTGGTGGAACTCCTGTACCGTCAGCCATTCGATCCCCATTGCCAGGGCATCAAAGATCACCTGTGATGCAGGAAAATCAACACCCGCTGCAAGGGCGGCTGTTGTGACGACTGCGGCGAGTTTACCTTTAGTGAACCGGGACTCGATATCTCTCCGTTCCTGTGCCGTGAGTCCGGCATGGTAGGGGGCTGCACGCGGGCCGATTGCATCGGCGATCTGGTGGCAGCGGGATCGTGCGTTTGTGAAGACGATCGTCTGCCCTTTGAATCCTTTGGAAGAGGTCTTCCCAAACTCCTCGAAGATCAGACGCTTGGTTGTTGGGATCTTCGCTTCCCGTTCAACGAAGAGGAGATGGCGATCAAGTGAAACCGGCCGTTCTGCATAGGTGACCAGGTTCGCATTCAGTTTCTTTGCAAGGAGATGGGGTGCACCGATTGTTGCCGAGAGATAGATGAACTGCGTCTTCGGGGCGATCTGCTTCAGGCGGGCGATCATCCCGTCAAGGCGGTGGCCACGCTCCGGATCTTCGAGCATCTGCACCTCATCGATCACCACAGTCCCGATATTCCGAAGCTGCCGCCCTCTTCTCAGGATATTGTCGACCCCTTCATAGGTCCCGATGATGATATCCGATCCCGCATCCCGCCGTGCAGGGGATCGTGTCTCGGGGAGGTTCAGCCGGGAGACGCCGGTTGAGATGGAGACGCTTGCCAGGTTTTTGTATGTCTCGGAGAACCGCTCGTACTTCTGGTTTGCCAGTGCAACCAGCGGCACCAGGAAGAGGAGACGTCCCCGCCCTTCAAGAAGGTTCTTGAGACCTGCCATCTCTCCGATAAATGTCTTCCCACTGGCTGTTGCTGCAACGACAAGCAGGTGTTTCCCAAAGAGGAGACCAGACTCAACTGCAAGCTGTTGTGCGGGCATCAGGGAGGTGATAGAGACTGCATCAACAAACTCGCGGGGCAGCGGGAGCTCTTCCAGCCGTTGTGTATCTGAAACCGGATGCGCATCGACCCTGTCAAAGAGGGTCTTCTTCATATCGAGGTTCTCCGGCTGGATGATCGCAAGGACCGCCTCGAGATCGCGGTGCTCCATCAGGAGATCTTCAATATGGGCACGGGTCTTCTTCCCGAGCTTTCTAAGATGAGACAGTTCGCGTGAGAGTTCTTTCTTTGCACAATCCGGGCAGATCAGCTCACGGCCGCACCGGATTTTGGTCTCTTTGGAGAGCTGGGTGATCTGATCTTCCAGGAGGCAGATTCTGCATATATCGACAAATGAATATGGTATCTGAAGATTTTCCAGAAACTCTTCAAAAGCAGCATCATGCTGGGTCAGATACACCTCGCCCTGGCGAAGAGCGACAAGCAGATCCTTGGTGGGTGTCTTCTTTGGGTGGGATGCACCCGGCCTTCTGACCATAAACTCATCGGGCCGTATCCCCCGTGTCGTCCTCGCAAGGGATACGGTGCCGACATGCCGGATTCTCCGGTCATCAAAGAAGAGGATCCGATAGGCTTTCTTCCATGGGAGGATGATTGCGCTCATAGGTGCTTACTGCACCGCCAGATCGTGGATGGTATAGGAGAGTCCTGCGGTTTCAAGCCGTTTGATAAAGTCGGTGAACTCAGAATCAACAACGATGATCGCACAGTTCATTCCGTGAAATGCTGCTTCAATGACACCTTCTCGTGCGCCATAGAACATATCGGATCTGATGCCTGATCGTTTCAGTGCCATATATGCCTCAACACCGACAGCACCGACGATCTCTGCCTTCTGTACGATCTTGAAGAGCCGGTCTCGCTCAACGACGCGGGACCCGCCCCGTTCGATCCGGGGGACCTTGCAGACGAAGACCGATCCTTCGGTATGCTCGATGATCCCGCTCAATCGTGCAACCCCTACATCAGTTCCCTTCTCGGCATCATCGATGGCAATGCCTGTTGCTGACTGGGTCTCCTTCCCTGCATACAGCCATCCCCCTTTCATGAAGACGCCGACCGAATCGCCTTTCTTCAGATCCTCACCCGCAATTGCAGCCCATATTGCTACCTGCTGTATGATATCCCGCCTGATATGGCGTGCATAGCTCTCGAGCTGCTCAGCACTTGAGAGCACCCACTCAATTCCCTTCCGGGTGACACTGTACCGGCCCCGCCCTTCTGCGGTGATCAGCTCGTCATCTGCGAGATCGCGGATGTACTCGGAGATTGCCTGCGGGGTTACCCCGAGCTTCTCGGCGATCTCCTGCTGGCGTATTGATGGCTGGTGCTCGGCTACTTCGACGAGAACCTGAAACCGTGTCGTCTCCCTTTTACTTCTGAGAAGATTCCCAAGGGGATCCTTACTTTTCTCCATCAAGGAGTATCAACCCCTGTCCCCGGACATCAAAATGTGGCAGACGCTTTGCGATGCCCTTGACATAGATCGGTTTTACACCAACTTTCCGCGCGATCTCGCCGATGGAGGTGTTGCCTGAATCAACTTCAGCCTTTATGTTATCGGATAGTTCCCTGAGTGTCTCGTCGTTAGATGTGGATATATAGAGCATCGAGACGAGATCCTCCATTGTGCACTGGAAATTTGCCCTGAACTTCTGATAATTTACCCGGTATTCCTTCTCTGGTTTTCTTCCCGGAAGCGTTCTCCATTGCTCGTCGATCAGGTTTCCCTTCTTCAGCATCTTCAGGCAATGGTTGATACATTCACCTTCATACTGCTGATTCAGTTCCTCCTCAGTCACCCATGACTTCGAGAGCAATTCATAAACCATTTTATACCCTGAGTTGTTAAACGTAACAAGCAGAGGTACTAGCTCCACCGGGTCGCTTACAATTTTCGTCTTAGGATGATCCGTCACTGCAAAAACCCTATGTACTATATTGCTCTGTAATTCTATAACCTTTGTTGATAATCCATGCGGAGATCTGGCACTATCATCGTCCGTGGGATCGTACAGGGTGTGGGCTTCCGCCCCTTTGTCTATGCAACTGCGGAATCGCTTTCCATCCGTGGCTCGGTCACCAATCTCGGCAGCGAAGTCCTTATTCACGCTGAAGGAGACCGTTTTGACGAGTTCCTCGATGTTGTCACAAGAGGGCCGCGCCTTGCAGCCATAGATGAGGTGATCGTCTCACCCCTTTCAGGTACAATCCCCGACCGTTTCTCTATCCTTGAGAGCAAGGCAGGCAACCTCTCCGGCATGATCCCCCCCGACGTTGCGATCTGCGAGGCCTGTATCCATGATATTAATCAGGTGGATGGTCGTTATTTCAACTATTGGGCAACATCCTGCGTAGATTGCGGCCCGCGGTACAGTATCATACGCGCGCTTCCCTATGATCGGGAGAGAACAACAATGGATCTCTTCCCCCTCTGTCCTTCATGCGAGGAGGAGTACTGGAACCCGCGATCCAGGCGCCACCATGCCCAGACGATCGCCTGTGCGACCTGCGGCCCCTCGCTCACCCTGATGGATCCGGATGGCCGGAGCATGCCGGTTGCAGACCCGATCAAAAAGGCAGCAGAACTTCTTGATATGGGAAAGATCCTTGCGATCCGTGGGATCGGGGGTTTCCATATTGCCTGCATCGAATCTTCAGCAGAACGGCTGAAAGCCCTCCTCGGAAGGACCGGGCAGCCGCTTGCAGTGATGGCTGAAGCAGACACCATCGAACGGGTTGCCATGCTGAATGAGAGTGAGAGAGAATATCTTATCAGCCCCGCCCGTCCGATTGTCGTCCTTGAGAAACGCGATCACACTTCCCACCCGACGATATCAAACCTGCATACCCTCGGGATGATGCTCCCCTATACCGGCCTGCACCACCTCCTCTTCAGTCACCTCACGTCACCGATGCTCGTAATGACAAGTGCGAATGTTCCCGGCAACCCGATGATCACAGAGATCGATCTGGTGATGTCGCGTCTTCGGGGTGTGGTGGACTACTTCCTCACCCATGATCGCGAGATCCAGAACCGGTGTGATGATTCGGTTGTCCGTGACGGCCTGATCATCCGCCTCTCCAGGGGTATTGCACCGAAGAGGACCCGGATTGATCTCGGAGACCGTGCCATCCTCGCTGTCGGGCCTGAACTGAATGCCAATGCAAGCTTATACAACAATGGCTTCTGCATCACCTCCCCTCATATCGGAAATATCAGGAACCCCTCGACCGTCCGCTACCTTGAGGAGACGGTGGAGCGGCTCAGGGGCTTAACCGGCACAACCCCTGAGATCATCGCCTGTGATCTCCATCCACAGTTTCTCTCGACACGATACGCAACAGACCTTGCAGAAGAGCTTGGTGCAGCACTGGTCCCGGTCCAGCACCATCGTGCACATATTGCCGCAACAACCCGCGAGCGGTGTGTCGGGATCGCCATTGACGGTGTCGGGTACGGGGATGACGGGACGGTCTGGGGGGGCGAGATCTTTGTCGGGCAGTCACCGGATTATCTCCGGGCCGGACACCTCGAACAGGTGCTGATGCCGGGGGGTGATGCCGCTACCGCACATCCCGAACGGATGCTCTATGGCATCCTCCCCCGGCCCGAGGTACTGGATCTCCTTGCCGGGCGGGGATGGAATGATATCGCCTCTTCGGCACTTGCACATCAGGTTGAAAGAAGGTTCAACACCATACCAACAACGAGTACCGGCAGGGTGCTTGATGCCGCATCTGCCCTCCTTGGCATCTGTTCTGAAAGGACCTATGATGGCGAGCCCGCGATGCGGCTTGAGGCAGTGGCTGCATCGGGAAGACCCGCAGAATGGGAGCTTCTCATCTCTGAAGAGAACGGCCGGCAGGTGCTTTCGACTTCACACCTGATGGAAGAGGCATTTCTGCGGTATCTTCCCCTGAAAGAGGAGAGCCACGAGATACAGAGGCGTGCTGTTGCGGATATCGCCGCATCCTTCCAGTTCAATCTCGCCCGCGGTATTGCCCGGATGGCAGTGTCGGTTGCCGGAGAGCACGGTATCGGAAAGGCTGCCCTCTCAGGAGGCGTCTGCTACAACCATATGATCAGATCCACCATCTGTGAAGAACTCAGGAGAGCCGGAATCGAGCCGGTCATCAATACCGAGTACCCGCTCGGTGATGGCTGCATCTCATATGGGCAGGCGATCATCGCCGGAAGCAGGTGAATTTCGGATGGAGGCACGGGAGTTTGAGTATCCCGAACGGGAATTCAGATCCCCGCCTGAGGATCCTGATGAGATCGCCCGTGTTGAACTGAAGATCTCAAACGTCATCCAGCTCTTCAATACCCTTGACCCAGCGCCCTTCTATGAAAAAGAACTTGATCCTGATGCTGAAGAGTATATCTATGCCTCTTTTGAAGAGATCCCCTTTGATCAGAAGGCCCGGATAACCGTGTACCTGCCGCTCCCCCTCATCTCCCATGAGGTGACAGAGAATATCAGAATGGGAGTTGCCAACCACTTCCTCTATCTTGGATCACTGGCAGGGCACGCCCTCTCGGTCCAATGGAGGCGTGAGCGGCTGAACCTGGCAATCGGGATCGTCTTCCTCTTCTTCTGCCTGACAATCAGCCAGCATGCATCAGATATCTTCGAACAGGGATCTCTTGCCGGGCTGATCGCTGAATCCTTAATCATCATCGGGTGGGTCGCCCTCTGGAAACCGGTTCAGTTCTTCCTCTATGATCTCTGGCCAATCAGGAAGAGAAGACGGCTCTGTGAAAAGATAGCGGCATCAGATCTTGAGGTAAAACCAAATCCTTCCCACCTCTGATGGTGTATCTTTAAACAAAGAAAAAAGCGGGCCTGCAACAGCAGCGTTAGCACTCCGGGGTAGATACAACTGAATGAAAACCTGTTCCTGCCTTCTTCAGTGGCGGGATTGTCCGGGTAAAAAAAAGAAATTTAGCCGAAGAGGGCTCCAAGACCGGCCATGCCGGACTCTTCTTCCTCTTCCTTCTTTGACTCTTCTTCCTCAGGCGCCTCTTCAGCAGCGGCTGCTGCTACAGGTGCTGCGGCAGCTGCGACAGCAACGGGTGCTGCAGCGGCCTTGCTGATGGCATCTTCGATGTCAACGCCGTCAAGGGCGGCAATGAGCGCCTTTACACGGGATTCGTCTGTAGCGATACCTGCGGCAGAGAGAACTGCCTTGACGGATTCTTCTTCAACTGCCTTGTCAGCAGAGTGCAGTAAGAGAGCAGCGTATATGTACTCCATAATTCAGTCACCTTATTCAACTAATACTTTGATTGTGTTCATCTGTCTGTATGCCTTTGCGATGATGCCATCAATGACATCCTTCTCGTAGATAGCGGCCTCTATACCAAGGCTGCGAGCCTCACGGAATGCCTTTGCAAGGATCGTCTCCATCGTGAATGCAGTCGGATAGGCTGCATTGACCGAGAGGTTGAACGCCTGCTGAACGGCAAGAACGAGCTTGTTATAGTATTCAGTCTCGTCAATACCAAGTACATCCGGAAGATACAGCTCATCCTGGTAGAGTGCGACGAAAAGAGATAAACCGACATCCATCGGCTTAACGTCAAGTTTCGAGAGGACACCGGCTTTCTTCCGGTCAATGACCTCGCCAGCCTTTACGACAGTCTTCGTCTCGCGGATCTTCACCTTGCCGCCATCGATGGTGGCCGGGATACCCGCCTGCTGAAGTTCACTGACGATAGGGCCTGGCTTGAAGCTTGTTGCTCCCTTTTGAACAACGATGTCCTCAGGTGCGATCTCACCAGCTTTGGCAGCCCGCTTTGTCTTCGTCTGTTCAAGGGACTTGAACAGTCTGAAGGGGTTGTCGTTTGTGAAGATCAGTGCCGAGTGTCCGGTGATATGCTCTTTGAGATCGTCATATGGTCCGCCAAGATCAGAGAATGCATGCTCTATGAGCGTGTTTCTCATCACCTTGATGATGGCTCTCTCTTTGAGGTTCCGCCGGATCTGCTGGAACTGTGATGCAGGGATACCAAATGTATCGATGATGCCGATTAAGGCATACTCCTGCACATTCTTCTTGACTTCTTCAACCTCATCCTGCTTCCACTGAGGCAGGTGGCGTGTGTATACTGCCATTTAGATCAACCTCACTGCCGGCCCCATGGTCGTTTTGACAAAGACCGAGCGGAGGTTCTGTGAGCCCTGCTCGAGATCTGCTTCGACTCTTTTCAGGACTGTGTTGATATTCTCTGCGATCTGTTCAGGCGTCATCTCTGTCGTCCCGATCTTCGCAGAAAAAGTCAGCTTATCCTTCGTACGGATCCTGATGGAGCCGCGCAGACGCTCTACAATAGGTCTGATGTCCTGTCCCGGGGGGATGGGCATTGGCATCTTGCCGCGTGGACCGAGCCTTGGGCCCAGCCATCGGCCTACGAGTGGCATAACAGCGGTCTCAGCAAGGAAAAAGTCATAATCGCATGCAACCTGTCTGGCTTCACGCGGGGCACCTCCCAGGCGTTCGATCTCTTCAGGGCCGATGATAATATCGGCACCTGCCTCTTTTGCCTGAGTGGTTATGTCTCCTTTGCCCAGAACCGCGATCCTTTTGGTGCCTGCACTCTCTGGCAGAAGAATCGTCGCATCAATACGGTTTTTCGGCTGCGCCATGTCGATGTTCTTCAGGTTGATTGTGATATCCACACTCTCCCGGAACTTCCTCTCTGGCGCCTGCTCGATTGCCGTGGATACGGCCTTCTGAATCTGGGTTAACTCAACCATTAAATGATGCCTCCATAGTTCTCGACCGCAATAATCACGATCTCCTATGGTTGTCTCTATGTCTATGCATTTAGCTGATCATCGAACTGGCCCGCATTGACCGCGGCAATAGCATCCTGTGCCTTCATGCCTTCGATCGTCACTCCAACGGAGCGGCAGGTGCCTATGACTTCCTTGACCGCATTTCTGAGGTCATAGGAGAGCATCGACTCCTGTTTCATGCGAGCGATCCGAATGATCGCTTCAAGCGGCAGATTACCAACCGGCTGGGCATTTGGGCTTGACGCCCCCTTCCCAACACCAACTTCTTTCATGATCAATGCCGTCGTCGGTGGGATACCCACCGAGATGGTGAAGTTCTTCTTATCGTCGACCTCCACCGTAACTGGCACAGTCATTCCATTGAATTCCGCTGTCTTCTGATTGATTTCATCGACAACGGCCTTCACGTTGATGCCGAGAGGGCCCAGCGCCGGGCCCAATGGCGGGCCTGCGGTCGCTCTACCGCCGGGTACCAGTACCTCGACAGTTTCTGCCATAGTATCACCATGCCGGCAACCCCTTAATGGGATTGTCAGCTGTGGTTCATATATGTCAACGGCAGATCTGATAAATATGATGGGGATGGCTCACTGAAAAAGAGGGGGATTGGAGGTGATCAGATTATCTCTTACTCTTCGTTCTTCCGTTCGATGACCCTGACATGGTCGCCCCGGACGGTGATTGGGATTGGAACGATACTCTCATACAGCTCAACAGTGATCTCTTCCTTTCCGAGATCGATCCGCTTGACAACTGCTTTCTCTCCTTTGAAGGGACCAGCGATCAGTTCGACGATGGTTCCCTCATCAATACCTGAGACAACAGGTTTTGGTTCAAGGTAATGCAGAATATCTTCAAGCTTCGTCTCGCCCGGCACAAGTGCCCGTGCACTTGGGATGCTCTCGAGGAGTTCCTGGATCCGGCCGCGTCCTTCCGGCGACTCAAGGATCACATATCCTTTCAGCTCCTCCGGCACAATCACTGAAGAGACCCTGATATCAACATCATTCCGCTCAACAGTACGGAAGATGGAATCTGCAACCGCGCGTTCCTGCTTTGAGGTCGTCTTAATTGCGTAGTAGTGGTTTACTGCCTCAGTCATTTTGATCAGTTCTAGAACACGAGCATGATCTGGTAGATGATAAATCCAACAAGACCGATTATACAAATTCCGATGCCTGCAACGAGGCCGATTTTGCCGAACTCTTCACGGGTGGGTGTCCGTGCCAGTTTCAGTACACGGATATATTTCCTGAAGAGTTCTTCATTCAGATTAAGACCTTTCAGGTCAGGTTTCTTGAGTTCCGGGATATTCATGGTGATCACTTAAGGAAATCTATATCGTATTGCTTCTGGAGCCGCTGTCCGTGAGGAACATCCGGCTTTCCATATATCTGGGGGGACTGAACCCCGGTGACGATAAGCATCGTTCTCATACGGTTCTGCATGCCCGGATCTATCTGGGCACCCCAGATGATCCGTGCGTCGGGATCGATCCGCTCGTATATCTCCTGAACCACGCCTTCGGCTTCCGACATGGTCATATCGGGGCCTCCGACTACGTTCACGAGTGCGGCGGTTGCACCCGAGATATCCACATCAAGGAGTGGTGAACGGAGGGCTTTCTTCACTGAATCGCTTGCCTTGTCTTCGGAATCAGATTCACCCATTCCGATCATCGCGATGCCGCCCTGTTCCATGACAGATCTGACATCTGCAAAGTCGAGGTTCACAAGACCGGGAAGCGTGATCAGTTCGGTGATTCCTTTCACGGCCTTCATCAGCACTTCATCTGCCACCTTGAATGCGGTGGAGAGCGGGAGCCGTGGGACAACCTCAAGGAGACGGTCGTTTGGTACGACGATGACGGTATCTGCAACCTCACGGAGGTGTTCGAGACCCGCCTCGGCATTCTCCATCCTGTTTGCACCTTCGGCGGTGAAGGGGAGTGTCACAACAGCGATCGTCAGTGCTCCTTCTTCACGCGCAGCCTTTGCTACAATCGGTGCGGATCCTGTTCCGGTACCGCCACCAAGACCTGCTGTGACAAAGACCATGTGGCTTCCGGCAATAGCCCTGTGAAGATCACCCTCACTCTCCAGAGCCGCTTCTTCACCCCTGCGGGGAACCGCTCCGGCGCCAAGCCCTTTTGTCGTCTGCCTGCCGATGAGTATTCTCCGGTCAGCTCTTGTCATTGCAAGGTGCTGGGCATCGGTATTGATCGCAATCATCTTTGCCCCATGGATATTCTCTTCGAACATCCGGGTGATGGTATTGGATCCCCCTCCGCCACACCCGACGACGGTGATGATGGTGCGAAGACTCTTGAGGACATCCTCAAAGTCTTCATCATCCATGGTCCCTTCGAATTTCGGGTTGGCCTGTCCATCGACTATTGGCGAGCTTCGATATTCAGCAGGTGCCTCTCCGGCTACCTCGGCCTCTTCCGCCTTCTTCCGTGATAATGCCTCTTCCACGATTGATCTCATGTTATTCTCTCCAATCCCGGGATTGTGATCTCCTGCAGAACATGGGTGGTGACCATATCGGCCAAAATGACCCTCTCTCCGACATTGACGGCCTGCCCGCTGGCAAGCCTGCCGAAGAGTGGTCCTGCTGGTACCCCGAGTTTGCGCGCTTTCTCAGGGTCAAAACGTTCTCTGCTGATGATAAGGCGATCACCCTCTACAACAGCATGAGAATGTTTCGTGATCTGTTGTACACACAGGGTTATTAAATCACTTGCTAATTGTGCCTCTTCCTCATGATATCCGATGAAGGCAGGGAGGGCAACTGCCCCGCCTTTGGTAATTCTGAAACAGGGGGTGATGGTATCAAGGGCGGTGATGAACTCCTCTTTTCCCACCCTGAGCGCTTCGGTGAGGAGTTCTTCATTGATCCTGACCACCGATAATGCGCAGTCCCGCTCCATTCCATGGTTCTTCAGCAGTGATGCAGCCGCAATTTCTGATGCAAGGGCGGTTGCCCGGCTCCAGGTCTTCCAGGGCACACTTCCCATCTCATGAAGCATACCTTCTGTAACAAGCGGAAGCTGTAGTTCCCCGCAAAGCCCGGCAATCAGATCGTATTCCATCGCGCTGAGCGCTTTTTTATCGATATATCCGGCAACAGCCCCGGTCATTCCGGCCATTCTCCCCACCCTGTCAGCAGTCATGCCCCCTGCCTCCCGTGAATGGGCGATATGGCCAAATGCTCCCCGGGTCTCTGACGCGATCACTGTCTGCCGAACCGCATAATGGGTGCCTCCAAATCCGATCAGGGGCAGAAATGCTCCCGGTACTGCGGAGAGCACGCTCCGGGCAACGGCTTCTGCTGCATCTGTATCATGCCATTCCTTCTCAGTGCTCCCGATCTCGACAAAGAATGATGGGGTCGTCAGATCGGTCGGGCCATGATGGGTGATCTCATAGCCTGCACGATATCCATTGGGAGCATACAGCATCAGGTTCCGGAGCACCGCCTGCATCATTCCGGGATCGGCTGCCGGGAGTTCATCAGGTGCACCTCCATATGCCGCCTCTCCGAAGTTACCGGTCACATGAACCGTCAGCACCGGCTCGGGATTTACACTTGTGTGCCGCGAGAGGAAGATGATCCGATCCGCCTGCACCTTCTCATCGAGATCTTCTTCATGGATGAGCCTTCCATCGACCTCATGGAAGAGCCAGCCATCCTGAAGCAGTGGCCAGGCAGCCTCCCCCTCCTGCCCGATGAGATAATCGATCGCTCTTCTGATCGACACCCCTGCCGGATCAAGGCGGGAATGGATAAGCGCAGTTACCATGCTTTATATCTTTGATCCCGTCTCTAAAAGCCTTGATCCACGCTTCAGGTGCCTTCATGGCGGGTGATCCCATTCTGAAAATGCTATATCATCGGAATGCAATGATTGGTATATGTCATACGACGCAGTAGCTGAGGCATTTGCCGCTGAGGGTATTGAGAAAGAGATCAGGTGCGAAGAGGCATTTGCCATCTCCGAGAAGTACAACATAGAAAAATTTGACATATCCCGGTACTGCAACAAAAACGGCATCAAGATCCGTGGTTGCCAGCTGGGTTGTTTCAAATGAGCCGGTTCATCCGGGTGATCCCGGTACATGAGGCAGTATCCCGCCTCCTCTCCATTGCACCGGATCCCGGAACAGAGATGGTCGGACTATCAGGGGCGCTTTTCCGAATCCCGAATGAAGATATCATTGCGTCACATGATATGCCGGGGTTTGCGAGATCAATCGTTGATGGATATGCGGTACTCTCCTCTGACACCATCGGTGCCGGGGAATCGCTCCCTGCGATGCTCACCTGCACCGGCAGGATCGAGATGGGATCAGGTGATCCGGGATCGATTGTGGCTGGGGAATGCAGGTATGTCCCAACCGGCGGGATGATGCCGGAGGGGGCAGATGCTGTTGTGATGATCGAGTATGCCGAGGTGGCAGGGGATCAGATCCTTGTGATGAAGCCGGTCTCTGGTGGCGAGAACTATGTCGCAGCTGACGAGGACTTCAGATCCGGCGAGACGATCATTCCATCAGGCCACCGGATTCTTCCCCAGGAGACGGGTGTGCTTGCAGCAGCCGGTATCCTCTCTCTTCCGGTACGGCGCATACCGCGGATTGCGGTCATTGCAACCGGAAATGAGGTGGTCGCCCCTGATCAGGTGCCCCTGCCGGGGCAGGTGCGGGATGTGAATTCGATCGTCTGCGAGTCATTCATCCGGCAGTGCGGCTGTATCCCCCTGTCGCTTGGGATCGTGCCGGATGAACCTGATGCACTCACCGCTGCCATACAGGAGGCAGTTGAAGAAGCCGATGCCATCTTCATCTCCGGCGGTAGCTCCAAGGATGACCGTGATGCAACCGCACGGGTGATCGCTGATCTGGGACGGGTTCTTGTTCATGGGATTGCGATATCCCCGGGCAAACCGACGATCATCGGCGAGATCCAACATCATCCCGTGATCGGCCTCCCCGGCCATCCATCTTCGGCATTTATGGTCATGCGGGCGATCTGCGCACCCCTTCTCGCTGTGATGAGCGGTATCAGTCTTCCGGAGCAGACCTGTTCAGCCACACTTGATGCAGGGATCCCCTCTGCAAAAGGGAGGGAGGATTATGTCCGGGTGAAGGTCAGGGACGGGGTGGCAACCCCGCTCTTCTCAAAGAGCGGACTCCTGCATACCCTCGTAGAAAGCGAGGGGTATGTCCGTGTGCCCGCAGAGTCCGAAGGATTTGAAACAGGTTTTGTTGTGGAGGTGATCCTGTGGTGAACAGGTATCTCTCTCTCGTCCCGCTCGAAGAAGCGATCGCACTCATCGGCAGGCGCTGTCCGCCAGTTCCGCGGGTGATCCGCGTTCCCCTCATGGAGAGTGTCGGCAGGGTAACGGCCAATCCTATCTATGCGGCATATTCTGTTCCCGAAGCACATCTCTCGGCAATGGACGGGATTGCGGTCTCTTCGCGGGCAACCAACGGCGCAACCGATAAGCATCCGGTCATCCTTTTGGATGCAGTCCGCGTGAACACCGGCAATGTCATTCCATCAGGCTATAATGCCGTGATCATGATCGAGGATGTCGCATTTGAGGGCGGAGGATATGCGATCAGAAGAGCAGCAGCACCATGGCAGCATATCCGGCCGGTCGGGGAGGATATCGCCGAATCCGAGATGGCTCTTCCCCGGGGCCACCGGATCCAGTACCACGATATCGGGGCGCTTGCCGCATACGGGATCACCGATGTCGCAGTTCTCTCCCTCTCTGCCGGACTTATTCCGACGGGGAGCGAACTGGTGGCTCATGGCACACGCCCACAACCCGGCCAGGTTGTCGAGAGCAACTGCCAGATGGCAGCAGCACATCTCCGCTCTCTCGGAGTCCATGCGGCGGTCTCTCCCCTTGTACCTGACGACCCTGAACGGATACGGGACGCGATTGATGCCGCGGTATCTGCTCATGATATCGTGATCATCTCGGCAGGTTCGTCTAAGGGTACCAAAGATTATACAGCGCAGGTCGTCGGCGAACTCGGCGAGGTGCTGGTTCATGGTGTTGGTATCAAACCAGGAAAACCGGTGATCATCGGGGTGATCCGGGGCAAGCCGGTGATCGGCCTCCCCGGCTACCCACTCTCGGCCCTGACGGTGATCCGGGAGATCATCACGCCGGTGATCAGGGATGCCGGGATCCCGGTCCCATCCCGCGAGGTTATAGAGGCGGAACTGACCCGGACACTTGCCTCGGATATCGGAACCGATGAGTTCGTCCTGATGACCGCCGGCCGCGTGGCAGGACGGCTGATTGCAACACCCCTCTCACGTGGTGCAGGTGTCCAGATGAGTGCGGTCCGGTCCAACGGGGTTCTCAGGATACCTGCTGATTCAGAAGGGCTGGAGGCAGGTGAAATGATTCCGGTTTCCCTGAGTGTGCCGAAAGAGGAACTCGAATCTGCTCTCATTCTAGCCGGAAGCCATGATCCGATCCTTGACCGGCTGGCTGATCTCCTCGCTCCGCTCCCGGTCCACTCTGCACATATCGGGAGTATGGGAGGTATTCTTGCCCTGAAGAGGCGGCACTGCCATTGCGCGCCGATGCATCTTCTTGCACCGGATGGCAGCTATAATGTCCGGTACCTGGAACGGTACCTTGCAGGAGAGGAGGTGACCCTTGTCTGTGTTGCAGAACGGGAACAGGGTATCGTCTCACGGGATGGGATCACCTTTGAGGAGCTGGATTCGGTCTCGTTTGTGAACCGGCAGAAAGGGTCAGGTACCCGGATGCTCCTTGATCACCTCCTGAAGGAGCGTGGTATCGATCCATCGGCGATCTCAGGCTATGATCGGGAGATGACGACCCATCTTGCCGTAGCCCTTGCTGTCCGAAGCGGTGAGGCGGATGCAGGTCTCTGTGTCGCATCTGCGGCAGAGATCGCAGGTCTCTCATTTGTCCCGGTGGGAACCGAGCGGTATGAGATCGGGATCATGACTGAAGATCTCGAAGATCCCCGGATCAGATCCCTCCTTGAAGTGATCGAATCAGATTCATTCAGAACAATCCTGAACGAATCAAGCGGTTACAGGACCGATGCCACCGGTATCAGGCAGACCCTCTCCCTCTAACCCATATCTTTTAGTTCGAGGACTGTCAGGATATCAGTCCGGGTAACAATTCCAACGATTTTCCCCTCTTCGACGACCGGGATCCTCCCGATATTCTGCATTGTCATGATCCTGAGTGCGTCGGTGACCGATGCGGATGGCGGAAGGGTGGTGATCGGCTGCCTGCTCATCACATCACGAACCTGCATCGCTTCGCGGTCGATATCGCTGGTCCTGTGGATATCCGCAAGGGTAATGATACCAATCAGATCCCCCCGGTCCACAACAGGAAATCCAAGATGTTTTGTGGTGTACATCAGCCGTATCACTTCGGTGAGCGGGAGGCTCATCTCGACACTCAGGACCTCTTTTGACATGATCTCGCCGACGGTTACATCCTGGAGGAGGAAGTTCGTTGTAACCATTGACGATTCCTGGCTTGCGCCAATATAGATGAAGAATGCGATGATGATCAGGATGAAGCTGAAGGTGAAGATCCCGATGATCCCAAAGAGTATGGCAAACCCCTTCCCGATATCCGATGCAATCCGTGTTGCACGATGAAGCGGCATCCGTTTTGCAAGCCAGGCGCGAAGCACCCGTCCGCCATCCATCGGGAATGCCGGAAGGAGATTGAAGGCAAAGAGCAGGATATTCAGGATCGCCAGGTATCCGAATCCATAAATGAAGACACCTGCAACAGCCGGGGCTTCAACGACCAGATCAACGGCATATACAAGAATCCAGCTGAGGATCCCAAGCCCGAGGCTGGTGAGGGGGCCCGCAATCGCCATCGGGAGCTCCACTTTTGGGTCCGGGAGCATCTCCTCCATCGAAGCGACGCCGCCGAAGATGATCAGCGTTATTGAGTTGATCTTAATGCCATGGGCACGTGCAATAAGCGAATGGGCAAGTTCGTGGATGAATACACAGAAGAAGAGGGTAAGCGCCACGATCGTGCCGAGAATATAGGGTACAACACCGCTTTCAATGATGGTTCTGTCGATGGGGATGGCAAAGATGCCCTCAATAAATTCGACTGTCAGGTTGATCTGGCTGCCGATGATCCATGCAAAGAGGGGTATCACCAGTAAAAAAGTGATATGAAGGCGGACAGGTATGTCAAAAATCCGTCCTATCTCCAGCGATCCATTCATGCAAGGGAGTATCTTTTTTAAGTATTTAGTATATATCTTGAACAGATTGATATGAAGTGGCAGATCTCAGAGCTCTTTGGAATGAGCGTATACACTGACAGGGCTGTGTTCATCGGTAATGTCGCTGATGTTGTCATCGATATAGATAACAAAAAGATGGCATCGCTTGCCCTGACAAACATTAATCCTGATATTATTGACTTAAAGTCGTTCAAGGGCCTGAAAGTTCCCTATCGCCTGATTAAGGAGGTTTCTGACATTGTGCTTATCCGGCACATACCCGGCGCCTTCAATACGTCAGCCGAACGTGAAATTGACGAATGAAGCGAAGGGAGATATATTCGGAACTCAGGACAATAGCACCCTGTTTCGTCAGGCTTGACGGAAGAGCCTTCCGCTCCGTGGCAGAAGCCCTCGGTCTCGAAAAGCCCTTTGACGAGCGTTTTTCCTCTGCCATGGAGATGGTATCATCGCTTCTTCTGGGGAAAAGCGGCCTCTCTCCGGAGTTTGCCTATACCTTCTCCGATGAGATCAATCTCTTCTTCACCAGGCTCCCATTTTTCGGGCGTGTTGAAAAGCTCGACTCTGTTGCCGCTTCTTTTGCCTCAAGTGCCCTGACAATCGAGCTTTCTCTCCGCGAACCGGTCTCATTTGACGCGCGGGTTGTTCCGGTTGATAGTGAAACTGCGATTGATTATCTCATCTGGCGACAGAAAGAGGCGTGGAGGAACCACAATAATGCCTACGCCCAGTGGGCACTGGGGCAGGATGGCCATTCTGCGAAAACAGTGCAGGAGATGCTCCATGGGATGAATACCGCTGCCATGCACGAGCTGATGCATTCAAAGGGTATCAATCTGGCAGAGACACCCGGGTGGCAGAGGCGTGGACTGGTTGTCTGCCGTGCCTTTGAAGAGGTGAGCGGTTATAATCCAAAAGAGGAGGAGGCTGTGGTTACGCAGAGGAACCGGATTGTATCTGATCGAACTCCCCCGCTCTTCAATTCACAGGAGGGGAGAGTATACCTCTCCTCTCTCATCTCAGGGGCCAAGCAGGGTAATTGATACGCTGAGCCCCTCGATATCCCAGTCTGATGAGAACCCTGCCTCTTCCACCTTCTCTTTTCTAAACACAAGTGATGATGCACGGATCTCTCCTGCAATCCAGTCTGTTGACTGGTCGAGCAGTGATCGGATCCGAAGATCTCCGATGGCAATGGCCGCCTGTATCTGATCGTCGACAGAGAGATCCATCTGTTTGCGCATCTCCTGGACACGCCTGATCACTTCACGTGCATACCCCTCAGCCTCAAGTTCGTCGGTGAGGGAGACATCGACATAGATGGTTGCATCGGGCATTGTGGCCGAGTACACATTTTCCGGGAGTTTCTCACTGAAGGCGACATGGTCTGCCGTGATGACGATCTCCTGGTCGCCGGCGGTGATGGTTGCAGATCCTGCCTCATTGATCTGCTGCCGGAGTGCGGTTCCGTCCGACTCCTCGATCGCATGTTTGACCAGTACCCCGGTCTTTCCAAACTCGGGCCCGATCTTCTTCATCTGCGGCTCAGCCGTCCAGAGGATACGTTCCCAGGTGCCTGAAACAAGCCGGACATCCCGTGTGTTTGCCCGTGCCTTGCAGAGTGGAAGGAGGGATTCGACTGCCTCTTTGACAAGAGCACTCTCTGTTGCAACCACGACCTCGCCGACCGGCCACCGGAGCTTCCGCTTACCTGCCTGCCGTGCATTTGCCACAGCATCATCAAAGGACTGTACGACCTGCATCGCATCCTCGATAGCAGTGCTGATCTGGCTTTCATCTGCCTCTGCCCAGTCGAGCATATGGACGCTGGCCGGATCCCCGCCGAGCCTCAGGTTCTGGTAGATTTGTTCTGAAAGATGCGGAATGAACGGGGATGCAAGCGAGACAAGCCTTCTCATCACGAAATAGATCGTCTCATATGCTTCCTGTTTGCTGGCAGAATCCTCTTCAAGCCACATCCTTGGCCTCACAAGCTGGACATACCAGCGGGAGAGGTCATCCAAGATGAATGAGAGGAGTTTCCGGGTGGCCTGATGCATCTGGTATTCATCCATCGCCCCGCCGATCTCGCGGGTGAGGGACTGGATCCTTGAGACGAGCCACCGATCCTCAAATGCTCCGTCAGAAGCGATTCTGCGGATTACTGTCGGATCATAGGCACCGGCTGCATCCGCTCCCGGCTGGAAGTTGTCAAGCCGCATGTAGGGAATCGGGAACCGGTAGACATTCCAGAGGATATTGAGTGCACGGTGAACCGTCTTAACACCGTCCCAGTTGAATTTCAGGTCATCCCAGGGTGCGCTTGCCGAGAGGATGTACAGCCTCAGGACATCAACCCCGAACTTCTCAATGACCTCCTCGGGGGTGACGACGTTTCCTAAGCTCTTCGACATCTTCTTCCCCTGTGCATCCAGGGCAAACCCGTGCATCAGCACCTGTTTGTAAGGCGCCTGTCCAAAGGCGATTGTGGAGAGGCCGAGCTGTGAGTAGAACCATCCCCGTGTCTGATCCTGGCCTTCAGTGATGAAGTCGGCAGGCCAGAGGTTTTTGAATGCCTCCTCTTCACCCGGATAGCTGAGTGTTGCCCATGAGGCGACCCCGGAATCGAACCAGACATCAAAGATATCCTCGACCCGGTGCATGGTACCGCCGCAGGTGCAGGGGATTGTGATCTCATCGACCATCGGCCGGTGCGGATCGGCGATTGTTCTGCCGGAGAGCTCTTCAAGTTCGGAGAACCTGCCGATCACCCGATAGGTATCGCATGACGGGCAGACCCAGACCGGGATCGGGATGCCCCAGTACCGCTGCCGGGAGATGCACCAGTCGCGCGCACCTTCGATCCAGTCATGGAACCGTGCGCTCCCTGCCCAGTCCGGGAACCAGGTCACTTCGTCCTGTATGGACGCGAGCATCTTCTCTTTGGCATCACTTGCCTTGATAAACCACTGGGAGGTGGCACGGAAGATATTGGGGGTCTTGCAACGCCAGCAGTGGCCGTACCGGTGAGTGATTTTTTTCCCGGCAAGGAGTGCGGAACCGAGTGCGTCGATGACTTTTTTGTTTGTCTCCGTATCCTTGACATAGAGTCCGGCAAATTCGCCAGCTTCCTCTGTGAACCGTCCGGTACCGTCAACAGGGCAGACGATCTGAAGGTTCTCCTTCATGCCGAGGACATAGTCGTCCCAGCCATGTCCCGGGGCGATATGCACCATCCCGGTATTCTCCATGGCAACAAAGTCCGCAGCAACGACACGGTGGGGAATCCGGGCCTGCATAGGGACTGAGGAGATAAGAGGGGATGTATATTCGGTCCCGACAAGCTCTGCTCCCTTTTTGACACCGAGGATCTCATAGTCCTGGTACCGTCCGGCTTTCAGAACGCTCTCAACAAGATCGTCTGCGATCCAGAGGATCTCGGTTACGCCTTCCCGGACTGCCCTCACACGTGCATACGTGAAATCGGCAGCAACAGCAACGGAAACGTTAGCGGGAAGTGTCCAGGGTGTTGTCGTCCAGATGACGAGGTATTCGTTCTCTGCTCCGCTAAGGGGGAATTTGACAAAGATTGATGGATCGGTGACATCCTGGTATTCGACCTCGGCATCGGCGATGGCGGTCTCACATCGCGGGCACCAGTTGACGACACGGTATCCACGCTCGAGCATCCCCTCCTCTTCGACACGTTTGAGGGTGAACCATGCAGCTTCGATATAGTCGTTTGAGATCGTCTGGTATGGGTTCTCAAAGTCAAGCCAGACACCGAGATCCGAGAACTGCCTGCTCATAATCTCTTTATGAGTAACGGCAAATGTCCTGCATTTCTCGACAAACTGTGCAATCCCGAATGTCTCGATGTCCTTCTTTGAGGTAAACCCAAGTTCGTTCTCAACACGGACCTCGATTGGAAGCCCATGCATGTCGTATCCGGCGCGGTCTATTACATGGCGTCCATGCATCCGGTGATACCTGAGTATGGCATCTTTTAGGATCTTGTTCCATGCCGTTCCGAGATGGATATACCCGGTGGTATATGGCGGTCCGTCAACAAAGAAGAATGGCTTTCCATCTTTCCTGAGTTCCTGTACATTTTTGTAGGTATCTTCGGCATGCCAGAATGCACGTGCCTCCTCCTCCACCTCTTGTGGTGTATAACTGCTGGTGACTTCTTCCACCTGGATCCCTCGTTCTCCTGTATTCCTATATGTGCGGTGGAAACAGACAAAGGGTTTTCCACCAAAACCCGGATCGAAAGGTATTTTTTCTTTCAAAAGGGGGGTTGTAGATACACAGGGTGATGATTGATGGAGTATCTGGTACGCACATATGTCGAAGGGGATTATCCTCATATCTGCCGGATAGAAAGGGAACTCTTCGGGGATTACGGCTATTCTCCCATCTTTCTCCGCCAGGCAGGCGAACTCTTTCACGAGACATATCTTGTTGCTTCGCATGGAGACGATCCAATCGGCTACATCATCGGGGCGCAGGAGGCAGATGATCCGGATGAGGCATGGATCCTGAGGGTTGGTGTTGCGGACGAATGGCAGGGGAAAGGTATCGGGGCTGATCTGCTTGATCCTCTTCTTGAATCCTTCAGGAAGAGGGGGGCAAAACGCGTCAGGATCGCACTCTCAAAACGGCATACTCCTGTAACGGCACTGCTCCAGTCAAAGAACTTTGAGATCCTCTCCTATGAGGAATCCTATTATTATCCTGATATTGACCGGATGATCATGGGGCTTCTGCTCTGATCTCTCTCCTGTTCATCAGGAACTTATAGATCTCCATCACCACAAGGACGCCTGAAGAGAGGGCGATGACCGCGATCCACTCAAAGAGTGAGTTCACCTTGCGATCAGGAGAAGGTGATCAGGTGGTCGATCCTGGTTCCGCCGGTCGCCTTCTCCCATTCCTTCTGATCTTTAAACGGGCGTTTTGCAAGGATGGTAGCCTGTGTCTTCTTCCCGATGTCGGGAAGTGCTTTCAGGGCAGATGCCGGGAGGCTGTTGACAGGTACCGGATAGGGGAGAGCTGTCAGCGATCTGCTTCCATAGCCAACAACGGTCGAGTCAACGAGTCTCCGTTCAGTGAGTTCAAGGGGAAGGCCGATCAGGATCGGGTATGTTCCCATCTGGCGTGCAAATGAGGTTCTCCCCGAAATCTCAACGACTGCATCTCTCAGGATGGTTCCGATGGGAAAGACACGGGCAAGCATAACGGGATCGAAATGCTTCCGTGTCCATTCCTTGAAGGATCGGAATGCTCCATGATGTTGGTCGAGCGTATTCTCATTATACGCCCGTGTCCCTTCAAACGGCATCAGCTGCCGGATATTGACCCGACGGACAAGGAGTCCTGATGCGATGAGGTCTTCGAGGAAGGACTGGTTCAGCTGGTAGGTCTCTTTGGTCTCATGGAATAGTCCGCAGACGAAGTTTAAGCCCGGAAGAAGGTGGGGAACGCCATTTTTGTCCCGGATACCTCCTACTTCGTTGACGATTCTGATCGCATCCATCATCTGTTCCGGTGTTGCCTTGAGGTTGTTTGCCGCTATCACGTCAGGATCGGCGGTCTCCATCCCGAATGCGGCGATATCTCCCGGAGTATGGAGCTCGACTATTGCCGCGAGCGCCTCGCGGGCGGCGTCCTCATGCCGGGCGATCGTTCCGGGATTCATGTTATCTATATGGAGGGTTGCCAGATCCGGTGCCGACCTCCGGATCGCCGTGAAGAGATCCCGGATCTTTTCCGGGTCAGGGCGTGGGAACCCGCCGCCACTACTTCCGTATGCCAGCAGATCGGGCTGGCGGCCTATCCGGAAATGGCGGACGCCATGGGCATACAGGGCTGACACTTCTTCTTCAATCAGGTGAATGGAACGGTACCTCGGGGTGCCGTGGAAGGGTTCGGTGCAGAAGGAACACCCGCCGGTATCTGAACGTGAACACCCTTTTGCCGTCTCAAGCTCGAGCATGACATAGGGAAAATGAGGATGATCACGGACGATTCCTGCACCAAGGACACTCCAAAGCCCGCTCTCTGAATAATCCTCCACACCATGGGGCTCTTCCCCCGAGAGGAAGCGGTTTAAGGCAGTTGCTGGATCGCCGGTGAGAAATGCGGTATATCCCGGCATCGGCTCTTTCACTGCCCTCTTTCCACCGCCGGGTGAGATGCCGTAATTGACAGGTCCCCCGAGGAGGAGCCTGCTCCTCTCAAAGAGAGATCCGATCTGCCGCAGTTCAGTCAACGTGGCTGGTGTTCCGGCAAGATACTTGCCGGGGACGGTCTGGCCGGCGATAACGACAACAAGAGGGATCGATCTGAATGCCTGAAGCTCATGAGGTGCGGATCTGATCTGATCGATTGTGGTATAGCGCACCCGATATCCTGCTTCAGTGAGAACGCCTGCCGTTGTCCGGATATAGGGTGATATGTATGGGGGTACACCGAGGCAGGCGGGCTCGTCCACATACCCGTCGATGATGAGGGCGTCAGAGGTCATGGCCGATCATGCCGAGGAGCCGGCGTGCCCAGAAGAGTTTCCCCTTCTTCATCGGATCGACTGTGGTGTCGGAGAGGTCAAAACCGATGAATTTCAGGGTTTTTGCACCGAGAGCGTCTGCTGTGAAGGCGGCGCGGTCGCCGTCAGTGAAGCCGCCGAAGTTATGGATCTGCGGAAGCGGCGCTGCCTGCGTGGTTCCGATCAGTCTTCCCTGAAACCTTGGAACCCATCTCTGGAGGAGCGGCATGTTGTCGCCATGGGCATGGACGATGATAATCGTCTTCCCTTCATTCATGGTGATGAAGGGATCATCTGCACCGTCAAGATCGGTGAAGATAGCGTCCGGGAGAATACCTGCATCATACAAAACGAGCGCCGCGGCATCTGCTGCGATGACTACGCCCTCTATCCGGTCAAGTTCTGATTTGAGGCAGGGGGCATTGCCGCAGATGGTGACGGTCTTTCCAGAAATGAGGGATTCAAGTGCTTCGATATCATCCCGGGGAATGATCCCGGCAAGGAGATCGGCTGCTGCCTCATCAGATTCGCGATCAAATCCAAAATAGTCAAGGATCTCAGTATAATGAGGTTCCCAGTCTTCAAACCTCATTCTTATCCCCGTTATCATCGATCCCGACGATCTTGGTGAAGAGGTTTAAGATCGGGTCAATGATCATCTCAAGGAGTTCCTCCTTGTCACGGACGAGTGAGAAGTAGTTGAGGGGGATGCTTGCTGCTCCCATTGTACCATGCCCACCGGCATCCCCGATATCACCAAATGCCTCTTTGAGGACATTGCCGATATGCACGCGGATATCCTTGTTCCGGGCGGATATGGTGATCTGCTGGTCGGTGATGCCATAGACAAGGGCAGTTGTTACCCCCTCGAGGTTGATGAGCATATCTGCTGCCTGTGGAATGGCATCACGGTTCCGGAGATAGCCGACATTTGCAAAGAGGAATCCATTCTTTATCTTGCGGCTTGTGATAGCATTCCCCATCACATCAACCGTCTCCTGCGAATATGACGGGGACATGATCTTCTCGAGGAGATCCGCATCCGAGAGTGGGAGGAGGTATGCGGCATTATAGAGATCATTGGAGGTGACACCACGACGGAACTCGCGGGTATCTGCCCGTATGCCATAGTAGAGGGCGGTTGCAATCTTTGTATCCACGTTGATATCGAGCTCCTGGAGGTACTGGGCGAAGATGCTGGCAGTAGCTCCGCTCTCAGGGCGGATATCCATAAACTTCGGTTTATTCTTCAGCTCCACACCATCAGAGCTGTGGTGATCGATGATGATGTCAACTGCAAGTCCGGGATCGAGATCATTATTCACACCGGGTGCAGCACAATCAACGAGTGCGAGATGGGTGCATCCCTTCAGCTTTTCAGGTGTGATCCGCTCCATCTGGATCTCAAGGAGATTGACAAATGCGCGATTCTCCTGGTGTCCGACATTTCCATCGAAGAGAATCACACATTTCAGCTCACCTTTGGTTGCGGCCTGGGCGATGGCACAGAGTGCCATGGCACTGGAGATTGCGTCCGGATCGGGGTTTCGGTGCGTGATGATGCCGAGTGTTCCGGTCATTCCTTCAAGATGCGAGTAGAGTTGTTGTGCGCTCCGTGCGGCAACCAGCCGCTTCATATGGTTGACGGCTGACTTTGCAACCACCTGCTGGGGATAGAGCACCACATCCGCCCCCTGCTCAACAAGCTTGTCGACAGAGAAGAGATCTACTGCACGCGCTATACAGAATGCCTGCGGATGGCACTTCTTCGCCAGTCCGACCGCGGCCAGATTTGCCTCCTTATTGCTTGAAAGAACGAAGATAATCTCTGGAATGGGGAGATCACGGAAAAGCTCCGGGTCTGCTATGTCATGGGCAATCGCCTGATATTTATGGTCTTTTAAGTCCTCGACCCGCTTCTCGTCAGAGTCGACAACAACGATATTATCGGTTTCTTTCAGGAGTTCCTCTATGACATTGTAGCCGATGCTCCCGCACCCAAATACCATATATCGGACTACTGGTTTTGGGTCACTCTTTCCACCATCAGCCATACCGTACTCTGGTACTTCCAATATTATAATGGTGATTGGAGGGGGCGATCAGGGGTATTTTCATAAGGCATAAATAGTCCTGATTATAACTGTATTAGGTCAAATAACGGGGCCTGTGGCTTAGTCAGGCATAGCGACGGACTCTTAATCCGTAGGTCAGGGGTTCAAATCCCTTCAGGCCCGTTCTCTTTTGCTGATTCAAGCTTATTCTGTTCGTTAATTGGGGGATATTGAGATTTATATTAATTCTAAGCTTATGTACAATATGATCCATCAATCGAGAGGCGTTTAGCCCGCTTTCCTTGATGAATCTATACGTATCAGGGGTAACTGTGAGATACAGCGTAACTCTATGCTCTTTCGATTGCTCATTTTTTCTGACTCTTCTCTCGTGTCATTTCTTCTCTCCTGTACTTCTGGAACCGGATTCCCTGGATTACGGACGATTCCCCGGAAGAGCTTTCCAAGCACATCTCCTCTGGTGATTATCCGCCATTCATTCCCCAGAGGAGGACATTAATGGCGACATTGCCCCAGAGGATTGTAACCAGCAGAAAGTTTGCATTTTCAGGAGCGCAAGCACCAGTTTGGCATCCCTGTTGCCCCGTTCCGCCTCAATCACCAGCTCAAGCTTGCTGATCGTGAAGAAGGTCAGATTCAGCCCTGAAAAAATCGCAGACTGGGAGATACATGCGATGATACCAATCCAGATCAGAAAATCCACTCGTTCTCCATCTGCTGCAACCTCATTCCCTGGTGAGGGGATGGACGCCGGATCTCATCCATTCTTTCACACTGCCATCAGCATCTCTTCAAGGCTCGGGTACCGTGATTCTATCCGCTCGACACTCCCACCTGCCGCATCAATCTGCGATGTGATCCGGTTGAGCTGATCGATATCCTTTGCCGTTGATACATAGCCCCCGTCGTCCTGGGAGAAGAGGAGTTCTCCGGAAAGTGATGCGGGATCAGAAATCCTGAAATGGATGAAGTAGGTCAGTGATCCAAACTCCTCCCTCAGTTCATCCATCGTGCCAAACGCAACCCTCTCTCCCTCAGAGAGGATTAACACCTGATCGGAAATCTCTTCCACCTGGAAGAGGTTATGGGCAGAGATGATGATCATCTTGCCATCATCACGCAGTTTTCGGAGAAACCCGGTGATAAACCGCGAGGTCATCGGATCGAGCCCTGACGTCGCCTCGTCATAGACGAGTATCGTCGGATCATGGAGGAGCGATCGTGCAATGGCAACCTTCCGCCGCATCCCTTTTGAGAGCTCCCCGAGCTTTTTCCCTTCATCCGCGAGGTTCAATGAGAAGAGAAGCTCATCAGATCGTCTTTTGATCTCCTTCCGGGGCATCCCGTAGATCTCCCCAAAGAATGAGAGGTACGACGAGATCGTCATGGTGTCGTACAGCCGCGACTCTTCAGGCAGGTACCCGAGCCGCTCCTTCAGCGCATTTGGATCGGCAATGACATTGATGCCGTCAATCTCAAGGGTTCCTGATGTGGGCGTGAGCAGTCCTGCACATATCTTCAGGAATGTTGTCTTCCCTGCTCCGTTATGCCCGATGATCCCAAAGATTCCATTCTTATCGATATCAACGTCCAGTCCTTTCAGTGCAACAAACGAATCGAACTCTTTTCGAACATCGCGGGCATGGATCATACTGAGACGGTTCATCGTTTTGATATAATAAGGGTGCCGGAGGAGTACCATACTCCTGAGCCATTCTGTTCTCTCCCTCCACACCCCCATAAAGTTTCGGACATCCCCTGCTCTACCCTTGATAACGACTATTTTATAGAAGAAATGTCCTATGTAGGCGTGCATGAGCGTGGGGTATCTCCGGCAGATCCATGTTGTGGCGCGATGGGAGCTTCTGCGCACCCTCTCGACAATGGGCCGGGGTGTACTGCCTGCTGCAATCATCCTCTTCATCCTCCTTGTTGCTGCATCCGGACTGACAGCACAGAGCGGCCTTCATATACAGGACGGTATCTACCGGCTTGGTACAGACAACCTGCCTGCCGGTGAGGTGATCGCAGAAGATGGAAGGTTCAATGTCTTCATCGATTCACGTGCATCTCTTCTGAACACCCGGCTCTCCTATGATATCGTCATCCTGGGCAGTGAGGTCTATGTCCAGGATACCGAGAAGGGGCGTGCCGCACTCACCTCGCTCGAACAGGTCTTTGAAGGGTATTCTGCATCAATGAATGTGCAGGAACCGGATCTCTATGCAGCATATCCGCTCTGGATCAACCGGATATATGAGAGGAGTACCATCGACTTTTCTGCAACCCAGAGCGGCCAGCGAATCTCTCCGGTTCCGCAGAGAGAGGCGCCTGAGCCAACCGGCCCTGTCATCCCCGTTGCAGCACCTGAAGTATCAGTTCCCTATGAACCAGACCAGCTGAGGGCTGAGATCTCACGGACTGCAGCACAGGATGATACCATCAGCCGGTATTCACAGGTGATCGGCCAGGAATCCGGATCCGGATCATTCAGGACTCCGAACCAGCTCGCACCCCCGCTCCCCTTTGACTCGATCATCCTGATCTTCGTCTTCATCTTCCCCCTCTACTTCACCTCGCAGTTCTTCATGATGAGCATCATGAATGAGCGGATCGAACGGCGGGGCGAGATCCTCCTCTCAGCACCATACCACCCCTCTGCCATCATCATCGGAAAGGCGCTCCCCTATTTCGTGATGATGGTCGCAATCTCATTCATTCTCATCGTGATCAGTTCCCTCCCCGTAAACACCATCCTCCCGCTGATCCCGGTGATCTTCTTCTTCCTCGCAAGCGCGCTCGTCATCGGGATGCTCGCACGCAGTTTTAAGGAGCTCTCATTCCTCTCGATCTTCTTCTCAACGATCGCCACATCCTACCTCTTCTTCCCAAGCATCTTCGCCAATGTCCATGTCGTCTCCCTCATCTCACCACTAACCCTGATCGTCCTTGAGATCCAGGGAGACTCGTTTACCCTGATGGATTATCTCTATTCAACGAGCCTCTTCTACCTCACAAGCATCATCCTCCTCTATGCCGGTGCTGTGAACTTCACTGAAGAGCGGCTCTTCTCGCTCCACCGTCTCATCCCGCGGACGATCGAGTTCATCTCTGCGGGAATATCAAAGACGTACCCGATCCTATCCGTCTCTGTTCTTGGCGGGCTCGTCATCCCGTTCGTCTTTATGGTGCAGCTGATGGGGCTTGTCCTCTTCTTCAACCTCCCGATGCCGCTCTCCCTCCTCCTTCTGATCGGATACGCGGCAGTGACGGAAGAGGTGGCAAAGTCGATTGGAATCTATGCACTGGCAAAAATACTCCCCGGTGGCCTTACCTGGCGGCTTGTCATATTCGGCTCTGCCGGAACTGCGCTCGGTTTTCTTGCCGGAGAGAAGCTCCTCCTTTTTGCAACAATTGCACAGGTGACAGAATCGATCTTTGGGAGCGTTATGTTCCTCTCCCTCCAGCTCCTCTGGATGCCGTTCCTCCTCCATGCAGGTTGCCTTGCAGTCGTCGCAGTCGCCCTGAAAGCCGGGGGATTCCGCTGGTATATCCCCGGTATCATTCTTGCCACACTCATCCATGTCTTCTATAACCTCACCGTCATCGGGGTGATCCCACTATGAAGAGCCGGAATGTCCTGATAGTAACAAAGAAAGAACTTGGCGGAATCTATGCCGAGAAGACGATCGTCTTTGCGATCCTCCTCCAGCTCTTCATCGCACTCTTCTCGTCCTTCCTGATGGTCGGACTGACGACGATGTACGATCCTGATGCTCTTGCCGGATACCAGGGTGTCGAATATGGGATCGGGTATGTCGGGCCTGAGGGAGAGCTCTATTCAATCATCGATGATCGGCGGGATCTTGGTGCCTACAGAATGGATCTGGATGTTGCCATTGCTTCGCTGAAAGAACGCCAGCTCCAGGCTGTAGTCTTTGTCCCGGATACCCCGCCAGATGCCGAAGGCCCCGTTCTTGTTACCCTTTATATGCTCCAGAACGATATCCAGTCAGCAATCGTTGAAGTGAAGATGAAAGAAGCGTTTCTCGTCTATGAAGAAGCACTCAGGAGCACGAGATCTGATCGCCTCACCATGAATCCAATCCTGCTGAATTTCCCCGATTCAGGGGGACGGTCAAACTACTTTGAGTTTGTATTTGGCCTCTTAATTCCGCTTCTTGTCTTCATGCCCGCGATCATATCTGCTGCACTCATCATCGATCTCATCACAGAAGAGTATCAGGCAGGGACGCTTGAGACACTCCTCTCGACAACCGTCACTTATGGCGAGATGCTCTGGGGCAAGATCCTCGCCTGCATCGCAATCGTGCCGATCCAGTCTGCGGCATGGCTTCTTCTCCTTGCAGCAAACGGGATCGTGGTGCAGCACCCGCTTGAGATCCTAACCCATGTGGTGGCGGGATCGATGATCCTGATCATTATCGGCGCCTTCTGTGCGCTTCATTATCGGGAGAGGACGAGTGCACAGTTCATCTTCTCAACAGCGGTCGTCGTCCTGATCATCATCGCAATGTCATTCCCCTACAATCCGCTGAACCTCATCGTCAGGCTCGCCGTCGGGACAATAGGGTCTGCGCACTGGCTCCTGCTCCTGGGTGTCATGGCACTCGCCCTTCTCCTCTCACTCCTCCTGACAAGGTATGCATGGAGGATCAGCCGCCTGCCGCAGTGAGCAGAAGATCAGGCGGCTCTGCCTTTCCGCCCGGAAAAAGCTATATGGGCGGACTGTGAGGTTACCATACTTATATGGTTCTCTCCTATAACCCGGATCTCTTCGTCTTTCTCCTTCTGACAGCAGCAATAGCGCTTCTGATCTTCTTTACCATAATATCCATCCGCATGATCTTCTCCCTCTCCAGAATGAGGGAGATGCGGCGAAAAAAAGAGATGGAAGCATCATTTTCTCTTTTTCCCGATATCCGTAAGAGCCGGTTCCTTCAGGATATGGGGAAGAAATAGGTGAGCCTAAATAGTCGTATCGTCTGAAAATAGTGATATGAATAGCCGGGGGGAGGAATAGGTGCGGTCGAGAAAGGAGGTTGTCTCACTCCTGAAAGGATTAAAGGCTGAGATGGCTGCATCATTTGGGGTAACGCAGCTGGGTGTCTTCACCCCGCCTCTTCCCGGCGACGATGCGCTCCATGTGATCGCCGCCTTCTCAGAGGATCGGGATCTTCTTGATATGGCTGCACTGAGCTGCTTTATTGAGAAGAGGGCGGGTCAGAAGATTGTGCTCATCTCCCTCAAAGGCCTGAGGGATCAACTCACACCCTGTATCATGCAGGCAGAACCCCTCTCCCAGGCACAGGTTCTCCTCTTCCAGAGGGAGATCATCAGATCGATCACTGATATAGAACTCTCCTGCCGCGGGATCATTTACGAAGTCTTCCTCTCGGATGCAAAGACCAGTAACGCGGTTCTCTCTCATATCCGGACGATCGGGATCCTCAGCTCCTGCATTCCTGATGAGTATAAGGAAGCATCGCCATCTGTTCCCTGGGATGCACTGGGTGCACTCCCCGGCATGATCTCACCCTGCTATGGAACTGATCTCAGGCTCGTCTGGAATTGTGTGCAGCGGAGACTGCCGCAGATTCGGGAGGCACTCGAAACCCTGCCCGGTATGAACAGATCGAAAGAGGGTGCAAGGCGCCGGTTTTTCTAGGGGCGCCCCCTTATTCCGATCATCTCCCCTCCCTCAGAAGCAGTACTGCATCCCTTCCTTCTGGAGCTGATCATGGACTCCCTTATATGCCGGGAGAAGTCTTGCCACCAGATCCCAGAACCGCTGTTGATGATTCCTTTCGACCAGATGGCAGACCTCGTGGATGATCGTATATTCGAGGTATGCCGGGGGAGCCATCGCGACCCTGATATTTATGATGATTCCGTTCTTCGGGGTGCAGGATCCAAACCGGCGTTTCTGGTATCCAAACCGCACCCGGGGGCAGGCGACACCGATCGCCTCAGCTGATGCGGCAGCAATTGCCATTGCAACAGGCAGAATCTCTTCTGCATAACAGTCCATCACTGCTTTCCTTAACCGGAGGAGCTCCTCTTCTGCCCGACTGCCGGGGGGAAGGGCGATCCAGAGTTCGTCACGACAGATCGACGCGGAGATCTTTTTTTCCGATTGGGTATGACGGATCGTCAGCAGCCGCCCCTGAAAGGGGATTGTCTCACCCTCTGCATACTGCCGTGAATGCAGATTTTCACGCCATACCCTCTTCTTCGCACGGGTCTTCATGATCCATTTAGAAACATCTGCAATCGAGAACTCCGCCTCTGCTGCGTTGAGTGGAACAGGGGATCGGATCTCAATAGCGAGATCATCACGGATGGTAATTGCGATCCGCTTTCTCTTCCTGTTGACTGTGATATAATAGGGAACCTCTTCACCGTCAAGTGTCACTGTGCCATTCCGAAATCTGCCACTCGTATCCTTCTTCTGAAAGACTGAAATGATCCAGCCCTCGTTTGCCGTCAGGAACCGTCTGGCTGCCTTCTCAGCCATAGGTTCAGGCGATTCGATCTCAAGCCTTCCCCTCTCCCTGACGATGATGCAGGGGTATTTTCTTCGCCTGTTTATCCGAACCGAATAGGCAAATTCCACTCCGCCTACCGTGAAGAGGCCCCCCTGCCACTCCTTCTCCTGATCCCCGGCTCCCATCAGGGATTCTTTTTGTCCTGATGCGGGAAGAAGCCACTGTTCTCTTCAATAGCTTTCTTAGTCTCAGGTGAGAAAATACTAAAGATATGACAATCCGTGCCATCAGCCAGGAAACACTTTCCACACTCCTTGAGATGGCAAAGAGCCAGCACCCGCTTGAGTTTGTTGCCCTTCTCGAAGCGGATAACGGGGTTTTATCGGGCATAAACCTCCTCCCCGGCACCCGCCTTGATGAGCGGAGCGCATCGGTCCTCACCGATATGATCCCCCTTGGGATGTCATTCTCCGGGAGTGCACACAGCCATCCAAATGGTGTTATTGCACCATCAGATGCTGATATCGGGTTTTTCCCACGCTTTGGCTCATGCCACCTGATCATCGGATATCCGTATGGGCCCGATGACTGGCGTGCATTCTCCCGTGACGGATCAGAGAGATGCCTCGAGGTGATCTGACTGATACGGGTAGTTGCCACCGGCACCTTTGATATCATCCATCCGGGCCACCTCTTCTATCTGGAAGAATCCCGGGCACTTGGCGATGAGCTCCATGTGATCGTTGCGCGCGAACAGAATGTGAAGCATAAGCCAAAGCCGATCATACCAGAGGATCAGCGGCTTGCCATGGTGCTTGGCTTAAAGCCGGTCGACCATGCAGTTCTTGGGGATCTTACCGACAAATTCAAACCCATCAGGGAGATTCAACCCGATATCATCACCATCGGGTTTAACCAGCGGTTTGCCCCGGAGAGCCTTGAAGAAGAGCTGAAGAATCAAGGGCTGGATATCCGGGTTGTCAGGACAGGGCAGTTCGAAGATTGCGAATTCTGTTCATCACGGCGGATCATTGACCGTGCCATGCTCCTGCGTGGGTATGTGCCATCGGGAGACGATCAGACTCCATAACATTCTTTCTCATCTTTTCAGCAGAGTCCACCTCAGATGAAGTGAGATGGCAGTACGAAGCCTTGACGATGAGGTTGCACTCCTCCTCATTGAGTGATATAATCGGGCTTCTCAAAACTGCCGATACTGTAGTTCCTCCGTAAGAACCTCCGGACATTCTCCGAGTCGATCCATCCCTTATCGAGCTGTTTGATGATTTCGTTGATCCTGTCCACCTGTTCCACGATCTCGGTTGTGATCTCGTCGCCTGAGAGGGCGGAATAGCCGACGATCACCTGGAGCGGGTTTCTGATATGATCGGCCAGGATTGCAAACTGCTCGATATTCCGGTCAATCTGGATAAATGCCTCTATCTGGATACGTTCTGCCTCTTTCTTCTCTGTGATATCCCGTATCACCGCTGATGCCGCATCCGGGTTTTCTTTGAGGGGAATATGGCTGAGACTCACTTCAATATCTCTTTGTTTCCCGTCTTTCTGGTGTATTGTCCCTTCAATCAGCCCGGTATTTTCAGGGATGACCCAGTGTCCCGCATCTTTTTTAATGCATCCTTGTATGAGCTCATCGATTCCCATGGAATGGATCTCGTCTTCTGTATAGCCAAAGATCTCCGATATCTTCTCATTAGATTCGATGATTTTTCCCGTTTTCTGGTCGAAGATGATAATTCCCTCTGAAATCTGCAGGATAAGGCTCCGGTAACGCTCTTCGGACTCTCTCAGTGCTTCTTCTGCACGCCTCCTCTCCTTCCGATCCTCGGCCTCTTTTAATGCACGGGATATCGATGGAATAAGACGGATGAGATTGTCCTTCATCACATAATCCTCGGCACCGGATTTAACCAGTTCAACCGCCGCTTCTTCGCCGATTGCACCGGAGACGATGATTATTGGAGTATCTATTCCCTGATCCCTGACAATCTGGATCAGCTGGTCTCCTCCAAATCCCGGCATATGGTAATCCGAGAGGATGATATCCCACTCCCCACTCAGAAGCGCCCCGGATAATGTCTTTGCATTCCATACCCTGACGGTATCCGGGGTATATCCACCTTTTCTGAGCGCCCTGATGAGAAGGAGCGCATCATCCTCGGTATCTTCAGCGATAAGCACCCGAAGTTTCGCATCCATCATCTATATCCTCGATTGCGGGCTTGTGTTCAAAAGCAGCCAGTAGTTTCCAAGGGTTCGGACCGCTTCGACAAACTCGGTAAAATCAACAGGCTTTCGGATATAGCTGTTCGCACCAAGTGCATAGCTTCCGATAACATCCTCATCCTCAACCGAGGTGGTGAGGATGATTACAGGGATCACACGCGTCCTCTCGTTGCTACGGATCTCCCTGAGCACCTCAAGCCCGTTGACTTTTGGGAGTTTGAGATCGAGGAGGATGATCACCGGGAGATCATCCTGATCCCGCTCCGCATATGAACCGGTGGCAAAAAGATAGTCAAGAGCCTCCTGGCCGTCACGGACAGCTGCGATAGGGTTTGCAATCCTGTTCTTTTGAAAAGCCCTCAGGGTCAGAAGCTCGTCATCCCTGTTATCCTCAACAAGTAGAATGGTGCCTTTTGAGATCACTGCAACACTCCTGCTCTTTCTTTTGAACCGAGAGTGAAATAAAAGGTGGCACCCTGACCAGGTATTCCTTCTGCATGGATTGTACCTTCATGTTTTGAAATAATCCTGGCTGTTGTTGCAAGGCCGATTCCGGTTCCCGGGAATTCATCTGTTGTGTGGAGTCGGGAGAAGGGGAGAAAAAGCCGTTTTTCATATGCCATATCAAAGCCGTCTCCATTATCGGAGATGCAATAGGTTGTGAGATCCCCTCTCTTCTCTGAGCTGAAGACGATCTCTGTCTTCTCCTTCTTCCCGGTGAATTTCCATGCATTTGAGAAGAGATTTGAGAGGACGCTCCGCATAAGCCCCCGGTCTGCCGAGACGACCATCCCTTCTTCGATCTCAACCTTAACGTTCTCACGAGGTTCCTGCTCCATAATCTCTTCAACTACCTCGTGTGCAAGCTCTGAGAGGGAGAACTTCTGGCGATGGAGTTCTGCCCGTGAGATCCGTGACAGGAGGAGGAGATCGTCGATGAGGGTTCCCATCCGATCAGATGCCGATCTGATCCTTTCGAGATAGAGACGGGCATCCTCTGGGAGAGCGTCTTCGAAATCCTCCTGAATCGCAAGAGAGAACCCATTGATGCTCCTGAGCGGCGCCCTCAGATCATGGGATACCGAGTAGGTGAAGGCCTCAAGCTCACTATTCAGGTTTGCAAGCTCGCGTGTCCGCTCCATTACCCGTCCCTCAAGCTCCTCATTCAGCTGCCTGAGATTCTCCTCAGCCCTGTACCTGAGGACAATCTGCCAGAGTGCCTCCCCAAGGTAGGTGGCAACCCGGAGATCAAACTCATCATATAACCGTGGCTTTCCCCTCAGTGAGATGACCGCCACAACCCGGTCCCCTTCGAAGATCGGGAGGCAGATGCCGCCACATTTTCCCCCGATGACCGGCACTCTCCTTTTGATCACCTCTTCCCATGGCCCGCCCCTGTCTGCCGGAGACAGCCTTGCCATTTCAGGGATATCATCTGAAGATGAGGAGATTTTGAAGAAGCTCTCATCAGGGGAGAGGATGGCACAGTAGGCATGGGTGCTCTCTGTGAGTTTTGCTGCCTCACCGAGTGTTGCAGAGAGGATCTCCTCCTCCCCGGCATCCTGTACTGCGCTGATCCTGATCACCGACTCGAACATGTCTTTAGTCCGGATTATTGCCTGTTCAGCTGCACGTTGCCTGGTGATGTCGCGGATGATCGCGATCCGGTACTCTTCCCCACCAAAGATCGCATGATGCATTGTTATTTCAAGTGTTATCGACTCTCCATCGGGTGAGGGGAGATCCCTGATGATTGCCACCCCGTCACCAATATCCGGCATCTCCGGGTGCAGAACTGATCTCCTGTCCAGACATTCGGCAAGACGCATGCCCCGGAGTTCTTTCTGCTGTTTGTTCAGGAGGCGGCAGGTCTCTTCATTCAGATCAACGATAGTATCGGATCCTGGATCGATGATCATAATCCCGACACTGACCTGGTCAAGGATGAACCTGAATCGCTCCAATTCAAGCAGCCGTACCCGCAGCTCAGGGTAGTAGCTCTTTCGAAAGGATGTTTCTCCCAGCCCGAGGATCTTCTCACGGAGCCTGAGCTGTTCTTCCCGGGTACTTTCAGAGCGCCGCTTCATAGAGCCGCATGACCTCCCCGAGTTCCGGCAGGATTGGATTGGTGACGATGCATCCATCCACCATTGCATGATCGGAGAGTGTCCTGATATCCTTGCTGAGTACACCCCGATCACCGAGCGAGCCGGTTATTCCAACCTTTTCAGCAAGCTCGCGCACCACACCTATGATCGCCTCTGCACCATTCTCCTGTATATCCTCTTCAGATGCACCAAGTATCCTTCCGATCCTGTCATATCGTGCCTGTGCAGAGGGGTAATTGTAGCGTATAACTACCGGCAGGAGGAGGGAGTTGGTCTCGCCATGCGGGAGATCATAGAGTCCGCTGATTGGGTGTGCCATTGCATGCACAAGCCCGAGGCTGGCGTTAGAGAAGGCAAGGCCGGCATGAAGGCTTCCAAGCATCATCAGGCGGGTTGCCTCACTGTCTTTGCTATCATGGTATGCAGGCGGCAGCGCCCTCTTGATCATGCGTATTGCCTCAAGGGCATGGAGGTCGGTCAGGCTGGAGCTCCCGGTTGAGACATACGCCTCGATCGCATGGGTAAGGGCATCAAAGCCGCAGTACCCGATGAACTTCTGAGGCAGTGTCGTCAGAAGATTGGGATCAACAAGCGAGACATCCGGTATGATCGTCTTGCTGATGATCCCAAATTTTCTCAGTTTCTCCTGCTCGGTGATAATTGCAAATTGCGAAACATCAGCAGAACTGCCTGCGGTCGTCGGGATGCAGATGAGCGGGGGCCCCATATGGCGGATCTTGTCAACCCCCTCATACTGCTGAATCCCACCTCCATTCGTAGAGAGGATCGCTATCCCTTTTGCACAGTCCATCGGGCTGCCGCCGCCGATTGCCAGGATGCCGTCGCAGCCATTCTCCCGGTACATGGAAGTGCCTGCATCCACCTCTGTGGTGCGGGGATTCTCAGAGACATGGCTGAAGATGGTGGACGATATCCCGACGGACTCAGCGGCGGATGCGATCTCGCGTACCCAACCGGCTTTGATGATTCCCGGATCCGTGACGATTAAAGCATGGCTGACACCGAGATTATCGAGATAGTGGACTGCCTGCATCCTTGCCCCCTCCCCGAAGATTACCTCCGGCATCACAAACTTCCTGAGCGTATCGACTGTCATCTGTAGAGCCTCCCGGATTTCTCGATCTCTATGTATCATCGGGAACGGAAAACAGTTGTGGGAAAAAGAGGCGGTACCGGGTGCGTACATGCTGATGATGGAGAGATGCTGGAACAGCCGGGTGGCGGCATCTCCCTCTGCCTGGGTGTGGGACGTGCCATGAATTGACGCGCCCGGTCTGGATGGTGTGTCCTGATGGGACAAAAGAGTGTTAAACTTTGCATTAGTTAATACTTTTCATAAAATATGTAATACCCAACCAAGATCCTATCTCTTTTCAGGGTGATACTTCTCCAGATGCAATCCCTGCAGGCAACCTGTATCTTTCATGGCCCTTTTGTCTTTGATGAAGGGGATGCAGCCCGGATCTACCATGCGCTCCTCCCAAAGCGGTCTATTGTTGCCGGAGTGATGGGGAGGACGGCTGCTGCTGCAAGCGGCCTGCCTCTCACCTATGCCGATGCACCTCCCTCTGTGGTGATCAATGGGATGGAGGGCGTCTGTATTCTTGTCAATCGGGGGAAGACGCCCGCCTCGGGGAGGCGTTTTGGCGAGATCGTCGCCTCGCGAGTCAGGGGTGGACTGATCCATATCGAGTGTTCGGATCAGATCTGTTACCTCTGGAATAATGGGGATTCGGCAATTGCAGAGGAGATCTGCGATCAGATCGGGTACCGTCTTGTTCTGTTGAACTCGTCACGGGACGATCAGCCGGAGATGCGGAGGATCTGCGGCTGCATTCCCGGTGAGCCGGTGATGGTTGAAGGGATCACGATCGGGTATGCGACTGCGGAAGAGGCGGTCATCTCATACAAAGAGGGTATTTTGATGCCAATAAGCGGCATACGCCTGAAGCTCCATGGTATCGAGAAGCTGCATGCTGCCGGCTGCCCTCCCCTTGACCGGGCATGGTGCAAGAGCGGCTGGATCAGGACTGCTTTACCCGCAAATATCAGGCGAACCTCTCCCCCCTGCGGCAGGGTACAGACGATCGATCATGCGGGGATCGCCATGTACAGGATGATCACCCCCGATACCTGTGGTATTCTCGCAATCGGGGATGATACCACTGCCGTCTGCGGCCATATCGGAGCAGTACTTGGAATACCGGTCTTTGGGATCACTGATGGGGATGGTGATGATATTGTTCCAGAAGCCTATGCTCCCGGATCTGTTATTGTCCGTACAATCTCTGGAACTGATGATCAGATTGGGCGCGAGATTGCTGCATCCCTCCCACAGGGGGATCAGGTATGCTGGGATGAACTTGTTGCCTCCATGCTTGAAGCTTTTTCCAGTTCAATAGTCCTATGGCGGGATCTCCGATGATGCGGTGTGCGGAATGTAAAGGGAAGGGGCTCTGCGGCCTCCCGAAATGCCCGATCATGCAACGGTTCTATGCACTGACGAATGAGAAGCCGCAGTCAGAATATATGGGCCCGTCTCCATCCATCTTCATCGGAAGCAGCGGGTACCCCCGTGTTGTCGGAGGACCGCTCCTCCTCCGTGAGTCTGACACACCAACCGACTGGATCACCCGCGGCCTTGGTATGGAGGAGATCGTCGGTATCAGGTCGAAGACGATCCGGGGTTCACAGCCGGTCAAAACTGTCCTTGAGAAGGCGCAGGAAGTGGCGCTCTCCTGCAGGCCCCTTGATGTTGAAGCAAGATTTGAAAAGCCGATCCGCTATGATCTCTCGTTTGACGGCACCGTGGCGCCGATCGGACTCTCGGGAAAACTATCAAAAGTCTCTGTTCTTGATAATGCCGTGGTGGAGCCTGCCGTTGATCGCTACACCTCGGATACTGATGTACGGGCAACCGAGGCGGCATCTGCCCTCTTTCAGGAGGGGATCGATGTCTACCGGATCACAAGCCTCCTCACGGCAGGGCTCCTCGGCTCAAAACGGAAGTTTGTGCCGACCCGGTGGGCGATCACCGCCGTTGACGATATGGTCTCAAAGGATCTCAGGAAGCGGGTTTGCCGGCTGGTACCCCTTCAGGATATCCTCGTCCACTCTGCTCTCCTCTATGGCAACAGGATCGTTCTCCTCTTCATCCCATCCCCGGACTTTCGGTTTGAGATGATCGAGCGATGGCAGAGCAACTCCCTCTGGGGTGGAGATGAAGATGTGGTTGTGGTCGATGGAGAGAAAAAGAAGAAACAGGGGTATTCTCCGATTGCAGGCGCCTATTACTCAGCCCGCCTTGCCGTTCTCGAGCATCTGGAAAGCATTGGCAGAACCGCCCGGGTAGTGGTGATCCGGGATATTTCCGGGGATTACTGGGCGCCGCTTGGTACCTGGGTGATCCGGGAGGCAACCCGGGCTGCACTGAAATCTCCTGCCATCCCCTGTCCCGATCTCCAATCCGGGGAGGCGATGGTCACGGCACTCCTTGGCTCATCGTTCTGGCGGAGCCGATCGGATCTGATCCGGGATCTCCGATCCCAGCGGACATTTGCCGACTTTTTCTGATATGATTCTGGGAACAAAACAATAGCTTCATTCACGATCAGGGAAGAGGTATACCTGATTAAATGCTCTTTTCCGAGTTTGCCCTCTTATGTGAGAAGATAGAAGCGCTCGCGAGCCGTCTTGAGATGCGGGATACAATCGCAGATATCCTTCCCGGCCTTGCACCTGACGATCTCCCGATCGTTGTCAGGTTCATCCGTGGTCTGATCTTTCCTGACTGGAGTTCCGCACATCTTGGGATCGGGCCAAATCTCCTCTATGATGCGGTTGCCTATGTGGCAGGCTGGAAACGGAGTGAGGTGATTGCTCTTGTCAACCGTACAGGAGACGCCGGACTGGCTGTTGAACACCTCCTCAAAGAGAAGACCCAGATGAGTCTCTTTGCCGAAGAGCTCATACTCGGCGATGTATATGCGACATTTCTGAGGATGGCCGATACTGCTGGTGCACAGTCACAGAAGGAGAAATTACGGAATGCAAAGCTTCTGTATTCGAATGCATCGCCGCTTGAAGGCCGGTATCTCACCCGCCTGATGCTTGAGGAGCTCAGGATTGGTGTCGGGGAAGGAAGTGTGCGGGATGCTATTGCGATTGCCTTCTCGGTGAGCCCTGATTCTGTGAACAGGGCGCATCAGGTGATGAATGATCTCGGTGAGGTGGCAAGGATCGCGTCTGTTGATCCGGATGCCCTCCTGAATGTGAAGATCGAGCTCTTCAGGCCGGTGAAGATGATGCTCGCCCAGGCGGGATCGATTCCGGAGATGGTTGCAGGCTCAGGCGAGGTCTGTGCGGAGTACAAATATGATGGCAGCCGGTTCCAGTTTCACCGGAGAGGCGACCGTGTTGCCATCTACTCCCGGAGGCTCGAAGATCTGACCGCTGCGCTTCCTGATATTGCCGGACAACTCTCAAACGTCATCTCAGGTGATGTAATCCTTGATGGCGAGGTGGTTGCCATAAGGGATGGGAGGCCGATGCCATTCCAGACGGTGCTCAGGCGGATACGGAGGAAACATGATGTCTCTGCCCATGTGGATCAGATACAGATGATCCCCTTCGTCTTCGATATCCTCTACCGTGATGGTGTCGGGCTGATCGATCTCCCCCTTTCAGAGCGGCGCATACATCTGGAAGATGTGATGAGCGGATGCATCGCACCGCAGATCCGATCGTCTGATCCCGACAAGCTGCTGGAATTCTATCATACGGCACTTGGAGAGGGGCACGAGGGAATCATGCTGAAAGTGCCGGGTTCCCCCTATATCCCCGGTAACCGGGGAAAGCACTGGGTGAAATGCAAGCCGGAAGTCGAGACGATCGATCTGGCGGTGATCGGGGGTGAATGGGGCGAAGGACGGCGTGCACACCATTTCGGCTCCTTCCTCCTTGCCTGCCAGGATGATGCCGGAAATCTCCTCCCGGTGAGCCGTGTTGCGACCGGTATCAATGACGAGACGCTCGGTCTTCTCCATGATCTCTTCAAAGACCGGGTGATCAGTACAACAGGTAAGGAGGTTTCCTTTGAACCGGGGATCATCTTTGAGGTCGGATACTCGGAGATCCAGAAGAGCACAAATTATGGTTCCGGATATGCCCTCCGATTCCCCCGGTTTATCAGGATCCGTGATGATAAGCGGATGGACGAGATCGAGACCCTCGCCCAGATTGAGGATCGGTACCGGCGGTTTGGGAGCCGGCTGGATCCGGGTCATGATCCTGCCGGAGAGCAATAGTCATATACCTGAGTGATGCGATCTCTCTTGTATGGGAGTGGGCACTGTATTGGATCTGATGCCGCATGATGATCCAGACCAGATCAGAGAACGCTTCCGTCTGTATATCCGGGAAAACAGCGATGCAATAGGCCGCTCTCTCCCACTCTTCTTCGCCCATGTCGTCTCCGCTCTTGAAGAAGGAGATGAACGGCTCCCCGATCCCGATTATAATTTTTTTCTGGATGGGATCGCCTGTGAGGTCTTCCGGAACAGTTCCCGGATAAATGATCCTGCTTTCGATTATGAGCTTGGAGCCATCCTTGCAGAACATAAGCGTAATGGGGGCAGAGGCGTCCTTGACCTCGTCTCCGGCCTGCATTCCATCAGGAGGGGGATGTACCACAATGCCATTCCTCTCCTGAAAAAATACCGGTATATCGACCCGCTGATCGGATCGGCCATCGCCTATTGTTACATTCAGGCGGAACGCATGGAGACGGATCACCTTCAATCTGATCCTCTCCTCTCTGCACGGGATCAGTTGATGGCGATGAGCGAACACCGCCCGCCTCTCGTTCCCCACCCTCTCCTTGACGAAGAAGAAGCTGATCTCCTCTCTTCCCTCTTCTGGGATGTCTATGAACAGGCACGGGAATGGTTCCCCCATGATGAATGGTTCCCTGAGATTGCATTGTGTAAAGCCGGGGAAGATGGCGATACCCGCCGGTATGATTCGGTTTTGACTGAGGCTATATCCTCGTTTCCCGATGATATCAGGTTTCTGCGTCGTGCATTCCAGGGGGCGCTTGAGAGGGAATCGCTCGAATCCGCAGCAGTGATCCTCCAGAGGATGATCCGGGTGATGCCTGATGGAATGGAGCCGGCCTATTATGGCCTGAAGCTGGCAACCATCACCGGAAAGGCAGAGATATTCTACCGGTTTAGAAAACAGGCGATAATCCGGGGTATTCCTCTCTATCTTATCCATCTCATCGAGTATATATTTGAGATTCTCCGGAGAAATCAGGAAGGGGCGGTGGAGACGAGAAAGCGTTTTTCGGTATTGTATCCCCGCATCGGTTATATTATGGATCTCTTCACATACCTTGAAGAGGATATCTTTTCTGGTGATCCGGTCCGGCAGAAGAGGGGATTGCAGGCACTACTGCCGATAGTTGACAGATTTGCAATAAGTGTATTAAAGATTGGAGAAGAGTGACCTATGCATGATGATCTAAGTGTTCAGCTTTTTTTGAGATCTCCCTGTGGGATGCTTGTCCTTGAAAAGAGGACAGGAAATGTTATTGCGATTAACTCATCCCTCTCAAAAATCATCGGCTGCCGGAGTGGCTTTGATCTCTCCCTCCCTCTCTCTGCGGTTCTTCAGATCGGCGCTACCACCCAGACGTCACGAGGGGTCTTTGAACAGAAGATACGAAATGCGGTTATTGAGGAGAGGGACGGTTTCACCCAGATGCTCCGCGATGCCTCAGGGGTAAGTGCCGAATACCTGATCAGGCCACGTGCAATCAACCTTGACTATCGTGAATATATCCTGCTCTCCATATCAAAGGTCTCAGATACTGTCTCTTCAAACCTCCTGATGGAAGAGGCGCTTGCCGAGAAGGAGGTGCTGCTCCGCGAGGTCCATCACCGGGTAAAGAACAATCTCCAGGTGATCTCAAGCCTCCTCCAGCTCCAGTCCCAGTTTGTGAGCGATCCGAAGATCCTCGGCTATATGACTGACAGCCAGAACAGGGTCAGGGCACTTGCCTATGTCTATGAACATCTCTACCGGTCAAAGGAACTCGGGCGGATCGACTTTTCCGAATATACAACCCGGATCACCCAGAGTCTTCGGAGGGAATATGGCGCCAATGCACAGAACGTGGCCGTACAGTTTGATATCCAGGATGTGGTTTTGAACCCGGATACCTCGGTGCCCCTCGGGCTTCTGCTCAATGAACTGGTTTCAAATGCATTCAGGCATGCATTCCCTGATGAGCGTGAGGGGACGATCCAGATCTCCATGCACCCGAATGAAAATGGAAGCTATACTCTTGCTATCAGGGACGATGGCATCGGTATGCCGAAAGGAATCAGGATCGAGAAGATCCAGTCGCTCGGCCTCCTTCTTGTCTCTTCCCTGGTGACACAGCTGGATGGAACGCTTGAGTTGAAAACAGGTAAAGGAACCGAGTTTAGGATTGTCTTCAATCCATTGCAATATAAAGAGAGGGAGTGAAGAGATGGCAGAAACCAGTGTTTGGATCGTTGAGGATGAGTCAATAGTCGCAATGGATTTAAAGGCCCGTCTTCTGAAGATGGGATATTCTGTTGTCGGGATATCCGGCTATGCAGAGGAAGCAATAGAAGCGATCCGTCTGAACCTTCCGGATATTGTCCTGATGGATATCGTCCTGAAAGGTACAATGGATGGGATCGAAGCAGCAGCGATCATCAGGGAGGAACTGGAGATCCCTGTTGTGTACCTGACGGCATATTCTGAAGAGGGAACGATCTCACGGGCAAAGGTGACCGAGCCGTACGGGTACATCCTCAAGCCGTTCATGGAACGCGATCTGCAAATTGCCATTGAGATAGCACTGTATAAATCCTCGATGGAGAGGAGGCTTCGGGCGAGCGAACGGTGGCTGAAGACAACAATGCAGAGCATGGGTGAGGGGATCATCGCAACAGATACAGGGGGGGTTGTGAGGTTGATGAACCCAGTTGCATCCAGGCTCACCGGAGTCAGCGAGGATGAGGCGATCGGAACCCTTTTGGGCGCTGTCTTCAGGATTGAGAGCGGTAACGGAAGCCAGGGTGAAGATCCGGTTCTGCAGGCACTCCGGGATCAAAGAGCTATCCACTCTGATCAGCTGATGGTGCTCGTCTCTCCGGATGGCTCCCGGCGGTTTGTTGAGTACACTGCAACTCCGATTACGGATGAGAAGGAACATCTCACAGGGTCAGTGCTGATATTCCGGGATATCAGCGATCGCGTCCGGATTGAAGAGGAGCTCCGCCGACACCGTGAACACCTCGAAGAACTTGTTGCCGAACGGACACTGGAGCTTCGAAAAGTGAATACCCGGCTCGAACAGACCCTTCATTATATTGATATGGCAGAGAAGAAGTGGGTTGAAGAGGCGTTCGTCTCAGAAGTTGCCGGTAATTATCCCGGCCAACCCCGGATGCCGGATGGGCTTATCAGCATTGATTCAGGTCTCCATGTCAGGCTGATCAACTATGCGGCCGAAGAGATGATCGGGTGGACGCAGAAAGATGCCGAGAACCAGCCGCTATCTGCAATTCTTTCGCTTGAAGGCCATTCCAAAGATGCAATCGCAAAACAGCTCCATTCAGTTGTTGCAGGTAGTGCCAGGGAGCCAATGGAATTGGATTGTGTCCTTCTCAGGCGTGATCGTGTGAAAATACAGGTGCGGATCAGTGTCGAGCCATTCCGGGATCACTCCGGCGTGATCAGCGGTGCAACCATCTCAATTCACCGTATCCAGCCCTCTTCTATCGGGAAGATCTAGAATCGATCTGAGCAGTTTTTAAAACTTAAAAATTCTCAATGAATCCTTATCGGCCGGGAGAGGCAGGAGCAGTCGATTCCGGGCGAGGCTACCCTGAGATCGGTATAGGTCATATCGAGGCCAAGCGCCTCCTGTGATGAAGCGAAGGCAACCATGGGGGAGTTGTTCACTTCACTCAGATGCGAGAGGATGACGGTGGAGACTGAGCCATGCAGTTCCCTGAGGCATTCTGCTGCCATTGTGTTTGAGAGATGCCCCTTCTTTCCCCTGATCCGACGCTTCAGGTACTCGGGATAGGGCCCTTCATCAAGCATCTTCGGGCAGTGGTTGGATTCAAGGACAATCCCGTCGCTCTCTGCAAGAAGCTCCATCATCCGGGGGGTGACTGTCCCGGTATCGGTCATGATCGAGAGTGTCAGGTCATCTGATCGTATGGAATAGCCGCATGGTTCGGTGGCATCGTGGGAGACGGCAAAAGGGGTGACTTCGAATGCCCCCACTGTCAGGGGGGTATTGTACCGGCATGCGATATGGGGTGGAGGTTTTTTGATCTGCTGCCGGATAGAGGAGAATGCTGCAAGTGTCCCGCCGGTTGCGATCAGGGGAAGGGAGAGAGCACGGGCGAGGGCATTGGCACTCCGGACATGATCGGTATGTTCGTGGGTGAGGAGGATCCCCTCGACAATTGCAGGGTCTCCGCCCGATTCGGATATTCTGGTGATGATATCACGTTTTGCGATGCCCGCATCGATGATGAGGGCGCTTGTGCCGTTGCTGACGTAGATGCAGTTGCCACTGCTCCCGCTTGCAAGCACTGTGCATTCCATCAGGTACGTATTGGTTGCTCCTGTTAGATAACAGGCGGGGTTATGCCCCCTGATACATCCCTGATCTCTTATATCTCGCCGCCACGCTGTTCAAGCTCGGAAAAGACCGGAGCAAGAGTTCCGCTTAGAATTGATCGTTTTGCAAGCCTGATTAAGTACCTGATATACTGGATATGGGCCAGCTGAAAACTGACGATCAGTCCGAAACAGAGCGAGACGATGACTATCAGACTATAGCCGCTGAGGGTAACCATAGAACACCTTATGATTCTCGTTCAATTTCATCAAGGAGGGGAATGAGAGAGTCTTTATCTGAACATTCCTTCCCGACGATAAGAAATCTCTTCGTATAATACCTGGAGAGAGCGATATATCCTCCGATAAGTCCTATGCCAAAAGCAAGAGCCCCGATGGCGATATAGGCGGAGAGGCTCAGCAGGAGATCACTCATTTCTTCACCATGGGCACTTTTTAACTTCGGACTATATAAATGAGTATCTATTTCTTCGGGAATGTCTGTATTTGGAAAGATTCAATGGATCTCCGGGTGTATAGGTACGTATGTGGAACCAATGTGATATTTCCGGCTGGAAGGAGAAGCGGCGGGGTGATATTTCCGGGGTTCTGGGTGCTGTCCGGGATATCGTCGATCAGATCGAACGGGATGGTGATGCTGCCCTTCTCGATCTGACCGAGCGGTTCGATCGGATCAGGCTGGATACCCCACGAATCCTTCCCGAGGAGATTGAAGAGGCGTACGAAGAGGTGGATGAACGCCTCGTTGAAGCACTCTGTGAAGCAGAAGCCCGGATCACGCGGTTCCATGAACTCCAGAAGGCCCGTTCCCTCTGGCTTGAGGAGATTGAGCCGGGCATCACCCTCGGTGTCCGGACACGCCCGCTTGACCGTGTCGGCTGCTATGTGCCCGGTGGAAGGGCGGCATACCCGTCCACGGTCCTGATGACGGCTGTTCCGGCACGGGTGGCAGGGGTTCCTGAGATCTGCTGCTGCACTCCTCCGCCGGCCGATCCGCTGACACTTGTTGCGATGGATATCGCCGGGGTGACGGAATGCTATCGGGTTGGTGGCGCCCAGGCGATTGCGGCAATGGCACTCGGGACCGAGACGATCCGGCCGGTCGATAAGATCGTCGGGCCCGGAAATGTCTATGTGACTGCGGCGAAGATGCTCCTCCGCGATTCCGCGGAGATTGATTTCCCGGCAGGCCCGTCTGAGATCGGGATCATCGCCGATATGACCGCTGATCCCTCCTATATCGCAGCCGATGTCATCGCCCAGGCAGAGCACGACCCCCACTCGGCAAGCGTGCTGGTGACGACTGATGCGGGGCTCGCCGGGCGTGTCGGTGAGGAGATTGCACGGATGGTTGCATCTTCCCCGAGGCGGGAGATCATCGAAGAAGCCCTCACGCAGTCCGGGTATGTGATCGCATCCTCCCGGGGTGAAGCGGTCCGGATGATGAATGAGATTGCGCCTGAGCACCTCTCGCTCCAGGTGGCCGATCCGATGGCCCTTCTCAGCGAGGTTGGCCACGCAGGCTCTATCTTTGTCGGACCCTGGACGCCGGTTGCCTGCGGGGATTATGCATCAGGCACAAACCACGTCCTCCCCACAGCAGGGTATGCGAGGGTTCACTCGGGGCTTGATGTCCACCATTTCTGTACCCGCAGCCAGGTCCAGATCCTGACCGAAGAGGGGCTTGCGGCGATCGGCGATGTGGTGGAAGCGCTCGCCGAAGCCGAAGGGCTCTATGGGCATGCAGAGTCGGTACGGGTGAGGCGGCGGGGGTAGTTCGTATGGGTGATGGTATGGAGAAGCAGAATGCCATACAAAATCATTGTTGAAGAAGATCCCAATGGCTATATTGCCTATCCAATCGGCTTAAACGGAGTTGTTGTCGCTGAAGGTGATACCTATGAAGAGGTACTTGCTGAGATACGCTCAGCCATACAGTTCCATATTGAATCATTTGTCCGGGATGCATTTGTCGATGTTGATACCATGGAGGCATTCATCGCAGAAGTTGCAGGAAAGCGGCCGACGGATAGATGAATTTTCTTTAAGGTGCACTTCCGCAGAAAGTAATTAAACATTGTATTCACTTGCTTTCTGGTTATCAGAACCGGGAATCATATCTCTCTTGCCCGGACAAATGCTGATGGATCAATTACTCCAATGACCATCCAAAACGAATATGTATAATAACAATGAACGAGGGTATGTTACTTGCTTACAGGATGGCTTTAAAGAATGGTTCAATCAACATCTCAACAACCTGACTATTATGATGCCGCAAAACGACATTTTGATGATGCTACGTACCTTTTTAATATTAAGAGATGTGCAAATTCGGACCATCTTTATGGTCTCTCTTCAGAATGTGCCTTAAAATCAATAATGCTGGCACTTGGAATGGGGCTTACCCCTTCTGGCAGCCCACAGAAAAAGAAACATCGGACACATATCAATCAATTGTGGAGTGAGTTTATTTCTTTTGCCAATACCCGAAATGGCTCAAATTATACTCGGACAATGAGTTTATCAACAAATCCATTTGATAAATGGGATGTCGCAGACAGATATAAACATCGAAGGGAAATATCAAATAAAGTTGTTGGGATCCATCAAAAGGGAGCTGAGGATGTCATGAGAATTCTTGAACAAGCACAATTGGATGGAATAATCAAATGATCTTAAACAAAGGCGTACTTTTTGAAGAGGCACTCAGTAAGGCAACTGAGCTGGCGAAAAATAATCCTCTCCCGCAATTGGATGAACTTATCTATGTTCGTGATCTCCGTGGTCGGATACGCCTAATTCTCTCCGGAAAATGTGATGATTATAGTGATGAAGAGCAGAAAATACAATTGTTTGCAAAATCGCTGAGCGAACAGCTGGGAGTATATGGATATCCCCCTGATCAGAGCATCCTTTTTGCAGGGGATCTGATGATTGGTGAGGAGATCCTTGTATCCCCTGATCGCCGGCTTATTGCTGAAGGGACTGGAGTGAAGTTATGGCTAATCGATCGCCAGATCACCGGGCAGGATTGGATGCGACAACCATTGGAAAGAACGACAAGAAACCAGCGGGTAACGTTTTTTGGAGTCAAGGGTGGGGTTGGACGGTCGACTGCCCTTATTATTTGGGCATGGCACCTTGCTAAGAAGGGGAAGAAGGTTATTATCTTCGATCTTGATCTCGAGTCTCCGGGGGTTAGCAGTACCCTCCTCCCGAATGAACACCTTCCAGACTATGGTATAGTGGATTGGTTTGTTGAAGATGGTGTTGGACAAGGGAATATAATTCAAAAAGAGATGGTTGGTATCTCTCCAATATCACGGGAGTTAATAGGTGACCTCTGGATCGTTCCGGCATATGGCAGGATGACCGGGGATTATCTTCCCAAACTGGCAAGAACCTATGCTGAATCCTCAGAAAGTGGTGATAGCTGGGGAGATAGACTCCAATATCTTGTTGAGCAGATTGAAGTGTCACACCATCCGGATATTGTGATCCTTGATAGTCGGGCTGGCATTCATGATATCGCTGCTGTCTCTGTCACTCGAATGGATGCTGACGCTCTTTTTTTTGCTGTGGATAGCCCCCAAACATGGAAGGCGTACTCATTCTTGTTTGAAAACTTTAACAAAAGTCCTTCTCTTAAGGAACTTCGTAATAGATTTAGGATCGTTGCCTCTATGGTTCCCGAGGTTGGGCGAAAGCAGTATATGACAGGGTTTACTCAGAATGCATGGGACCTCTTCATGGATTACCTGTATGAAGAGACGGGTGATGAAGATCAAGATTATTTTTCTTATGATCTAAAGGATGAGGATGCCCCGCATCACCCCCTCCCGATCTTCTGGCACCGTGCCCTCCAGGAGTTTAATCCTATTGCATCCGAATATGGTATAGATGAAAAAACCATTGAGGAAGCTATGAAAGAATGTATAGCAATTCTTGACCGTCTTTACGATAATGAGAAGGAGGTTCATCCATGAAAGATGATGATGAATATCCACATTTTCTTCGTGATCTGATCCTAAGTGCCCTCCCTGAAGATACTTCCCTCCATGGTGCCTCCCCAAAGATCCATGAGATGTATCTTCCTGACGCTCATGCAAAGGCACTTAGACCAGATAACATGGTTGTTGTTGGAATTCGTGGCTCCGGAAAGAGTTTCTGGTGGGCGGCTCTTCAGCAAAAAAGGCATCGTTCTCTAATCGGTAGCCGTGCAGGGTTGAATGAAGAGACTCGTATCTCAACAGGATTTGGGGAAGATCCACGTCCAGATGATTATCCTGGGAAGGACACTCTATTGATGCTTCTGAAGGATGGTCGATATGAACCCCGAAAAGTCTGGCTAACTATTGTTCTCTGGCATATCGGAAAAGATAATCTTCCAGGGGTTTTTCTCTCACTCAAAACATGGGAGGAACGGGTTGCATGGGTTCAGGAGAATCCAGAACCTTTGGAACGATCTCTCTATAATGCAGATCAACTTTTGATAAATGAGCAGCGTTATCATCTTATCCTTTTTGATGCACTTGACCGGACTGCGGATGATTGGGAGACGATGCATAAACTTGTAAGAGGACTCCTTCAGGTGGCATTGGATATCCGATCATATCAACGGATTCGTCTGAAAATATTTGTCCGTCCTGATCAGATTGAGGATCCGGCGGTGGCGGCGTTTCCGGACTCCTCAAAAATCCTGACCCAAAAGACTGAATTAATATGGTCTAAAATTGGATTATATGGGCTTTTCTGGCAATATCTTGCAAATGATCAAAAAGCAGGAAATGATTTTCGTCAATGGTGCGCCAATCTGATAACCATCAAATGGGAGAAACAGAGCGATGTTTGGATTATTCCAGAAGAGATGCAACGCAATGAGGATAATCAAAAGTTCATCTTTCACAAGATGACAGGACCTTGGATGGGTCGTGATCGCAGGCGCGGATATCCCTATACCTGGCTTCCTAATCATCTTGGTGATGCTAGAGGTCAAGTTAGCCCACGAAGTTTTATAAAAGCACTCAGATATGCAGCTGAAGATAAGTCAAGACCTGATTACTCTTATCCTCTTCATTATGAAAGCATCAAGCGTGGTGTGCAGGAGGCTTCCAGAATAAGGGTTGGAGAAATAGAGGAGGATTATCCTTGGGTTAAAACTCTCATAGAGCCACTTAATGGTCGTTCTGTTCCAATATCAATTCAGGATGTTAATGACATATGGAAAGAAGAGAGTACCCTAACAAATTTAGAGGATACGATTAAGACAGAAAATGTCCGTCTACCACCTGTACATCTAGATCGCGGTACAAATGGTGTTCTGGATGATCTGGCAAGTCTTGGGTTAATTGAGCGAATCTCCAATGATCGAATCAACATGCCTGATGTCTATAGAGTTGGATATAGTCTCAGACGGAAAGGTGGTGTGAAGCCAATCAAGTGATCGCAATCCTTTTATATCCTATACACCGCTTTCCCACTCTTTTCTCCTTTCCACTTTCCTTCTCCGGGTGCAAGCCCTGCGATATCGTCTGCTACCTCCCGGAGGGTGGCGCTGGCGAGATCGGCGAGGTGGACTGCCCACGCCTCCGATGTCCGTGGCATGACCTCGCCGTATTCTCCGTGATGTGACTGGACGATATGGAGGAGGTGGAGGTAGGTTGCATCATCGAGGTAGTCCTTAAACCTCGTGAGGAAGGTGATCCCAAGCGGGATGTGGCCGATCAGATCGTATTCGGGGCGGGCTGCATATCCGATCCCCTTCTCTTCAAAACAGAGGGCTTTTCCGATATCATGGAGGAGTGCACCGGCGATCAGGATGTCGCGATCGATCCCGTAGCTCTTCTTCGCCTCTGCCATGGCAACAGCAATTGTCGCCGTCTCAAGGGTATGTTCTGCAAGGCCGCCCCGGTAGTTATGGTGGCGTTTCTTGGCAGCAGGCTTCTCGTAGAAGCCGCCCGCATCCATCAGTGCGAGGGAGACGACCAGCTTGAGCTGGCCGTTTCTGATCGTCCCGGCGAGGTTCTGTATGCCGATAGCGGTCTCTTTGATATCAACGGGTGAATAGACGAACTCTCCCTTTTCTGATGCCTGGATAGCAGCCGGGGCGGCGAGATCGGCTATTCCATCATTGATATTGATCTCGCACTCGCCATTGAAGACTTTTGCAAAGCCTTTGATCCGGTAGACTTCTCCCTGCTGGAGGCTCCTGCCGAGTGCCTCGATCTCGTCAGCCGATTGTGCCGGCAGCCCCCAGATCTTGCAGGAGATCCTGCCGGTTCTGTCGGCGAGCGTGGCGAAGAGGTATCTGCCGTCATCTTTCTTCTTCCGTATATCGATCTGTTCGAGGAGGAAGAGTGAGTCAACCTCGCATCCGTCGCTTATGTCGGTTATGGTCTGGGTTTTTGGCATGGGATCACCTGAAGGGGGATGTATGGTATTTTTGTTCGGGCTGTTTGTATGAGAATCTGGTCTGTGAGAGGTATTTTGTGTATCGATTGGAGCCTCTATGAATAGAGATCAGGGTAGAGGATATACTTCCATGCAGGGATGATGATGATATCCTTTCCTTCGATCTGCTCATGGCCATAACTGTCCATTGTCAGGATGTACCCCTGAGCCAGATTATATTCATCAAGAGCATCAAGCAGCCCGCTAATCTCTCTCTTTCTTGTCTCGCTGCTCTGGAGATCAGCAGATACCTGGATAGCAGAGAGAACAGCTGGTTCCTTCATAATCAGGAAATCACATTCCTTCCCTGATGCACCTGGGTGATAGAAGAGGGAATATCCTTTCTTTGCCTGCAATAAATAAAGAAAAACGAGGTTCTCGAGTTTCTGTCCGATATTTTCAGAAAACCGGAATGATACGGTATTTAAGAAACTGTTGTCCCCTGTAAACACTTTCTTTGATGCCTGAATCTGTTTCTTCAGGGAATAATAAAATGCAGGCAGCGTGTAGAAGAGATATGAGTCTCTGAAGTACTCGATGTACTGGCTGATTGTGTTTGTGCTCTTCAGCCCTGTTACGCTCTTCAGAGTTGAATATGAAAATCTGGAGGTGGCATTCGAGGCAAGGTAGGTGGCGAGCCGTGCGAGCCCTGCCTGTTCACGTATCATATAGCGGGTTTCGATATCCCTCTTCAGGATGTCATTGAAATAATTCCCGGATAATTCGATGTTCTTCTCTTTCAATACCTCGGGAAAACCGCCATACTCGAGATATTCCTTAAAAAAATGAACAATTTCGGCAGATAGGTTTGAGGTGAGGAGGTGCTCTGCCGGTATCTCTATCTCTTTCAATCGTAAAAACTCGCGGAAACTGAATGGATGGAGATCCAGCACGACATTCCTTCCTGTGAGTGATGTTGCAATCTCTCCTCCCAGTATCTTTGCATTCGATCCTGTTACAAAGACTTTATACCCCTTGAAATGGAGGTTATTTGCCCATCGCTCCCATTGAGGTGCGTACTGTATTTCATCAAAGAAGAATACCGTCTTCTTTCTGCGGGAGAACAATTCTATTGCGATATTTTCGATATCATGGTAGTTGTCCGTTGTGATGTCGAGGAGCCTGATATCTTCAAAATTGATAAAAAGGATATTCTCATCCCGTTGTTGGTATTGATCTGCAATGAGCTTCAGGACGGTGCTCTTTCCTGATCGCCTGATGCCTGTTATTATGACGATCTCTTTTCCACGCATGTATCTCTGTAGATCGATATCCCGTTCTATCGTATCTTCAGGTATCCCTGCAAAGATCTCCTGATGTTGCAGGATTACATCCATGAGCTGCCCTTTATCCATGGTATATCCAACTCAGTTTCTCTCTTGTCGCTTCTCTTATATAACCGTTCTTTTCCATTGAGATGGTTCTTTATAATAAGAATATCATTGGCAAAGAAAGGTTATGGGTGGTTTATCGTGTACCTTTCCATACTCCTCCATTTCGAGCAGCATTGCAAAGCAGCGGAATCAAAAATTGAATGCCCTGGGTGGGCAATTGTATATGGGCGATTCGATCTATATCCGGGTACCACAGAAATTGAGCAGGCAGATACGTCATGATGGTGTGGTGAGTGATGGAAAAGCAGGAATATGGATCTCAGACGCAGCTCGTAATCGGGAAGATGAAGATTCTCATCATCGGAACACTTGGTGCCGGGAAGACAACACTTGCACGGACTCTCTCAGACGAAACCGGTCTTCCGTATATACCCATTGATGGCTGCCGGATCAGATATTCTGATGGCACAATTGTTGGTGAAGAGACGGCATGGCATTATTTTCTGGAGGCTTGTTCAGATCCATCCCCGGCAATCCTTGAGTTCTCAGGAATGGGCCCGTATGCCTGCCAGGTACGCGATGCACTTCTCTATTCGAAATTGCCTGTTGCAATCATCTGGATTGATTGCTTACACGATCTCTGTATCGACAGGGCAACAAAGCGGGAAATTACTATTCCTGCACCATTTAAATGGGCGCCAATCAGCTACTCTGTTCCCGCAATCCATTCCGGTATAGAGATTGCCTGGGAGGAGATGTGGACTAAAGAGCCTTCGTTTCATGTGATGAGAATGGCGCTCTCCCATGATCTACTCCCGAGTGAGGTCTATCAGAGGGTTGCATCATATCTCCAGGATCTCGTTCCAAAAAGGTCTTTTTAGTGGGTCGCTCCTGTGATTGCCAATCCTCGCCCTGGATAAGATCCTCTCTTCTCATCTGAATGATTGCATATTCAGATATGCAAAGATATATGATGATATATTCTCATATATCTCAATATGCCCGCTATCACCACCATCCGTATCAGCACTGATCTCCGGGACCGGCTGGCATCGTTGAAGGTGCACCCGAAGGAACCGTTTGAAGATGTTATCGAACGACTAATCGAGGTTGCGATCGACGATGAACCTCTCAGTGATGAAACGATCCGGGTAATAGAGGAGTCGCTTGCCGATATCAAAGCTGGTAGAGTTCAATCTCTTGAAGCTGTTGCAAGCGAACTTGGTCTTCTGGATGACTGATTGAATGGCGTATAAAGTGTTGATCTCAGCCGTTGCAAAAAAAGATCTTATCTGGCTCCCGGTACCTGTTGGAAAGGCAATATGCCGGGAGCTAAGCACGCTTGCCGGTGAAACGAATCCAAAAATCCATGTAAAAAAGCTCAAAGGGAGCAGCGAGCCGTCTTTTTATTCTCTACGGGTGGGGGACTACCGGGTCATCCTCACTATTACAAATGCGGTGATGATCATCCACGTTATTGAGACAGGTAATCGAAGCCCGGTATACTGTCAGTATTGAGGGTTATAGGACGGCAGATGCCTCGTTTAGCGCTCCCCCTGTCCGATTATTTATTCCCTGCCTCCCCTATCTCCTCATCAGAGGGATCGAGGATACAGAGCCTGGCAGCGGCACGTGCCTCCAAAAAAGCCTCTTCCGCTTCTTCGCTTCTGCCGAGCCTCGTGAGTGCCAGCCCCCGGTAGTACCATTGGAACCGGGTTTCTGCCACAAAGCCGAGCACCTTTTCCCATGCTTCTATTGCTTCTGCATGCCTTCCGAGGGCATCGAGGGCAGCACCCCGGATGTACCATGGAATGCAGAAATCCGGGTATATTGCTATCGCCTGATCGCATGATTCGATTGAATCAGCATATCTGCCAAGGGAGTTGAGTGAAGACCCCCGCAGTGCCCATGCATCCACATAACGGGGCTCGATCTTCGCTGCCCGGTCATATGACAGAATCGCCTCCTCATACCGGCCGAGGGCATGGAGGGCACGGCCCCGGCTGGTCCATGCCGGAGCTAAACCGTCATCATGCCGGACTGCATTTTCAAAGGCTTCAAGGGCCTCTTCATATCGCCCAAGGGTGCTCTGGACCAATCCCCGGTCATTCCATGCACCAGCATGCTTCGGATTTATCGTGAGTGCCCGGTCATATGACAGAATCGCCTCTTCGTACCTGCCGAGCCCCTCTAGAGCACTGCCCCGGTTTATCCATGCGATGCAATGTCCCGGCTCGATCTGGAGTGCCATATCATAGGATCTGAGGGCCTCTTCGTGCCGCCCGAGATTGCTCAGTGCCGCACCGCGATTATTCCAGGTATCGACATGGCCGGGATGGTGGGCGAGTGCCCGGTCAAAATAATCGAGCGCTTCGGCATAGTGCCCGGCGACCTGGAGCTCGACACCTTTGTTGAAATCGCTTTTCCTGAGAAAGTCAAAGAGTGGCATGGTGATGATCCTGGTTATGTAATATGGTTTCTATTCAGTGGCTTTCATGCTTTGGGCTCATGCAAAACCAGGGTAGAAAATATAATTAATGGAGTGAGAACTCTTCATCTTAAGTTCTCCGTCTTCATCGCTCCAGACAGATGTGCCTTCCCTTTATCAGTGAGGCGATATTGCTGCAACCGGCTGGATGGCTTCTCTGGAATTGTCATCTCGATAAAGCCTGCTTCCAGGGCAGGATGAATATAATTCTCCCTGAAATTGTGCCGGTGTGTCATACTAAGCCCTGATCTCAGTTCCTTAGAGGATTTTTCTCCATCAGCAAGGAGTGGCAGCAACCTCTCAACAGGGTCGGTCGACCGGGTCGCCGACTGGGTCACTGACCTGACCGGTGAGCCTGCACTATTCCGTTCTGACACATGATATCCCTCTCCATGCTGGTGAAGAAACACAGTGACCCGCACCCTCATGCCAACCTCAACCATAACCGGTTCGGGGAGTCCGAGTTCTTCCGCGTCACGTAAAATCCGACGAAATCCGCTCCCCCACTGTTCGATCAGGCCAATTTCCCTGAATATTCGTGCAATGACGCGGTTTCGAATTTTGGAAATACCCTGCTTCACGTCTTCAATCGTCATTCCAGGGAGCAAAATTCCTGGATTCTCGATCTCGATCCGGTCATCAAAGAATGATACACGGATTGGAGCACCTTTCTGGGAATAATCGGCATGCACAATTGCATTGATGAGGACCTCGCGGAGTATTGTCAGGGGGATACTCCAGACATCCTTCCGCCGTATTGCGGAGAAATCTGCACCCCTGAATGCATGCTTTTTGAGGAAGAGCATCACGCTCTCCACTGCATCCGGAAAATGATCGCGAATGTCGATATGATCGAAGATATCAGCCTTGTCAGTACCGCGGAACCTGCCGCACTGAATCCATGCATCAGGGAAGGAGTACTCCCTCTTCCTTCCAAAGAGGAGAATGGCGCCGTTTGTCAGCACCTCTCTTCCCTGCATGGGAACGATGAGCTTCAGGGTCTGGAGCTCTTCCCGATTCAACTCCCTGATCCCAAGGAAACTCTTCTTCGCAGCTTCAATGTCCAGGTCATTGATCAATTGATCCACAACCGGCAACTCATCGAAGGAGACACCGGAACAACTCCGGTGCAGCTCTTCGATAAGTTCCCGATCGGCTTGTCTGTTGGTGGATCCAAGCCGTACATAGACACCCTGATCCGGCCCCTCGCTCCTGATAAAATGTGGCCTTCGTCCACTTGGGTACACTGTCACTCCAAGCAGTGTCTTCTCTCCGATCGAAAAGAGTTCAATATCCGGGACAAGACGTGGAGCGATCGTATCGGCAATAAGGCTGCAGAGCCTCTCTTCCTCATCAAGCGGATCAGCGATACCCACAACAGCCCGTGATCCATCCAGAACACCAAATATGATCTGTCCGCCTGCCGTATTTGCAAAGGCGACTATTGCCTTGAGTATCTGCTTTGGCGAGCTGAGATCACGCTTGAATTCGAGGGTTTTTCCTTCCGGAAGCTGGATGATATCTGAGGGTGGAATCATTGAAATGCTCCAATTAGTGTTTACTATGACCTTGAGGCTTCACATTGCCGGGTGCAGAATCAATATTGGGTGAAGCAGATTTTGACAACGTGATTGTTTTTTTGCATTATATCCTTTCTTCCCAAGCATTGTCATAGTGCGGCTTTCTCTTGTTCAGCAGACATTACAGCCCAAACAAGAAAATGGATTCCTTCTCTTACCACTCAACCTCCATCACTGCCCGCTCCTCCTCCTTCAGTTCAGGCATACCAACGCCCTCGAACCGGTACTTCTCCATCGGATCGTAGGAGGCATGGAGTGTGCACTTGTCAAGGATATCCACAAACTCACGCAGGAATATACGGGGGATTACATCGATCCGGCCACCAAACCGGAGTGTTATCCGGTCGATCATCGCCCGTATGAACCTGAGGTTCACCCGTTCCGGGTCCACCTCCGCATATGCCTCGCCATAGATCTCAATGACCCGGGATGCCACCTCAAAGAGCCTCCTCTCATCAAACCGCTGAAGAACGATCTGGGTCTGGAGAGGATTCGCAAAACCGTCATCCTCCATCACCTGCAACCGGTCATAGAGCGGGGGGAGCGACCTGATCCCTTTTGGTCCCTCAAAGAAGGAAGGAGTTCCCGTGAAGAGGAAGAATGAGTGGGGCATCTCGTTTCTGTCAACAGAATCGATGATCCTCCTCAGGTTCACATACCCTTTCTCGCGGAGCGGCCGGGATGACCCCTGTGTCGTCTCCGCCTCATCAAAGGCGATTGCAATTCCCCGGTACCCTGCCTGGACGATGATCCTCGTCAGTCCCCGGAGGAAGGGGAGTGCTGAGCCTTCATCCACTGCTCCTTTCAGGCCTGCCTCGGACTTGAAACTCCGGCCAACCGTCTCCTCGCCGGATATCCAGCCGAGGGCTGCCTGTGCGATAGCGAAGTCGCCCCGGTTGTTTGCCTGGTAGTATGTCCTGACCGCAGCCGCGAGGCCGGAGTTCTCTTCGGATATCCTTAGGAGGGACGCCTCGATCTCTTCCGAAGCAGCCGCTGCCAGCCGCTCTTCATCCTCCTCGCCAAGCGACTCGATCAGCCGTTCTTCGATCCCAAAGATCCAGGTATCTATGATACTCTTTAATGCAGCCTCCCCGGTCCCGGTCCTGAGGTTCTGTGCAATCGCACGATAGAGGCCGGCAAGCTTGTGGAGCGGGGTGTCCGGAGAGATGACGACATGAGCAGTTGCAAACCCGCTGTTTCTCGCAATCTCAAGGGCACGGCAGATCAGAAAGGTCTTCCCGCTCCCAAAGTCGCCCCTGAAAAACTTCAGGTCTGATCGTCCGGCTGCCACATACTGAAGCTGATCGGCGATCACCCGCTCCTCGGTCGCGATACCGACTGCGAGCCGTTCAAGCCCATCTGCCGGGACAGTGCCCCGCCGGAGGGCATTGATGATCCCGATACTCTGAAGTTTCCGGTCGTTCTGTGTATTATCTAAAGATCCAGGCATATATCTCCCCATTCTCTGAGATGCCACGCTTCTCGATTATGCTGATCCCTTCTTCGCCTGCCTTCTTGATAATCTCATTGATGATCCCGGCAACACGCCTCGTGCCGAGAAGAGATCTGAGTTCCATCTCAGTTGCTTCCGAATGCTCCCGGATGAAGGCTGCGGCTTTCTCCTCCTTTTCGGTGAGCATCAGCCTCTCCCAGATCGGGATCTCTTCAGAAACCGCATCCGCCTGCATCCTCTGTATCACCGGCCTTTCAGAGAGTGCATGATCTTTTGCCTGTGAGAGGAGGGGGATAAAATCCTCAATTCTGATCGAGGAGGGATAGCAGGGCATCATATCAAGCCCGGTCAGGCAGTGTTCCTTGCATGCCTGGTAATCCCTTTTGTCAAGGGCATCGGATGCCGCATAAAGGGAGGCGACTGCGAGGATCTCTCTCCCGTTTGCAGTGAGATCCGGGATCATATCCATCAGCTGCCCGATGAGTCCATGGGTGATCTTCATGTTCTGGTACAGTTTCTCCTTACCATGGACAATCTCCCCTGCCATCATCTCGAGATCCTCTGCTCTTTGGATATGTGAGAGGATGTAGAGGATCACCTTCTCAGCCTCACGCCACTCGTGGTTTCGTGCAGAAAATGCAGCATAGGCGATGCCTCCACGGAGATAGTGGCTCCGGTATCCCCGGTAGAAGGTATCGCGGGCACGGGAGAGATCACCATAGCGTTCATACATCTCTCCCATCGAGACCAGGCAGACCCATGAAGGATGCGGTTCGAGGAGGGTGCCGATCTCCTCGATCACGGAATCCTGTCCCTTTGCCAACTCAAGGAAGGCGATATATTTTTCGATGATCACCTTCAGCGACTCCGGGTGTTCAAATGACCCGAGCTGTTCAGAGAGGAGCTCTGCATATTCTTCCCCTGCTGCATCCATCTCGCCTTTCGCCCTGAGCAGATCGCAGAAAAGAAGGTGGTAAATCGGCTCATCCTGGATCTCCCTGAGAGAGCGGAGCATTAAAATCGCCTCATCATAGGAATGAAGCTGTTTTGCAAGCAGCACTGCTGAGAAGAGGAGTTCGCAGTCTCTAAACTCCCGGATGTACCCTCTATAGCGTGCATATGCCTCTGCCGGATCAATCCGTGCAAGGGCAGATAGCCAGAGGCGGAGATAGATCAGATCGCTCTCCCTGATCCATGCCTCTTCAGCTGCATCTGCTGCCTCGGCATATCGTTTGGATGCGATTAATGCCTCGATGTACCCGGTTTTTTCCCCTCCCGCCGGTTTCATCTGCCTGTATATGGCAATCGCCTCATCAGCCTCCCCGATCGCAACCAGTGACCTGAGAAGAAGGAGGCAATCCGGGGGGTTCTGTGAGATCCGGACAAGGGCTTTCTGTACAGGAATGGCGCCACGATGATCTCCCTTCCCGGCAAGGATCCGGGAATACTCCCTGAGTGCAACAGGGTTCTGCTGGTCGAGGCGGATCGCCTCGGCATATCCGGCTGTCGCAGCAGGGATATCCCCTCTCCTCCTGAACACCTCTGCGAGCCCGAGATGTGCCTTTGAAGAGCCGGGAATTGTGGAGATGAGATCCAAAAAGGCAGCCTCGGCATCGCCCAGCCTCCCGAGTGCAAGAAGGTTCTCAGCAGCCAGGATCTCAAGCGCAATCTCCTTTGATCCGCTGCAGAGTGCCAACGACTCTTCATATGCTCCTGTCTCGTGGAGGAGAAATGCCTGTTGGATCCGGTCTTCCGGTGATATATCTTTCATCGAATGCGTATCCTGAGGAGTCCTGCAAGCATCGCTATCGAGTCAGTCATCCTGACGCTTGATCCGCCCCGGTCACTCCAGCTGATCGGCAGCTCGATCACGTCATACCCGGCATTATGGGCTCTCCAGAGGAGCTCGACATCAAACTCAAAGCCGGTGGACTCCACCGTATTTAGTATGCTGTCGATTAATTCCCGCCGGAATGCCTTTGCTCCGCATTGTGTATCTGCATATGGCAGCCCAAAGAGGATGCGTATCAGGATATTAAAGACCCTGCTCTGGACCCTGCGCATCAATCCCTGCCTGATCGGGATCATTGATTCGGGCATCCATCGTGATCCGATCACGCCATCTGCCTGATCGAGGTGCGAGAAGATCTGGTTCATCTCTTCAATGCCCGTTGAGCCATCGGCATCCATAAAACCGATATACTTTCGTGTGGCCTTTTTCATGCCCCTGGCTATGCCGCCGCCTTTGCCGAGCCGATCAGGAGAAGAGATGCAGGTGATATCGCAGTCGGGATTCTCCACGGTGAACCGGGAGACGATCGAGGCTGTTGCATCGGTTCCATCTGAAATAATGATGATCTCACCGCCAAATCCGATGAGATCGATGAGGAGGCTGCCTATCCTCTCCTCCTCATTATATGCAGGAATGATAAGGCTGCAATCCTTCTCAGGTACCAAATCCATGGTGTTATGCATTCAGTGTCGAGACGATCGCTTCACCAAATGCCTTTGCAGCAGTTGGTCCATTTGCAGTTATGATCTTTCCGTCGACAACAACCGGATCATTCTGCAGGGATGCACCCCCCTCTTTCATCGCATAGATTGAAGCGGGGCTTTCAAAGACCGTTGCCTTCTTACCCTTGAGAACACCTGCAAGCGCGAGGACAGCCGGGGAGAGGCAGATGGCTGCAACGACTTTTCCCTTCTCATTAAAGTCACTCACAAGCGAAACCAGCTCCCGGCTGCTCCAGAAGAAATCCTGTGCTCCGAGTCCGCCGATGATCACGATGCCATCGAATTCGGCAGCGGAAACGTCACCAAATGTTACGGTCGCCTCCACACGGTCCCCAATCATTCCCATGCACTCACCGGTCTGTGTGGATCCTATGACTGTTTCTATTCCCTTTGCCTTGAATATCTTCATCGGCTCACTCAGTTCTTCATCACGGAACCGATCTGGTGCAACTGCTACCAAGAGTTTCATGTATACTGGTATCGGAAACAATCACATTAAGGGTTTTCACGGGGGGAGGCTATCGACAATATGATCCCCTGGCTTTGTGAAGGTAGAAAATGACGACCGCCCCGATGATGATAAGCATGAGAATGGTTATGATTGCAACGATATTATGGCCAGTAAAACTATCTATGAGTGCGATACCTGAGGCAATGGTAAGGGCTGACAACCCGGATCCTGCAATAATACAGAGGAATGCCGGACGAGGGCTAATGCCCATAACCCTGCTGAGGATGGTCCCGTTAATCGCCCCTGATCCCTGAAGAGGGAAAAAGATAAAGAGGAAGAGTCCGAAGAGGGAGAGCCGTGATATCCATGAATTCGTTTCTGAGATCCTCTTCATACTCTCGTTACATTTCATGAAGATCTCTCCAAACCATGGGATTTTCGCTATATGGTGAAAATTCATTGCGATAAAGCATGCGCTTGCACAATCTATGATAAAAACAGCCGAGGCGATCATCCACCAGTCATATCCGAGAATGATGGCACATGGGATAACCGACTCCTTTCCGGCTGGCGGGATGACATATGCAGCCAGAAGGCTGAGAAACTGAAGCATTCTCCCTTCCGGAAGCATGAGGAGCAGAAGGAAAAGAAGTGGCAGAAAAAAGAGGAAAGGAGAGATGATATACGCAATTTCTGTCCATATTAAAGGCCTTTTGCTATCATATGTCTTCTCCAGATCCTCAGGAAGGGAAGAGATCTGCATATGATCTCTTCTCTGTCATTTTAGTGGATAAACTGATTGTGTCTCTCGTCCTGAGCAATTGAGCCCATCAAAACAACACCCCTCCTGATTTGATGGGATGAAATTCTGGGTCATTTGTTCCGTCAGATCTCCATAATGGGCCCTGAATATATCACTCAACTGCTCAATATCCCTGCCCTTGTCTTGAACAGCGATACGGTTCCACTGCCAGATTACCCAAAAACCCATTGAAAAGACAAAGCTATCGCTCTCTTTATTCCCCTCTCACCAAGGGGTTTGCCTCTTCTGACTGCAGGAATCAGTCCTCAGAATAACGTACTCAGGTGTGTCGGGTTCTTCACCCCGGCACGCAACCCCGTCAGGAGGAGCATTTGATAAACAACAAAGTTGAGGATTATATAGAGTTCCCGGCTTTCATGCTGAATCCTCCTGAGGTGAAAGGTAACTGATGCCTTCATCCGGGCATGTACCCGTTCACACTCACCACGGCTTCGCATGATTGCTGAGAATTCAGGGTCGAGAAGATTCTTGTTTCGGAAATGCATCCCGACCTGTTCCACTCTTCCGTTCTGGAAGAGGAATCTCAACTGTTGAGCCAGGGGAGCGTGGATATCTCCCCCTGCTCTCCAGAGCTTGTTGACCCAGTGTCTGATTCTCTCAACATTTCCTTCATTCTGGAGAACTGCTCCTTCCCGGATATCGATACAGGGTCGGGCATTCAGATGATACCAAACCTGAGCATGTGCTTCAAATGAGTCATATCCTGCATCAAGCAGCACATTGATGAGCCGTGGATTCAATGTCTTCACCCGTTTAAGAAGAGGTAGAAGATGAGATGGATCAGCATCGGTTCCATACGAATAGACCATTGCAAGAGGGTATGGTCCCAGATGGAAGATATGCGCTTTATCCATCTTCACCGAGTAGTGCGGATGAAACGGAGCATATTTGTCGTACCGGGAAGCTTCAATCGGAGTTGAATCAATGATACCTACCATCTCATTCTGTGCCCAGAGAAGGATTGCCTCGCCGACAAGGTGCATGAGCCGTTTCATCCCCTTGACTCCGAGACGGTATTTCACGAAGTAGTGGAGTGTTGCTGAATTGGGTATGATGTACCCATCTTCGCCCAACTCTGCCCCAAGATGAAAACAATCCTCGTCTGTCAGGAGAAGAATTGTCCGGGCATAGGATTGTTTCCTGAAACACTTGATGATAAGGAGTTTCAGCAGGAGATGAACCGGATAACGGAATCTGGTGCTTCCTGTGGGGTAGTATTCTCGTTCAATGGTCTGTGCAATTGTGTGCAGATGCGATGAACTCAGGAATTCTGAGATAGAGGTTCCCTGTTCAATCTCTTTAATTCGACCTGCTTTTTCCGAGAACTCAATGCTGGAGTCCATGAGCCAGTCGTACGCTGAGTATATAAACCTGACTGAAAACCCCTCTTAGGGGCGCAAAAAAGGTGAGAAGACCAGGAAAAATGAGGGAAATAACGTATAAATTGATGGGATTTTTCAGAGGAGCGCAGAATGACGGAAAAATGGGGAGGTTTTATAAGTCAGATCGGTGGTTTGATGGGCTCCAATTGTATCGGCCATCTTCTCTTCGTGCAGGCTCCACCCTGAACCCATGAAGCGCATAAAGATCAGAATTGTAGTATCAGGATATGCCGTTCCTGACCCGGCCCGAAATAGTCGTGCTCAAATGAATCCTCAGTAAATCCAAGGGAGCGATAGAGGGGGAGAGCCGCATGGTTTTTTGGTGAGACCGAGAGGAGTACCTGCGCAACCCCTGTCTCTTCAAATGTTGTGAGGAGCTGCTCAATTAATTTCCGGCCGATTCCCTTTCTCGTATGGCGATCTGCCACCTGGAGCCGGAGAACCCATCCCGTATCAGGGGAAGAGCTGACGATGGATCCGATGGTATAGCCGACGACTTCGCCATCTGCCGCTGCGACGAAGAATGTATCGCCAGCTATTGCCTGCATCTGCCTGATGAAGACATATGCACCTTGAATTGAGCCAGAACTCCGTTCCTCAATCCGGGAGACTGCCTCAAAATCCTCTGGTATTATTCTTCGGATGATGACCATAATCTAAGAATGGTGGCTGTATAAAAAAAAAGAAGTGAATTATCTCCGCCTGTAGGCGATGAGCACTGCTGCGCCGACTGCTCCAGCAAGAACTGCCAGGATCGATACCGGGGAAGGCTGGGGCTGGGTTGGTGCAATAGGCTGCAGGTTTGCATGGAGTTTTACCGTCTCTCCTGCTGCAGGCCAGTCAGTGATCTGGCTGGTAAAGTCTGAGTATCCTGCCTTTGAAACCCGGAATGTCTGGTAGGGGGTGGCTGTCGCATAGACCTGCACGGTCAGCTCGCCATTTGTAATCGTGCCTTTGAGATCATTGTCAAAGTAGACATTTGCGCCATCCACATTTGCATAGATGGTGTACCAGCCGATGCTTCCACCGATCGGTGCGGGCTCCGGGGTTGGCTGGGCAGGCTGCAGGGTGGCATACAGGTCAACAGTCTCACCCATTGCGGGATAATGGGTAATCTGTCCGGTATAGGGTGTATAGCCATCCTTTGTCACCATGAAGTAGGTGACCGGGGTGCCGGTGGTGTAGTACTCAACATAGAGTTTCTGATCTACGGTCTGCCCCTTGTATTCTCCTCCAAAATAGACGTCGGCTCCATCAACATTGCTGTGGATGAGGAACCAGGCCTTGTCTCCTCCGACCATCGCCGAGGCGGCGGGGAGGATCACCGCGATTGCGATGATTAATGCCAGGAAATGCTTGATTGTAACCATTTGAATTCCCATCTTTTCAGAAGGTGTTAATTATATAAAAAATATGGCGTCGAAATGCTTATGCCGGGCTGAAGGCGACTCATAAAGGATGAATTATATAGAGCGCCTGAAGCTGGATTCAGATCAGGCAAACCCGTTTTTTAAGATGATGGGAGTCAATGTCATCTCATTTGCCGAGGGTCACGCGGAACTGTCTATGGAGATTGTGCAGACGATGCATAATGGTGTCGGATGGCTCCAGGGAGGCATATTCGTTGCACTTGCCGATGAAGCGATGGCGCTTGCCCTCTATACGGTGCTTAACCAGACCGAAGGGATCGCCACCATCTCCGAATCAACCAGTTTCCTCCGTGGAGCACGGGATGGAACAATTGTTGCGCGCGGATGGGTGGTCAGGCGTGGACGGCGGGTCGCTTTTACAGAAGCTGAAGTCCGAAGAGGCGATGGATCGGGAGAAGTTCTTGCCAGGACGACCGCATCCTTTGCAATCGTTTCAAAAAACTGACCGTCCGGGTATCCCCTCCATTACCAACCGATGCGAAGGATAATAGTTTGAGAAAAGAGACGGATCTTAAGCGGGGGTCTATCTTGAAATATATTGTTGTTACCGGAGGGGTGATGAGTGGCCTTGGAAAAGGTATCACTGCTGCCTCAATTGGACGTATCCTGAAGAACCGTGGTTATATCGTAACTGCGGTGAAGATCGATCCATACCTCAATATCGATGCGGGCACGATGAATCCTGCACAGCATGGCGAGGTTTTTGTGCTCCGTGACGGCGCGGAGGTCGATCTTGATCTTGGGAACTATGAACGGTTCATGGATATCGAGCTCACCTCAGATCATAATATCACCACCGGAAAGATCTACCGGACCGTCATCGATAAGGAGCGGCATGGGGATTATCTCGGGGAGACGGTCCAGATCATCCCCCACATAACCGATATGATCAAGTGCCTGATCAGATCAGCTGCTGAAAACTGGAGGACAAACGGCGATCCGGCAGATGTCTGTATCGTCGAGGTTGGCGGAACTGTCGGCGATATCGAGAGCATGCCGTTTCTGGAGGCAGTTCGCCAGATGCATGGCGAGTCTGCACCCGGTGACTTTATACTCGTCCATGTCACGCTCATCCCCGCAGATTCGATGGGTGACCTGAAGACAAAGCCGACCCAGCACTCGGTGAAGGCGCTCAGGGAGCTCGGGCTGTATCCTGATGTCATCGTCGGCAGAAGCGAGCTGCCTGTCGGAGCCCATACGAAGAGAAAGATCTCGGCCTTCTGCGATGTACCGGAACGGGCGGTGATCAGTGCCACAACGGCCCCCGATACCTATCATGTCCCGATGGAGCTTGAGAAAGAGGGGCTTGCTGATGTCCTGATGGATCTCCTCCAGCTGGATGTGCATACTCTCTCAACTGACTGGTACAGGGTTGTGACCAAAGAATATACCAGCAGAATCACCGTTGCCATCGTCACCAAGTACGGGGTTGAGGATGTCTATATGAGCATCAAGGAGGCGCTGAAGCATGCAGGGCGCTCCCTCTCGACTGAAGTGAATATCAGGTGGATCGATGCCGAGGATTGTGAGGATTCCGCCTTCAACGAGGTTGACGGTATCCTGATCCCCGGCGGATTCGGGACACGCGGCATCGAAGGAAAGATCTCCGCGATCCGGTGCGCCCGCGAGAAGAAGATCCCTCTCCTCGGCCTCTGCCTCGGCTTCCAGCTGGCTGTCGTCGAATACGCCCGGAATATCGCAGGGTTCAGTGATGCGATCAGCGCGGAGATTGGAGATGGCACTCATGTGATCATGATCCTCCCCGAACAGGAGGATGAAGTTGATCTCGGTGGAACGATGCGGCTTGGAGACTATCCGGTTACGATCACTCCGGGTACAATTGCGGATCGGATCTATAAGGCACCTGAAGTGATCGAGCGGCACCGCCACCGTTATGAGGTGAACCCGGAGTATATACCGGTGCTTGAAGAACATGGCCTCATCTTCTCGGGAAGAAACGGGAACCGGATGGAGATTTTGGAGATATCAGATCATCCGTTCTTCTTTGCGACCCAGTTCCATCCCGAGTTCAGGTCACGTCCGACACGGCCATCCCCCCCGTTCCTCGGGTTCGTTACAGCATGTAAAACCGGAAAAAAGACAACATAGGTGACAACCATGGTAAATGCACAGAAATTCATTGAAGAAGCAGTTGAGGAGATAAAAGTAGCAGCAGCGGATGGCCATGTTGTCATGGCGCTCTCAGGCGGTGTCGACAGCTCGGTCTGTGCAGCTCTTGCAGCACGGGCAATCGGCGATCGGCTGATCCCGATCTACGTGGATACCGGCCTGATGAGGAAGGGCGAGAGTGCCCGGATAAAGCAGCTCTTTGGCTCAATCAATCTCAAGACCGTGGATGCCGCAGCTGAGTTCTTCACCTCCCTCAAAGGGATCATTGATCCCGAAGAGAAGAGGAAGGCGATTGGAGAGCGGTTCATCAGGATATTCGAGCATGAGGCAAAGGAGACCGGGGCCGAATATCTCCTTCAGGGAACCATCTATCCCGACAGAATCGAGAGCGAGGGCGGGATAAAAAGCCACCATAATGTCGGAGGAATGCCGCTTGACATCACATTCAAGGGAGTTCTTGAGCCGCTCCGGGACTTATACAAGGATGAGGTCAGGGTCGTTGCAGGTGCGCTTGGCCTGCCGCCTGAGATCCAGCACAGGATGCCGTTCCCGGGACCGGGCCTTGCAGTCAGGGTGCTTGGGGAGGTAACGCCAGAGAAGGTTGCGATTGTCAGGGAGGCAAACAATATCGTCGAGGAGGAGCTGATCGAGACCTACAGTCCATGGCAGTGCTTTGCCGCCCTCATCGGCCTTGGAACCGGTGTGAAAGGCGATGTAAGGCTTCATGGCTGGATCGTCTCTGTGCGTGCGGTAAACTCCCGCGACGGCATGACCGCAGATCCCCTCCGCCTTCCCTATGAGACCCTTGATCGGATTGCATCCCGTATCACCTCGGAGATCCCCGGTGTGGCACGGGTTGTCTACGATGTAACCCCAAAACCCCCTGCAACAATAGAATATGAGTGATGAATATGACTGATTACAAGAGTCTTGATGCCAGGTACTACATGCCTGCCTTCTCCCGGACGATGATGATCCGGCGTGGGAAGGGATGTACTGTCTGGGATGCTGATGGACGTGAGTATCTCGATTGTGTGGCAGGTATTGCCGTCTGTAGCACCGGCCATTGCCATGACCATGTCGTAGAGGCGATCTGCCGGCAGGCAAAGGAGCTGATCCACTGCTCAAACCTCTACTATGTTCCCGGACAGGCAGAATATGCAGAGCGTCTGGCAACGGCAACCCAAATGGCGCAGGTATTCTTCTCAAACTCCGGCGCTGAAGCAAATGACGCAGCACTGAAACTTGCACGGGTTGCGACAAAGCGAAAAGAGACCATCGCTTTTACCCATGGATTCCATGGGCGGACGATCGGATCACTTGCTGTAACGCATAAGCCTGCTATCCGCGAACCATTTGAACCTCTTGGATACGGGTGCAGGTTTGTTGAGTACGGGGATCTCGATGCACTCAGAAAAGCCGTCACCACAGATACTGCCGCAGTCATCCTTGAACCCATCCAGGGTGAATCCGGTGTCATCATCCCGCCTGAAGGGTTCATTGAGGGTGTCAGGGAGATCTGCGATGAGAAGGATGCACTCCTCATTGCTGACGAGGTGCAGACCGGCATGGGCAGGACCGGATCCTGGCTTCGGATGCACCAGACAAAGGTGATGCCCGATATTGTCTCGCTGGCAAAAGGGATCGCATCAGGGTTCCCGATCGGGGCAATTGCAGCACGTGAAGGTCTTGCATTTAAGAAGAGCGAGCATGGCAGCACCTTTGCGGGCGGGCCGCTTGCGATGGCCGCTTCAATGGCGACGATGGATGTCATCGAGCCGATCCTCCCCGGGATTGCAGGGAAGGGGAAGCGGTTTAGTGAAGCGCTGGCGAAATGGAATCCCCGTGTCTGCGGACTGATGATCGGCATCACCGTCGGCGAAGTGGAATGTCCGAAGGTCCAACAGCTCTGTCTTGATCGCGGCGTGCTGGTCAATTGTGCCGGAGATGGCAATCTCCGGCTTGTCCCGCCGCTGATCATCTCCGAGAGTGAGATCGATCGTGCAGCAGGAGTCGTTCATGAAGCCCTCACCGAGGTCCTTGGTTAGATCCTGTTTTCTGGACGGGGGATATGTCTTTGCCGGGAAGGCAGAGGATATCGCAGAGAGGTACGGTTTCTCCGAGGTGGCACGGCTCGCCTCAAACGAGAACCCCTCCCCCCCTTCAGATTCGGCACAGGCAGCAGCACAAGAGGCTATCCTCTCCTGTAACCGCTACCCCGGCACCACGCATGAAGAACTGATCAAAAAACTACAGGAGATCTATGGCTCATACCCGGTTGTCGCCAGTGCGGGGATGGATGGAGTCATCGAGACCATCGTCCGGGCACTCATCACCTCAGGTGATTCGGTGGTTATCTCCTCACCCACCTTCTCCTTCTATGGCCTTGCCGTCACCGCACAGGGAGGGAAGGTCGGATATGTACCGAGGAATGCCTCCTATGAAGTCGATCCGGAATCATTCATTGCAGCTGCACGGGACGCGAAACTCTCTTTCATCTGTTCCCCGAATAATCCCACGGGAACGGTTACGCCGCCTGAGGTGATCGCTTCTATCCTCGAGAATATCAACGGCATCCTCTTCCTCGACAACGCATATGTCGAGTTTTCAGATGTTGATTATCTGCCGCTGCTGGATCGGTACGAGAACCTGATCATCGGGAGGACGATGTCAAAGGTCTATGGGCTTGCCGGATTCAGGGTCGGGTATGCGTTTGTTCCGGAATGGTTCAGACCCTGTTATATGCGGGCGGAGACGCCGTTTGCACTGAATGCGGTCTCCGAGGCTGCCGCTGTCGGCGCACTCTCCGATACTTCCTATGCAGATCGCTACATCGCCCATGTTACACGGTGGCGGAGACGCTTCTGTGAGGAGATCCCCTATCCGGTTGCCCCGGGTGGTGCGAACTTTGTGATGATAGATCTTGCCCCCCGCACCGGGAAGGAGGCGATGGATGCACTGGCAAAGAAGGGTGTGCTGGTGCGTTCATGCGAGAGTTTCCCCGGACTTGGCGAGACCTTCATCAGGGTCTCTATCGGTGCTGACTGGGAATGCGAACGATTCCTCTCTGCGATTGTGTCACTATGATGATCGGCCTGACCGGAGTTCCCGGTACCGGAAAAACCACTGTTGCGGATATCCTTGAGGGACGGGGGGTGTATGTTGTCCGGATCAACGACACAATCACTCCCTATATTCTCGGAAGGGACCCGGATCGTGATACAATAATCATCGACGAAGAGCTCTGGGCAGCGGAGTTCCAGCCGGTTGATGGCGTGGTGGAAGGCCATCTTGCCCATCTCCTCCCCTGTGACCGGGTGGTGATCCTCAGGTGCGATCCCGATGTGCTTGTCGATCGGCTGATTGGGCGTGGATATTCTCCTGAGAAAGCAGAAGAAAATGCCCTTGCAGAAGCGCTTGACAGCACACTCATCGAGACCCTCGAGAACCATGATCCAGAAGTGATTTATGAGTTCGAGACGACAGATACAACGAGCGAGACAGTTGCTGACTTTGTTCTGGATGTCAGGGCGGGAGATGCCTCCCCCTCACATGGCACCTGTGACTGGTCTCTCTATCTCATGAACCGGATGCCATGACCCTGGATCAACTCCGCCCTCACATGACCGGGATTGTAACCCCGGTTGCAAGGCTCTCGATACGCCTCGGCCTCACCCCGAATACCTGCACGGTACTCGCACTTGTAGCGGCAATGGTTGCCGGAACTGCATTCTGGTACCGCGAGATTGGCCTCGGCGTCCTCTTTGTCGCCGTAAATGCGTTTTTTGATGCGATAGACGGTGCGATTGCCCGTGAATCCGGCTCTGCCGGTGTGAAGGGTGATTTCCTGGATCACGTGCTTGACCGGTATGCCGATATCATCATCATCGTCGGGATCTTTGCCGGAGGGTTTGCCTCATGGGAGGTCGGTGTCTTTGCCCTCACCGGTGTATTGATGTCCTCATATCTTGGAACCCAGGCCCAGGCGGTCGGGGTGGGCCGGTACTATGGCGGGCTCCTCGGGAGGGCCGACCGGCTGGTTCTGATCCTGCTTGCGGGGATTGCGGATATTCTCCTCCCGGCAGGACTCTTCTCATGGACCTATCTTGGGATCATGCTCCTGCTCTTTGGCTTCCTCGGCCATATCACCGCAATCCAGCGTTTCCGTTTTGTCTGGCGGGAGCTGAACCGTTCAGAGTGATCATCGCCTGGTATATGGCGATGATCTGCTCCACCTCAAGGACGGTCCGCTCTACAATCGCCCCGGTTCTGCCGGAGTCCACCATATCCCAGACAACGCCGCCACCGGCTTTTGTCTCATCGCCGATGAACCGCTTCAGGAGATCGGTATGGGTGACCGGGTGCGGGATGGGATGGCGCTCCCTCAAATATCCGATCCCGGCTGAAGCAAGGTCGAGCACCCGGCAGCAGCAGAAGGTCTCGTAGAGGTCTTTTGGGGGAGCGATGCTGTGGATGAGTGCTCGCGAGTAGAGGAAGGGGATATCAAAGGTTCCGATCCCAACACCTGCTATGATCAGATCTGCTTCGTGCTTCTCTTTTCCTTCCAGTTTCGCCCAGCATCCCTGAAAGAGTGAATAGATTGCTGCCAGGAGATCCCGCTCGGATTCATATTCCCATATCCAGTGTCCCTGTATCCCGGGTGAGTCGATCTGAAACGGGTTGCAGCAGCTGAATGCACCACCTATGAGATACACTCCCGGGAGATGCGGGTTTGCGGCAAGTGAGGGGATCCTCGGCCTGCTCCGGAGTGGTTCCGGGACATATGCCTCAAGATCGAAGAAGAGGATGGTGGTTTTTTTCGGGTTCAGTCGTGCCATGTCTCTGAAGAAATTAGCGTGTTATTCATTTCCATTGAGGAAACAGAAGGGATCTTCTGCATGGATGTCACCGGCGAGCCTGAGCGCCCTAACCCTGCATCCGCCGCCGCAGAGGGTGATATACCGGCAATTTCCACAGTGTCCGGTAAGTGCGGGTGATGCCTCCCTGAAGATCGAGAGGACCGGATGATCAGTTGCATCCCAGATCCGGGAGAATGGCTGGTCCCTGACTGATCCGACCCGGAGCTCGTCTGCCTGTGCAAACTGGCAGGGATAGACATTCCCCTGATGGTCGATGTTGGCAACCCGTGTCCCGGCACTGCATCCGCCTTTAAGGGATGCGACAAGCTCTTCTGCCTCGGCGATATCGTCGGCATTGTCCCGTTTCATTGCAGCAAGGAGGTGGATGGCATCCTGGGGCGAATCGACGGTGAGAAATTCCATTCGTTTCGGATCAGTTTCTTTTGCCCGCCTGTAGAGGAGTGTGAGCGCATCATCCACCTCACCACCGGAGAGCTGGAGACGGTTGTAGGCGTCTATTCCTCTCCCGCTTGGGACAAGCCAGTACAGGCAGAAGCGGGAAGCCCCGATCTCTTCTGCGAGATCGATGAGTGCGGGGAGTTCGGCATAGTTCTCTCTTGTCAGCGTCACCCGGACCCCGCACCTGACGCCTGCATCCCTGCAATGCGCAAATGCAGCAAGAGATCGTTCAAATGCGTCAGGCGATCCACGGAACCTGTTGTGGGTCTCTGCGGTCGCACCATCAAGCGATATCCCTGCATAGCCGATCCCGCCTGCCTTGATCTGCTCTGCGACTTCCTGTGTGATCAGGGTTCCGTTTGTCGAGAGGGCGGTCATAATGCCTCTCTTTCGCGCATGATCTGCCAGGGTCCAGATATCCTCCCTGAGGAGCGGCTCTCCGCCGGTGAAGAGGATCAGGGGAACTCCCATTGTTGCAAGGTCATCGATGAGTGCTAATGCCTCGCCTGTTGTCAGCTCGTTATTTGTGCCGTTTCCCGGACCCGATCGATTATAACAGTGGATACAGTTCAGGTTGCAGCGGGTTGTGAGGTTCCAGAAGATGACCGGCCGGTACTCGGCTGCATAGGCGAGGTACTCTCCACGGGATCCATTCCCTCCATTCTTCCTCTGATGCATCATGCCGCTGATTGTCCCTTTTCCATGGAGGCACTGTGTGATCCTGTTCATCTGGTTCCCTCTCCTGTCTGATCGAGCCGGACTGCCGGGACACGCTTTAACTCTTCGGTACTAAAGAGCACCTGGTACCCGGTGATCCCTTCCTCACGTGCAAACCTGCGTACGATGGAATAGACTTCGTCCTGTGTACGGTTATGATGAACGGTATAGACAGAGTACTCCCATTTTCCGGGAACGGGCTTTCTCAGGTAGCAGTGTGATACTCCGGGAAGATTCGCGAGCCTTTCAAAATCTTCCCATCCTTTTGGCACATTCCAGGCGACAAGTGCGTTTGCAGCAATTCCGATCTTCCGCTGGTTGATCCGTGCCCGGATCTTCCTGATGATCCCTGCATCCTTCATCTTCCGGATGCGGGTGATGACCTCCTCCTCCGGGATGCGAAGCCGGGATCCGATCTCAGCAAATGGCTGCTCCACCATGGGGACCCCCTCTTCAAGTTCCCTCAGGATTGCCCGGTCAGTCTCGTCCATCTGATTCCTCCGGGATGCAATGAAAGCGGACATCGATCTTGTACGATCTGATAGTGGGGAGGCTGATCATATCCTCATCCGAAATACCGGCTCTCTTCTGGATATCTGATAGTGTCGATTCGATCTCCTCCCCTGTTCCCCCGGCGATGGTGAACCAGATGGAATAGTAATGATCCCGCCGGTAGTTGTGAGATACTTCAGGGTAGCTGTTGATGATTGCTGCGACTTCATCTATTTGCTCTTCCGGGATGTGAAAAGCGATCAGCGATCCGGCATTCAGGCCGAATTTCCGGGATTCAAGGACAGGTGAGATCGTCCTGATGATCCCCGATTCTTTCAGGCGGCAGATGCGTTCCAGGCACTCCTTTTCGCCGAGTTCGATCTGATCCCCGATCTCCTTCCAGGGGCGGGGAGTGAGGGGAAGATCATCCTGCAGGGCATCAAGGAGGAGGAGATCGATCTGATCCAACTCGTTATCTGTTCTTATGGTAACACCTCCCGTGGCTGGTAGGAACACCAGGGATCTTCTCCGAATATCTCATCTGTCTGGTGTTTTGGTGCGGCGAGCCCGTCACACCAGCGGGGTGAAGATGCGGGGTTCTGGTATGCACGGGCCCGGCATCCTCCACAGGCGGCCTTGTAGGTGCAGCGGCCACATTTCCCCGTGATATTGTTCAGGTCGCGGAGTTTTACAAAGAGTTCCGACCTGTACCAGATATCCGAAAATGACGTTGTTTTCAGGTTTCCAACAGATACTGTGAGGTATGGGCACGGCGTCACCTCGCCGGTTGCATAGATCCGGCAGTACGTGATCCCGGCGAGGCATCCCCGGCCCCACTGCGGGTTCTCTATGCCAAGATCATCTGCAATCCTTCTGAACTGCGGGGCACAGGTCGGCCGGATATTCAGGCCGCTGTTTCGATACCTGGCCAGTACCTCGCGGATAATCCCCTCATATTCCTCTGGTGTGCTGAGGCTGATCCCTTCGCCCCGGCCGGTTCTGACCGGGAAGAAGAGGTGATAGTCTTTCACTCCTTTATTTATGCAAAATTGGATGAGAGAGTCGATATTCTCTATATCCGGCCTCGTTACCGTCATATTGATCTGCACCGGGATTTCTGCTGCATTGCAGGAGTCAATTGCATGCACCGCCCGCTCCCATGCCCCTTCCACCCCGCGGAACGTATCATGGATGGCAGGATCGGTCGAGTCGAGGCTGATTGCTACTGCCTTTATTCCCGCCTCTTTCAGGCGGAGTGCCATCTCTTCGTCAAGATAGTAGCCTGAGGTGCCCATCACCATCCTGAGCCCTTTCTCTGTCCCATAGGCTGCGATCTCACAGATATCCTCCCGGAGCAGGGGTTCGCCGCCGCTCAGGACAAGGATCGGACTGCCGACGTCTGCTATCTGATCGATTACTTCCTTTGCCTCGTCTGTTGAGAGGACGCCTTCCGGCTCGCTATTTCCAGCATCCACGTAGCAGTGGGCACATTTCAGCGGGCAGCGGAGGGTTATGTTCCATGATATGAGGCGGGGAGGATCTGGATCTCTTCCCTGAAGATTCCGGATGGACATTCAGCTCTTCTTCTCGATCTCTTCAAGGACTGATCTGATCCGGCGCAGTTCATCGAGGACGGGATCTGTTGATCCTGGTACTGCGGTTTCACCGCCTGATTCGGTTGCGATGGCAGGGCCGGATCTGACATATCCCATGATCAGTTCGCGGAGCTCTTCTGCTCCGGTGATGCCGTTTAAGCTGAGCTCAGCCATCGGCTGTGCAGAATAGCCGGCTGTCTGGAGATGCAGGGAGGAGATCCCAAAGAACCGCATGACAGGACCCTGGTGGATATCGACATTTGTGATCCGTGAGTAAGGCACGATCGCATTCTGCCGGAACCAGACGCCCCGCCTCCAGCTGATCTCTGTTGGTGTCAGTTCGTAGATAATTGACTTGTAGTACAGCCCAAGCCAGTAGAGGATAAAGAGGAGCACCGCTGCAATCGGGATGGTGATGATCAGTCCGGTGATATCCGGCGTCACGGCGAGGATACTGATACAGAAGCCCCCAAGGAGGATGAGGGCGATTGCGTAGGTGAGGTAATAGTATTTCTTCAGCGCAGGATCGGGATTGAATGTCTCCCCAATCCGATAGGGTTGTGTGGTCATGAAAGAGTAATCGTGGTCTGAATATAAAGGGATTGCGAGGGAGTGAGTGAAATATTGAGTTGATTGGTGCATATAATCTCTCTCCTCTTTCATCCGGAAGCTATACTTCCCATGAAGAACCGATCAATGGTATGGCGATGCGATCCATCCGTGTCCGTGAGGAGACGAAAGTGATGCCTGATGATCTGAAAACGCATCCTGCTGATACTTACGACTCAATCATCTGCCGCCTCATCGATTCTGTCTAAGATGACGAGCCGCTCACCCGGGAGGAGATTGAGGGAATAAAAGCGAGTGAAGCTGATATTCAGGCAGGCCGCTTTCGGAGTCTTGAGGAGATATCAAAGGATCTGGGTGACGACCTGGTTGTCAGGTGATAAAAGAAGATTACCTATCTGCCCAGAGCAGATGGATGTTGCAGAACTCCCGTACTTTGACTGGCTCTTCATCGGTCTCGAAGTACGCCGTTGGAGCCATCCCTGGCTTTAAATGGGCAAGACAGGTGCCGTTCTTCGTCTGGAGTTCGATCCATTCGACGTAGTGGTTTGGCTCCATCGGGTGCGGGGTCGAGCCGACGGTGACAACATATCCCTTCCCTGATCGCTCGATGATCGGGACATGCTTCTCGGTGGTCTTATCGGCTGTCTGTTCGATGAGCAGTTCCATATCTTTTCCGCAGCAGACGAGTTTGCCATTTGCTGCATGCATGACGCTGGTGATGTTTCCGCAGACGCCGCATTTGTAGATCTGGCCCTTTTCCGTCATAGGCAATACTACACAGGTTCAGATTTAAAAAAGTTGTGTTATGGGGGTTTATTGAATCAACATACTACTCATTCGGCATGTTTCGCCGCAATCGTCTTTGCGAGCTCTTTTATCGCGGTAATGTCTTTTTCAGTGGGGTGGCCTTTGATATAGACCGGCTCGATGACCTCGCACTTCAGTGGGGCAATAATGTCTGCAATCTGTTTTACTGCCTTTCCACCCCAGCCAAATGATCCGATGACTGTTGCGTACTTCGCCTTCGGCTTGATGGCGGCTGCAAGATATGCTGCATAGATTGCAAGAGGGTGGGCACCGAAGAGAACTGTCGGGGTGGCGACGATGACTGTCTTTGCTTCAACGAGGCTCATTGCCAGAAGCCCGATATCGCTCTCTGCCAGATTGAACCGCTCGACATCCACTCCCTCGCCGATAAGGGCATTTCCAAGGATGTCCACCATCTTCTTTGTACTTCCATGCATCGAGACATAGGCAATAACAGCGGTGTTCTTTGGATCCGCAGTTGCCCACTCCCGGTAGTATCCCAGGATCAGGTCCGGGTTGTTATAGAGGGGGCCGTGGCTTGGAGCGATGATCTCAACATCGAGGCTCTCGATAGTGTCAAGGTATGCAGGTATGCTGCCTGCAAAAGGCATCATGATCTCGGCATAGTAGCGCTTTGCGGATTCATAGAGCCGCTCGGGGTCATTGATATAGAGATCAGATGCAGCAAGATGGGAGCCGAGGAAGTCGCAGGTGAAGATGATCTGATCTTCCGGGATATAAGTAAACATGGTATCCGGCCAGTGGACCCAGGGGGCGTGGAAGAACTGCATCGTCTTTCCGCCAAGATCGACTGTTTCCCTGTCTTCAACAACCCGGATCCTCTCCTCTTCAATGCCGAAAAACTCAATTAAAAGCTCTTTTGCCTTTGGGCTCGTCAGGACGAGTGCAGACGGATACAGTTCAAGCAGGAGCGGGAGGCAGCCGGTATGATCCTGTTCGGCGTGGTGGACGACGATGTAGTCGACCTCATCGGCTTGTGCGGTCATCAGATTTGTGACCAGCTCCATTTCCATCTCCTCGCTTACGGCATCAAGGAGAACGGTCTTCTCACTTCCTTTCACCAGGTATGAATTATAGCTTGTGCCTTTTGGCGTAGGGATCAGGGAATCAAAGAGGCGGAGATCCCAGTCTATTGCCCCGACCCAGGAGATTCCATCTTTGATCGATCGAACAACCATGTTTCCTTCACTCCTTCTTCACAAAGAGGGCTTTGCGTGCTGCACAGACCGGGCATACCCAGTCCTCGGGGAGTTCTTCGAATTTCTTTGATTCTTTCTCATCATTGTGAATATGTCCGCAGATTGTGCATTTCCATGAGCTCATTCTCTATTCCTCCTTTGCTATCTCAATCGGTGAAAAAGCGGATAAGGTTTTTGATCACGGCTGTCCGATTCACCGTTTTGAAACCCGGGGGCAGGGGCGGGACGTTCCCTCTGCCTCTCAATGGATCTTGATCTGCCGGGGATTGTTGGATCTGAGGCTTTTTTCGTCTCAATCACTGTGAATAATCAGGAGGGATGAAGTCTGGTGCATCTCCAAACGACCCAATCATCTCTTCCTGCCGGGTCATAAGGCTGACAATGACGAATTCCTTCGTATGCGATTCGGGTTGCTTCAGAACCTTGTCTGAGGTGGCCTGAAAGAACTCATCAAAAGCGGATTTCATCAGAGAGAGCTCCTCATTGAATCTCCTGAGGGTGGTTTCTGAGACAACAGCATTGTCATCGTACTCTTCAAGGACAAGTTCAGCAGATCGGATCATCGCTCTCTGCTTTTCATCAACCTTCTCATATTCACCCAAAAGATACTCTCTTCGAGGCTCTTTGGATGCATCGATCAAGGTCCGCATCCTGCCATCAAGGATCTCCACACATCCCCGTGATTCATAGAATCTTGTCTTATCCCCTGAATCTCCTGAGATAATGTATGAGAATACCCAGTTTGCACCTTTATTCTGGCTATCCTGCATCTGGTTCATTACAAGAGCCATCTCCGGAGTGAGAAGAGGCGTTCCGGCCAGGTCTTTGTTCTGGGTGGAAGCAGGCGGATCCACAGCCATGCATCCTGCCGAGATGATCAGGATTCCGGTAAGAAGAGCCAGGAGAAGGCAGGATCTTCCAGATTTCATAGTGAGTAATAATCAGGAGATTTTATAAACGTAATGGTGGATCGTCTGCCGGTTCGGGGGGTGAGATAACGGTTGAGGTGATGCCGATGGCTGTCCTTTCAGGCCAGCAGGTTGCTGAGATGATTGTCAAAAAACATGAATAGGCGGTTGGTGGGTATTAATTGCCCTTCATATCGCAGAGTGCCCCATACGGGCACCACTGGCACCGCTGATAATCCGGTTGGGCCGGGAAGTCGCCTGTCTGTATAGAGTTGAGCATCTCCTTCAGATTCTCTGTGAATGCCCTGATGCTCTCTTCGGTTGGCAGGTAGTCGATGATCCGGTTGTCCGCAAGATAGAAGAGCGATGCCCGTTTTGGCAGTTCTCCAAAGAGCTCCCTGATCGCCATTGCGTAGAGGTTGAGCTGGATATTCTCAGGGACACTCTTCTTTGTCATGCCTGAAGGTGTTTTTCCGGACTTGAAGTCGATCACCACATAGCCGCCGTCCGGCGTCTGCTCGATCCGGTCGATATACCCGTGTATCTCGCGGCCGCAGAAGGTGAAGCCAAACCCTTTCTCAGGCGCGATGATCGTGTTTGGGTTCGTCTCCTGCCACTCCATATAGGTCATGAGGAGGTCGCGGGCTGATGCCTTATTCTGCTCTGCCTGCGTCTTCGACTCGAACTGCTCAGGCGCCCAGTGCTTCTCAAGCAGCTCCTCTATCTGTTCATCTGCCGGACGGTCCGGGTCGAGGTTCTCGATGACGGCATGGATACCGACGCCTTTTGCAGCTGCCGGTGCAGGGCCGGGAGGCTCTGCAATCTTCAGGATATGCCTGAACCTGAACTGAAGCGGGCAGTCTTTGTATTGTTGCAGCTTCGAGTACGAGAACGCCATCGTCTCCGGGACCATTGCCTGTTCCGGGGGTCTCCTGATAATCTCGGTGATCGGCGTCTCGGTCGAGGCGGCTGCCACGAATGCGTCGCGGTCAAACTCCTCTCTTCCCTCTTCGGAATAGCCCCGGACCCTCTCGAGCGTCATCAGATCCTGGAGGGCGGTTGAAAGCCGCATCTCGGCAATCGCCCTGATCGCCTGCTCCTGGAGCCGGGTCCGGGCTTCTCCGGCCGGTGTCTCCTCAGGGAAGGGGAGATCCATATTCAACGCTGCCGGCTCGACCAGCTTGATCAGCGGGTTTTCACGGAATGCCAGCTCTTCAAGGAAGGCTGAGGGCTTTGTCTCCAGCTTGTTCTTCCCATACCATTTCGCATAGGTGAGGTACAGCCGCTCCTCGGCTCTTGTCATCGCGACAAAGAGGAGCCGCCGCTCCTCCTGAATGAAGAGTGCTTTCTCGTCCTCGCCTGCCCGGAGCCCTTTGGCGAGATCCGGTGGGACCACAAACTGTTTCTCCCGGTAGTTGAGCGGGAGCTTCCTCTGGGCGAGATCGACGACAAAGACAACCGGGAACTCCTTTCCCTTGCTCTTATGGATGGTGAGGATCCTGACTGCGTCGGTCTCCTCACGCTCCTCGATCTCCACAGAGAAGCCTGAGAAGTACTGGAGGTACTCAAGGAACCCGCCGATTGTCGCATCACGGGTGATCTGGTCATACTCCTGCGTGATCTCAAGGAACCTGGCAAGGTACTGCCGGGTCAATGCAGCCTCATCATTGAGGGCTGACCGGTAGAGCCCTGATGCCTGCATCATCACCTTATGGACGAGTGCCGGGAGCGTCTGCCTCTCCTTCTCCTCGATGAACTGCCTGAGCATCCCGATGATCTCGCTGATCTTTTGGGCATAGCCGGGGGTCACTGATTGGGCATCCAGCATCGTCTCGTACACAAAGTCGTTTCCGGGTTCCGGATCAGATCTCCCGTCTCCTGACCCCCTCCGTGCCCCGGTATTGATCGCCTGCACAATGGTCTCGGGGATGGAGCAGAGCTTCATGATCCGGTTGAGTGCGATGCCCGCTGTCAGGGGGTTGTTGATGATCCAAAGGTATGCGATCATGTCACGGATGACCGGCAGACGCAGGAAATCAACATCGGCCTGGTAGATGCAGGGGATGTTATGCCGTTTCAGGGCTGCCTGGAACTTTGCGCCATCCTTCCTGCTCCGGCAGAGGATGGCACAGTCCCGGTACCTAAGCGGCCGTGCCGGCTCGCCGCCCCGTGGAGGGAGCGGGCTTCCCACGAGCCGCTCGATCTCGGTTGCAACAAACTCTCCTTCCCCCTCCTCGTTTCCGCAGGCTGCGACCACAACCGGCTCTCCTGCAGGTTTCTTTGAGATGAGTTCTTTCTGCTGCCGGTTTGGCGCCCTCTGCATCAGCTGGAAGGCAAGCTGAAGGACTGCCGGCGGGTTTCTGTAGTTCTCGTCCAGCAGGACTTCCGCATGTTCCTTCGCCCACTCCCTAAAGTCCAGGATGTTTGTCAGGTATGCTCCCCTGAACCGGTAGATGGTCTGGTCGTCGTCCCCGACCACACAGAGGTGATCGCCTGCAAGGAGCTTGACGAGCTCGAGCTGGGCGAAGTTCGTATCCTGGAATTCATCGACGAGGATGTAGGGGAAGCGTCTCTGGTAGAGGCTTCGTATGCCCGGATTGTTCCGGAGCAGGCTGACTGCCAGAAATATCATGTCATCGAAGTCGATGAGATGCTCGTCCTGCTTGTACTGCTCATAAGCCCTGTAGACCTTCAGCAGGTCAGTGAGCTTGTTCTGATAATCCCGCTCCTCTTCCGTGACTTCTGTCTGTTGTTTTCTCTTCAGGTACTCATCAAGCATCGCAGGCGTGATCAGCTCGTCACGGAATGCGCTGATACCATCGACGATCGCGGTGATGATGTCTGAAGAGTTGTTTCCGATCCGGATATACTCAAAACCAAATGAATCGATATTCCGCAGACCCCAGACGAGCACATTGGTCCGGCTGATGATCCCGTTTGCGATTGAGATCCCGCTTGTGAGCATATTCTCCCGGAGCATCTCAAGGCAGAAGGAGTGGAAGGTATGGATCCCGATATCCTGGTGCGGCCGCAGTGTTTCGATCCGCTCGCTCATCTCGGCTGCCGCTTTTTCCGAGAAGGTGAGGGCAAGGATATGTGTGGGGGAGACTCCCCGGTCAAGCAGGTGAAGGATCTTCTCGACGATCACCTTGGTCTTGCCAGACCCGGGGCCGGCGAGCACGAGCTGGAAGCCGCTGCCGGTGACGGCTTTCTCCTGTGAGGGATTGAGGGGCATACTGATCGTATGATTGGTCTCTGGCAGGAAAAAGATGGCGGGGGATCAGGGGATTTTTAAGCGGTGGAGAGGTAAGGGCTATCCGGAGAAAAAGATCATCTGTGAATATGAGTCCGAAGAGATTGAGACTGATGGCAGAACCATGCATATCATCTCCCATATGTCTGGTTCACCCGGACTGCTCTCTTCTCCGGGTGGCTATTCTATTGGCCATACATGTTCACAGGAAAAACCGATTTGGGTAATTAGAAACTTTTTTAAGCGATTAAGAATACCTCTCCCCATGCAAAATCCATTAAAAAATGTAGATCTCAGACTTTTTTTATCACTTCTTCTTCTCATCGCTCTTGTTATCCCGGCAACTGTTTCGGGATGCACAATCTTTGGAATAACACCCGGAGCATCTGAAGATGGCACAGTGTATCTTGGCCATACGAATGATGGTGTCGGGATGGACTGGAGAGAGATGGATGACATCTTTGTGACCTATATCCCCCCGGCAACGCACCAGCCCGGTGACAAGCGGCCGGTCTTCTTTGATCCAAACAGTGGATCTGATGCTGCAGGAAGTAAGCAGGGTTCGTCATCGAATCCTGTTCTTGGCTATATCGATCAGGTTCCCTCGACCTATGGCTATTACACCGGCTCATATGGGATGATCAATGATCAGAACCTGATGAGTGCCGAATGCACAGATTATGCAAAATACGAACCCCAGGCTGAAGAGAACAGGAGACTCTTCTACTCTTCAGAACTCTCAAATGTTGCTCTTGAGCGATGTACTGGTGCAGAGGAGGCAGTACTCCTTGTTGGAGATCTGATTGACCGGTATGGATACTATGGCACCGGCGAGACCCTCATCTTTGCAGATGCAGGGGAGATCTGGGTGATTGAGATGTGCGGGAACCCGGACGGCGATGGAGGGCTCTGGGTTGCGCAGAAAGTAAAGGATGGAGAGGTCTTTGTTGCTGCAAATACATTCAGGATCCGGGATGTCTCACCCGGGACACCTGACATGCACTACTCGGATAACCTCTTCTCTGTTGCAGAGCGTGCAGGCTGGTGGTCGCCATCAGATGGTCCGCTTGACTGGCTTGAAACGGTCAGCTATGGCGAATATTCGCATCCCTACTACTCACTGATGCGGGTCTGGAGGATCCAGGACACCCTCGCTCCGTCCCTCAAACTCAGCCCGTATGTTGAGGATACGTATACGAGGGAGTATCCATTCTCATTTGTTCCCGATGAGAAGGTGAATTTCAGTACCGCTCTGAACCTGTTCCGGGATCATTACGAGGGAACAGAGTTTGACAGGACCGCGGGACTGGCGGCAGGGCCGTTTGGAAATCCATACCGTGTGCTTGGGCCTGAAGATGCCCATACGAACTTCCAGAATGAAACCACACTTGAAGTTCGTGCGGGAGCCTATCCGAGGGCAATCTCTGAGATCTTCTGTAGTTACAGTTATATCACGATGATCCGTCCGGATCTCCCCGAAGAGGTGGCCGGCGTGCTCTGGTTTGGGCCGGCAGTGCCCTATGAGACGGTGTATACGCCAATCTATGCACGATCTGATAACCTCTCTTCCTCGTATACAAGCGGCAGCCGTATCATATATAATCCGGATACCGCATACTGGACATTCTGTCTCCTGACGAACTGGGCGGGTCTTGCGTATAACATGATGATTGTGGATATACAGGAAGAACAGCAGAGTCTTGAGGCAGAATCATTACGGCTCCTGATGGAGGCCGATGAGCAGGCAGTTGATCGTCTTACTGCCGGTGATACTGCCGGTGCAACGGCTGTCATGACCAATCTGACGGTGGAGCGGGGTGATGCCATCATAAAGAGCTGGAAGAGCCTGACAGCAACAATGATCGTGAAATATTCAAATGGTCTTTTGACAGATCCAGAGACCGAAGCGGTGGAAGAGCCCGGGTACCCGGACTGGTGGTACAATGATACCGGATATCAGTACGGACCAAGAATCTACCAGTATAAAGAGCTCATGGACACTCCGGATCTCACCTATACCGGCACGCGGGTTATTGTCTCAAAGGAGATGCCTTTTGATGGAATTATAAAGTTGTTGTGAGAGCCGCCTGTATCTTCATGGTTCCTGATGTGGTAGCCACACCGGGACCCTCTCTTTTCAGGCTATTCGCTGATTCGTGTGGGTTTCAAATAGGTTATGAGTCAATATCTGGTTATCAGGCGTTCCCCACCGCCCCGGACCCGTCCGCAAGTGCTTCGCAGGGAGGTTGAACGGGTGGCCGCAGATACAGCACGGGAGGGGCGGGAATGCTTCGGGGCTGCCAGAGCAGATAAACGCCCGATTCTTCGAATCGCCTTTCAGGTAGCTCTCTTGAGCAAGGGTTTATCAGCTCTGTCATCCTGCTCCCTCGCGAACCCGCCCCCCGATACCCGCGCCGCACCTGCTTCAAATTACCCACAAAAAATAGCGAGGAGGCTCTTTTTAATATTGAAGCTTTCTCTTCACTTTCCCAACTTCTTCCCGGACTTTTCCTTCGACCTGTTCAATCTTCCCTTTGATCAGTTCGGTTTTGTTGCCCGTTACATTCCCAACTACTTCACAGCCTCTTTTCGGATAATTGAAAAAAATGATTTTTATCGGGGTTATCAGATATTTCCGCTGGTGAATGTACCCTTAGTGCTGCCTTTCTTCTCAACAAAGGCGCTTTCGATGAGATCCCTGTCAACAAGCGGTGAGATCTCGCCGGTCTTTGCATAATGATACAGAAGAGCAACGAGGATACCCTGAAGTGCGGATATGAGAATGACAGAGACTGCAAAGACGATGATAGTCAGTATAAGCATGCCTCCGAATACCTCAAAGGGGAGGAAGATAGCCGAGAAGAAGGTACCGGCCATAAGCAGAAATGCCGGGATCATAACAACCACAAATGAAAAACCGGCAATGACCGTCTCGCTCCATGTCTGCTTAAACAGGCCCCAGGATTCCTTTATAGAAGCAACTGCACCAAGATCTTCAAATAATATAACCGGAATTACAAAGAAGGTGACAAGATTCCAGGCAGCAGCGGCAATTCCGACCACAATTTCGGTGAGAATTCTGCCAAGAGGATTGTCGGATTCACGCAGAAGGCTTAAAATAAGACCGACTGTTGCCGCAATGAATGCCCAGGTAAATAGTGAAACGATTTTTGGCATTGCTGCACTGATCCCGTCTTTGAATGCGGGATCATTGCCCTTTATCACTTCTGTTGCATTATACACAATTCCGGCTTTGAAGAATGACGATACAAATGCCGTAACTAAAAATATAGCAAAGAGCAACAGAATCCAGAGTGCATATCCGGTTACTCCCATCTTATCAGGGTCAATTCCGGTTATACTGAATATAAACAGGGCAGGAATGAATAACAGGCCGAGAATGAGCAGAATTATAATTCCTGAGATGATCGGATAGAATACAAGACTCTTCTCCCTTGAGAGAATGGAAAATGTCTGTTTAAACAGATGCCATCCCCGTGCAATTCTTTGAAACATATTTTCCTGTTTGCTCTTGGGATATAAATTAAATCTGGAAGAATAGCTGATTCACCTGGAAGAACTTCGAATAACCTCCCCCCATCGATAGAATATAGAGTGCGGGATCGGTCTGTTTTCGCCGATTCCTTTTGATCCCCCCTTTATATCGGTGCGCCGATCCAAATTGATCCCCCTTTTCCAATCTCGCCCTTCAACTCTTTCTTTCCAGCTCCTTCATCAAACCAGATATTTCTAATGCTACACAAAGCTGGATGTTCCATCCATCTGCCCTGCTACTGACGGGAATGTTTTGCATGGTGGAGGGGTGGATCACTTTTCGATGATCCGGGTGGATCAAAATTAAATGAGCGAAAACAGCAACATATGCTCATATGGATCATAGGGATGTCAGATGAAGAAAACAATCAGTGAGATCCGGAAAGAGGGAATTTGCGCACTGAGCAAAGCTCTTGGACCTGTTGATATGGCTCGCTTTATTCAGAGTTATGAGTCTGGAAGTGGGGATTATACAAAAGAGCGGCATGAGTGGCCTCATGACGATACTGAAGCTTTGAATCAACGATTGCTTGAGAGGGAGAACCAGAGGAAGAAGGTCTAATCCTTAAGACGCTGTTTTACTTGAGATTTCAGGATTTTTCGAAAGATGCCCATGGTGGCACGTGGAGATTCGCTTGTCTCTCTTGTCTCAACCCGGGCCGTAACTCAGGCCCCAACCAGGGCTGCAACAAGGCCCGTGATTCTTTACTTGTTCGGTTACTTGTTCGGTTACTTGTTCGGTTCGATATTCAATACTCTTCGATTGACTCCCCTTTGAGCGTATAGCCTGTCCTTAAAAGGCTAAAATAGAATGGGGTGTCTGTCTCCCTGAGGTCTGATAATCGGTTGGATGTCAGGATGAGGATATGGGTTTCAACTCCCACTTCCTCAGAGATTGCCTTCTCAATCTTTGCCGCCATCATCTCGAGATCCGGTGCATATTCGGGTACGAGAAGATAGAGAACACGATTGTATTCGCTCTTCGAAAAAAATGTTTCCACTTCAGAAACTGATTGTTTCTGATTCGTGAACACATGGGCACACATTGGCATGCAGATATGATATTTTCTTCATGATGGAATACACAATCTACATCTGTTGAAGGCAATGCACATTGAAAAGGAAATCCTATTCATTGCCTGGGAATCCCCGGAGGGAGGGTAGAGGCTCACTCACCTGGCCACTCTATCTTTACCCAGGCTGATAATTTCGAAGAATTGAAGGCAATGGTTCATGATGCCGTATGCTGCCATTTTGAGGAAGATGAACGGCCCCGCATTATCAGGCTCCATCAGGTTCTTCCTCCAGGGGATGAATGACTGAAATATCGAATGTGGATGGCGGCATATGTCCGCTGGATCAGAGATCTCCTCTTTCTCCTCTCCTTAATCTCCCTCTCCACACCAGACAACCTCCTTTTCGACAGTACGGCAAAGATATTTGCTTAATCCCTGTTCGGTGACAAGGTCCACATTGCGGCCAAGGAGATCTTCGAGAAAATAGACTAACTCCATGAAGTTACGAAAGGTTGCTTCTCCAGGTGCAAATTCAACCAGCAGATCGATATCACTGTCCGGGTGATCTTCTCCTCGCACTACCGAGCCGAAGCATCCGATTCTTGCAACGCCAAAACGTTTCTTAAGATGGGAAGAATTACTTCAAGCTGACGGATAATGGGATCGTTCTTTTGCCGGTTTCCCAGCATCTCCCTGTTTGCTTCCATTGACATTATACCCGGATCATCGTTCATAACGGCACAGCTTCCTGAAGAATCCGATCACGGACAGCCCAGTGGAGTCCTTTATCGCTCAGAACATCTACTTTTCGTCCAAGGAGGTCTTCAAGATCATGGATGAGTGCAATATGATCAAGGAGGCTTGTTCCTGGTTTAAAATCAACGAGGATATCAAGGTCACTTTCCGGGTTCTCTTCTCCCCGGATTACCGAGCCGAAGAGCCGGATATTCACCGCTCCACGTGCTGCTGCCAGTCGCTGGATCGCCTCCTTCTGCCTCATCACTTCATTATAGAAGCTCATTGTATCGACTTGATCCTGATATTGTCGGGCGAAAGGATAATCATATTGCCATGTAGCCAGAGGAGATCCAATCTTGATCTGGCGGCAATGGAACGGATAGCATCCGTTAGTATTATACGGTTTCTATCCAATTCTTATCAACCAATTCTCATCAACGAGGAGCGATATGTCTGATATAACGATCACCATCCCACAGGAGATTGTATCTGCACTTCGCCTTCCCCCTGATAGCGTAGAGTCCGTCCTTTATGAGGAACTTGCTATTGCTCTCTATATGAGGGGAGTGCTCTCTTCAGGAAAGGCTGCCAGACTTGCCGGTCTGAAACGCTGGCAATGGGAGGAGCTTCTCGGATTACGGAAGGTTCTGCGTCATTATACAGATGAAGATCTTGAAATGGATATCGCCTATGGTTCGGGTGATGAGTAATTCATCACCTCTTATCCATCTTTCATTGATTGGTCGAATAGATCTTCTTCGACGTTTTTCTTCAGTTATCATCCCTCCTGCAGTCTGGAATGAAGTTGTAGAAGATGGAGATGATCGACCGGGTGTTGCAGAAATCCGCCTCTTGCGTAAAGAGGGTTGTTTATCTGTGGTTCAACCTAAAAATACAGCTCTCCTCCATCTTCTTGAGAATGATCTTCATCGAGGAGAAGCGGAAAGTATCGTTTTGACATTCGTCATGGAATACACCTCTTGATTCCCCCCTCAACGCGATGTGTATGAGGAGGAGTTTGGTCATGGGTGGGCAAAAACGAATGAGCCTTTCTTTATATACCCTGGTCAAAAAGGAATGAGCGTATACATTGCTATCTCCTATTGCTCTGGATGACTTGATGGCATGTACCTGATAAGGCTGAGAACATCCAGAATCACATTTTGTGCAGCATCTCGATCCATATGCCCGTACATCTGGAGGGCATCCCGGTCATCAGGGATTATTGTGAGAACTTCCAAAAGGAACGGATATGTCTGCATCATCTCACCCAGAAACATGAGATCGAGTTCTTTTCCGCCATTGTCAGGATCAATCAGGGATAGGATATCCGCCCGGTCTTTCCGGAGCTTGCCTTTCTCCCAGTCCTCGTTGTCTGACGTGTGCTCCTGTATCCTGTATGCACGATCCCATGCAGCTTTTACTTTTAGGAGCAACAGGAGCGAACGTTTTGGTATGGTGACTGATGCTCCTGGTGAGATCTCTTTTTGAATCGTCCTGCCATTCAGGAGGGTCATCGGGCAGGATTCATCCCGGCCCTCGAAACAATTCCTCTCATCCTGTGAAATGAAGTCGATGATGATCTCGCCTTTTTGAGGGGTGACCTTTACAATACTGTTGCGAAACGGAGGATTACGTCTCCTGATGAACTCCCGGCTCGCCAGCAGATGACGCATGAGATGCTGTCTTGTTCTCGAATTTGTAACCAGATCGATATCGATTGACCCATACCACGGACTATAGCAGTACACTGCCCATCCTCCAATCAGGACCGGCACGGGATTCTCCGGACGTTCCCGGCCATTGACCCAACGATAGATCTCTGCAAGCTCCGCTAAGGAGGCTTCGATCAGAGAACGGGTGACTTCATAAGCGGGCATAGTCTTCCACGAGTTGTAAGGTCAGGTCACGGCCACTGTAGCCCATCCCTGCCAGATCAAGCAGAGTGTGTGCCGGTGAAACAAGCCGGATATCTTCGATTATACGTGTGTCAGAGAAGACATCCCGATCCGGCTTGTATACCCTGACCTTAATTCCCTGTGTATCCGTGGCCTCAAAAGAATCGAGGAACTGATCGATCTTTTCCTTCTGGATATAGATGTACACCGAGTCATGGCGGAATCCATAGTGTGTATAGATTCCTCCTGCCGTAAAACCTGTGAACCCGCAATCGACATCCTGCGAGTCACACATATGAGTGATCGTCTGTGCGGCCGAGGTAGCATCAGTCTCCGGGAGAACTCTCTCGTCATAATATAATTTCTCGAATGGGCGTTCCCATGCGATGCCGTTGAGCAGTTTAGGAATATCATTGAGTTGGATATGGTTGTTTTCAATGACAATGCCCTTTGCAATCAGGCTCTTCACGGTTGCATGAGCCCACCCGTACGAGACATTCGCTTTCATGGCGAGCTGCCGGATGGAGGTCTCCTTCATGGTGAGGAGTGTGGTAACGATCCTCCAGGACTTTTCTGAGCTGATCTTTTCGATACGGCGTACATCTGATTTTTCATTTTTGTTGTTGATCTTTGCCCGGTATGGTAACGTAATGATCCGGATATCGCAGGATTTGGCGATCTTCTCGATCTCTGAAGGTATCAGCTTGCTTGCGATGATAAATTCTATAGTTTTTTTATTGAATTCTGTCGAGCCCAGAAGGTTTTTCAGGATAAGCTGGCGTCCGATGGTATCGATGGAGAGCCTTGACGTGATTTCTATGATGTATTTTTTTGAAGAATCATCGATAACCATATCGACTCGAAACGGGACACCCTCCAAAACCAAAACATCCCATATAATGGATGCGTTATCACTAATTCCCAGTGTACGCTTAATATGTTCGAGAATCTGATTCTCATTGCTGGTTATCATGATGGTGTATTATCACTATAATGCGATACCTATATAAATGTATCAGTGATAATCGACCTTGTTGATAGTATCGCATTTTAGTGATTATTTTATAAAGGTATCAGTGATAATTAGGGTGAATGGTGTGCGATGGTATGTAAAAGATCAATCGGGCTACAGGAATACCTTGTACCTGTTATTTCATCCCCATAGATGGGCTGATCTGTGTCATTCGTTAATGATGATAAGGGAAATGTTCTGTCCATCAAAAACTGATCCAGTTCCCTCAATACCCCCTCTTCCCCGGGATCACCCCTCTCACCCCGCCCTTCGGCTCCTCCATATCCCCAACATACCGCGGAATCACATGCAGATGTAAACCGGTATTGACATGGAGAGGTGATACTTTCTTAACGATGGAATACAGACTATAACTTGTTGAAGGCAATGTACAGAGAAAAGGAAATCATATTCATTGTCGAGGAATCCCCGGAGGGAGGGTATGAGGCTCACTCACTTGGCCACTCTATCTTTACTCAGGCCGACAATTACGAAGAATTGAAGGCAATGGTTCATGATGCCGTATCCTGCCATTTTGAGGAGGATGAACGACCCCGTATTATCAGGCTCCATCAGGTTAAGGATGAGTTAATTGTCGTATGAAAACTCCTCGGAATGTCAGTGGCACTGAATTAATACAGCTGCTTTCTGTAAAAGGGTACAGGCTTGTTCACCAGACAGGGAGTCATGCAAAACTCAAAATGATAGCGAATGGAAAACCTCACACAATTACCGTTCCACTTCATGATCCGATACATATTGGAACGTTTCGAAAAATACTCAAAAACGTCGCTGATCATTTGCAGATTCCAATCAGCAAACTTGTAGAGGAACTTTTTGGCTCTTCGCTAATCAGTGTGGGTTTTAAATAGGGTTTGATTCAACAATTTGCTAATCGGGGTTTGAATCATGCACGAGGAACTGTTCACTCTGGCTCTGAATATTCAGGAACCATGGATGGTCAAACGGGTGGAATTTGACAAAAATGAACGAAGATTGGATATCTGGATAGACTTTGTCACCGGTTCAAAATTCGACTGTCCTAAGTGTGGTTCCGGAGGAAAGCCGGTTCATGATACCAATGAAAAGATCTGGCGTCATCTCAACTTCTTTCAAAACAAGACGTATCTCCATTGCCGCGTACCTCGAGTGATCTGTGAATCGTGTGGAGTCCACCAGGTACACGTTCCCTGGGCCAGGAAGCAGAGTGGCTTTACGCTTCTGATGGATGCGATGATCCTGCTCATGGCTGAGGATATGCCTGTTGCAAACGTTGCTGAACTGATCGATGAACATGATACACGAATATGGCGTGTTATCCACTATTATGTTCAAGAAGCTCGAAAGGACGAGGATTTCTCTGATATAGTATCCATTGGAATTGATGATAAGTCCAGTGCAAAAGGTCATAAGTACATCACTGTAGTTGCGGATCTTGACCAATCAAAGATCATCCATGTGTGTGAAGGTCGGAGTTCAGATGCTCTCACATCATTTTACCTGGACTTTGTTGCTCATCATGGTGATCCTGAAATGATTGAGAGCATCTGTTGTGACATGTCACCTGCCTATATCAAGGGAATACGAACGAATTTCCCGAATTCTGCAATAATCTACGATAAATTCCATATCATGAAGTTGGTGAACAGTGGCTTGGATGACGTACGACGTGAAGAACAAGGGACCAATAAAGCATTGAAGAAGACCAGATACATCTGGCTGAAGAATCCGCATAATCTGACTGTAAAACAACAAAAACAGCTTGGTTCTTTAAAAGATATGAATCTCAAGACATCACGAGCCTATAATCTGAAACTCTCGCTTCAAATGCTTTGGTCACTTGATAGTCAGGAATCTGCAGAAGCCTACTTCAAACGTTGGTATTTCTGGGCAACCCACAGTAAGTTAGACCCGATGATTAAGGTTGCAAAAACGTTGAAGAGTCACTGGAATGGTATTGTGAATTATTTCAGATATCGCGTAACGAACGGTCTTTTGGAGGGGTTAAATAGCTTGATTCAGTCAGCAAAAACAGCTGCAAGGGGATATCGATCAACGAAGTATCTGATGGCCACAATCTACTTGAAACTGGGGAAGCTGGATTTCAAACTACCCACATGAAATAGCGAAGAGGCAACTTTTTTATCCTTGAAGATGTGCATGGCTGGATCTCCATGCTCCCTCATATCTCCTCTCCTCTCAATACCCCCTCTTCCCCGGGATCACCCCTCTCACCCCGCCTTTCGGATCATCCATATCCCCTACATACCTCGGAATCACATGGACATGCAGGTGCATCACGCTCTGCCCGGCCGCCGCCCCGATGTTCACCCCGATATTGTAGCCGTCGGGGGCATAGAGCTCGTCGAGCAGCCGACGGGCATCATGGACGAGAGCCAGAAGGGCGGCCTGCTCAGCCTCGGTTGCGAGAAAGTACGAGGCCACATGCCGGAAGGGGATGAGCAGCAGGTGGCCGGGGCTCACCGGATAGAGGTCATACCGGGCGTAGGCGAGATCGTTTGCGAGGATGAGGGAGGAGGGGGCGGGGGTGCAGAAGGGGCAGGTGGTGTCTTCGTCCTGGGCTTTTTGGGTATTGTTCAGATCGACCATGGTTCATATCCTCTGATGGTGATGAGGTAGGTGGTTTTTTCGGTGAGCTGGGTGAAGGCGTGATCCTGCCAGTCGCTTCCCGGAGCGTCCATCCCGAGGAGAGAAACTTCGATCTCACGCTCGAAACGGTGAGGCCAGTGATCGTGAAGGAGATCCCAGTACCCGATGATCGGTTCTTTTCGTGATCTGAGGAATTCTGGATCAGGTATCCGGTTACTCTTCTTATTATTGACTGACCCTGTTGCTGGAAGCAGGTTCCAGAGATCATTATTCTTCCAGATGGAGAAAGGCAGGAGATGATCGACATGCATTGCACCAGATGAGGAGATGGCCTTTCCCGACCAGGCACAGCTGATCGATCCTTTCCGGTCGATGACCGAGCTGTAGATCGCCCGTGCATCGGCAAGTGCCCGCTCGGTCGTCGGTGTCGTTCCGAGGAGGGAGAGCATCGCCTCTTCGGTGATTGTCTTTGTTTTATCTGCTGATGCGGTAAATGCTGCCCATTTCTTCAGGATGCACTCCTCCCCTGAGATGAAGCTCCCGAAATACTCAAAGATTGTCGCGAGATCACTGGATAGCGAGAATGAGCCTCCGTGTTCGATGAGATAACCCCGGTCTATCTCTCCCTGTGATGGCAGACGGGGCAGGGGTTTTGTATATTGAAAAATCGAGTAATGCTCCTTTGATTGTGAGAAGCCGAGATGTTTCATCGGCATAATGGTGATAGTGTTTCGAATCTCCTTCACAAGGGTCCGGAATGCCGGTTGTATTTCTCCGGGTATCAACCCACGTGAATAGTCATTATAGAAGACCGAGAAACCGCCCCGATCCCGATAATAATCGATAATCGGGGTGAAGTATTTTCGAAACGCCACTTTGTTCCCCGGCTCGGTATCCGGCTTCTCCCCGTTCTTCTGCGGGATGAAGGCCGGGGCAGCGAAGATCGGATAGTAATAGAGTATCCACTTCTCAACAAGAAGGCCGAGAGGGAACCAGACCCGATCATTCCCGGTATCATCCTGACGGAGATGGCCGTACTGCTGGCAGACTTCGATGACACCACGGAGCAGGGCATATTTGTAAGTCGCATCTGCACTGTCGCGTTCGATGATGTTGTTTATCTTCTGGTATGCGGCTAGATCCATTGTGGTTAGAAGGGAGGTTGGGGGGAAGGGGGATAGGTTTTTCGCTTCATTAATGCTCGTGTGTTTTTTAACCGGCAAGTTTTGTATAAGGGTAAATAGTTATACTGTGCATATTTTATTTTATTTCTCCTCTTGTTGTATAAATGTTTTTTAATTTCTCTAAATTAATATCAAATTCTACTAATTTTTGATTTATTATTTCAGTTGTGAGATTATCATTTGAATAGTCTTTCAGTGAAAAATAAAATTTTTCAATATTGTTCTTTATTTTAGTTAAATGTTCATCTTTCATGACCCAATATTCCACTGAAAAAAAAGCTTGGTCTCCTAATAAATGATTTGGATGGATTAATATTGGGACTCCAACTTTTCCATTATCAAATGTCGCCTTAAACCAATCAATAGCTTCATGTAATTGACCTGCTTCACGTTTTGCTATTTTTCGCTCATTCTCAACCTTATTTTTACATTCTATTATCCAATACTGATTATTATCAACTCGCCACAGATTATCTGGACCTTTTCCAGTTTGTTTTTCTGGTCTTTTTGAATCAAAACCGAGAATATAGCCCAACTTACATATATTCTCTTCAAATATCTCAGATGACTGGTTAAAATGTAACATATTCGTGATTGACTTGATAAAATACATTAACTCTGTTTTATCATCATACCTACTGATTAAATCTAATATTTCCTTGGCACGATTATGAGATGATGCTGTAGATTTTTGATAAGTTACTTCCATTTCTGGCCTAAATAATTTATTATTTAACTCAAAAGCTTTCATTTGAGCCTTTTTTGAATCAGATGGACTTTGTCGATATTGATAGGTTGCCTTGAGTTGTAAATACCAGCCTTTTTCCCTTTCGTCACTGGCATTATCGATGAGTTTTTGGATGGAAATGGCTGCTTTTGAATCCTTTCCCATTTTAAAGGCTTTTTCTGATTCCATCTCTAAAAGAAAACGACTTATATTTTTATTTGATATACTTGTGGATTTAATGTCAGACATCTTATCTTTATAATAATCCTTCCAATCTTCATCTCTTTCTAAAAATTGTGATATTAATTTTTCCATCACTTCGAAGACGTTACCTTCGCTTCTCATATTCATAGCCAGTTCTTCTCCAATTACTATTTGCTGTTGTGTTTCCTGGGAGAAATCTACTCTTTTGCTATGAACTGATAAGAAATCTGTCAATTTTGTCCCAATTATTATTACAATTGAATAATCACTTTTGCCTCTGATTGAACGTCCAATTCCTTGCTCAATTTTCTGTGCGAGCATTTGTCTAATTAATGGTGAATTTGGGCGTGTTAACTGAATGTACCTATCAGATAAATTTGAATAAGATGGAAGAGAATCAAAACATAAGATTCTACATGTATCATCTGGCAAATCGATTCCATCATATTGATTTACTAAAATTTTTATCTGCTTAGCTTTTCTTTGTTTAATCTGCAAATTTAATTCTTCAATTGTTTCCTTTATGCTCGATACTTGAACACAATCTGATTTTTCCCAATCTTTAGCAAGGTTAAAAGATGGAACAATAGTGATAATTCCAAAATATCCATAATTTTTAACTAATTTTTCCAGCCAAGATATTATTTCTTTCCTTTCAAGATGGATGTCAATTAATGATGGAATTAAAATTAGTCTCTCCCCATTAAAATGTTCTTTATCATAGACGAGCGGTGACAGTACACGATTCGGATCTATTCCTAAATCCTTGATCAAAAAAGCATCATCTGTTAATGTTGCCGAAAGAAAAATTCGACGTTTGCAATCAGAAAATGATGGAATTAAATCAATAGGTACTAGGCGTGGAGAAATTTCCATTCTTCTCCCTGAAAAATAACAGTTACATACATCAAGGTTATTCTTTATTAAATTCCAAGAAAATTTAATGTTATCATTGTTTTGATTATCACTTAATATCTTTAGAACAGCGTCCTTTTGATCATACCAGTGCCAATAAGGTACACAAATCATACAATCATCGTGTTTACATAGAATATCGTTTACAGTTCCAGGTTCCTGTTGTTTTAGAGTTTCAAAAAATAAATTAAATATCTTTTTATATATTTCATCATCCCTATCTATGTTTATTGAAAATGATTCTCGAATAATATCAAGGCATTTATGTGCATCATCCATTACTAACGCACCTATTTCAGTAATATCAGAGCGAGAATCAGCAAATCCAAATTTTGATAAGCCATTGAATAATTTATTACAAGTTGTAACTAATATTGCCTCTGAATTCTTAAATTCACGAGGTAATTCACGAGTAGGTAAAGGTTCTACAGTTTTTATACCAAATAATTTTGCTTGCTGAATTGTTTGATTAACTAAATAGGTATTGGGGCATAGATATAATGCAGGACCTTTTCCCTCTTTTAGCGAGGATAATAAACTCAATAATCCGATTAGAGTTTTCCCATATCCTGTAGGTAATTTTATTATCGTATCAATATTTTCGCGGTGTTTTTGATACCACTCTGTTAAAATGTATTCTTGGGGTGGCCATAAATATTCTTTTCCCACCGTTTTGTCTAATTTTTCAAATATTTTTATAGGGTTTGAATCCAATGATTGTACTTTTCCGCCCTTCAGTTTTTTAAAATCAACCATTATTAAAACCTGATTGTGAAATGGTGATTATATTAATAAATATTTTTGTGTGGTTAATTGATTATGATGATAGTACCCATTATTACCAATCATTCTCCTGTAAGTAACCCTCACTTCCTCTCAAGTATCTTCCTCACATCGGTTGCCCGCCTCTTGGCCTAACACATCCTGACCCCCACTCATGCGAGTGTTTTTTTACTGGCGAGTGTCTTTTGTTGCTTATAGTAGGTGATCAGTGAGGCAATCATCGATTATTTATCATAGGGCAGGTGTTTGTGCATATCATTAGTGAGCCCTTTTTTTGACCGCCACAGGTAAACTTTTTTTTTTTATACAGCTATTAACCGGAAGAATGCCTTTGACGCCATTGCAGACCTTACCGATACCTGCCAGGTGCTCTACTTCACCTGCCAACCGGAGACGGTTGTAATGGAGATGCATTGTGCCCTACCAAGCCACCATCCTGATCATCCAACCATTGTAAAAAAACTCTAAATCTCGTGATCTCTCAATAATACTCCTTGATATATTCATACGCCCGCTCAAATAGATCCTGATCCTGGTGGAGCTTATATTTAAAAAGCGTCTTACGCAAGGCCATTTTTACTTCGCGTTCGCCTGCATGTGTATTTTGCCATCCGTCAAACCGGACGAAACGCACAATATCGTCGATATCATTGACTACCCGCTCCACTATGATGGGTGTCTCTGAATTTTTAACCTCCTCAAAGAGCTCGGTCAGTGCGGCTTTCCCTTTTTCTTCTCGCTCAACTGGTGGCTGGAGCCGGTGGGTGGAAACAACATCACGTGCCAGGTTGAGGAGCTCTTTAAGAAACTCCACGCTTGTAATCAGCCCCTTTTCATGACGTTCTTTTAAGTCTTCAAGGCGTTCTCCGAGCGGTCTGAAACGAGGATCATTGAGGTGTTTGCGTAACCACCGGGATACTTTTATCTCAATTTCTTTTGCCTTCTTATGCGGATCTGGTGTATTGAGAACTGCCTCAAGAAGGTCTGCATCAAGAATGAGTGTGTCGAGATCATCCCGGACTGTATCGACATGAACATGACTATGAATCAGATCGATTGTCTTAGCGCCAAGTGCATGCCAGAGGAGACGTCCACTGCCGGATGATGGTTTGACCGATTCGTACACTTGTGAAAGCCAGCGATAGTCAGTTTCATACTCGTTAAGGATGGGATCAGGCGATATCGCTTCCCATAGACGGCTGAGATAACTGTAATCTCGGGCATAATTATCACGGATTTCATTACTTGGAAGACATTCTTGAGCTGCGATCAAACCTTCGTATCCAGAGATAAAACGATCAACTCCCTGAAAATATCCTAAACATTTCTGCATGGCTTCAGGTAGTTTTTCTTTGAGCTCTCTTAGATTCGTAATAACATGAATGATACCTTCATCATCAAACTGAATTGCCTGGGCAACGTCATCAAAAACTCCAAGGTAATCAACTATCAGCCCATGAGTTTTTGTATCGCCATATGGTCTGTTTGTACGACAGATTGCTTGGAGAAGAGTGTGGTCACGCAATGGTTTGTCAAGATACATCGTCTGTAAAATTGGTGCATCGAAACCGGTGAGTAGTTTGGATGTGACAATCAGTATTTTCAGTGGGTCTGCGGGATCACGGAAACGATCAAGGAGTTTCTCCTCAGCATCCCGTTCTCGACGATATGGTAAATACCCCTCTTCACCACTGTTGACCGTCATGACAATGTCTGATACATCAGGAGATAGAAATTCATCCAGAGTCTTTTTGTAGAGAACACAACTCTCACGGTCGAAAGTAACAACCTGAGCACCAAACCCGGAGGGTTTTACCTTCTCCTGGAAATGTTTGGCAATATCGGAACCGATCATCTGGATACGTTCAGGAGACCTCATAAACTCGGCCATCTTTGCAGCTTTGTGAGCAAGTTGTTCTCTATCGAGATCACTGAGACCACCTGTAAGTTCTTTAAATGCTTCATCGATGGCTTCCTTATCAATACGAATTTCAATTAGCCGTGGCTCAAAATGCAGTGGCATGGTTGCTCCATCCCGGACCGATTCATCGAATCTGTACCTGCTCAAATAACCGCTTTCATCCTCGATTGCGCCAAATGTATAGAACGTGTTTCTATCTGCCCGATTTATTGGAGTTCCGGTGAGCCCGAAGAAGAAGGCATTCGGGAGAGCAGCCCGCATTTTTCGCCCAAGATTTCCTTCTTGAGTGCGGTGGGCCTCATCCACCATGAGAATGATATTATGACGTTCATTAAGGATGCCGTCTGCTTCAGCAAATTTGAAGATTGTTGTGATGATAATCTTCCTGATATCCTGAGCCAGTAGTTGTTCAAGTTCCGGTCTGCTATCTGCCTTTATCAGGTTTGGCGTCTCTGCGGCATAGAATGTACTTGAGATCTGAGTATCAAGGTCGATACGATCAACAACTATTATTACTGTGGGATTCTTGAGAGCGGGGTGAAGCCGTAATTTGCGAGCTGCAAAGAGCATCAGCAATGACTTTCCAGATCCCTGAAAGTGCCATATAAGCCCTTTTTTTGGGTTGCCGGCCACAACCCTGTCGACAATTTTGTTGACTCCATCGTACTGTTGGTACCTGGCAACAATTTTTATCCGACGTTTCTTCTTATCTGTCGCATATATAGTGAAGTTTTTCAGGAGATCAAGCAGCACATGTGGCCGTAAAAGAGCGTCGATTGCTTTGTCGATCTTCTGAAGAGATGGGGTTTGTGAGTCGGCTTCAATACGCCAGGGTCCCCAGAGCTCAACCGGAAGACCAATCGATCCATATCGAAACTCCTTTCCCTCAGTGGCAATGGAAAGAAGATTTGGTACAAAAATTTCCGGTACATTTCGTTCGTAATCATCATGAATCTGAAGTGCACCATCAAGCCAACTCTGGCTTGGTCGAACAGGTGTCTTTGCCTCGATAATTACTAACGGAATACCATTTACAATAAGCACAATATCCGGCCTTTTCTCAGTCTTTCCGGCTCGGTAAGTAAATTGTGAGGTGACATAATATTGATTCTTTGACAGGTCGTCGAAGTCAAGAAGTCGTATGGTTACATGTTCACCATTTTTGCCAAATGGCATTGATCGCTCGCCAGTGAGCCATGCAGCAAACTCCTCATTCGCTTTTATCAACCCGTCGGCTCGAACACCCATGATAATGGCTCGGAGCTTATAGAGAACATCATCAGCTCTGTTTGGTTGAGCGGCAATATCGGGATTGAGCCTGATTAAGGCCTGACGTACCCAGTGTCCCACCAAAACATCCTGTGGCTGGCGAAGTAGATCAATTGAAGCAACATGTTGCCAGCCGATGCCTCTGGAGATGTAGTTGCCACTCGTTTCTCTGGTTGTGTTGGCTCTGCTGGGCCGGGTGGAACCTGCCAGACGATCCCGGATGTAGGCTTCGACGGTGTTTGATTCGTTGAAGATCATCGATTACCACCGCTTTGCTTTATGATCGTATCACCATTAGTGAAAATTTGATTTATTAATTTCATTTTTATTAATTTTGTTGCTGCGATATCTTCATAAGCGTTGGTTAGAATTGTAGCGATTTTCGATAATAATTTATTAACCTGTTTAATTTCCTCTTGTGGAGGAATTGCTATGATGAATGTTTGAAGATCTTGTTTTGTAATCGCTTCGAAAATCGATCCCGCTGCAATCCTGTGTAAATAATCTATATGGCTTTCTATATAATTTATGGTATAATCAGTTAAATTTTGATCTATGCAATGAATTGCTGAAATACCTCGACCGATACAGACATCACAAAGAGCAATATTCACTTCTCCAACAGGTGCTCGAACAGATATTAATATATCTCCTTCTTTAGCAACTTTCAAGGGTTTTGAACAGTATTTTGATATTATTGGATGTTTGTTTCCAAATTCAGTTACGCCCTGAATAAAAGGGAGGCCATAACCCGAATCATTGTAACTTGATGACGGAGGTGATTGCCCCATTATTATATGGAAGAGATTTGTGTTAGCAAAATTTGTTGTTACCCATGTTTTTGGGATCATTCCAATTCCCTCATTATGCTCAAACTCTGTATGGCCAATTCCTTTAGTAAATAAATTCTTCATCAATCTCTTCTTTAGCCTCTCTGTTTCACGAATGAGAATCTCTTTTGTATTGATACAATTTTCCATCGCAGAAAGAACTTTGACATATTCCTTCTGCTCCTCCAACGGCGGCAGAAGGAATTGTTCTTTAGCCAATGTCTTCCAGTTTATTGTGGGTGAGAGAGAGCCAACTGAGATTTCCTTTGCTCTCTCCATGAAGAGATCACTTTGCATAAAATATGGTAAATATTCAGGTTGCACAACATCTGGACAAGCACGAAGCACCATAGCATGTGCTGAACAGATTCCATCAAAGTCAGCAACAGCTACTTTTCTCTGATACACTCTTCGACGGCCAAAAATAATATCGCCTTTCTTAAACAGAAGTTTTGTGGCTCCTACATCTGATGGAGAACCCCAACGGCGAATTTTTAATGAGTCTGGATCAAGGTGCTCAAGACCAACATAATATTCTACATCGGCGCTTGATGGTTTGTCTATACGATCATTGACCATCGTAGCCATCTCATCAAAACGCCAATATTTCCACCCTTCCTTAAGCACTTCAGTCATGCTGCACTTCCTCAGATATGAGATCATCCAGCATCTCGACCATCTCATCCATCTCCTGCCAGAACTCTCTCCCATTCGCCTCAAATGCTGTCCAGATCTTCTTCAGATCATGGCTATCATCATAAGAATTACTATTTCCATTCGGCCGTACATATCGTGGAATTGAGAGATTCCCTCCCTTTTCAAGTACTTCTTCGATGGTTGCGACCTTTGCAAAACCAGGTTCGTCTGAAAACGCCTGATATGCTGTTAGAATCCGCTTTTGATTCTCGGCACTCAGGAAACTCTGTGCTCGCTCTCTTGTGATTTCATGGACTGCATCGATGAAAAGGATCTTTCCCTTTCGCTCCTGAGGCTTCTGCGTCTTGCAAATAACTACACAGGCCTCCATAGGCGAGTTGTAGAAGAGATTTGGTCCAAGTCCCAGAACACATTCAAGCAGATCAGACTCAATGAGTTTTCGCCGCATCTCGGCCTCCTCATTTCTGAAGAGTACACCATGAGGGAAGAGTATTGCACATCGCCCTGTTTTTCCGTTTAAACTCTTCAGGATATGCTGAAAAAAGGCATAATCTGCCCGACCTTGAGGAGGAGTGCCCAAGAAGTTCCGGCCCCATGGATCGCTCTGCCAAGCTTCACGGTTCCACTTCTTTATCGAATATGGGGGATTGGCAAGAATCACATCGAATGTCCGTAGCCGATCACGCTCAATGAAAGCCGGGTTGGTCAGAGTGTTTGCTGCAACTATTCTGAAATCCTCCACTCCATGTAACACAAGGTTCATTCGCGCAATAGCAGCTGTGATCTGGATCAACTCCTGACCATAGAGACCGAGAGTTCTGACATCTCCGTTCCGCCTTTTCACCTCTGCAAGTGCTGAGATAAGCATTCCACCTGTCCCAACAGTCGGATCATATATTGTCTCACCCGACTGTGGTTCCAGCATCTGTGCCATAAGGTGGACGAGTGTCCGGTTCGTATAAAACTCCTGAGCAGTATGGCCGCTGTCATCAGCAAACTGCTTGATCAGATATTCATATGCGTTTCCAAGTTCATCTTCGGGAACGGCACTCAGACTCAGACAGTGCCTTGAGAAATGCTCGATGAGGTTCTTAAGAGTCTCATCTGGCATCTGAGCCTTGTCAGTCCATGAGGCATTGCCAAAGACTCCGCTGAGTCGCTCAGAATTTGCAGCTTCTATGGAACGAAACGCGGTAAGCAGTGCTCGACCAACATCCTGTGTGGTATTCCGGACTTCTGGCCAATGAGCGCCCTCAGGTATTCTGAACCGATCATTCGCAGTGTCATAAGCAAATGTTGTATCTCCTGTCTCAGCAAGTGCACTCTGATATTCTTCATCCCAAACATCAGAGAGTCTTTTGAAGAAGAGTAATGGAAAGATATACTGTTTGTAATCCCCTGCATCAATTAGGCCACGGAGGAGTTTAGCAGCACCCCAGAGATATGATTCGAGTTGTTGTTGACTCAGGTGCTCGATAGCGGCATTCATTTAATCCATCCTCCCTCGATAAGCACCCTGCGGAGCTCTTCCTCTGCATTACGGGCCTCTGAGAGTGCTTCTTTGAATGCAGCAACAGCTTCTGGAAGTGGAGGTATCTCCTCTTCAATGGGTGGTTGGACATAGCGTGTGATATTCAGGTTCCAACCTTCATCCTTTATCCGACTCACTGGAATGACGGTGGCCTGGTGTTCCACATCAGAAAAGTCCTGTACCCAGGTGACAATTAGTTTGACATGTTCAGGGTCAAGGAAATTTTGAGCACGTCCTCGCCGAAAGAGGTTAGATGCATCAATGATCAAAACCTTCTCTCTCCGCTCAACCGGCTTATTATTCCGGAGGATTACTACAGCTGGAGCAAGACTTGTCCCATAGAAGATATTTGGTGCGAGTCCAATGACAGCCTCAATTAAATCCCCCTCAAGAAGTTGCTTCCTGATGGCTCCTTCAGCCCCCTTTCGGAAGAGAGCGCCTTGAGGCAATACTACAGCCATGCGTCCCGATATGGGAGCCATGGACGCAACCATATGCTGAACCCAGGCATAATCACCGTAATTAGCAGGAGGCAAGCCATAGATTGTTCGTCCCCAGGGATCTGATTCCCAGACTTCCCGACCCCACTCCTTAAGCGAAAAGGGAGGATTTGCAATGACACAATCAAAGGTTGCAAGACCTCCAGTGCTGGAGTCAGTGAACGCTGGGTTTCGGAGCGTGTCCTCTCTCACAATCTGAAAATCCTCTATACCATGTAAGACCAGATTCATTCTTGCGATTGAGGCGGTTGTAAGGTTCTTCTCCTGACCAAAGATTTTACCAAAGAAGGTCCTTGGATCTCCATCGGCACGCTGGACATGCTCAATTGCTCCAAGGAGCATACCTCCGGTTCCACAAGCTGGATCATATATACTCTCACCCTCTTTTGGATCCAGAATATCAACCATCATACGGACGACACTTCGTGGAGTATAGAACTCACCCGCCTTTTTGCGTTTGGTAATATCTGCAAACTTCCCGATGAGGTACTCATAAGCATCACCAAGGATGTCCGAACCAACAGCTGTGTTTCCAAGAGATACTTCCGAGAGCCCTTCTATCAGATCCTTCAGGATCTCATCAGTCAGCATCTCCCGGTTGCCCCAATCGGCCGCTGTACCAAAGACACGATAGAGAGTGTCAGGGTTAGCCAATTCGATCTCTCTCATTGCGTGGGCGAGCGCCTCCCCAACATTGATCGGAGTCTCCCGTATATCACGCCAGTGACAACCTTCAGGGACATTGAATCTGTGTACTTCCGGAAAATCAACAGGATCAACATCGCCAAATATTTTTGCTGCCTCCTCTCTTTCCTCATCCCAAACATCGCAGATTCGCTTGAGGAATAACAATGGAAGGATATAGGCCTTCCAATCTGTTCGATCTACTGCGCTGCCACGAAGGATCTCGGCACAGTTCCAGAGGTGGGATTTAAGACCTTGAAGAGTTAGCGTCACAGTATATCACCCTGAAGTGAAGGTTTGATTAATACATGATTCCGTTGTTTTTTCTTTAAATATGGGCAATTACCAAAAGGACTGCTATTCGGTAGTAGGATCTTTGAATTGTAAGTCATCATTTCCCCTCCAGATGATTCATTAAATCTGTGAGTGAGTTGCACATATCTTCATACTTTTTCTGTCTCTGAGCATTCAATGTTTCAAGTTTGTTTGTTTCTCTATCAAAGTCAAGAGAAATATCAAACTCAGGTAATTGTGTTATATAATCTGATACCTCAAGAGCGAAGTCCCTATCCGCTATCTCCTTAATTGAGCAGACTCTACTAAATCCATCACTATCACTAAAGGAGTTGTAGGCCTTCACGATTGCCGAAATATCTTCATCCCGGAGGATATTTTGCGTCCTTCCTGGGAGAAAACTCCTGGATGCATCAATAACTAACATCTTGTTTTTACGGCTCGGTGATTTATTCCTCTTGATGATAAGTAAATTAACTGGTACTGCCGTCTGTGGATAGAGTAGTTTTGGAGGGAGCCGTATGACTGCCTCAATGATGTCGGCTTCAATTATTCTTCTCCTGATATCCCCTTCACTCCTTTTTCTAAAGAGCATTGAGGGTGGAACACCCACAACAAGTGTGCCATCATCTGCTAATGATGCAATGCAATGTTGAAGATAAGCTAAATCTCCTTGTGTGGTTGGTGGAACACCATAAGTAAACCGACCATAGGGATCGTATTGAGCAATATCTTCTCCCCAGTTTCTCACGCCAAAAGGAATAATCGAGATGATTTTATCAAATAGCTTCAGGTTTCGGCCATCAGCAAATCCAGGCTGTCGTATGATATCTCCATTATAAACCTGAATGTGATCCTCTCCTGCTATGAGCATATGTAAATGTAGTAACTGGGCAGCGTCTCTGATTTGTGTCTGAGCAAATAGATTGGGTTGTGCATTTTCACTTTTGTTTTTTGCAATGGTTGCTGCACGGAGAAGAGTAATGCCACTGAAACTGAATGGATCTAAGATCTTATCGTCTCTCTGCAAATCACATAACATTGAGAGTAGTGTCGCCAGATTATCGGGTGTCTCGATATCTCCCCTTGCCTCTTTCGAGGATATAATCGACTCTCTGAGTTTGATGCAGATGTTATGTAAATCAAGTGGGTCATTTTGTATAAGACCCGCGAAATCAATCGTTGATACAATTGAGATAATCGATTGTAAAAATCGGTTCCAGCTCTGTTGCTCACCAAAACTTCCTGGATGGTAATTGAGATCAGAAAACCACCCTTTATATTCAGGATAATCAGCCTCTATCCGGGAAAAAGTGGCATTTAAAATCGTTCCGAGTTCAAATTTCTCGGCTTCCAATTCTTTCCATCTGACAATATCATCACCTCTTCGATCTGAAAGAGATTTTAAACCCAATATTCCAAGAACATAAGGATAGGCTTCATTCAAGGCCATATATGATCGGGTCTGATCAAAAATGTTCCAGATTTTTTTTAGGGTGTCATCAAAGAAGGAATTCATCGGTTCACCCCCAATGAACGAAATATTACATAGTCACGGATCTTCCTCACGGATGCCTCTTCGTGATGAAGTAAATGTAGATAGTCTTCTGTATTCTTGAGATAATGTTGTACTTGTTGTTGAGTCTCTATTGATGGTAGTGGGATTTTGATACCAAGAAGATCTTTTTTATTTATTGAAGGGGTGATCACTCCACGAGCATTTGATGCTATCGTATGCTGCCCTTCCGGACTATTGAGATAGGCAGCAACAACCTCTGGGAGTGCCTTATTTGGATCAAGTCGAAGACCAATGAGATTAGTTGTGAACAGGAAACCTTGAGATGATGTGTCAATAATTCCAACCTTAAAATTGGGTCCTCGAATGGCAATCACCAAATCCCCTTCTTTAACATAACTCTCTGGTTTTATTCTTGGACTCGTAATAACCCGTTTATCGAGTGATGTGGTGTCAACCCGTCCATCAATAATATCTTTGATATTTATTACACTATAGACGTCTTGTTCATCTGGATTTGGTATTCGAGCTGCTACACCAGTTATCAGATCAGTAGTTATTTCGTTTAATTTAGTCATTGTATTCATCAATCATCAACCCCTAACTCTACATGCAATAATTAGTAGGGCTCTACTAAATATCGTATGTAGAGTCAATGTCGTGTGAGATAATAAATGTTTCCTCTATTTTCCTCACCCCCAGATTCTAGATAATCTTTTTACCAGTCGCATGAAGATACCGGGTATGTAGGAGAGGCGACGATCAAGCGGATACTGGTCGCAGCAGATCCGCTCACCTTCTATGACACGTATGGCGACGCCGTCTTCCTCACACGGGATGAGATGGTAGCATATCTGGAGAATCAGGAGAAGTGGAAGGCCACTCGGGTCAGGAAGGGTAATGAGAGCCGGAAACGGAACTGGATAGCACTGGAGCTTGAGGATATCCGGGCATATGAAGCGGTCAGGAAGCCGGAGCGGTTTGTGCCGGTTGGAGGACAGTATCTAAGGGATTAATGACAACACTCTGACCAGACTTAAATGAAGATCATCAATATCGTCTGCTCCGGCGATCTCCATCAGACAATTTTATTTCAGCGGCTGGAGGAACTCCCATCAGATTCCTACAGGTATGATCCCGAGCAGTACCATGGGGCATATATCCTCATCTCCGGCGGCAAAGTCACTCTGTATCGAAGTGGGAAGTATATCATTTATGGCCTGAAGTCCCTTGACCAGGTCGACGGAGCTTTTGAAGAGTTCCTCTCCATCATCTCTTCCATCATCGATTGTGCGGCGGCATCCGATCCATTGTCGGTGCCGAAAGTGCAGAATATCGTCGGGATGGAAGATTTCGGAATACCTATCAACCTCTCCCGGTTTGTTATCGCAGAAGGAATGGAACAGGTCGAGTATGAGCCTGAGCAGTTCCCCGGTGTCGTCTACCGGGGTGAGATAGGAACTGCCCTCATCTTCTCATCGGGGAAGGTGATCTTCCCCGGTTTTAAAGAGCTTGATGTGATGGCGGCTTTTGCGGATGATCTGAAGGAGAAGGTTGATCGGATCTGAGAGGTGGTGCCAATTCACGGCCGTACCATGAGACCTCTCTTATCGTCCTCATCTCAGCTTTATCCTTACTCCCCTATGAAAAATCACTGAGAGATTTAACTCTGGTTATTGGGGATATTTTGTCATTTTTAGGGTAATATAAGCCTATTATGAGCCATGTTGGTTGGAGTGAATGCATGCCTACGAAAAAATATAGGTTCTTCTCTCTCATCTCGCTGAAAAACTTCAGGTGGAGCTTTTCCCAGAGGAGTTGCAGATCCTGGTATTTTCTCCACCAGCTTCGATATGATTCAAATAGCTCCCAGTCAAGGCATTTAATGTCGTGAGTTTTTCCATCAGCACACCCATCGCATCTGAATTCATAGGCAAATGGATGAGGGAGATCCGCAATAATCGGTATTCTTTCACTGGTCAGGGACTGTTGATATTCTGTTGAGAGGGGAGGCTCCTGTAATGGTTCCCTTGTATAAAATCTTAGAATTTCAGTTGGTTTGATGAGACCAAGGGATGTTTTATCTGTTTTATACTGTTCCATAAGATCTTCAAGAGAAGGAGCAACTTTTGGCAGCAAAATCCGGTTTCTCTCATCCCATGGGGCGTGTCCCGCTCTCTTCCCGGAGGAGAGCGATTGATCGAGTACCCGGATCGAGTCGGGGCGAACCCGATAACTCTCCTTTCTTCCCAATTTCTCATCGGTTGCCTTTTGACAATCCACCTCTATCCAGTCATATCGACTGATTTTTTGAGAGCCGGTAAACAATGAAAAAGGCATAGGATATAATCGAATCCACTCCCCTTCATCCGTTACTCCAGCAGTACACACCGATGAACCGTGCTTTTTGCTTTTTTCCGGATATGCCTTCACTGTGACAAGTACCTTCTTCGTCTTCCAGGTCACAGGTCAACAACCTCCAACCCCTCCTCCCGGAATCGTTCTGCGATAACTCCCCGGTGGCAGTCGGAGGCTTTTGCCTCAAAGCAGAGGAGTGCCACTTTCTCATCTTCTGCTATGGTTTTGATGGTATTGAGATAGGCCGCTTTTTCACCCAACTCCTGATGGTATTCATGGAAGAGTTGTGCATATCCTTCATCAGTGAGGTTCTGCCGCCGGGTGCTCTGGATGCCAAGTTCAGGCATATGGAGATAGGTGATTCCCATATGTTGTAGGTAATTGGAGAGCTGGTTCTTTGAGAAACCATATTTCATACTGAACGCATTCCTTCGCACGTCAATTACTTTTCCGACTTTTGAATCGATGAGCATCGAGAGGAAACGATCAATACTTTTTCCCTCATATCCGATTGTGACAACGCCGGTCTCATCCCTCTCATATGTTTGCCGCTTCTCAATCTCAGAAAAAATGGTGGTTTCCGGATAGTGTGAATAAATATGGTCAATGAGTTCCTTCTCGGTTTTATCACCAAACTGGCGTACTACCTGATCGATTGCCCTCTGGATGGAACGATCAGGGAGTGGACACTCCTGATTGAGGGACGTCACCATCGTATTTGTTTCAAGCAGGTACCCGTCCCTCTCCAGATGGCTAATATCTGTATATAGCTGGAATGAAAACGGGCCATACCTGTATGGAACAAAATCATAAAGGGGATTATCCTGTGATGCCAGGAATAGTAATTTGACCAATTGTAATTTGGTAAGGCTTTGTTTTTTACCAAGCAGGTATAAGAGAGCCCGCTTCTTTTTCGTTATCATAATATAAGGAATGATTCACATTTTAGCGCTTATAAAACTGGCGGGTAGGATGTGAAAGTGATGAAAATTGGATAATTGGATAATTAGATAAGTAAGTGGGTGAAGTTGATTCTCTGTCCTATCTCCCCTTCCCTTCCTTTCCTCTCCCTCCTCACTTCCTCTCAAGCATCTTCCTCACATCGCTCGCCCGGTACCGGAGGGTGACCTCGCTCGTCCGCCCCTTCGCCTGCCGGATCGTGATCCTGATGAGGGCATAGGTGGCAAGCGACCTGAGGAGCTCATAGAAGGTGGTATAGGAGATGGCGTGAGCGGGGGGCTCGGTCTCGGGATGATGGAGCTCAGGGTACTCGTGTTCAGGGGTTTGGGTCTCTGTGAGGTGGTGCTCAGGGTGCTGTTGTTCATCCTGCATCCGGGCATCCGCTCCATGAGGGCCTCTGCCGGAGTCATATCCCGGCTCCGGCTCGGCACATGCCGCCAGCTCTCCTGATTGCGGTTCGGCGGCTCGTTGCGGCTGTAGTTTTTGGTACTGCTCACGGTGTTCCCGCTGATCTCCCTGCTCCCGCTGTTCCCGCTGTTGCCGCAGCCGTTCGTGGTGCCCGGCTGCCAGCACCTCCTGGAGCCGCGAGAAGATCCGGCCGGATGTCGGGGGCAGGGGCTCGAGATACTCTCTATACTCTCCATATCCTCGATATCCTCCATCCTCTCCATATCCTCGATATCCTCCATCCTCTTCAGACCTTCCATGCCCGCTATACCCGTTATACCCGCTATACCCGCTGGAGCCGTCATACTCCCCACGTTCCCCACGCTCCCCACGCTCCCGATACTCCCTCTCCTCCTCATACCTCTTCCTGGCTGCTATCTCGCTCTCCTCGACCATCCTGGCAATGACCGAGAGGAGCGTCCGCTCCTTTTCGGTGAGGACCGAGACGAGGCCCCGGAGGTGGGTGAGGCGGGCATCGCCGTAGGCGGCGGCAACATCCTCTTCGGTGACGGTGGTGTGGGCCGCCCGTTCGGCCCTGAGGATGGAGCGTTTCAGGAGGTCGATGCCGACCCGGAGATCGCCCGGCTCGGTTGACTTGGTCCTGTGGGTGATCAGGTCGAGGATCTCAGGCGAGATCACCCCCGGATAGGCCGCCTGCCGTGCCCTCTCTCTCAGGATGCCCCGGATCTGGTTTGCAGTATAGGGGGGAAAGAAGACCTCTTCTGAGCAGAGGCTCGAGATGACCGATGGATCCAGCCTGCGGGAGATGTCAAGTGCGAGATCGCTCTCGACAAGGATGACCGATACACGGCAGCCGGGATAGTCGAGGTGGATCCGCAGGAGCGAGGAGAGGATCTGGGTGTCGGTCCCCTCATGGATCAGGTGGTGGATATCGTCAAGGCAGACAAGAAGGACAGGTCTCCCGGATTCTCTCTGGTTTTGTCTCTGGGATTGTGCCGGTGCCTGCCTCTCTGATCGTTTTCCGGATTCTCTCCCGGATTCTCTCCTGGGCTCTCTCCCGGACTGAAGCGCCTTTGCGACGGCATCCACCAGTTTCCTGAGGGGAACGCCGGAGCTTGGGGGTGCATGGCCGACCAGTTCCCGGTAGATCGTGGAGAAGACCGCAAATGCAGTCCTGTTCTGCTGGCAGTTCACGTACACCGGGATCAGGGTCTGCGAGGCATCCCTGATCTGGGTGAAGAGATGATGGATGCAGGTCGTCTTCCCGGTACCGGGGAGCCCCCGGCAGAAGATATTCGCCGGCCGCTGCCCCCGGAGGCCCGGCCGGATCAGGAATGCCATCTCCTCAAGCTCAGGATCGCGGAAGAGCACCTGGTCGGGGATGTGGTCGCACTCGAGGATATCAAGGTCTTTTATGAGCGGCTTATCGGAGAAGGCGTGGTTTTTTGAGAATAATCGGGAACTGCTTTTAACAACCGATGAACTGGTAAGGCTTGTTTCTGTACTCATACCATTAAGGATGCAGTATGGGTAATAAGAGATGAACCGTGCACCCTGAAAGTGAATTGCCCCTTAATTAAAGCTTTTGCCGCTCGCGGAGTGAGGTGTGAAAGGGGTGTTGAATCACTACTCGCCCAACTTCCCCACTACTTACCTGCCACTGACCCACTACTTCCCCACTACTTACCTGCCACTGACCCACTACTTCCCCACTACTTACCTGCCACTGACCCACTACTTACCTGCCACTGACCCATTACTTACCCACTACTTCCCCACCACTTACCCCCCACTCATCCACCCAAAGGGGATCGATCACGATGCAACAACCGGATCATGAGGAGTGACAAAAAACAGGTGCGAAATGATAAAGGGCGGTGGGAGTGGACGAGTCACCAAACATCCTCCGGGGGGGCACTGCCATCCCCCTCCGTATGTCGGTGAAGGCGGCCTCGCGGCCACCAAGCGGGGCTGCTCGCCCCGCAATTGAGGATACCTGGCGCTTCGCGCCCATTTGTTGTTTCAGATCTCTCCTCCCTCTCAACCGAATTTTTATGCCTGCTCGCTATTTCCTGTGGGTAGTATGAAGCAGGTGCGGCGCGGGTATCGGGGGGCGGGGTGGCGAAGGGAGCCGGATGACAGAGGTGATAAACCCTTGCTCATCAGAGCAACCTGAAAGGCGATTCTGAAGGAATCGGGTTTTATCTGCTTCTGGCATCCTACAAAGCATTCCCGCCCCACCCTGCGCCGTATCTGCGATCCCCCGGTACAACCTCCCTGCGAAGCATCTGCGGACGGGGAGAGGGGCGGTGGAGGATTCCCCAGTGTTTCTGGATATCCAGCGCCTGAGTGAACAGATCCTAATGAATGATTCAAACACCAAATAGCCAGGTGATGACTCGTTCCCCAGGTAAAACCCGCAACAGATCAGCGAAGAGCCCGATCAACTGCTACAAAACAATCAGAGACTCCGATAGGCAGGCCGCTTCAGTCCTCACCGAATCCCATACTCCTTCATGATCTCGGATTCGGGGATGAACTTCCCTGCCTTCATCTCTTTAAGAGCTTCTTCGAGGCCGATCTCTGCCTCCTCTCCCAGTGGCTCATCATCAATGGCAAGCCTGAGCAGATGCTCGATAACATCATTATATGACTCTTTTGGGTGGTTTTTGAGGGATTCCAGCTGATCCCTGAGATCACATCTGATACGAATGGAGGTACCTGTCCGCATAGTACTGCTCACTCTGTTTTGTCAGGTAATTGAGGTGACGATCCATTACCTCCCAGGATGCCCCGATACCTGGTTCGCCTCCTTCCTTCATCCATACCTGCCTTCCATCTATCCATTCATCCATACTTTCCATACCCCCTACCCCTCCCTACTCCAGGCACTTCCAGTAAAAGAACCGGAAAGACCGGTTCTTCTCCCGGGCCACCTGGATCGAGTACCGCTTGATGATCTCGATCATCAGATCGATCCGCGATACGTAATGGTCCGGGATCATCCGGTTGAACCGCTCCTTGGTGATCCGGTCGGTGCCGGGCAGGGTCCGGAGCCCAAGCGATCGGGATGCATGGTCGTTTAGGCCGGCGAGATACCAGCCTTCGATCTCTTTTATGACGATGATCACCTTGTCAGCATCGAGCTCCCGGTACCAGCGTTTCAGGCGGTTCTTCTTTGCCCTCACATTCCTTTCCCTGTCGATATCGGCGATCATCAGGTAGTCGTCGCCCATCGCACTGATCCCCCGGATGAAGCCGTCCACCCGGATATGCTTCATCCCGGCATAGGCGATCAGTTCAACTCTCGCATATCCCTCCTGGAGTTCCCTTTTCAGGACCCCTTCGAAGAACCTGATATCATCAGGGCCTTCACAGAAGACAAAGAGCCGGTTCATAGGTCAACCATACAATAGCAGATGGAGAGGACGAAAGGGGTAGAAGCCATGGAAGCCAGGGTCGAGAGGGAAGCCATGGTTGGTGCAGCATCATGCACGATAACATCGTCATGTCGGAATCGCATCATCTTCAGAGCCCGAGCAGGTTCTGGATATACAGCTCTTCAATCCCGACCTCATTCTTCAGGAATGTCCTGACCTCCTCGCGGCGGGCGGGCTTCGTGATGATCGAATACCCAAGCGAATCCCGTGAAATGAGAAGGATATCCTCGATATCCGCATGCCTGACGACGCCCGGATTGTGGGTTGTGATCAGGATCTGCTTGTTCCGGGCAGCATCTGCAAACATCGAGACGACACGGGCGATCAGATAGGGATGCACGTTCTTCTCGGGCTCCTCGATGACGATGAAGGGTTTCTCATCAAAGTAGAGGGCACAGATGAGGTTGATCACGTTTACTGTCCCATCAGAGATCACCGAGGATGGCAGGGGGTGATCGTCCCCGTACCGCTCCGTCACCGTGAAGTAGATGGATGAATCCATGAACTTCCGGACATCGATATCCTGCACGAACGGAAGCAATTCGGTCATCAGGTTCGATAACCGCCGTTTCTTCTCGGGATCAGAGAGGATGCCCCGGAGGACGATCGCCAGGTTCGATCCATCCTCCTCGAGATCGCTCCTGCCCGAGAGGGGGATCGCCTTCCTCGGAGTGCGGGGATCAAAATCATAGATGGCGATCTCGGCAAAGAACCGCTGGAAACCGGGCATCGGCACAAGCAGCGGGTTCTCGATGAGCAGGGTCCCGGTCCGCGGAATATTCTTCTGAAGGTATGGCGGGATGATCTCTGAGATCTCAATTGCGATTCCCTCAGGCGTTGAGAGATCATAGAAGACCCCGTCCTCTGTATGGGTGATCACAAGCTCTCCCTGCCCGATCACGCCCTCACCCAGTTCCGGTTTGCAGGAACAGCTGATCCGGAGATGATCTTCAAGGATCTGGTATCCCCCCTCCTGTATCTGCAGGGAGAAGCGGTACTCGATCTGGTGGAAGGAGAGGGTGTGGGTGCCGCCTGCTGTGTCCCGGACCCCACTAAAGACTCCGAGTTCATTCTCGAAGATGATCCCAATCTCTGTCGGGACATCGGCAGAAATCCTGATGTTCCTGATATATTCAGCCCCCCCCTGAAGGGAGATGGCATTTCCAAGCCCGTGGCGTGCGATGTCGCGGAAGAACCGGAATATCCTGATGAAGTTCGTCTTGCCTGCCGCATTCGTCCCGATCAGGATATTATATTCATCCAGATCCACGTTGAGATCCGAGAAACTCTTGAAATTCCTGCATGAAACCTGTTTAATCCGCATATCTCCCTCTTCCCCCTCGCAAAGGATGATCTGATCCAATCTTCGATATAGCTTTCCTTCAGGATTATCCGGAAATCCGGGAAAACCTTCCAGCAAAAAATCTACGAAAAAACCCGGAGCGATCCTGTTCCAACATTCGGATCATGGAAGTTTGAAGCACAAGCGGACGGAGAGGGGCGGTGGGGGGATTAAAATGCCGATCGTTCTGTCGATGGAGCCAGGAATGGATCTGTCCCCGAACATCCTCCGGGGGGGCACTGCCAACCCCCTCCGGATGCCGGTGAAGGCGACCGTGCGGTCACCAGGCGGGGCTGTTCGCCCCGCACGTGAGGATATTGAGCGCTTCGCGCCCACTTCCTGCTACTGCTCCCTCTCCTATCCCAGCCAGGGTTTTTCATCCACTGTTGCTTGTGTGAAAAAGGGATCTGTAGTGAGGAGCAGACCATACTATCCAGCTGACCTTAGCTTAGGAATCAGGGAATCTGGCAATCAGAAATGAGGAGAAGAGCCACAATCAAAAGAAAAAAATGTTTTCCTGGTGAATCTAGGGATTCAGCAGGTAGATCGATGCCGTCAGGGCGGTTGCAAAGGTTACCCAGCAGATATAAGGGATATTCAGGTACGCAGCCACCTTTGATATCCGGTAGAAATAGACGATCATCCAGAGGATCAGGCACCAGAGGATAATGATGCAGATCAGCCCGAGGAAGGGTGACGGTATCCCGAAGAAGAGGAATGACCAGATTCCATTAAAGAAGAGCTGCACAAAGAAGATGCCGCATGCCACCTTCACCTCCCGCCGCTCCCATCCGGATTTTATGATCAGGAAGAGGGAGATACCCATCAGGATATAGAGTATCGTCCATGCCGGCCCAAAGACCCAGCTCGGTGGGGTGAACCATGGCCTTGCGATCGTCTGGTACCATCCCGAGACATTCGTTGCTGTTGCGATGCTCCCGATCGCACCGGTCATAAGCGGCAGAAGGACTGCCCCGATGAGTAAGGCGGCATCCCGGAGTGTTTTCACAGGAGATTCCATATGAGATGACTTGCCCTCCATGAAGAAAAGCTTTTCATATCATGCAACGAGCATCTGGCTATGAAGATCTCGATTATACTCTCAATTGGGATTATACTTGCATCTCTTGTACTTGTATCGGGTTGTGCAACTGATCCGCCCGCCACACCAGCTCCTGTTGGTGAATCCCCCGTCACCGTGGACTGGAATCCTGATGGGATCATCGAATCAGGCGAATACGAGTACTGGCAGGCACTCTCTGATACGATGGAGATCCACTGGACCACCACCGACGAGGCGATCCGGATCGGACTCGCCGGGAGAGCAGCCGGCTGGGTCGGCATCGGCCTTGGCACCCCCCGGATGATGGCGGGCGTTGATTATATCGCCGGATATCTCGATGGGGAGACTGTCGTTGTCTGGGATCTCTTCAGCGAGAATCCCCGCTGCCCGATACAGATGGACACTGCGATCGGAGGAACCAATGATATCCTCAGGTATGGAGGGCAGCAGGTGGATGGCGTAACCACAATTGAGTTTGAGCGGCTCTTTACAACCGGTGACGAGTATGACTATGAGATCCGGGCCGGAGATCCGATCGCGATCATCTGGGCGCTCTCTGACAGCAACTCGATGACGGTTCCGCACCGTGAACGCGGCTCAACAACAATTATCCTCAGGAGGTAGATACAAACAATGTTAATCGCAGCAATTGCATACACGCCGGTCCTTGGCCTCCCCCTGGTCGTCGTCCTTGGGATCATCCTCTTCATCTCTCTCTGCATCACCGCATCGATTGCGGTTATGAAACGGAGAGGGCGGCTTCAGAATGTGCCGTTCACCTGGCATTTCCGGATGGCGGGAATCTCTATTCTCATCGCCCTTCTGCACGGGGTTCTGGGCATCTCCATCTATATCGGGATCTAAGTGGATCCACAGAGAAAACAGGAGAATAGAGCGGAATATCCCCTCCCTTCTCAATGAAAAGGGGTGCCTCGCCACCTCTTACGACCATAGCAGCAGAAAGCCCACGACTTTAGTCATGGGATGAATGCGTCAACGCCGACCCATAAACCTTATCTAATATCCACTCATATTATTATATAGATGGCAAAAGAACGATGGACGCACTCGAATACAACGGTATACAACATCGGATACCATATCATATGGTGCCCTAAATATCGACGTAAAGTGCTCGAATCTCCGGTATCTGACAGGTTAGAAGTTCTTCTCAGGGAGAAGGCAGATGAGATCGGAGTTGTCATCGAAACAATGGAGATAATGCCCGATCACCTCCATTTGTTTGTCAAAACAAAACCTACTGCAAGTCCACACTGGATCGTACAGCAGTTCAAAGGGTATACATCAAGGACACTCCGACAGGAGTTCGAGATATTGAGAACTCGTTTGCCGTCATTGTGGACTCGTAGCTACTATGTTGAATCATGCGGACACATCTCTGAAGATGTTGTGAAAAAATATATCGAAGACCAGAAGCGGAATTAACATGATCTTAACCTACAAACTCCGGCACAACCGCGATTTCAGCGATGAATTAAAGAAAGCGTTTGCTGTAGCGGAGTTTGCAGTTAGAAATCCGAAATGCCGTTCGTCCGCTGCAGTCAAAGAGATTGGATTAAAATCAGCCATCTCAAACCAGATCCTCAAGAAGTATGGAAGCCAGAAGACAATCAAGCGAGTACGGAACGTCAATCTGGTTGTACCGGGACAGTCAATCAAAGTGGATCGAGATACTCGAACAATCCGGGTTGTCCCGTTGAAATTGACTCTCAACTACCAGTTTCCAGAGTTCGAGAAGGTTAATCAGATTGAGATTGATGCCAACTACGCCTATGTATCATGTACCGTCTTGGAAGAACCGGATATGATACCTCGACAGTTTATCGGGGTTGATCGGAACACTACGGGGCATGTGGCGGTAGCAGCGAATCCTGATACCGGAAAGATCGAGAAACTTGGTAAGAAGGCAATCCACACGCACCGGAAATACTCCGTGATCAGAAAACGCCTTCAGAAGCAGGGAAAGTTCCGCAAACTGAAAGCGATCAAAGATCGTGAGTCCCGTATCGTCAAGGATCTGAACCATAAAATTAGCCGCAAGGTTGTCGATATGGCAAAGGATCAAGACGCAGCACTCGTATTTGAGGATCTGACCGGTATCCGCAAGACGAGGAAACAACACCGTTCATTCAAATACGCCCTGCACAGTTGGTCGTTTTATCAACTACAACAGTTTGTGGAATACAAAGCCAAGCTGCTCGGCGTTCCTGTCCTCTACATTGATCCAGCATACACCTCGCAAGATTGCTCTCGGTGTGATGGAAGAGGTCAACGGCGAGGAAAGGAGTTTAAGTGTCCGGTCTGCGGGCACGTTGATCATGCTGATGTGAATGCGGCATTCAATATCGCACTCCGTCAAAAGGGCATGGTTGATCGTGTACAGAAAGAGATGTACACGATGGGAGCACTGATACCCCACGACGCAATGCTTGAAGAATGCCTAAGCAACGTCAGAACCCCATGACTTTAGTCGTGGGAGTATGTCAGAGGAAGACCCCGTCTATGAGTATCTTAATTCCGATGATGATCAGGATCACGCCGCCGATGAGCTCGATCCGCTCCCCAAGATAACACCCGAATCTCCGGCCGGCCCAGATCCCGATGATAGATCCGGCGAAGGTGACAACGCCGATGAGAAGAGCCGCAGGGAGAATCTCCACATCAAGAAGAGAAAACGTGGCACCGACTGCGAGTGCATCGATGGATGTGGCGATTGCAAGAAGGGTGAGGGTAAAGAGGCTGGTAATCCCCGCCTCCCTCTCATCTGCCTCTCCCTGAAATGACTCATAGCACATCTTCCCGCCGATCAGTACAAGCAGGATGAAGGCAACCCAGTGATCGAACGAGGCGATCAGCTCGCTCCCCGCCTCCCCGACAAGGTACCCGGCGAGTGCCATCCCTCCCTGGAAGAAGCCGAAGAAGAGGGCTGCCCGGATGCCGTAATAGAGAAGATTCTTCTTCAGGGTGGCACCGGCGGCAATCGAGACAGCAGATGCATCCATCGCAACGGCGATTGCAATTGCAAGGAGTGTTATCTCATTCACCGGTACCGCCTCACCGTCCTGCTGGATCCAGTTCCATTGGAAACATCCATTCGGATCATCCTCAAAAAGATTGCCTCCCCGCTATTTAATATAGGTTGTTTGAAGCATCTCGCCCCCTCCCGCGCAGCATCTGCGGCCGCCCAGTACAACCTCCCTGCGAAGCACATGCGGACGGGGGAGGGGTGGTGGGGAGAAACGTTTCAGCGAAGAGCCAAAATTGCATTCATTTAAGCACCAGATAGCCGGATGATGACTCCTTCCCTATTGAAAACCCGCACCAGATCAGCGAAGAGCCAAAAAAAATTACAGCCCTCTCTTCTCTCCCGGCAACCCCCCATCACTCTTTGGGATGAGGGGGCGGTACACGAGATCGGTCTGCCCAAGCGAGACCAGGATCTCGCCTGCTGCATTCCGCACCCTGATATCAGGATCATTCAAAGCCTCTTCAAGCGGTGCCACCGAATACCGCTCAAGGCTCCGGAGTGCATCAGTCAATCCTTTCATTACCCCGTTGTCGGTATCCCTGAGCATCCTGATCAGGGGGAGGACAGCAGCCTCACCGATTTCGGCTGCCTTCTTCCACTGGCGGGTGGCGATGAAGTAGATCACCCGCTCGTCATCATCAGACGGCTGCCAACTGATCCGGTCAAGAGACGCAGCCGCCGACTGCCTGACGAAATGATCCTCATCCACGCAGGCAGAGAGGAGCACCGGGAGATGCTCTTCACCCCCGAAAGAGCCAAGGGCCTCGGCGGCTGCTGCCCTGACATTGGGGTTTTCATCAGATGCCGCCTCTTTGAGGTGAGGGAGTGCCCTCTCATAACCGAGCTGGCCGAGGGTCCTTGCGGCATTCACCCGGAGTACGTAGTAGTCTTCAGAGAGAAGATCGATCAGGAGCAGAACCGCTGCATCACCGAGGGGACCAGGCTCTTTCAGGGAGCCAAGCTCTTTCCACTGCCCAAGGGCAATCCTGCGGGCGGCATCCTCTGTCTCATCGGCTGCCCTGGCATTCAGCCGGTCAAGTGTAAGGGCAACAAAGCGGCGGGAACGGTACGGCAGCGAGAAGAGCCCACCCTTGAGTCCCGGGATGGCAGCAGGCCCGATCGCAGCAAGCGTCTCCACCACACGCTCACTCTTCTCTTCATCTATTGTCCCAAACAGGCTGACCAGGGATGAAACAGCCGGCTCCCCGAGAGAGGCGAGGGCAACGGCTGCAAACCCGGATACCTCCGGATCGTCATCCTCCAGTAACCCGATCAGAGGCAATACCGCAGGCTCCCCGATTAAACCGAGTACGGTATGTGCAGCAGCCCGCCGCTTTTCGCCTCCCCCGACGGCAGCAGAGACGAGCGGAGAAAGGGCATCGGGCATCAGGGCGAGGAGAGCTGCTGCCGCACCATCCCGTATCTCCTCATCAGGTGATTCAAGTGCCCTGATCAGTCCGGGGATATCCTTCCTCTCTCTCAGTTTCTCAATATTGGGACGTAATATGTCGATGAAACCCATGGATGCCTCGTTATGGTACCTATTCAATGTTCTTCTATATGTGGGTATTGTGATCAGTCTCTGTTTTTGTCTCTCTTTTCACAGGGTTGTTTCGAAACGGTTAAAAAAGCTTTTTTCTTACAATTATCTCTATAAATCATCATGGAGATTTTCAATGCTTAAGATCACTCATTCTTTGATCTCCCCCCTTGTCGTACTCGCAATCTGTTTCATTCTTGTGTGCGGCTGTGTTGGAGGAGAAGTGCCCCCTGTGGACGATGATTCATCTGCAATCGATATTGAAGGGCACAGTCTGGAGCCAGATTACGCCGATTCGTACTACTGGCTGACCATTCCCTCTGTCCAAAAAGAGGTGGATGTCTTCTATGTCTACCCGACAGTCAGTAGCAGTCCGGACGGGTTTATGGATATTACCAGCGATGATGAACGGGCGCTTGCACAGGGTATCTTCGATGCACAGGCGAGCGTCTACACTTCACACGCCAATGTATTCGCTCCGTTGTATCGGCAGATGTCAACACAGGTTACCATGGCACCTGATATGCTTGCAACCGATACCGAGGAGTTCAAGCGAGGCGCGGTTGATGTGCAGGATGCCTTTGAATACTACATCACCAATCTCAACGAGGGTCGCCCCTTCATCATCGCGGGCCACAGCCAGGGAACGATGGCATTGATCGAGCTGATCAAAAACCGGTTCGGGGATGACGAAGATCTTCGCAACCGTCTGGTTGCCGCCTATCTCATCGGTTATACGGTGACTGACGCCGATCTGGAAGCAGCCGGGCTTACCGCGGCACAGGGTGCGGATGATACGGGGGTTGTGGTCACCTATAACACGCAGTCGGTGACATCGGTTGGCGGTCCCATGCTGATGGCCGGAGCACACTGTATCAACCCGCTCAACTGGAAGACCGATGATACCTATGCTCCTGCTTCGGAGAATATGGGTGCCCGGTTCTACAATGATTCGACCGGCGAATTCCTGCGTGAAGTAGAGAACTACTCTGATGCAGAGATCAATCCGGAGACCGGAGCACTCATGACGACTATACCGGAGGGTGAGGAGCTGGATATCGGGGCATACCCCGAGGGTGTGTACCACCGCTATGACTATGCATTCTGGTACAGGAACCTTGAGAAGAATGTCGACGACCGGATCGATGCATATCTGAACCAGATGGCTGGTTCGAATTCATGAGATCCCGAACTGATACAACGGATCTGCAAGGCCTCCGGGGAAGAGCGCTCGGCATCCCCGTTCAGCTGCCCCCTTTCGATCCCGATAGCGACGTTCCGGAAGCTCCTGAGTATTCGGACCCAAAGAGCTGGATCACTCTCCCCCCACACTTCAGCAGAGAGCATCAACCCGTTGATCTCTTCTGGGTCTACCCGACCATTCTTTCGGATGACTCCACGTACCTGATGAATATCCGCAATCCCGGCCTGCGTGAGAAGGCCGCCTGGACCCTGGTGGAGCAGGCGAGCATCTTCGACGGATTGGCAAACATCTATGCCCCGTACTACCGGCAGAACAACGTGAAGATCAACCCGCTGATGCTCACCGATGCACGACCGATCTTCGAGCCGGGGCAGAACGATCTCGTCGCCGCATTCCGGTACTTCCTTGAACATATCAACAGGGGAGAGCGGCCGATCATCCTTGCAGCCCACAGCCAGGGCTCGGTCAGGGTTGTCGAACTTGCAAAAGCAGGTGAACTCCTTGCCGGTGATCCCGTCTCGATGGAACGGCTCGTAGTGGCGTACGTCATCGGGTACTCCATCACGCAATCTGATCTGGATGCAAATCCTCTGATGAAGATCGGCACAAACGCCACAAAGACAGGTTGCTTCATCACGTACAACACGATATCAGACGAAGAAGGGAAGGAGAAGGAGGGCCCCACCATCCGCAAGGGATCGTTTGTGGTCAACCCGCTGACCTGGAAGACCGATACCGGGTTTGCACCTGCATCCACCAATTCTGAAGCGGTCTTCTTCAGGCACGGCGATCCGGAGCACCCGGTGAGGTACCCGCACTTCGCGGCGGCACAGGTCGTGAACAATGCGCTGGTGATAACAGATATCACGCATCCCGAAGAATTGCCGGCAACAAGCGTCACGTTCCCAGAGGGTGTGTACCACATGTACGACTATGCGATCTTCTACGGCAACCTGCGCAAAAATGTTGAAGATCGGATACGTTCGTATTTTGAGAGATAGGGAAGACCAACGATCCCTATCCACACAGGCGACAATACGTGAAAACAATTGGTTCAAAGGAGAGAGATCAGTAACAAGAAGTGGGCGCGAAGCGCCAGTTATCCTCTCCCGCCTGGTGGCCGCCAGGCCGCCCTCACCGGCATCCGGAGGGGGTTGAGGGGTGCCCCCCCGGAGGATGTTTTGGTGATTGGTTCATTCTTGGTTTCATCGGGATAATGATCTGAAACTCCCCACCACCCCTCTCCCCGTCCGCATATGCTTCGCAGGGAGTTTGTAATGGCTTCCCGCAGATGCGGCGCAGGGAGGGGCGGGAATTCTCCAATGGCTGCCAGAGGAGATACACCCCGATTCTTCGAATCGCCTTTCAGGTTGCTCTCTCGAGCAAGGGTATATCACCTCTCTCATCCTGATTCAGCCTTACCCCGCCCCCCGATACCCGCACCGCATATGCTTCAATCCCTGTCGCACCTTATGTTCCGGGCGAGTGGCGTTGGGATCTCTGCTATTGTCATGTCAATTCTAAAATGTCGTAACTTTATTATATGATGAATGTAGTATAATATATAATGAGAAAATATGTTGTGACTCTCACCAAGGAAGAACGTGATGCCCTTGAAGCCCTCTCCTCCAAAGGTAAACATTCATCACAAGTAGTTCTGAATGCCCTCATTCTCCTTGGATGTGATGAGGGTGAGCACCAGCCACAGCGTTCAACAAATGAAGAATTATCTCGTGTTCTAAATATCAGTATGAGAAAAATCGACCGTGTTAAAAGCAGATTTGTTCTGGAAGGTCTTGATGAGGCACTGACAAAGAAAAAACCAGATAGGATCTATGACAAAAAGACCGACGGTGATTTCGAAGCTCGATTAATTGGCTTAAGTTGCAGTGAACCGCCAGAGGGCTATTCCCGGTGGTCACTTCGATTGCTGGCAGATAAAATGGTTGAACTTGAGTACGTTGACACAATATCTCATGAAGCCGTTCGTCAGGTTTTAAAAAAACGAACTCAAACCGTGGCGAACTCAGGCGTAGGAAATACCTCCTAACCAGAACGGTAATTTCGTTGCTCAGATGAAACAGGTTCTGGATGTGTATAAGCGACCATTTGATTCACACCATCCAGTTGTTTGCATGGATGAATCCACAAAACAACTCATTTCTGAAACTCGACAATCAATACCCTGCACACCAGGATATCCCGCCAGACATGATTATGAGTATCGCCGTTGTGGCACATGTAATATTTTCATCGCATGTGAACCTCTTGCCGGGAAACGATTGGTAAAAATAACTCATCGAAGAACCAAGCAGGATTGGGCCGAATTCCTGCGTGATATTGCTGCCCACTATGAAGATGCAGATACAATACCCTGGTTATGGATAATCTGAATACAATACCCTGGTTATGGATAATCTGAATACACATGGACCTGGATCACTCTATGAAACCTATCCTCCCGAAATAGCCAAGAGTCTCTGGGATCGGTTTGAGTTTGTCTATACGCCAAAACATGGAAGTTGGCTAAATATGGTAGAAATAGAGCTGAGCGTTCTCACCAGCCAGTGCCTTGATCGAAGGATAGACAGTATTGAGGTCGTCCAGAGAGAAGTTAAAGCATGGGAAGAATCCCGAAATAACAAAGATAGTCGGATAAATTGGCAGTTCACGACTGAGGATCCACGAGTGAAGTTATCTCGCCTTTACCTGACTTTTGAAGGTTGACGTGACACTAGTCTGTTCACCCTGTGATTATGGAAACACAGAATAGATCTCTTCCCTGCTCTTAATCCTGTGGAATAGTAACCTGTCATTCTCAGTCAGTTCGATCCCTATTCGATACTGACCACTTCTAATCCGAAAAAAGCCCGGCATACCACGCATCTTTTGGATATCAAACTCAGAAAAAATATCTTGTGATTCTGGAATCAGATGAAAGACCAAATCCTCAATCTTTTGTTGATAGGGTTTCGGAATTCTTGCCAGATCCTTTAGAAATGTTCTTTTATATAGACAATCAGGCATTTCAGACTGATCCTTTTAATTTCTGATAATACTTTATTGCCTCTTGCCGTGGGAGTGGTTCATGATCATCGGAATTGATAATGAATTGAGCAAGACCATGTTCCTCTATAACTGCCTCGATCTTCTCAAATGTCCCGATATCCACTATGACACTGACCGGTTCATTGTCTTCTGACATTATATATTGGCGTTTAATTTCAAGCATCTCTCTTTGACCTTACTATCGATGGTTTTGGTTCCTATTTATACTTTTGATGGTGGATGCAATAAGGATACAACAATTACTTAACCAATAGCCCTCCCCCACAATCTCCAAATTCATGTACACCTAACGGATGGAATGGAAGAGAGACAAGTAACAAGAAGTGGGCGCGAAGCGCTCAATATCCTCACTGGCGGGGCGAACAGCCCCGCCTGGTGGCCGCCAGGCCGCCTTCACCGAACTCCGATGGGGGTTGAGGGGTGCCCCCCCGGAGGATGTTCGGTGACAGGTTCACTGCAAACCCCTGTCAAACCAGAACAAAACAGGTGAAACCCTACTTCCTCACCTCTTCCCAATTGCCCTCTCAATAATCCCCGTCCTGTCGATCTCCCCTTCCTTTCCTGCAAGGACCCGCTCCCCGAACGTGGGGGCATCCCTCTCGTAGAGCACCCCGAGCGGGATTGCCCCTTCACCGGCATAGTGCCACTCACGGATCAGCTGCTCTGCGGAATCGCGGTTCGATGGGTCATGCCCGTCCGGCGTATAGACGTGCTCGTTATAACAGGCATGGGCATCATAGAAACTGGCACAGACCTGGAGGACCTCCACAAACGAGAACCCCTTATGCTGGATGGCACGCTTCAGCACCCCGGCCATCCCCTTCTTGTCTCGTGAATAGGAGCGGGCAATGAAGGTCGCACCGGATGCAAGCATCAGGTCAAGCGGGTTGAAGGGATCCTCATGTGTCCCTTCCGGCGTCGATTTACCGGCAAAGCCGGGGGGCGATGTCGGGGTGTACTGGCCGGTTGTCAGGCCATAGACCCGGTTGTCATGGATGATCACCGTGATATCCACGTTCCGCTTTGCTGCAAAGATCAGGTGGTCGAGCCCCTCTGCATAGGCATCGCCATCCCCGGCAGAGCAGATCACCGTCAGCTTCTGGTTTCCGAGATGGATGCCGGTTGCCACCGGGATACCCCGGCCATGGATTGAATAGAAACTATTCGTCTGCATATAGTCTGCAATCTTTGCATGGCAGCCGATGCCGGAGACGAGAACCACCTCTTCAGGCAAAAGCCCAAGTCCGGCAAGGACGTCCTTTATGGTATGCTGGATCACAAAATTCCCGCATCCGGGGCACCAGGTGTTCTGTGCACCGCTGATATACTCTGCTCCCTTCATTGCATCACCCCCCTCACTTTCAGTTCCAGTTCATCAAGGAAAAATGGCCTTCCGCTCACATTTGAGATCCTTCGATCAGCGATGATCCCATATCCCCTGAGCAGGGAATCCAGCTGGCCGGTGGCATTCTCTTCAATTACGATCATCCGCCCGACACCCGCCAGTGCATCGGCAAACTGTGCAAGCGGGAAGGGTTCAAGGACGATCGGTCGGATCACCCTGAGCGAAAGCCGCTCCCCTATCTCCCGGCAGGCTTCTCCGGTAGATCCAAAGCAGATGAGGGCAACAGGTGCATCCTCTGCGCCATCAACCCTGAGACAGCCATAGTATGCCATCTCATTCTCTATCGTTGCCCCTTTCCGGATCAGCTTCACTGCATGGGCAGCAGCCTGACCTGGATCTTCGGTTGTGATCCCTGAATCATCATGGGTATAGGAGTTCACCTTCACCACATTGCCGGTAAGCGGAGGCGGATAGAATGGGGAGATCCCATCCGGCGTATTGCAGTAGCGGGCATATGTTCCACGGGGAGAGCGGACAGACGCAACCGGCACAGGGAACGCAGGATCGATCTCCGTTGACTTCGGATGCTCACCGAGGTTTTTGTCAGAGAGGACAAAGACCGGTACCTGGAACTGCCAGGCGAGGTGCATCGCACGGGCAGACCATTCATATGCCTCTTCGGTGGTGCCCGGAGCGATCACGATCCTCGGGAACTCGCCGTGGCCTGCATGCAGGACGAAGCTGAGATCCCCCTGCGATGAGTAGGTCGGCATCCCGGTGGAGGGGCCCGGCCGCATCGCCATCACGATCACCACCGGCTGCTCGGCCATCCCGGCAAGCGAGACGCCTTCGGTCATCAGGCAGAACCCGCCGCCGGATGTCCCGACTGCAACCCGCCTTCCCGCATAGGATAGGCCGAGCGCCATTGTGATCACCGCGATCTCATTCTCGGGATGGAGCACAAGAAGCGGGGTTCCCTGGGCCAGATCCGCCATCGTGTGCAGGATCGATGATGACGGGGTCATCGGGTAGGAGACATAGGCATCAAGGCCGCCCCGGATCAGCCCGAGTGCAATCGCATCGTTCCCGGTTAAGAGCGGAAGAGAATCGTTCTTCTGAATTGGGATCTGCATCCGCTCTTCAGCCGCATGGTATCCCCTGAGGGCAAGCCTGAGATTCTCTTCTGATCGTTTTCCAAACTCCTTAATGATCGCTTCTCCGAGGATTTCGGGAGGTATCCCGGCAGCCCGGCAGAGCGCTCCGACCAAAACAGTGTTCCGGGCAATCGGCGCTCCTCCTTCCTCCCTGATGATCGTGCTTGCGGGAATTCCAATCCCCTCACCCTTTGCAACATCAGCATCATAGATCAGGACTGCCCCCTCTCCATGCCGGTTCACCGTCTCCTGGTCAAGTGCACAGACGATATCGGGCTTTCCACAAATCGCCCCGATCTCATGGTCTGCACAACGGAGAATCGCATAGTTATGCCCGCCCCTGATGAGGGAGGGGTAGTCATAGTACATGTACACGTAGTAGCCGAGGAGGCCAAGCACCCGGCCGATCAACATCCCTGCCTTGTTGATCCCTTCACCCGCCTGCCCGCCAATACAGATCGAATAGTCATTCATTTATTTCACCTTCTGACAGTCTTCAAACCCGATGATCCGCTCGGGATGCGTATAGACGGTGAACCGCCCCTCCCGCGTGAAACAGATCAGTGTGATACCGGTCTTCTCTGCCATTGCTATCCCCTGGTCGGTGGAGGCGGCACGGGAGATGATGATCGGGATGCCCGCATTGGCAGCCTTCTGCACCATCCCCGACGGCTGCCGCCCCGTGCAGCCGATCACACATTCTGATAAGGGGAGTTTATTCAGGATCGCGTGGCCGACGACCTTGTCGACAGAGTTGTGCCGCCCGATATCCTCGCACCTGATCGCCAGCTCTCCCTTATAAAAGAGGACCGAGGCATGCAGTGCGCCGGTCTTCAGCCAGGCATCGGAGTCAATCGACTCCCTCACCTCAAGCACCTTCTCTGGAGTGATTCTGGATTTCGAGTGAACCAAAGGGGGTTCTGCCTGGTTTGCATACCCGCCTGATGACTCAAGCGTTGCCAGATACTCCCCCGTCACCGGGGCCTCGACATAGATATTCTCATCGATGACGGTGACCGAATCGATCCGGTCAGCGATCCCCGAGCAGATGATAAACCCCGCCCCGAGTTCACGGAGGTGATCGTCTGAGGCGACCATCGTCAGGAGCGGCGTATCATTCAGGTGGAGGGAAAAGGTATCCTCGCAGACGATCGCATCGTCTATCTCCGAGATCGTACCGTTTTTGTACATGATCCCGGTATGATGAACAAGATTCATCCGCCCACCTCCGATCGAACCCAGTCAAGGTATGGCTGGCTCCCCTCCTGAACCGGGATGACAAGTATCTCAGGTACATCATAGGAGTGGATCGCCTCGATCCGCTGTATGAGATCCCCGCTCACATCAGCCGTTGTCTTGCATATCAGGAGCTGCTCATCATCAGAGACCACCCTGCCATCCCACCTGTACACCGATCGTACCGGGGTGATATTCACGCAGGCAGCAAGCCGCTCTTCAATAACTCTCTTCGCAATCTCTTCTGCTTCGCCCGGAGGAGCTGTACAGAGTATCAGTACAATATCAGTATGATCCATCTCCAATCATACCAAAAAGGACTGGTGATGTAAAAAAGGATTTGGAACTATCACTCACTCGCAGGAATGGCAGTCGCCGCAGCCTGCACATGCCACGTCACCCCACGGGGGAAGCCCCTGCCTCTCCCGGTAGTTGTTTATCGCCGCGTGGATCGCCTCCTCGGCAAGTACCGAGCAGTGGAGTTTCTGGGCAGGGAGCCCCTCGAGGGCTTCTGCAACCGCCTTGTTTGAGATCTCCCAGGCTTCTTCGAGCGTCTTTCCGATGATCATCTCGGTTGCCATCGAGGAGGAGGCAACTGCTGCCCCGCACCCGAAGGTCTGGAATGCTGCATCCTCGATTCGATCCTCATGGATCTTCAGAAAGATCCGCATGATATCCCCGCATTTCTGGTTCCCGACCTCGCCGATCCCATCGGCATCCGGGATCTCCCGCTGGTTCCGCGGGTTCATGAAATGATCCATTACCTTCTCTGAGTACATCTCTCTTCACCTGCTCCTGAGTTCTTTTGGTGTTAATGGCGACATATCCCGGAGCCGCTGCACCACCTTCGGCACAGTCTCCAGAACATAGTCGATCTCCTCTTCTGTCGTCTCCTCCCCGAGTGTCAGCCTGAGCGATCCATGGGCAATCTCATGGGGGATGCCGCAGGCAAGGAGGACATGCGAGGGATCAAGGGAGGCGGATGTGCAGGCACTCCCCGTCGATGCTGCAATCCCATGTGCATTCAGGAGAAGGAGTATCGACTCCCCTTCGATATACTCGAAGATGTAATTGACGTTATTTGGGAGCCGCTCTGTGGGATGGCCATTCAACCGGCTCGCCGGGATTGCACCAAGCCCGGCAACAAGCCTCTCTCCCAGCCTGATAATCCGCTCCGTCTTCTCAGGCATCAGGGCACCCGCACGCTCTATTGCCACCCCGAGCCCGACGATTGCAGGGACATTCTCGGTCCCTGCACGCCGCCGCTTCTCCTGTGCCCCGCCATGCATGAACGGAGCAATCCGGGTGCCCTTCCTGATATAGAGTGCACCGATGCCCTTTGGCCCGCTGAACTTGTGGGATGAGAGGGAGAGGAGATCGACATTCAGGGCATTCACATCGACTGGGATCTGCCCGACTGCCTGGACCGCATCGGTATGGAAGACGATCTTCTTCGATCTCGCAATCTCACCGATCTCAGCAACCGGCTGAATAGTCCCGATCTCGTTATTTGCGAGCATGATCGTGATCAGGATCGTATCGTTTCGGATCGCAGCCAGAACATCCGCAACCCTCACCCGGCCGAACTCGTCAACCGGGAGGTAGGTCACCTCGTATCCTTCCTTTTCAAGTGCCTCGCAGGTATGCAGAACCGCGTGGTGCTCGATTGCGGATGTGATGATATGCCGCCCTTTCTTTGCATGGGCTGTGGCAACCCCGCGGATTGCCCAGTTATCAGATTCGGTTCCGCCGGAGGTGAAGTAGATCTCATCCACTCCTGCCCCGATCGCCGCCGCAACCTTTTCCCGTGCCTCCTCTACAGCGGTGCGCGAGGCTGCTGCGATGTCATAGAGCGATGAAGGATTCCCAAAATAGTCAGAAAAGTACGGAAGCATCGCAGATACGACATCGGGGTGCGTCTTCGTCGTTGCAGCATTATCCAGGTAAATGAGGCGTTTTTCCATCTCCACTCTCCACGTCAGAAGGTATCGTCATTGAATGGTATAACCATTTGTCAAGGGGAAGTATCCGGATTCTCAGTGATTCTTAAGTACCGTAAGATTGAACAGTACCCACAATGTACGCAGACAGACTTGACAACCTACCCCCCTATCTCTTTGCCCGTATAGATGAGATGAAAGAAGCAAAGATCCGCTCAGGTGTCGATGTCATCGATCTCGGCGTCGGCGACCCGGATCTCCCGACACCCCCGCATATTGTCGAGACGCTCTGCACTGCAGCACGGAATCCGGCAACCCATCACTACCCATCATACCTGGGCCTCTCCACCTACCGCGAAGCAGTTGCCACCTGGTATAAAAACCGGTTCGGTGTCACCGCAGATCCAAAATCCGAGATTATCACGTTGATTGGATCAAAAGAAGGAATCGCCCATGTGCCGGAGGCATTCGTCAACCCCGGCGATGTCGTCCTCGCAACCGATCCCGGGTACCCGGTATACAAGACCTCGACCCTCTTTGCAGAAGGGATCTGCCACCCCCTCCCCCTCACCGGGGAGAACAATTTCCTCCCGGATCTCGATGCCATTCCAAAGGATGTCCTGAAGAAGACGAAACTCCTCTTCTTCGGGTACCCAAACAACCCTACCGCAGCAGTTGCCCCGATGAAGTTCTTCGATGAGGTCGTTGAATTCGCACGGGAACACTCAATAGTTGCTGTCCATGACAATGCATACTCGGAGATCACCTTTGACGGATATGTCGCACCCTCATTCCTCCAGGCAGATGGTGCCTCAGAAGTCGGGATCGAGATGCACTCCCTCTCAAAGACCTATAACATGACCGGCTGGCGGCTCGGGATGGCGGTCGGAAACAAGGAGATCATTGCTGGCCTTGGCCGTGTCAAGACGAATATCGACTCCGGTGCATTTGATGCGGTACAGCTTGCCGGTGTTACAGCACTCACCGGCCCGCAGGACTGTGTTGCCGATGCATGCAGGATCTACCAGGAGCGGCGCGATGTCCTCGTCAAAGGTCTGGGAAGCCTGGGATATGATGTCTCTGCACCAAAAGCCACCTTCTATGTCTGGATGAAGGTCGATGACTCCATGAAGTTCTCAGCCCGCCTCCTTGACGAAGCAGGCATCGTCGCCACACCCGGCATAGGGTTTGGCGCAAACGGCGAAGGCTACGTGAGGTTTGCAATCACCCGGTCTGTTGAGCGGATTACAGAAGCAGTTTCACGGATGGAGGCGATGCACTGATGGCCATGCAGCTCCCCTCCCACCTCACCATACAGAACGGGCACCTGATGAGCGGCTCACACGATCTCGTCGATCTTGCAGGCCGGTTTGGAACCCCGCTCTATGTGACAAACGAAGATCAGATCCTTGCTAACTTCGAGCGGTACGAATCCGCGTTATCCGGCTGGTACCCGAATGTCCGCCTCCTCTTTGCAGCAAAGGCAAACGGGAACCTTGCTGTTCTCCGGGCGCTTGGACGGGCCGGTGCCGGTGCCGATGTCTTCTCCTCAGGCGAACTGATGCTCGCACTCCGTGCCGGGATGAAGCCGGAGCGGCTCCTCTTCAATGGCAGTTCCAAGACAACAGACGATCTCAGGCTTGCTGTTGAGACGGGAGTCCGGGTCTCGGTCGACTCGATCGATGAATTAAACCAGCTCTCCAGGATCGCATCTGAACAGAAGAAGACTGCCCAGATCGCGTTCCGGGTGAACCCGGCACTTGAGGTTCCCACCCATCCAAAGATTGCAACAGGCCTTGCCACCACAAAGTTCGGGATTCCGGCAGCAGAGATCCTCTCTGCATACCAGGCAGCACTCGATGCCCCCTATGTTGTCCCTGTCGGACTTCACTGCCATATCGGATCCCAGATCCTTGATGTCGAGCCATTTGCCCGTGCCGCCGCCGTCATGGCGAAGGTGGCAGGCGAGGTGACCGATATTGGCGTCAAACTCGAATTCCTCGATATCGGCGGGGGTCTTGGCGTTCCATACCACCGGGAAACCGATGTCGCCCCGACACCGGAAGAGTACGCACGAGCCGTGATGCCCGTCTTCATTGAGGGGATCAACGAGATTGGGATCTCTCCCGAGTTCTGGGTCGAACCCGGCCGCTGGCTTGTGGCAGAATCAACAGTGCTGCTGACGAAAGTAAACTCGGTGAAAAGGGCATACAAGACATTTGCAAATGTCGATGCCGGGTTCAATCTCCTGATCAGGCCAGCCATGTACGATTCATGGCATGAGGTGACCATGGCAAACAAGGCAGATCAGATTGGAGTGGAAGACGTGACGATCGCAGGGCCGATCTGCGAGACCGGAGATATTCTGGCAGCAGACCGCCTTCTTCCAACACCAGATGCAGGCGATATCGTCGCCGTCCTCGACTGTGGGGCATATGGGTTTGCCATGTCCTCCCAGTACAACGGGCGTCCCCGATGCCCTGAGGTGATGGTGAAAGGGGATCGTGCCGAAGTGATCAGGAGAGGAGAGACACTGGATGATATCTGTGCCACCATGCAGGTTCCATCGTGGCAGCAGGAATGAGCGTGTACTGTGAGGTTTCATTACGCACTTGTCGATGATATTCTGAAACAGGAAGAGTTTGATCGGCGGATCGAGGAGAAGATCACATCCCATGGCGGGGCGATCGACGAGACGGCTGCAGCACTTCTCGTCGTTGAGGATCTTGGGAGGAGCCACCAGAAGATTCAGGCGATCACAAATTCTCCTTCCCTTGTCTCATTCTTTGGAAAGGTGATACAGGTCACCGATCCAAAAGAGTTTACCCGCGAGGATGGATCGTCGGGATGTGTTGCACGGGTCGAACTCGCTGACAGTACCGGCTCAATCCCTCTTGTCCTCTGGGATGAGATGGCAGCCGGAGTAAGAGAGCTTGAGGCAGGCACCGTCATCGAGGTGATCGGGAGGCCGAAGAAAGGGCGGATGACCGAGGTGCATGCGCTTGCGGTCAGGGAGACCTCTGTTGAGATCACAATCTCCGAGGAAAAATCCCGGTCATTCATCTCCAGTGCTGATATCGATGCCCGTATCCTTGTTATTGATCTTCCCCGCACCTTCACCCGGCGGGATGGTGTGGAGGCGACTATCCAGGAGGCGATCATCGGTGATCCATCCGGTTGCGCCCGGTTCGTCACGTGGGATCCCGCCCTTCTTGAAGGCATCTCCGAAGGTGCATCCGTCAGGATAACCGCTGCGAAGCGGCGTTCCTCAGATGAGGGGATTGAGTATATTGCACAGGATGAGACACGGATCCTCTTGCTGGATGATCCAATTCAGTTCTCCTTCTCGCCGGCGCCTGAGGTCCGGGAACGGGGGATCTATTCTGTCAGGGGAACGATCACCTCTCTCCATCCTCCCCGCCAGTTTACCACCCGGCGGGGAGAGCCATCATGGGTGAGAAACCTCTTCATTGAAGGGCCGCTCAGGATTGTGATCTGGGGGGATCGTGCACGTGAACCATTCTTCTGTGGTGAGACGATCGAGATCTACAATGCCGGTGCACGGCTGAACCGGTTCGGCGATGTCGAACTCTCGGTCGGGTTTGGGAGTGCCATCCGGGTGGTTCCGGATGAGACCGAAGAGCGGGTGATCGAAGGGGTGATCATCCTCACCTCCGAGGGAATGGCACTCTCGGATGGGAAGAACCTCTTTCTGATTGAATCATCAGATCTTCTGCTTGCCACCCGCTACCGCATATCCGGCAGGGTCTCGGGGCGGCGGCTCGTTGTGGATAGCGCCGAACAGATTCCAGTTGATCCCGGTTTGCTCAGAGAGAGGGCAGCTGCCCTCACTGACCCTTCACTTTCACCCTCCGGGGTCAGGCATTGATAACCTCTCCGCTTGAATATCAGAGTATATCTCAAATTAAGGAAGTGAGAAGATATGCCAGAAATCGCAATAGAAGATGTACCGGGTGTCGGCCCGGCAACCGCTGACCGCCTCCGTGAGGCCGGATACTGCACAGTCGAAAGTATCGCAACCGCCTCTCCCGTCGATCTCGCCGAGGCAGCCGAGATCGGCGAGGCGACTGCAAAGAAGATGATCAAGGGTGCCCGTGAGATTGCGGATATCGGCGGGTTCAAGACCGGTACCGATGTCCTGCTCAGGAGGCAGGAGGTCCGGAAACTCAGGACCTTTGTTCCGGAGTTTGACGAGCTCCTCGGCGGCGGTGTGGAAACCCAGGCGATCACCGAGTTATATGGCGAGTTTGGTTCGGGAAAGAGCCAGATTGTACACCAGCTTGCTGTCAACTGCCAGCTCCCCGAAGAGTGCGGCGGCCTGGGCGGCTCATGCATCTTCATCGATACCGAGAATACCTTCCGGCCCGAGAGGATCGCCCAGATGGTAGAGGGTCTTGAGGTCGATTGCGAGGTGGGAACAACAGATGATTTCCTTGCGAATATCCATGTTGCGCGGGCGCATACCTCGGATCACCAGATGCTCCTCATCGATACCGCGCGTGAGCTTGCCAATGAGAAGAAGGAGAGCGGCATGCCGGTCCGCCTCTTCATCATCGACTCGCTCACCGGACACTTCCGTGCAGAATATGCAGGGCGGGGCACCCTCGCAACACGCCAGCAGAAGCTGAACCGGCATATGCATGAACTCTTCAAGCTCGTCGATGAGCATAATGGCGTCGCGCTTGTGACAAACCAGGTGATGTCCAACCCGGGCGTCTTCTTTGGGGATCCGACAAAGCCGATCGGCGGAAATATCGTCGGCCACTCAGCGACATTCAGGCTGTATCTCAGGAAGAGCAAGGCAGGAAAACGGATTGCACGCCTTGTGGACAGTCCGAACCTTCCTGAAGGCGAAGCAACGTTCATGGTCGAGAAGGCGGGTATCAAGCCGTGCTGAAAGCAGTAGTCTGCGATATCGACGGAACCATCACCGATGATCGCCGGAGGATCAGCATCAGTGCGATCGAGACACTCCGGATCTTTATTGACAGAGGGATTCCGGTGGTGCTCGCATCAGGAAACACCCTCTGTTTTCTGGATTCGATAGCCCGGATGATCGGAACCAATGGAGCAGTTATCGGGGAGAACGGCGGGGTATTCCAGACCGGATTCGATGGCACGCCTCACATTACCGGTGATAGATCACTCTGTCTCCATGCATATGATCGTCTTGTCACTCATTTCAAAGAGCAGGGAATAACATTACTTCCCTACAGTATGGAACTGCGGTATGCCGATGTCGCTTTTGCACGCATCGTTCCCGTTGATGAGGTGGTATCTGTTATCGCCGATCTCCCTGTCCGGGTGATCGATACCGGATTTGCCATCCATCTCCAGACTCCCGGAATCTCGAAGGGATCAGCACTTGCAGCACTTGCCCCGCTCCTCTCCCTTACTCCCGGGGATTTTGTTGCTGTTGGTGATTCTGATAATGATCTCGAGATGCTTGAGGTTGCAGGTTATGGAATAACCATGGAAAATGGCAGCGAAAAACTGAAAAAATTAGCTGATCTGGTGACAGATCAGAAGTATGGCGAGGGTTTTTCCGAGGGTCTGCTATCTGCCCTTGAGCGCTTTGAGTGAAATCTTCACCTGAGCATATACCGATCAACAACGATATAATCCTTAATATCCTTGACAGCTTCAAACGGGATGAGCATACAATCATCATCCAGTTTGTAATGGGATGTATCAAATCCGGCATCGGGCTTGACGATCAGGTTGATCACCTGCCCGCTCCCCACGTCGATGATAATATTTTTTAACTGTCCGATCACCTTGCCGTCACTACTCATGACCTTCTTCCGCCGGAGCGTACGAGCAAACGCCTTTGTCATAGAAAGATGGTTGGCTGATAACTATATAAACTATTCCTATTTTCCCGAACCGGGGCGTTAAAGGGTGGGAAAAACCCTGATGATATCCGATTGTGTGAGGATGCCGGCAGGTTTTCCTTCGGCAACAACGATCACTCTGCCAATTTCCCGCTCTTTAAATCGCCGGATAACCTCATAGAGGCGTGTATGTTCGGGAACCAGAATGACATCGTGAGTCATTATGTTTTTCACCGGTGTATCCAGGGATTGTCCGGCATCTATTGCACGTGCGATATCGGTGAGGGTGACGATCCCGAGCAACTCTTCATTGAATATGACAGGTACGCCATGTATACGGTTTTTCGAGCAGATGGAGACGGCTTCCCTGATCGTCGCATCAGGCGGCAGACTGATCAAGGGCGAACTCATGTAGTGGCGGATCGATTTCTTCGGGAGCGATGTCATCTCTGAGATTGAGATGAGAAGCGCACCCTGGATCTCGTCACGGCCAAAGACCTCCCCCCGGATCATCAGCTTGTTCACCGGTGTCGGCCCTATCGTGATCTCTTCGCCGATAGTGAAATTCCGGACACTCCCGACAATTTTTATCAGTGAATGGCAGAGATCGGGATGGCAGAGAGTTGTGAAGTCGACCTCAGTCACCCGCACGCCCGGAATCGGGATTCCGTTTCTTGATATCGTTACCTCAGCTGCATCATCGGTCGGCTTTATATTCAGCTCCTTATATGCCTGTGCAGTCGGATGATATCCTCCCTTTGGTCCCGGAATCCCGTCAACCAGGCCGAGCGCCTTTAATGCCTGCATCTGGTTTCTGACGGTGCCGGGATTTCTCTTGATAATCCCTGCAATATCGTCTCCTTTGATGGGATGAGAATGTTGATGATAGAGTGAGATTAATGTTATAAGAATATCTTTCTGGATAAGTGAGAGATCCATAATGATTGATCATACATATCCGGATAAATAGCTTGGGGAAACAGAACCAATGTTTGATACAATACCAACAGTTCCAACTGCAGATGAGATACTCGACCGGAGTTTCCGCCGTGCAGCAAAGAAGATGCGGGATAAGAAAAATAAAGACCGTGCCAATGAAGAATTCGTCATGGCGGTCACACAGGCAGTCCATGACAAGCTGGTCTCAATTATCCAGTCCTTCCCTGAGTTCGATACCCTCCCACCATTCTACCGGGATCTCGTGGATATCCTCTATGGGATTGAAGAGATGAGAAAAGCCTTTGGCGGAGTCGGGTGGGCCGCAAAACATACACGGGATGTCGGAAAGGATCTTGCACGATCGATGCGGCGCTCTCCCGAGAACCTTGCCCTACGTAAACAGGCAGTGGCACGGATCGCCTCGATCGTCCACCAGATCGATAAGGATCTCAGGTTTTTGAATGACACCCGGAACGTGCTCAGGAAGCTTCCTGTCGTCTCTCCCGATGAGTTTACGATTGTTGTGGCAGGGTACCCGAATGTCGGGAAGAGTTCGTTCATCAGGCTCGTCTCAACGGCAACGCCGCAGGTGGCATCGTATCCCTTCACCACAAAAGGGGTCATCGTCGGCCACCGTGAACTGAGCTGGCGTGAACGTGTCCAGTTCATTGATACGCCCGGGATCCTTGATGCCGGAAACAACAGGGAGCGGAACAAGATCGAGCGGCAGGCACTCAACGCACTCATCTATGTGGCAGATGTGATCCTCTTCATCATTGATCCAAGCGAGCACTGCGGATATGATCTTCCCACCCAGCAACTCCTGCTTGAGGAGGTCCGGAGTTTTGCTCACGTCCCGGTGATCGTCTGTGCAAACAAATCCGATCTGGCGCCCTATCCGGGTGTCCTGAATATGTCAACAGTGACCGGGGAGGGGGTTCCCGAGGCGCTTGAAGCAGCCCTCAGAGAACGAGGACCCACGCCCATTCGGAGACAAGAAGACATCCTGCCAGAAAACCAAGAATAACTCCCCCATTCAATGGTGGAAGTCCCGCCTGGGGTTTGCCAGAGAAGACCATCATCAGGAGCACTCCAAGTCCGATGAGTGCCCCTGTCGCAGCGCCGATAGCGGGAACCGGGGATTGGATGAATGTATATGCCGAGACGACCAGTATCGCCGGCATGATCGCATCCCCCATCCCCATCAGGAACGTGCCCCGTTCTTTTTTGACCTCAGTCCCTTCAGCTGAAGGCGTGATCTTCTCATATGATCCGGTGTATCCGATCTTCTTTGGGATGATAAAGAGGATCGGCATCTTCTGATCCATCACCCCCTCAGCGAGCGTGATCATATGCTTTGTCCGATACACCGATAGTGCATCATAGACTGCAAGCAGAATCAGCAGGATGATCACCGGCAGGACAGCAAGTGACGCACCGAAGATGGCCGCCACTCCTGAGGCAAGGACGATGCCGAGCGAATCGATCACGTACCATCTTGGATACCGGTAGAGAAGGATGATTGCGAGGATTGCCGCCACTGCTGCCGCTCCTCCTGCCACAACAGCCGATCCGATAAAATGGCCGGATATTGCCAGGAAGACATAGAAGTACGTGAGCAGGATGGCTCCGCCGATAATGAGGCTGATGAGCTGCTGTTTTGCATATTTGATCAGCAGGAGGAGGACTGCGGTGAAGGTGAGGAGAATAGCAAGAAAGATGATCGGATTTGCCATTGAATCGGGGTCTTCAAATGCGGTCAGCCCGGCAGCCTCAACAGGGGCTGCAAGGAGCACGCCTCCGAGGATCACTGCGCAGAGAATAAGAGGCATGCCGATGATGGCAGAGATGTTCTGTCGGTCCATAATATCCTGCTCCGGATAGGTAGCTTAATCATTATGGTTCTTCTTATGGTAAAACATGGATCTTCGTGATTATGTCTGGGATCTGATCCTGATCATCATAATGGTGTCATCAACACTCGTTCTTGTACTCAGGCTCTGGCAGGATCTCACGATAGTACTTGGAGCGACCCTGATGATGCTCTCGCTGGGTGGTCTCTTCCTCTCGCTCGGGATGAAGATTCGGAGTCTTGAGGATAATATTATCGCCCGGGAGAGGACGATGCGTGTCAATCTGGAAGAGATCTCAGTCAGCCTCAATCGGAAATATGACCGGACTGTTGAACAGCTCGGTGAGATCGTCGACAGCCTGACACGGCGGATGTACCGATAAAAGAGGTCTCTACTTGGGAGTTTCTATTCGTCCTCTGCTGGAAGGATGCAGGCATCCGGTCGGCTTTGGAGATATCCCCGGAGTTGCGGCAATAGATGCAAATAACGCACTCTACCAGTTCCTCTCAATAATCAGGCAGGCCGACGGCACCCCCCTCCAGGATACGAAAGGGCGGGTCACCTCACACCTCTCAGGTCTCCTCTTCAGGACCGCACACTTTCTTGAGAACGGTATTCTGCCCCTGTATATCTTTGATGGCTCACCACCTGAGTTTAAGGCCAGAACTATTGCCGCAAGACGCGAGATCAGGAAGGCTGGTGAAGAACAATGGACAGAAGCCTTGGAACGCGGGGATACCGGTGCGGCATACCGCGCGGCGATGCAGTCCACCAGGGTGGATGCCAGCATTCTTGCGAGCGGAAAGGAGCTTCTGGATGCACTGGGAGTTCCCTGGATGGTCGCCCCCTCCGAAGGTGAGGCGCAGTCTGCTCATTTCGTCAATAGCGGGATTGCCACTTATTCTGTCTCCCAGGACTATGATTCACTCCTCTTTGGGGCTTCAGTCCTCGTCCGGAACCTGGCCGTATCCGGGAAACGGCGGATCGGGGGGAGGCAGGTGACGGTTTCTCCCGAACGGATCTCTCTCTCCGAGTTCCTTGATACACTTGGGATCACCCGCGAGCAGCTCATCCGGATAGGGATTCTTATCGGGACAGACTTCAATGAGGGGATCCACGGGATCGGGCCGAAGAAGGCATTGAAGATTATCCGTGAAGAACGATTCTCCGAGGTGATGGCAGAGAAGGCACCAGATACCGATCCGGAACCAATTATGGAGTTCTTCCTCTCTCCTCCGGTTACAGAACAGTATCAGCCGGAATGGAGATCCCCCGATCCCGACTCTGTCAAACAGATCCTCTGTGAAAATTACGGGTTCTCACAAGAGCGGATCCTTCCGGCGCTTGAACGTATAGCAGGTCCACAGAAAGGGCAGTCCGGGCAGATGCGGCTTGATGCCTGGAATTAGTATATTTGCCGGATATCCAGAGGGAATCGCCCTCTCTTCCTCCCCAAAGTATAAATCCACAGGGTTGATTATCAACTATGCTTTCCAGTGCATTCCATGAGGCGCTCCATGATCAGATCCATCCTTTCATCATAGGGGTGGCCGGGGACAGCGGATCGGGGAAGACAACATTTACAAAGATCATCAGCATCGTCCTCGGTCCGTCCCGTGTATCGACGATAACACTTGATGACTATCACCGGTACGACCGGGATGAACGGGCCGCATTGTCCATTACCCCCCTTCATCCCGATGCAAACCGCTTTGACCGTCTTGCATCGGATGTAGCCGCCCTGAAGAGGGGTGAAACGATTCAGAAGCCGGTCTACAATCATACAAACGGCACTTTTGATCCGGATATCCCCTTCCGGCCAAAAAACATAATTATCCTCGAAGGACTTCATCCCCTCTTCACAGAGGAGCTCAGGGAGATGATCGATCTCGCAATCTTTGTCGATCCGCACCCTGATGTCAAGTATGCATGGAAGATACGGCGTGATGTTGGTGAGCGTGGCCATACCCGTGAGGCTGTTCTGGCTGAGATTCGCACCAGAGAACCTGATTATGGGGAGTATGTAGCTTTCCAGAGGCAATATGCAGATTATGTCATCAGGATTGATGAAAGCCTGGCAGCGCCAGGCCGGGATCCCCCCGTCTATTCAGTCTCCCTCCTTCAGGCCGATCCAACCGCCTGTCCCCTTACAAATGTACCATTCACCCTTGATCTCTCGCGGATTCTCCCGCTCGTGGACGGTCCTTATAGCATCTCCGGCGGTAATACTGAACTGGATGGCAGGAGACTTGTCTCAATGAGGCTGGATGGATATCTCCCTTATGGGTTTGCACGTTCCCTTGAGGAGAGTATCGAGACACAGACAGAGATCTGTGCATTGCCTTTCTTCCCGGGAAAACAGGTCTCCCCAACAGATGTGATCGCATTATTGATTGCATGGCAGATTATCTGCCGCCAGTGTTCTCTCACCGAATCTCCAGTCTGAGCAGTGCATCTTTTTAACAGAGCAAAGGTAATCACTGATGCACTATGGATCGGACCGAGCATTTTGCGATCATCGCCCGTGATATCGGGGCAATCCTCCAGTTTCTGGCTCTTGCCTCATCCGTTCCACTGATTGTTGCGATCATCTATTCGGAATGGCATGTCTTCCTTCCGATGGCACTTGTTCCGCTTATATTCTTTATCCTGGGCAGCTTTTTACGAACCATCCCCCATTCAAATAAACAGGCCCGGCTCTCGGTGGCACTCAGCGCAGTTGCGATGATCTGGCTCATCTCCTCCCTGATTGGGGCAATCCCATTCTATATCGTATGTGGAATGCCCTATATTGACTGTGTCTTTGAAGCGATGTCAGGATGGACAACCACCGGCCTGACGATGGCATCCGGCCTTGATGACTTCCCAAAAACGATCCTCTTCTGGCGATCCTTCATGCAGTGGCTTGGCGGGATGGGTATCGTTGCCTTCACCGTGACGATGGTGCATCGCTCAGGGCTTGTCCAGAAGGAGCTCTACCGCTCGGAAGCGCGATCTGAGGCGCTCATGCCGAGTGTCGTCGACACCGCAGTCCAGATGTGGAAGATATACGTCATCCTGACACTCGCAGGGGTTGGCCTTGTGATGCTTTCAGGGGTCTCCTTATGGGATGCACTGAATCTCTCCCTTGTCGCAATCGCAACCGGCGGCTTTACCATGTACGATGGCGGGATCGCCCATTATAATAATCCATTTATGGAGCTTGCCCTCATCCCGATCATGATTGCGGGAGCACTTCCCTTCAAGCTCTATTTCATGATCTATGCAAAACGGATCTTAGCCTTCTATCGGGATCTCCAGCCATTCCTGCTCTTCTCAATCATCGCTGTCGGGATACTGGTTGTAACCTATGATCTCACCAGGATCGCCTCCTTCCCGATCTCCGATTCCCTCCGGCAGGCCCTCTTCATGACGGTATCAGCAGCGACAAGCACAGGTTTCCAGAATACCGATCCCTCGCTCTGGCCGCATGCGACGATCCTCTTCCTTGCATCCCTGATGGTGATCGGCGGATCAACAGGGAGCACTGCCGGAGGTATCAAACTTGGGCGGGCCATCATCTGTTATGAAGGGCTTGTCTGGTGGTTCAGGCGGATCTTCATCTCGGGCCGTGCAGTCATCCCGTTCCGGCATGAGGGGCGGAGTATTCCGAAGATGATCGCCGAGTACGAGGTCTCAAAGAATATGCTCGTCATCGTCCTCTACCTCGTCATCATCTTCGCAAGCACCATCCTGATCCTCCAGTTTGAAGGGCCCGGATATGATTCAAGCCATGTGATCTTTGATGTGATCACTGCAATCTGTAACAATGGCATCTCCACAGGGCATATATCCTCAGATATATCAGATGGAGGAAAGATCTTATTTATTCTTCTGATGTGGCTTGGAAGGCTGGAAGTGATCCCGGTTGTTGTCTTAATCGTTGGGGTTGCGAAGGGCTTTGATCGGGCCTGATCTTTTTTCAATCAGGGTGAAGTTATCACAACTTCTTTAGTTCACAAACTCCAATATCAGAGTGATGAGACAGATTGCCCTCTATGGAAAGGGTGGTATTGGAAAATCAACAACCTCGGCAAACCTTTCGGCGGCATGGGCCGACAAAGGGCTGGATGTGCTTCAGATCGGCTGCGATCCAAAACATGACAGTACCAGGATGCTGATGAATGGCCGCGTGATCCCGACCGTTCTTGACCTGATTCGGGAACATAAGACGGATCTGACCGTCTCCGATGTGATCTATCCGGGATATTCGGGAGTGCGATGTGTCGAAGCGGGAGGGCCCGAGCCTGGTATCGGCTGTGCCGGGCGTGGTATCATCGCAACCTTCCAGCTCCTCGAGAAGCTCGGTGCGTTGAGAGGGGATCTGATCGTCTATGATGTGCTGGGTGATGTCGTCTGTGGCGGGTTTGCAATGCCGATGCGGGAAGGATATGCAGAAGAGGTCTATCTTGTCACTTCGGGAGAGCTGATGAGCCTCTATGCGGCAAACAATATTGCAAAAGCGATCTCCCGTCTCAGTGCAAATAAGCGGAGCAAAGTCCGGCTTGCCGGTGTGATCGGCAATGGGAAGAATATCGAATGCGAGGATGAGCTGATCTCTGAGTTTGCAGAAGCAATAGGATCGCAGATGATTGCATTCATTCCCCGGTCAAAAACCGTCACACAGGCTGAACTGAATAAGAAGACCGTGATCGAGTATGCTCCGGCTTCACCCCAGGCCGAGGTCTACCGGGGCTGTGCAGAGGCCATTCTTCTGAATACGGAGTTCTCAATTCCGACACCACTATCAATCGATGATCTTGAATCGCTCGCCTATCGATATCTCAAGGAGTGAGGGCTGCACCTTAACGGGTGTCCTCTCGGTGACCGGTTTTCTGGAAGATGCAGTGACGGTGATCCATGGCCCTTCAGGGTGTACTCACCACAATGCCTCACTCCTGCATGCCTCGTTAGCCGAGATCGATGAGGTGAAGATCCCCTGCTTTCTCTCGAGTAATATCAACGAGGAGGAGGTAATATTTGGCGGTGAACAAGCACTGCTGGATGCGCTGGATGCCGCAGAAGCACGGGATCCCTCTCTGATATGTGTTGTATCCACCTGCATTGCCGACACGATCGGCGATGACACTGCCGCACTCTGCAGGCAGAAGCGGGGTGTGCCGGTCATTTATATTCCCGGTGCTGGTTTTCTCGGGGGAGGTTTCTCCGAGGGAATTCGAAACGCTCTTGCTGCCCTTCTCAATCTTGCAGATGAGACCGGAGAAAGAGCAGGTGAAGAAATTTTGATTGTCGGGGAGAAGAATCTCGAATACGAGGCAGAAGAAAATTTTAATGAGATCACCCGACTCCTCTCCCTCCTTGATCTTGCTCCCGGCATCCGGTTCGTCCGGCATTCGTCTGTTTCAGACTGCCAGAAGATCGGCTCCGCACCGATGGCTATCCTGCGTGAATCATCACTCCAGCCGGTCGGCTCCATCCTGGGCAGCCGCTTTCATATCCCCATCATCCCCGGTTTTCCGGTTGGAACGGATGGTACTTCTGCTTTCCTCAAGCAACTTGGAGCATGTACCGGAATCGATCCCGGTTCGGCACTCCGGGATGAAGAAGGGCTGATCAGTGACCTCTATAGCAGCTTCGATGATCTCCGGTGCGAGTCCGTCCGGCTGAATAGAACAGGTGCAGATCCACAAACGGTTTTTGCAGCTGAATCTGCACTCGGAGCACTTCAGATGAAAGAGGTGTCAGGTAGCCATCTCCTTCCCCTGCCCTATGATCCACCTGTTGGAATCGCCGGAACCAGGCGAATGCTCAACTCATGGAGGAGGAGTCTTTCCCGTGCCTGAATGTACAAACCCTGTCTGGCCCTGTGCCCTTACCGGTGCAGTCTCTTTTCTGGCTGGATTTGGCGACCTTGCGGTTGTGATTCATGGCTCAAGCGGCTGTTATTATTACCCGAAATCGCTCGTCAAGAGACCGCTTCATGGTTCCTTTATCCTGCATGATGAGGTGATCTTTGGAACAGGTGCCCGCCTCCGGTCAGTTGTCTCGGAGGTTCTGGATGGGGGAGCCGGACGGGTGGCAGTCGTCAACTCCTGTGTTCCTGCGCTGATGGGTGAGGATCTTGCCTCGGAACTGGACGATCTTCCCGTTCTCATTGTTGATTCTCCTGGTTTTCTCGGAGATGCCGAAGCCGGATTTACACTGGCAGCCGAAACACTCCTGAAGGAGGCAGAGATTACAGCTACCGGGGTGAATCTTGGGGGGATCTGCCTCCTCGATCCCTTCTGGCGTGGGAATATGCATGAATCAAAACGAATTCTTGCGATGGCCGGGATACCGGCCGGAGTGATCCTCTCACATGATCAGTTGAAATCGCTCAGGAATGCCGCACCGATGACGGTTACGGCAAATCCTGATTATACAGCTCCGCTTGGGCGTTCCTGCGGCTCGCTCCTTGGGCTCTCCTCCCTGAAGCAGACCCTGACGGATGCAGCTGATACGATCCCCGGTGCAGATCCAACACCGGTTCTTGAAGAGTGTGAGAGGGCTGAAGAGATGGTTATTGCCGCTTGTGAGAAGTACCTGCGAAGGAACGATCCCCCTGTTGCCGCACTCTGTGCACAGTCCGGGTATGCAGCATTCTTTGCAGAACTCCTTGTGAGGTATCTCGGATCAGAGCAACCACTCATCCTTCCAAGGAATGCAACAGACTCTCCGGGTATAACTGATTACGATCAGATCAGATCAGCCCTCTGCCGGGATGCATACGATCTGGTGATTGGATCGTCCTATGAAGCCCGCATCCTTCCCGATGCGGCATTTGCCGGGATCACTCCCCCGAACAGGGGGCATATCATGCTTGGCAGCCGTCCCCTTGCAGGGGTTGAGGGAACTCTCCATGCAGTAGAGTTGATCCTGAATGCGGTGCTGGATCAGAAGAAGAAAAACGCTTATGATGCCACCAGGGGCAACAGGCATACAAGATGAAAATGATGGGTGTTCCCATGCATTTTCAAATGAAATGACATTATTCCCTGCCTCTCCAATATGCGGAGAAGAGTATCAGGGCGAATGCAACCAGTGGCACTATCAGCGCTGAGGGTGCAGGCGTCGGCTCCGGTGTCACTGGTTCTGGTGTTTGTGTTGGAGCCGGTGTCGACCCAGGTGTTACCGGTTTGACCGTCGGCGTGGATAGTGGTGTGGGTGTTGGCTCCGGGGTTGTTGGTATTGGAGTTGCAGTTGGAGTTGGTGCCGGTGTGAATGCTCCAATGTTGAAACTGACGATATTTGAGTCTTCTGCATAATTGGCAAACCCTTGTGGTTTTCTCCATCGCGCCTGTACTTCATATCGACCAACACCCATATCGTTGAGCGTGAATGTACCTCTTGCAGCATCGGTATCCGAATATGTCTCTGTACCTGTCAGATTAATTGCACTGAGATCGGAATTTCCGATGATCATTCTTTCTGAACCGCCCGGACCTGTGAGGATAATATCAACCTGTGCATAATATTTTGTTCCAACTCGATAGGAAGCACCAACGTTGGGGCTGATAATTTGAATGGCCAACTTTGTAGTATCGGGTATCCTGCTTAATTTTGCAGCAGACTCGTAATGATAAGGGTTTCCGAGCACGACGTCAACTGATAAAGTCGGCTTTTCAATTAGTACGTATCGAGATCGTTCGACAGCGACGGTTGAATTGTATGCATAATATATTCCATAGCGACCGGCAACTTCTGAATCAAGTACATTCACATTGGTGTCATCTGAGATTTGGATCTCAGAGAGAAACGCTTTATCCGGATCATCATCATGATATCGTCTCAGTGAGGATACGGGATTATTGCCAGCATCCCGAAGATTAGTCAGGTCCAATCCTCTTTCGTACACGAATAGCATATCGCCTCTCTCTATTACATTAATTGTAGGCGTTCTGGCTGTAACGGGTGTTGTGAATATGAGAGATGAGAGTATGATGATTATACAGATAATGCAGGTCATCTGCCATTTTTTCTTCATATATAACCCTATAATTGTATCAGAATAAAAAGGATTCGCCACTCAGTGTCTTTCAATTATCGGGGTTTATTGCTGGTTTAAGAAATATGCTGACCTTTCCGGATGATCAGAAGGTCATGATTGTTTCCAACATTCAGATTGAGTTATCAGAGCTCAGAAAAACAGGCTTTTCCTCATTTTTGAGCAAAAATTGAAAAAAAGCGTTATTTGGGGAATTAAATCACCCCTCTCTTCGGTTTTACCCGTTAATCCAGTAGCTGGCTTTGTCGGGATTTGCTGTGATCCAGGCACGGGCGGCCTCTCTGTCAGGGACACCCTCTTCGATGCTGGTCATCACTTCTGCAATGTCCACAGCACTCCACTGGAACCGCTCAAGGATCGCGTATGCTTCAGGATCATCTGTCTTCAGGCCGCTGCGTGCCACAGTGACGACATCTTCTGCCTCACCATATATACCTTTTGGATCATCAAGGAACTTCAGGTCGAACCTGCCGAATTTCCAGTGTGGTGCCCATCCTGTGACGACAATCCATTCCTCATTATTATATGCGGAACGGAGTTCGGCTGCCATTCCGGCACTGCTGGATGCTACAAGCTCGTAATTCAGACCGTATTCGACGATTGCATCTTCAGTTGCCTGCATGATACCTGCACCGGGCTCAATACCGATGATCTTTCCATCGAACTTGTCTGCGACAGCGTTCATCTCCTCAATTGAGTCGATGGTCACATACTGTGGAACAACAAGACCGATTCTGGCATCTCCTGGAATGTTCTTCTGGACATAATCGAGCCGGTCACCATACTCTTCCCAGTACATGCTGTGGGTATGGGGGAGCCAGGCAGTTGTTGTGAAGTCGATATCGCCGCGTGCAAGCCCTGCATAGAGGGGTCCTGCATCTACTGCGATAAGGGTTACCTTATATCCGGCTTCCTCAAAGACTTCCTGCATTACATGGGTGCTGGCAATTGCACAGTCCCAGGTGACATAGCCGATTGAGATCTCCTTCTGAGGTTCGGTTGTCTCGCCGACACACCCTGCTGCGAGGAGTGCGGTGCAGAGCATTAGCCCTGCAAAAAGTGAGATAAACAGTTTCTTTGTAATCATTCATTCACCATCCTTTTTAATTGTTTGAAATCTAACTAAATCTTTAGAGAGACCAGTTGAACTTTTGTGGCTAATATGTGAAAAAAGTTTTTGAGTATGTTTATATATTATTATGAAATGGAGCCCATATCTTCATTCCCGCGCCTTCTCAGATTTAATCAGGCCCTGGGTTATCCGGTCAAGAATGATGGCGATGATCACAATTGCAAGCCCTGCCTCAAAGCCCATGGCGATATTCACCCGCTGGATGCCAACAAGCACCTGGTACCCAAGACCGCCTGCTCCGATCATCGATGCAATGACGACCATCGAGAGGGCGAGCATGATACACTGGTTGACCCCTGCCATGATCGTCGGGAGAGCAACCGGCAGCTGCACCTTGATCAGCTTCTGCCTGGGTGTTGCGCCAAAGGCATCTGACACTTCAATAAGCTCGATTGGGATCTGCCTGATTCCAAGGTTGGTCAGGCGGATTGCAGGCGGCATTGCGAAGACAACCGTTGCGATCATGCCTGGCACATTTCCAAGGCTGAAGAAGATGACTGCCGGGATCAGGTAGACGAATGATGGCATCGTCTGCATGAAGTCGAGGAGCACCCTGACAACAGCATTGACAGAGTCATTGCTTGCTGCAAGGATGCCGATCGGTATCCCGATCAACAGGGCGATGATGGTTGATGCAAGGACGAGTGCAAGCGTCATCATCGCATGGCTCCAGAGCTGGAGGTTCCAGATCAGGAGCAGTCCGGCAATGCTCAGGAGCGAGAGCCGTACATCTCTCCGGGTGATCAGGAAGATGAGGATACCCAGAATCGGGATCATTACAAGCGGCGGGAGCAATGTCAGGATATCCTGGAAGCCGTTTAAGAGGAATCGGAGAACTGCAGTGATCCCGTCCAGCAGCCACCCGAGGTTCGCCTCAATCCAGTCGACGATATCGGATACAAACTGTCCGATTGGGATTTTTGGAAGATCGATTGAATAATTAAGCGACAATTGGCTCACTCTCCTTTCGTGCTAATGCCGAGAGGACCGATCCTCTCACGATGATCCCTTTCAGTTTGCCGTCCTGATCAACGACCGGGAGTGGATATTTACTATCGGCAATGATCGGGATAATATCACCAAGCGGAGTTGTGAGATCGATTATTGTAAGATCATTGACAACGATCTCTTCAAGGGTCGTATGATCTTTTTTTACCGCCTCCACAACATCGTCGATTAAGACAATTCCCTTCAGCAGGCGGTGCTGTGTCACGACAAAGAGGCTTGATATACCATATTCTTTCATCAGGCGTGCAGCAAGACGCGGCCCGCTCCTGCATGAGATGACCGGATCCGCCTTCTTCATCACATCCTGTGCGGTCAGCACCCTGGTCATATCGACATCGGCAACGAACCGCTCGACATAGTCGTTGCTTGGGTTCATCAGGATCTCCTCAGACGTTCCGACCTGGATGATCTTTCCATCCTTCATCAGTGCAATGCGGCTTCCAAGCTTCAGTGCTTCATCGAGATCGTGGGTGACAAAGATGATCGTCTTATTCAGCCGCTCCTGAAGTTCGATCAGCTCATCCTGCATATCTCTCCGGATCAATGGATCAAGTGCACTGAATGCCTCATCCATCAGCAGGATTTCGGCATCGCTTGCGAGTGCACGGGCAAGCCCCACCCGTTGCTTCATCCCCCCCGAGAGTTGATCGGGCATGCTCTGCTCATATCCGGCAAGCCCGACCAGTTTCAGTGCCTCAGCTGCTTTTGCATGCCGCTCTTCAAGTGCCATTCCCTGAATTTCAAGGCCGAATGCAACATTGTCGAGGACGGTTTTATGCGGGAGGAGTGCAAAATTCTGGAAGATCATTCCGGCCTGCTTTCTCCGGAAATCCCTGATCTCATCCTCATTCATCGTCACAACATCATTCCCATTGATGACGATACTCCCAACAGTCGGGTCGATGAGACGGTTTAAACACCGAAGAAGCGTTGATTTTCCGCACCCCGAGAGGCCCATCAGGACGAATATCTCCCCTTTGAATACCTGAAACGAGATGTTATTCAGCCCGACGGTCTGGCCGGTCTTTTCAAGAATTTCGTTCTTTGTCTTCCCGTCCCTGAGCATCCGGAGTGCCTTCTCCGGCTTGCTTCCAAATATTTTTGAGAGGTTTTGTACTTCAATTAAGATTTCAGGTTCATAGTCATCTCCCATCAGACACCTCCTGTCAATGGATTACTGTACTCTTCAATCATCGTTCCACATACACAACATGAACCAATCAATAATTATGCATCCTTACCGGGTCGCAGAAGAATTGCTTCACCCTGTTTAGGTAATCCTTGTTAAAAGACCTGATAACTGTTTTGGATTTTTATGTAAAAATAATTTATTAATTAATAATATAATTAAATTCAATCAGCATCGACTGAGATGAATCGTAACCGGTGATCTGCTTCACAAACGCTTTACACTCCGGAGAACAACATGTTCATCATAATGGCACCGCAGAGAAAGACATCACGGGAGAAGAAACAGGCTGATCCCATCAACTGGACCAAAGTGGGGGCAATTTCAATTGCTGTCCTCTTCGCCGTCATGATGGCAGCTTCCCTCCTTGGAACGGCATGGATTGGCGGGATGAGAACTGTTCAGCCCGGTGATCTGGTTGTAATTGATTATACCATCTATAATGAGAATGATATTCCTGTCCTGACCACTCTGGAAGTTGTCGCTACAGAGGCGGAAGAGGCTGGGAATTTTGTATATCTCTCCGGCCCGATTGAGGTCTCGGCCGGGTACAGCCTCCCAGACGATATGATCGGAATCCCTCACAAGTACGGCAAAATGGAGCCTTTCGGCTTATTCATGACCGAGTTCCAGGAGATCACCTCTGCTCCAATCGGATACAAGGAACGTGATCGTGTTGTTGTCCCCTTTGCTATCGAAAGCCCGGAGAATCCATTTGAAAGAGAATTAACAGAAGAACAGATGGGGGAGATGGGCTATCCCTTTGATGAGCTCTCTGTCGGAGATATGATCATCCTCGGTTTTGCCGACTCACCGCAGATAGCTCTGGATGATGCAGAGCCTGATGTCAAGTTGCGATTTGCATTTATCAAAGAGAAGACCGATGAGACGGTGCTCATCAGGTATGGGTACTCCTATGCTGTCGTCACCATCAACTCGGTAACAGCAATCTCTTAGATCCAATACCTTTTTTATCTCAAATCCCAAGAATCTCCATCATGTCAGTGAAGATTCTCTCCTTTTATCAGGATGGGTGTATGGGGTGCCTTGAGCAGGAATCGATTAACGCAGAAGTAGAGGCAGCCCTTTCGGTCTCTATCGAATCGATCAATGCAAAAGAGCAGCCGGATTATATCAGCAGGTATTCGTTGAAGGTGACTCCGACGACGATCATCTTCAGTGATGATCAAGTGGTGGAGAAGGTGGAGGGTGTCCTTCATCAGGAGGAGTTCTCAGCTCTCCTGAAAAAGTATTTATGATCGTTCCCCATAGACACGCTTGATAAAACGAGCTTCAGCATATGATCCGGGCTTTCTGACGACAGCGCCATCCCGGAGCTTGATCCGTGTCACGCGGAACTGCCGGCCCCCGACAGAGGCAATCTCCCCGATAGTATAGACCGTCTCACCCTCGACTTTTTCGTACAGGGGGTAGGTCACCGCCCCTTTGTGAAGGGAGGCACGGATGATCACTGAATCTATGACCCGTGTCCATATACAGGTTATATCACGCGTATTGGCTCTCATTCTGCGCGCAGGCCCGAGTTCGACCCCGGTCACCTCCACACCAAAGATGTCGTCTCCCACATCCGCAACGTACGTATTGCCGACCTCGACGATCTCATCATCGGTCAGTTCAATCGTCCCCTGCCTGGATTCTCCTTCACTGCTGATGATCGCCCGTATCTCAATTACTTTTGGTATTTTTATTGCAGAGCGGTGTATATGGCTGCATTCAGAGCATTGAACTGTGGCAGGCTCACCGTCACGAAGGATCTCATGATCGGTCTCTTCCCCACAGACCGGACATTTTACTGATATCGACATACTCTATTAGATTGTGTGCAGACATCATAAACAATGGAGATCAAAGAAGTGATCACCTGCCATGGACATCCGCATGTCAGGGGCACTCACAGGACCACATTTGAGATCACCTGCGAGGATGAACTCTCTTTGCAGGGCGATTGTATCATCGGGGTATCGGCAGATAAGGGGGCTCTGGATCTTGCCGATGACTTCTGTTCCCTCCTTGCGGATGATCGCGCTATCCTGACAACACACCTTCGGGCAGGAGACACTACCTGTGAGATCAGATCCCGTGGCTCATCGCAGATGACATTCGATCATCCGACCGATCTCGTCTGGCGGAGGAGTGATTTTGTCTGTGGGCGCACTATTGGGATTGGATCGGATTATGTTGCACGGACACTGCCACGCGAACTCATTGAGATCCTCTCTGGCGGGGCGGAGATGATTGTTATTATGACCGCAAGCCGCGAGGAGTGATCGGGATCACTCTTCAGCAATCTCAAGGATGCGGAGTTCAGCCTGTGTCAGGTAGTCTTCACATTTTTTGATCAGTTCAATTCCATCTTTATAGAGCCTGACACTCTCATCGAGGGGAGTATCCGGATCTTCAAGTCTTCGTGTAATATCACGGAGCCGTGTAACCATCTCTTCATACGTCTCTGTCATGGCGTACCTCTGTAATTGTTGCGTCCATCTCACCATCCTGGAGATAGATCGTCACCAAATCACCCTTCGCGAGCAGATTAACCGATCGGATCATCTCTCCATCTGCAAGGATGAGGGCATATCCCCTCCGAAGCGGAGCCCTCAGATCTGCCGATCGGATCTCTGCTGTATACAGGGCAAGATTACTTCTCTGTTGTGCGATCTTTCTGGCTATCGCCTGTTGGAGTCGTTCAAGAAGCTCGGCGGAAGCCTGTTTCATATCGCTGATCCGCCGTTTTATCCTCCGACTCTCTATCCTGAGCCGGATCTCTTCAAGTTCGAGTCCACGTTTCTCCAGACGGTCAAGAATAAGGTTCTGTAGTGCCGATCGTGCTTCAGTATGCTCCCGCAGGAGGGTGACCCGATCGGGCACGATAAGTTCTGCGGCAGCTGACGGTGTCGGCGCCCGCAGATCACTTGCAAGATCGGCAAGTGTCACATCGACCTCGTGCCCGATAGCGGAGACGATGGGGGTTCTGCATGACGCAATCGCCCGGATCACATCCGGATGATTAAATGCAAAGAGGTCTTCAAAACTCCCTCCGCCGCGTGCAACAATGATCACATCCGCATGCCCGTCGATCCGCCGGATTGCCTCTGCAATATCCAGGTGCGCATACTCCCCCTGCACCTGGGTCGGTGAAATGATCAGATCAAGCGGAAACCTTCGGGAGAGGACATTCCTGATATCCTGAAGCACTGCTCCTGTCGGGGACGTAACGACGCCGACACGGAGGGGATACTGCGGGATCGGTTTTTTTGTTTCAGCTGCAAAACAACCTTCTGCTGAAAGTTCACGCTTCCACTGCTCCAGAAGAATGAATTTTCCTCCGGCCCCCGCATGGATTACGCTCTCTCCGATAAACTGGGTCTTGCCATAAGGAGGATAGAAGTCAACATACCCATTCACGATCACATCCATCCCGTTCTCAGGAGGAGGTGATACCCGGACTGCTGATCGTCTCCAGATGACACAGTCGATTGCGGCATCCCCATCGCTGTTCTTCTCTGAGAGGGTGAAGTACATATGTCCTGATGAATGGAGACGGTAGTTTGTTACCTCACCCCTGACCGAAATGCCGCGTAGCAGAGGGGTATCAAGCTCCTCCCTGATGATCCGGGTGAGATCCTGCACTGTGATAACCTCAGGATCGCCTGAAACCAGGGTTGCCTGTTCTTCACCGGGCATAGGAATCTATTTGTGGCGGGATGAGAAGAAACTGCGTATGCTGCGAACCGGTGTATCAAGCATGTTCTTTCATGAATATGCCCTTGCCTCAATCTTCTCCGGTATCCGTGGTGCCGGGCTTGATACGGTTGAGTTCTGGCTCGAAACCCCCTCTTTCTGGACAACCGGCAGGAATATATCTGAACTGAAAAATGCTCTTGACGAATTCCCCTCCCTCTCCCCGGTTACCGTCCATGCTCCCACCCTCGATCTCAATCCGGTTTCAATTAACCCGGAGGTGGCGGCTGTATCGGTTGATGCCGTCTGCTCGGCGATTCTGACAGCAGATGATATCGGGGCAGAGGTGATCACCATCCATCCCGGCAGAAGGACCGCAAAACGTCCCCCGAGCCGGGCGGATATGCATAGGTTTGCAATCTACATGGAGGCAGTTGAGGCAGCGTCACGCGGGCTCTCTGTTGCGGTTGCCATCGAAAATATGGAGCCGAGAATAAACAGCCTCCTCTCAACACCTGAGGCGATGCGGGATGCGCTTGATGAGTACCCGCATCTCTCCTTCACCTTTGACTATGCGCATGCCTGCATCGGGGGGGAGGAGCTGGCTGAAGAGTTCGCCAGGCTGAATTATGATCGGATCAGGAACATCCATGCCAGCTACGGCTCGCCAGAGCTCATGCATGCACCCCTCGGCGGGACAGAAAAAATGGAGGGATTAGTCAGAATTCTTGCATCTGTTGAATATGATGGCCCGGTCATCTTTGAGATCGAGGATCTCGCTCTCCCGGACAGGCTCAGCTACCGGGAGAAGTGTGCACTCATTGCCGGTGAGGCGGAACAATTCCAAAATGCATGGCACAAAGGAGTACATTTATCATTACAGACTTCAATTGATTGATAGATACGAATCGCCTATGAACGATACTTCATCTCAAATCAGCGGTTGGGAGTGAGTGTACCATGGCGGCTGATGGACTTCACTTCATCCTCTTTTTTGTCTGCCTCTTACTCTCTGCTTTTTTTTCGGGTTCAGAAGTGGCCCTGATCGCAATAACGCGGGCAAAAGTAAGAACACTTTTTGCTGAAGGCACGAGAAGTGCCATGGCTCTGGCACTGCTCAAAGAGAATACCGATCACCTGCTGATCACAATCCTGATCGGAAATAACATCGCCAATGTCTCGGCAGCGGCGATTGCAACTGCAATCGCAATCGATTACTTTGGGGATGCGGGAGTTGGGATTGCCACAGGAGTTGTCGTTATCCTGATGCTCGTCATTGGCGAGATCGGGCCAAAGACCTATGCCTCGAAGCGCGTCGATTCATTTGCCCTTTTTGTCGCTCGTCCGATCCTGTTTCTTGAGAAGATATTCTCTCCCATCCTCTGGATCTATGACCGGATCAGGCGGGTGAGCACAACCGATGAGGATCTTTTACTCCAGCACGGGGTCACCGAGGAGGAGATCAAGGAATGGATCGATGTCGGTGAAGAGAGCGGTGTAATCGAAGAGAATGAGCGTGCAATGCTCCATTCCGTCTTCCGCTTCGGTGATACAATTGCACGCGAGGTGATGACTCCCCGGCCCGATGTGGTGATGATTGAGGATTCCACAAACCTGAATGAGGCGCTGGATATCTTCCATGAGACCGGTTTCTCACGCCTGCCTGTGTATCATGGCGAGGGTGAAAACATCATCGGCATCCTGAATGTGAAGGATGTATTCCGGGCGATCCACAGCGGTGTTCCCGATGTTTCTATCCCCGATATGATTCATGATGTCTACTTTGTACCTGAATCCAAGAAGATTGACGATCTCTTAAAAGAGCTCCAGTTCAAGCAGTCTCATCTTGCGATCATCCTCGATGAGTATGGTGTCTTCTCAGGGGTGGTGTCAATCGAGGACATTCTGGAAGAGCTTGTGGGCGACATCCTGGATGAGTTTGATATCGAGGAGGATGAGATTCAGGATATGGGAAACGGCACCTATCTGATAGATGCGCAGGGATGGGTTGAGGATATCAACAATTCCATCCCCATCCCCCTTCCGCTTGAGCCGGATAACTATGAGACGGTCGGGGGCCTCGTCTTCACCCGGCTTGGGAGAATCCCCCATATCGGTGAATCCATCGTCATCCCTGAGGTGAACGGGCGGCTCACGGTCACACAGATGAGGGGGAGGCAGATCCTGAAGGTCAAGCTTACACTCGAATCTCTTCCGGAGAACTGATCAGTATTATCGGTAGAGCCTTCCCATATATTCCCATGAAACGCATCGTCATGCTTGCGTCAGGCCGTGGTTCAAACTTTCAGGCTGTCGCCTCAGCGATAGCGCGAGGCATGATCAATGGGCGGTGTGTAGGGCTGATCGTCGATCGGAGGGAAACGCTGGCTGCTGTCCGTGCAGAGGAGTTCGGGATACCGGTCTTTACCATAGATTATTCCGGATTTTCGACAAAAGGTGAGTACGAAGAGGAAGTTATCAGCACTCTCAGGTCTCTTGCCCCGGATCTTGTGGTCCTCGCAGGGTACATGAAGATCCTGGGATCATCCATTATCAGGGAGTATGCAGGCCGGATCATCAATATCCATCCCTCGCTTCTTCCTTCGTTTCCGGGTCTTGATGCGCAGGGGCAGGCACTTGCATACGGGGTGAAGATCTCCGGCTGCACCGTTCACTTTGTAGATGAAGGAACAGATAGCGGACCGGTGATCCTCCAGAGAGCAGTTCCTGTCCTGGATGATGATGATCCCGGAAGCCTCGCCGAGCGTATCCTTCTTGAAGAGCATATCGCCCTCCCCGAGGCTGTTTCGCTCTTCTGCGAGGATTATCTCCGGATCCTTGGGAGGGCGGTGATCAGGCTGGATTCTGATTTGCATAAAGAGAGATCCCGGAGCGCCTGAGATGGGAGAGAAAAATCGTTTTGGAAATGGAAAGAAGATCGCCCGTGAGCGGATCGAGATCCTCTTTGAGAATGCAACAAAGTGGGCCGATGAAGATTCTGAGCGCTCACGCCGTTGTATCCTGATCGCAAAGAGGATTGCCATGAAACAGAGGATCCGTATCCCGAAGCGATTCCGGCGTTTGTTCTGCGCACACTGCCATTCCCTCCTGAGACCGGGTATTAACTCAAGGATCAGGATTCAGCATGGCAGGGTTATTATGACCTGCCTTGCATGCGGCCAGAGAAAACGCTATCCGGTGGTGAAGCACGATGCCAATAAAGTATGATAAATCAGGAATCCAGACATTAAAGCCGACGATCTGGGTGGGAAAACATGGGGTGACGCCGGAGGTTACCAGTGAGATCCGCGCCCAGCTTGAGGTAAGAGAAATGATTAAGATCAAATGGCTGAAGAATGCCCCGATGGATCCCCTCACAGTGGTGGATGGAACGGGTGGTGTGGTGGTCACAACCCGCGGCAGGACAATGGTCATTGCAAAGAAACGTGGGTAGGCTCCACCTGCCCTGACTCTCCTTTTCATCCAGAAATTTATATCTGCTGTTCCGCCCTATACGTAAAGACTGTTAGTGAACCACAACAGTGAGGAATAGAACATGACTACAGTATTTGATATCCCGGCAGAACTCCTTATCAGGAAGGTTGCAGAGGAACTCAAGGGTAAACCCGAGATCCAGGCACCATCATGGGCAGAGTATGTCAAGACGGGAGTTCATAAGCAGATGCCACCGGAGAACACCGACTGGTGGCATATCCGTGCAGCAGCAGTGCTGCGCCGTGTCTATGTTGATGGACCGGTCGGAGTGGAGAGAATGAGATCAATCTATGGTGGGGCCCAGAACAGGGGTTCCCGCCCATCCCGGTTCAGAAAGGGGAGCGGCTCGATTGCACGGAAACTTTTCCAGCAGCTCGAAGCAGCCGGTCTCCTTGAGAAGGCAACAGGAGGCCGACAGGTCTCGCCAGCCGGCCGATCATTCCTGGATAATGTTGCATACAGCCTCAAAGCAGAGGTTGCAGAAGCAGCACCGGGAATCGGGAAGTATTGAGGTGATGTGTACATGGGAGACGATGAGTTATCTGAACTCCGGCAACGGCGGCTTGCCCAGATGCAACAACAGCAGCAGGCAGAACAGCATGAGGCCCAGCGCCAGCAACAGATTGACCAGCAGGTCCAGATGGTGCTGATGCAGGTTCTTGAGCCAGAAGCACGTGAGCGGTTAAATACAATCAAGCTCACAAAACCTGACTTTGCACGAGGCGTTGAACAGCAGCTTGTCATGCTCGCCCAGCAGGGTCGGCTCTCAAGTACGAAAAAGATCACTGATGCACAGCTCAAAGAGCTCCTCAAACAACTGGTACCGCAAAAAAAGGACTTTAATATCCGAAGGGTATGATGAAGGTCGGAATGCTCTATAGTGGTGGGAAAGATAGTTCTCTTGCTGCCATCCTGCTCTCGCGGGATTATACTGTAGAGCTGAACACGTTCGTATTCAATCCCGATCGGAAGGTTCCTAAAGTCGCGGCGGCGGCAGAGGCTCTGGGTATGCCCTGGAAAAAGAGAACCTTTGCGTCAGGTTTCATTGATGAGGCCATTGGAGTACTCGTTCGGTGTGGGTATCCAAATGAGGCAATCAATGAGATTCACCGACGGTCCCTCTGTGCGCTTGCACAGGAGTATGAGGTGGTCGCCGATGGTACCCGGTTCATGGACCGGGTGCCTATGCTGAACCCGTCTGAGGTGCAGAGCTTTGAAGACAGGATGGGGGTTTCCTATATACGCCCCCTTCTTGGATTTGGAAGGCGTGAGATAACACGCCTTGTGGATCGGATGCTCACCGTAGTCTATGGTGAGACTTCGATGATAGAAAATGGTGATTATGAAGCTGAAATCCGTGAGGAGATGACACTGCGTGGCATCGACTGGAGCGGAATCTTCCCTCTGAATCACCAGCAATCTCTCGTTTGCGGGAGAAGAATAGATCAGGTTGGTGAATACCAATGAGCAAACTGACAAAAGGTCGAAAGATACGAATGGCGAAAGCCACCCAGCAGAACCGGAGGGTTCCGCAATGGGTCATGATCAAAACGAAGCGTGCAGTTGTATCGCATCCAAAGCGGCGCAGCTGGAGACGCAGCAGTCTGAAGGTGTGAGCAATGGTCGAGGCAGAGAAGGAACAGATCTACATCATCCCTCTTCGGGATACAAAACGCGCTCCCAAATGGAAGCGTGCAAAGGTTGCTGTCAAGGATGTCCGGACATACCTGCAGAAGCACATGAAGAGTGAAGACGTCAAACTTGACCGGAGCATCAACGAGAAGATCTGGGAGTGCGGGAGCCAGAAACCCCCATCAAAGATCCGTGTCCGTGCGATAAAATTCTCGGACGGTCAGGTTCAGGCAGAACTTGCCGGGGAGTGAAATGAACTATACCCTGTCCCTCAATGGCGATCCGAATATCGGGGTTTTTGCCCGGGCATTTGAGGAGTTTGCGATTGTTCCCGAAACGGTTCCGGATGAGTTTGCCAATACCATAGCGGAGCTTCTGGATGTTGAGATCGTCCGGACGTTCCTGCAGGGGTCATCCATCATCGGATCGCTCATCACCGGCAACAGCCGGGGTATGGTGGTCTCCGGCATGATAGGGAGTGAGGAGCAGAGGCGGCTTGAGGAGTACGGGGAAGTGCTGCTCATGGATGAGACGATGAATGCCGCTGGCAATTGCATGATGGTCAATGATGAGTTCGCCCTCGTTCACCCTGAGATGCCTGCCAGGCTGATCGACCGGATCAGTGATTTCCTCAAGGTTCCGGTTGAGCGGATGCAGATCGCCGGAATTCCAACCGTTGGAATGGCCGCCGTTGCAACAAATAAAGGCATTCTTCTCTCTCCGCGGGCAACCCCGCAGGAAATCGAACGGGTTGAGTCTTTCACCTCGCTTCCGGTCGGCTGTGGATCCGTCAACATGGGTTCGAATCTGGTTGGAGCAGGTATTCTTGCAAACTCGAAAGGGTTTATTGCAGGCAGCGAGACGACCGGTTTTGAACTCGGACGGATGGAAGATGTATTTGGATTACTACGGTGAGCTGAATGGAGTTAGCAGAATTTGAAATTACAGGTCTGATGAAGATTGGTGATGCATGGAAACCATACACCAAGGTGATTTCAGCACCAAACGAAGCACAGGCGAAAGAGCGGATCTATACTCTCATGGGAAGTAAACACCGCATCGAGAGAAGATTAATCAAAATTGAGAGCATAAAGAGTGTCAATGGCGAGTAAAGAAAGTACTCCGACACCTGAAGAGGAGTTTCAGGCACTTCAGATGTACCTGAATGAGTTTAATCAACAGATTGAACTCTTTTCCCGGCAGTTCCAGTTTATCGAACAGGCGAGGATGGAGATGATCACCTCTATTGAAACCCTCAGGGGACTGAAGGAGACAACAGATGCTGTATCACTCCTTCCGCTTGGCGGGGGCGCTGCCATCCTTGCAAAGGTGATCGATCCCGATTCGGTCCTCGTTTCTATCGGATCTGATATCTCTGTCAGAAAGACCAATGACGAGACCGTCTCCTTTATGCAGGAGCGGATCACCGAGATGGAAGCCCAGGGAAAACGTCTTGCAGAGACGATTCAGAAGCTCCAGGCTCAGGCGGCAGAGGTTGGCGGACGCCTTGAACAGCTGTACCAGGCTGGTCAGGGACAACCTACCGGCCGGAGCTGATGCCGGAGTATGTTTGAAGGCTTAAAAAACAAATTAAGGGATGTCCGGTCACGATTTGGTGCCTCAATCGAGGAGCATATCGAAGAGTCGCCGGCCGTCTCCTCTCCTTCACCGGAGATTCATCCCGGAGAAGAATCTTTTCCCCGGGGAGAACTCATACCGGAGGATCGCCGGACAGGTGAGTTGTCCTGGAAAAGGATTGGAGAACCCGTTCCTGAGACAAAATCCCAGAAAGATGGTTTTTTTTCGAAAGTCAAAACCCTCGTCACGGAACGGGAGTTCATACTGACTGAAAAGGATCTCAATGAGCCGCTCTTTGAACTGGAGATGATCCTTCTTGAGTCGGATGTTGCACTTTCGGTTACCGATGCGATCATCGCCCATATGAGAAGTTCACTTGTCGGGAACCACAGGAAGATCCGGCAGAGCCCTGATGAGATTGTGACTTGCGCCCTGAAGAATGCACTCCGCGAGGTGCTTGGCGAAGGGCTGGATCTTTTAGCCTTCATACGTTCACATGAGAAGCCTGTCAAAATCCTCTTTACGGGCGTCAATGGTACCGGAAAGACAACCTCAATTGCAAAAGTAGGTGCTTTTCTCAGAAGAGAAGGATTCTCTGTCGTCATCGGGGCTGGCGATACCTATCGTGCCGGTGCCATCGAACAGATCCGGGTACATGCCGATCGGCTTGGAATACGGCTTATCCACCACCAGGAGGGAGCAGATCCATCAGCTGTCCTCTTTGATACCGTCGAGTATGCCCGTGCTCATAACGTCGATGTCGTCCTCGCCGATACCGCCGGCAGGTTCCATAACCGTGCGAACCTGATGAGCCAGCTCGAGAAGATCAGGCGTATCTTCAAGCCCGATCTCATATTCTATGTGGATGAGGCAACTGCCGGAAACGATGCGGTTGTCAGGGCAGCCGAATTTGAAAAGACGATCGGGGCGGATGGTGTCATCCTGACGAAGGTTGATATGGATAAGAAGGGCGGATCTGCCATCTCGATCGCCTATACGATCGGAAAGCCCCTCGTCTTCCTGGGTGTCGGCCAGGAGTATGAGGATATCGTCCTCTTCACGCCTGATCTGATCATAAACGAGATATTAGCGGAAGATGCCTGATGCTTGATTCACTCTCAAACTCATTAAAGGATGCTGTAAAGAAGCTCGCAGGAAAAGCTGTCGTTGATCGTGCAGCAGTTGACGAGCTTATCCGTGATCTCCAGCGTGCCCTTATCCAGGCTGATGTGAATGTCAAGCTGGTGATGGCACTCTCGCAATCCATCAAGACCCGTGCACTTGAAGAAGAACCTCCCAAAGGGATGGGGGTTCGGGATCATGTCCTCAGGATCGTCTACCAGGAACTCGTCTCGATGATGGGTCCGGAGACAGAAGTCTCGCTCAGGCCCCAGACAATCCTGATGGCGGGCCTTCAGGGTTCAGGGAAGACAACAACGACCGGAAAACTCTGCCGGTACTTCCAGCGAAAAGGGTTGAAGGTTGGTGCCATCTGCTGTGATAACTTCAGGCCAGGCGCATTTGCCCAGCTCCAGACCCTCTGCCAGAAGATCAATGTCCCGATCTTTGGCGACCCGGAAGAAAAAGATGCCCTGAAGATCGTTAAGGAGGGAATGGCTGCCTTTCGTGATGTCGAGGTGGTCATCGTTGATACAGCCGGGCGGCATGCACTTGAAGATGATCTCATCGAAGAGATCATGCAGATCAATGCCGTTGTCAAAGCCGATCACCGCTGGCTTGTTATCGATGCAGCACTCGGGCAGGGTGCACGCGATCAGGCACGGAGGTTCCATGAAGCAATCGGGATCGATGGCGTTGTCATCACGAAGATGGATGGAACCGCAAAAGGCGGTGGCGCTCTCTCTGCCGTTGCCGAGACGAATTCAAGCATCGTCTTTATTGGTTCAGGCGAAACAATCGACGATCTCGAGCGGTTTGATCCAAATGGGTTCATATCCAGGATGCTCGGGATGGGGGATCTGAAAGCCCTCGTCGAGCGTGCCGAAGAAGTGATGGGTGGGGACGAGCTCGATGTCAATGCGATGATGAAGGGGAAGTTCACACTCAAGGATATGTACAAACAGCTTGAAGCCCTGAATAAAATGGGTCCCCTGAAGCAGGTTCTCTCCATGCTCCCGCTTGGCGGTATGAATGTGCCAAACGAGGTCTATGATGTCACTTCCGTCAAGATGGAACGGTACCGGATCATGATGGATTCGATGACCGATTCCGAGATGGATGACCCTTCGCTCCTTGGTACATCACGAATACACAGGATTGCAATGGGATCGGGCTGCTCTGTCGATGATGTCCGCGAGCTGATAAAATACTATAAGATGATGCAGCGTGCCCTGAAAGGCTTTAAAGGTGGCGGCCGTTTCTCGATGAACCGGATGATGAAGCAGTTTGGCGGCGGGGATAAGCTGGTATAATCTCTCTTTCCCGGGATCTTACCCTCTCTGAACAATTTTCGTAAAGGCTTCTTTTGTAAGCCTTCCCTTCTTTGAAATAACCTTTCTCTTCGGCATTTTTGTCAGGTGTGCAACAAGGACGACACTCTCTTCAAAGAGTTCAAGGCCTCCCTCCTCAAAATCATCGAGATCGATTGTTATGGCAGAAAGCGAATCCGGCAGCCTTCGCGAACAGGGTGCAAGGAGGAGGTCTCCGGATTCTTCTGAAAGCACAATAGCGGGCCTGACTTTTGGTTGATCGCCCGGATAAAAGGAGAATGGTGCCAGGACAACATCTCTTTTTTTGTAAGTACTCATGGATTCTCTCCTCTCTGTCATTGATGCAGGCAGTTCTGCCCTATTCCGTTTCTATTAAGCTGGTGTACATCCATATAGATATGTATAATTGTCCCGGTATGAGACGAGATTCCTCCGGGATGCCATATGGAGCCTGTTATGAGACGATTTGCTATCCTTGGCCATCGTGCCGTCACCGATCCCGGTTTTTCCTTAAATGATATGCCCGGCAGTGCAGGAAGAATGGATGTCCTCTGCCGCTGTGTCAACTCCTCTTTCTTTCTCTCACATGATCTGAGGCGGGATGTTGAATGCTATCTCATCCTGAAGGGAGGCCCAGAGACGACGATCCTCTTCAAAGGAGAGACCGTCAGATCGTTAAATCCTGATGAACGGAGTGCCGGTGCCCTGATCAAAAAAGCGCTTGGAAAGATCTGTGGGTCGGAGTTTATCGAATCCTCTCCCGGTGTTTTCATCAGGCGCGGGGGGCTTGCGAGGCTCTTGTCCGAGTATCCCTTCGCAGTACTTGATGAATCGGGCGGCGATATCCGGACTGTCAGCTCCCTGCCGGAGAACCTTCTCTTATCTGATCATCAGAACTTCACTGAAGAGGAAGAGGCACTGACAGCTGATCTCATGCGACTCTCTGTCGGCCCGCAGGTGCTCCATGCCGACCATACCATCACCATCTACTTAAATGAAGCCGACCGGAGGCTGGCATGAGCGAATTGCTTCCACTTGTCGGATCCATCCTCGAATACGGGGCGATCTGCGATCACTGCCTGGGAAGGCTCTTTGCAAAGCGATCATTCGGGCTCTCCAATGCAGAAAGGGGCCATGCACTCCGTGTAGCCCATGCAATGGATACAAATCAGAGATTTGCCCCCTATGAAGAGGGGACCTGTTTTGTCTGCTCCGATCTCTTCAGGGAGATCGATCTCTGGGCCGGGCGTGTCGCCGGGGCAATAGCGGATATCGATCACGAGACTTTTGTGATCGGAACCCGCGTTCCGCCGATGATGGCCGAGTCAGAAGAGATGCTCTGGAGCGACTTCTCTCTCACCGATCCCGAACCCCTGAAATCCGAGATGAACCGTGAGGTTGGGAAGGCGGTAGGTACTCTCACCGGAAGACGCGGAGATCCGAAGAATCCTGAGGTGACGGTGATCTTAAACATTGCTGAAGAAGCAGTGGAGGTGCAGATCGCCCCGGTCTTCTTCTATGGAAGGTACAAAAAGCTCGAGCGGGGGATCCCCCAGACTCACTGGGATTGCCGCGCATGCCATGGCGCCGGATGTGATGCCTGTGGCGGCACTGGCAAACAGTACCCTGATTCGGTTGAAGAACTGATAGGTCTGCCGACAGTCGGGCTTTTCGGGGCGGAAGGTTTCGTCCTCCATGGTGCAGGGCGTGAGGATATCGATGCACTCATGATCGGTACCGGCCGCCCATTCATCATGGAGGTGCTTGCTCCCCGGCAGCGGAAGGTGGATCTTCCCGCACTTGAGTCTGCCATTAATGCATCGGCATCCGGCAGGGTCGAAGTGGCCCTTTCCCGCTGGAGTAGCAGGCGTGAGGTGGAAACCCTTAAATCGCACAAGGCTCATAAAACATACAGGATTCTGGTCGATATTGAAGGCCATACTTCCCTGGATCTGGTCGAAAAAGCTCTGGAAGCCCTGAATGGGGCGGTGATTCATCAACGCACCCCTCAGCGTGTATCCCATCGGAGAGCAGATCTCATCAGGAAACGTACGGTCGTCGATATCGGGTGTCTTGGGGTTGAGGACGGCCAATATCTGATCCAGGTGGTCGGTGAGGCGGGACTCTACATCAAAGAACTCATATCAGGGGATAATGGGAGAACAACGCCCAGTTTCTCAGAGATCCTCGGCAACCCTGCACGGGTATACACACTTGATGTTGTATCGGTGGAGGGTATGCCGGAGCAAGGAGAGGAGTAATCATGGCACTACATAACGGTCCACGGAAAAAGACTCGATATAAGTTTAAGAAAGCACTCAGAGCACGTGGTCTCCCACCGGTCACCTCGGTTATTCAGGACTTCGAGATGGGGCAGAAGGTTCACATTGTTGTGGAGCCAAGCATTCAGAAAGGCATGCCACACCGGAGATTCCATGGAAAGACAGGCACCGTCATCGGGTCACGGGGACGTGCCTGGGTTCTTGAGGTTCCAGACGGAAATGCGGTGAAGGTTGTCATCGCGAAACCACAACATCTAAAAGCTCAGAAATATTAAATAGACTATATCTGGTGATTGACATGAAAGTTAAGGCATTTGTTAGCGAAGAAAGGGTCACCCTTCCAGAGATCCGTGAGGATCTCCTCCGGATCGAGGCAGCCCGCCTCGAAGCCGGGAGGGAGCTGTCTTACGAGCTGAGGAAGAGCATCGAACATGTCAACCACCTCTCAAAGCTCTCTCCTGAAGCATCAAGAGAACTTCTTGGTGAACTGCTCGCGCTTGAGAAGATGAAACCAGAGATCGCATACAGGATCGTGAATCTGATGCCCCGGAACAGGGATGAACTTCGTGCAATCTATGCAAAAGAACGGTTCACCCTGACTCCTGAAGAGCTGGATGTAATCCTCGATCTGGTTTCAGCTCGGAAATAGGTGGTTTGAGCATGAGAGCGGAGAAGAAAGAGAGTCAAGCGCTAGCGATTGATGTACTTCAACATGGGTATGCGGATGACCCGCGCCCAATCCTGAAGCGCGAGCCTATTGTTCTGGCAGTTGGTGTGGATCAGTTCAAACTTCTAGAGATCATTCCAAAGATCCCGGATATCCAGATTCACGAACTGCTTTATATCGGAGATGGTGAACGGCCGAAGGTCGAGCGTGTGAAACGCAGGCTGAAATATGATGAACTGACCGCGACTGCAAAGCTGGAACTGCCCTATGCAATCGCGAAGATCGTCAGCCAGAACGAGGAGCGGTTTGTTGAGTTCTTTAACAAATCCGTTCCAATCAGCCTGAAGCTGCATATGCTCCATCTCCTTCCCGGAGTCGGGAAGAAGATCCTCACCGAGATACTGGAAGCCCGGCATCGAAGCCCCTTTACAAGCTTTGAGGATATCCGGACACGCATCAAGGCAGTTCCCCATCCTGAGCGGATGATTGCCGATCGGATCCTGGAAGAGCTGATGGATCATGATGTCAAATACCATCTCTTCACATCACGATGAGGGCACGGCACGATCAACATTTTTTGAGTGACGGCTCTGCCATTCTGCGAATCGCAGATGCAGTCCCGATTGCAGGAAGGCGTGTTCTTGAGATTGGTCCCGGAAAAGGGGTGCTTACAGAAGCACTCCTTGAACGGGGTGCAACCGTTCTTGCAGTAGAGCTTGATTCTTCACTAGTCGATCATCTCAGGGATCGTTTCCCGGATCAGATCGAACGGGGAGATCTGATCCTCATCCACGGCGATGCCACCCGGTGTGCCCTGCCAGAGTTTGATATTGTCATCTCCAATCTCCCTTATTCTGCATCATCCCCGATCACCTTCCGGCTGCTCGAGATCGGTTTTGAGGTGGCAGTACTGATGTACCAGTGGGAGTTTGCACGGAAGATGATGACCCCTGCAGGAAACCCCGATACAAGCCGTCTATCGGTGATGGTGCAGACGTATGCGAAGGTGAAGCCGTTATTGGAACTCTCGCCCGAGGCATTCTCGCCCCCTCCTGAAGTCTGGTCGATGGTGGTAAAGATCACGCCGGTTGATCCGGTAGTTGAAATTTCTGATCGGAAGGTGTATGCCGATCTTGTCCGTGCCCTCTTCTCGCAGAGGAGAAAGAAGGTCCGGAACTGCCTAAAGAGTGCTGCGGGTGTCTTTGGGAGAGAGCGGATAGAATCCCTGATCGCATCCCTTGATGACGAGACGCTCTCCCAGAGGCCCGAGAACCTCCCTCTTGAGCGGTTTGCCGAACTTGCGAATGCCCTCTCTGCTGAATAACCGGGAGGAGTGATGTCTCTTCCACAGCCCGAGGTCTACTCCCCTGCCGAGGATACGTTTCTCCTCCTGAATGCAGGCCTCAGGATCATTCGTCCGGGAGACCGGGTGCTTGAGATCGGAACCGGGAGCGGTGAGATCGCCGCTCACCTCCAGGATGCCGGGGCACAGGTGGTTGCAACCGATATCAACCCATTTGCCGCCTCATATGCCCATAGCCGTGGAGTGCCGGTGATCCGGTGCGATCTCTTTGCGGGCATCTGCGGAACCTTTGACCTGATCCTCTTCAATCCCCCGTACCTGCCGACAGCGCCGGATGAGCGGATCGATGACTGGTTTGAGTATGCCCTTGATGGCGGAGAGGATGGCAGGGAGACGATTAAGCGGTTTCTTGCGGATGCTCCTGCATTCCTCTCAAAAAATGGCAGAATCCTCCTTTTGATCTCCTCTCTCACCGGGATCTCCGAGGTCTCAAAACTCTTTGCTGATGCCGGGATGATCACGTTTGTTGTCTCGGAAGAGTCTCATGAAGGAGAGAAGCTTCTCGTCCTCCTCGGAATGAAGGATCTCTGCCGGGTTTAGGATTGTTCTGCCGGGCAGAACCGGCAGAGGGCATAGGGGACATCATCCTCCTTCTCCCTCACCGGGCAGCAGACGACGCCACCCTTCAGCTCCACCTTCATCCCCCCGGGGAACGGGGTGCCGATCGGGTGAGCGGATTCGAAGAGAACAAAGATAAGATAGCCCGTAAGGAGATAGTAGAGGAGCCTCCCCATCGGAGCCATATGGGCATCGCCGGATCGGTCCGGGGCGAGGCATGCCTCCTCCATCATCCGGCAGAAGGTTGCAAAGAGGACAGGATCGGGGATCTCTCCGGGAAGCGTATCGATTCTGCCCTCCCGTTCCATCAGGAGGATCCGGTGGTGCGTCCCGAATACCTGCTCATGAGCTGATGCTGCATATGCCTTCCGGTAGGGGGGAGGCAGGCTCTGGATCTCTCGCCTGAGTGCGGCTGCAATTCTCATCAGGTCATGGGGGGTATAGCGGTGGATCTCTGTTGTGATCAGGCGGGCAAGGCGGGATCTCGTCTCTGATTCAGCGAGTGCGGAGGCAATCCTCCTGATCTCCTCTTCTGCCTCGGAGGGCTTTAGTTCCAGCCGTGAGTGTGTCATATCGCTTTTTTCACCCGATTGCCTCTGGATTATATCAACTGCTCTTTCTTAATCATTAATGGGTAATGATGTGGTAAGGTATCTCTGATCGGAAGAAGTTATATATGGACAAATTGTAAATGTCATTTACAATATGTCCACATCTACTGGAGCTACCAGCCCGATGATCAGGCGGGATGCAGAAGAGAAAGTTCGTGAACTTGCCCGTGGGTTTCCAGCTGTATCGGTGATAGGTCCTCGCCAGTCGGGTAAGACGACGCTGGTAAAGACGGTATTTCCTGATCTGCCCTATGTATTACTGGAAGATCCTGATACCCGTTCATTTGCAGAGGAGGATCCAAGAGGTTTTCTTTCTAATTATGAAGAGTCCGGAGCCATTCTTGATGAGGTGCAGCGGGTTCCAGAGCTCTTCTCCTATCTTCAGGGTGTTCTTGACAGGAATACAAAGCCGGGGCAATTCATCCTGAGCGGCTCCCAGAACTTCCTTATGATGGAGAGGATATCGCAGTCCCTTGCAGGGAGAGTTGGGATCATCAAACTGCTCCCGCTCTCGATGCGGGAGCTTGCCAATGCCGGCATTATACCAAATCGATATGAGAATCTCCTATATGATGGATTATTTCCCCGCCCCTACAGCAGCACAATTCGTCCTGGAGATTTTTATTCGTCATATATCCAGACATATATCGAACGCGATCTTCGCCTCCTGAAACAGGTGCAGAACCTCTCGACATTCCAGACATTCATGAAGATGTGTGCATATCGTTCCGGGCAGGTGATCAACTATTCTTCACTCGCCGATGACTGCGGTATCACCCATAACACGGCAAAAGAATGGCTTTCCCTTCTTGAGACATCGCTCCTCATCTTCTGGTTACGCCCCCACCATAAGAACTTCAATAAACGGCTTGTAAAGAATCCCAAACTCTATTTCACTGATCCGGGACTTGCAGCCCATCTGGCAGGGATACAATCTGCCGATGATATCACGTACCATCCGTTGAAAGGTGGTCTCTTTGAGACTCTGATCATTACGGAATTATTAAAATTCAGGCTGAATCGGGGCAGGGAGTCTACCCTCTACTACTGGCGTGATAAGGCTGGGCATGAAATCGACTGTATTATCGAGTATGCCGGGCAGACGCCCATCCCGGTCGAGATCAAATCCGGAAGAACAGCAAGCGCTGATTATTTCAAGGAGATTACCTACTGGAATACTCTCTCGGGAAATACGCCCGAACAATCATTTGTGTTCTATGGGGGGGATCAGGCGCAGCAGCGGTCCCGGGGGCAGCTGATCGGCTATTCTGATCTGCATCCTCTCCTCAGGTTCCTTGAATAGATGCGATAATGAGGAGGATATTTTGATCTCCGCGCATCCCTCAGGCAGGTGATCGCATCGATTCGAATGTATCTTTAAAAAACGCTCCTGAAGAAGATTCTTCTCTTCTCTGACCTTCATATATATCTCTGTTTTTCAGGGGAAACCTGCTTCCCCACCAGTTCATACAAACTATCCTATATTAAAAAGATCCATATGTATAGCTATGGCCAACGGAATGACTGTTGCTGAGAAGATATTCTCATCGAAGTGCGGCAGGACGATTAGAGCGGGTGACGTGGTCATGGCAGGCATTGACGCTGCGATGATCCATGATATCACCGGACCTCTTGCCATCACCCAGTTTTGGGAGATGGGAGGGGAGCGTGTCTTCGATCCGGAGAAGATTATTCTTCTCTTCGATCACCAGATTCCTGCCGACTCCATTCCGGCGGCAAAGAACCACGTGATGATGCGTGCGTTTGCTGAAGAGCAGGGGATCAAAAACTATGATCTCCGTGAGGGTGTCTGCCATCAGGTTGCTCTCGAGAAGGGGCGGGTTGCCCCCGGCGACATCGTCGTCGGCAGTGATTCGCATACCTGCATGTATGGGGCGGTCGGGGCATTTGCCACCGGAATCGGATCAACTGACATGGGCTTTGCCCTCAAGTACGGTGCCCTCTATTTCCGGGTGCCGGAGACGATCCGGGTGGATGCTGATGGGACGTTTGGCAGGCGGGTCGGCCCAAAGGATCTGATCCTCAGAATGGCCGGGGATATCGGGGCGGATGGCGCCACCTACCGGGCACTTGAGTTTGGGGGATCAGCGTTTTCATCCATGAATATGGCAGGGCGGATGACCTGCGCCAACATGGCGATCGAGATGGGCGGAAAAGCCGGTATTGTCCCACCGGACGCGGTCACGATGGAGTACCTGAAGGACCGGGGCTCATTTGATCCCATTGATATCGCTCCTGATTCCGATGCCGGTTACCTTGAAAAACGGGGATATGATGTATCTGATCTCTCCCCGCAGGTCGCTATCCCCCACAATGTCGATAATGTCGCACCGGTTGAAGAGGTTGCAGGGCGGAAAGTCGACCAGGTTTTCATAGGCTCCTGCACAAACGGGCGGTTTGAGGATATGCAGGAGGCAGCCGAGGTGCTCGGTAATGAGAGCTTCTCTGAGAAGCTCCGGGTGATCATCATCCCGGCATCCCGTGACGAGTACCTCAAGACCCTCAGGGCAGGTCTCATCGAGCGGTTTGTAGAGGCTGGAGCGCTTGTAGAGGCACCCTGCTGCGGCCCCTGTATGGGCGGGGCATTTGGGCTCCTTGCTCCGGGCGAAGTCTCGCTCTCCACCTCGAACCGGAACTTCCGGGGGAGGCAGGGGAGTACTGATGCAGAGGTATACCTCTGTTCACCGGCAACTGCCGCTGCAAGTGCATTGTATGGCGAGATCACCGATCCGAGGGAGGTGTAGTAGATGCGTGTCTGGAAGTTTGGAAATGATATCGATACTGACGCGATCATACCGGGTCGGTTTTTAACGATCTATGATGAGAAAGAGCTTGCATCCCATGCATTTGAGGGAACCCGTGACGAGTTCTCAAAAAAGGCAGCGGCCGGGGATATCATCGTTGCAGGCAGGAACTTCGGATGCGGTTCATCCCGTGAACATGCCCCGCTTGCGATCCGCGGTGCCGGTGTCAGGGTGATCATTGCAGAATCATTTGCCAGGATCTTTTATCGAAATGCGATCAACACCGGCCTTCTGCCGGTGACATCTTCAGCAGCAAAAGAGATCAAGGACGGAGCGGTCATCTCTGTCGATACTGCGGAAGGTTATATCGAATCAGATGGGAAGCGGTATCCGATCGATCCGGTTCCCGAATTCCTCCTTGAGATCATCAGGGCAGGCGGACTTGTAGAATATGCACGGGCACACCCGGAGGTAAAGACATGCACAGAATAGCAGCAATCGGAGGAGATGGGATTGGTCCTGAGATCATTGAAGCAGGCAGGGCCGTCCTTGATGCAGCAGGTGAAAAGTATAATTTCGATATCGACTGGGTCGATTTTGATATCGGGTCCGAGCGGTACCTCAGAACGGGCGAACTCCTCACCGAAGAGGATATTGCAGGGCTTGAATCCTGCGACTCGATCTACTTTGGTGCGATCGGCGATGACCGGGTAAAGCCGGGGATCATCGAGAAAGGAATCCTCCTTGCGCTCCGTTTCCATTTTGACCAGTATATCAACCTGCGCCCGATCCAGCTTCTTCATGGTGTCCAGACACCGCTTGCCAACAAGACGCCTGATGATATCAACTTCCTGGTTGTCCGGGAGAATACCGAGGACTTCTATGTCGGGATCGGATCCCGGTTCAAGGGTTCAGAGAAGACGAGCCTTGAAGTGATCAGAAACCTCTATTCCATAAAATTTGGGATCGATGTCGAGAGTGATGCCGAGGAGATTGCTTACCAGATCGGCTTAATCAGCCGTGAAGGTGCAGAACGGGTGATCCGGTATGCATTTGAACGGGCAGCGGATCGGGGGAAGAAGTGTTCGTCGGTTGATAAGGCAAATGTCCTCTCGGATATCTACGGACTCTGGCGCGAGGTCTACACCGAGGTCTCAAAGGGATACCCGGATGTAGAGACCGAATTCACCTTCGTTGATGCGGTCACGATGTGGTTTGTCAAGAATCCCGAATGGTTTGACGTGGTTGTCACCCCGAATATGTTTGGTGATATCGTCACCGATCTCGGCGCTATGATCCAGGGCGGCCTTGGTCTTGCACCAGGAGGCAACATCAACCCTGACGGGATCTCGATGTTCGAGCCGATCCACGGATCTGCACCCAAGTACAAGGGTATGAATGTCGCAAACCCCCTGGCAACAATCTGGGCGGGCTCCCTCCTCCTGGATTCGCTTGGCGAGAAAGAGGCAGCAAATGCTGTCTTAAAAGGTATTGAGTCCTCTATTGTGGCAGGGCATGTCACAAAAGATATGGGTGGCTCCCAGTCGACGAGCAGTGTCGGCGACTGGATAGCTGGCAAAATCAGGTCCGGCGAGTAAACAGAACAAAGGCAACCCCAAGCAGGATGCCGGAGATCACCACTGCGGTGGATCCGGCACTCTGTTCAGGTGCTGTCGGGAGTGGTGCTGTCGGGAGTGCTACTGTCATAACCTGATCAGGTACTCGAACCGGTTCAAGGGTTGTTGAAACGCTGCTCGTCTTTCCTGAATCAACTGCAACAAGTTCGGAATAGGACTGGTAATTCTCTTTTTGAAGATTGATCAGGTGAAGGCCGAGATCTGCCCGTGAGATGATGTAGGATCCCTCAGCATCTGTTGTGCCGACGAAGTTCTGGTTCTGGAAAATACTTGTGCCGGGATCCGAGGTAATGACAATACTGCCATATTCCCGGAATTGTGTTCCTGTGCGTGCGAGAACTGCATGCACCCTGACTGTCTCCTGGGGCATGATGTAGGCAACACCGTTCCAGTTCTGATAACTGCCGGCTTTTTTCAGCTGAAATCTCATCATGCCTGCACGCAGGTCAGTGACGGTGAGGGGGGTATAGCCGCGAAAGACATTGGTGATATAAACCTCTGCACCATCTGGCTCTGAAGTGATCTGAATCGTTCCGGTCGGCTCTGCCGAAGCAGGCGAAATACAGAGGGCAAGGCAGAGAAGCCCTCCAAGAATCAGGATAGATGTCCGGATCTGCATAGCATGCTATACTCGTCCTGTGATCTAGATAATAGTTCGTCCCGAAGGGTACCTGACTGCCATTCCTTCATCTGTCCGGAGAACCGTTCCTCCGGAGAGAGCGAAGGCTTTACTGAGGTACCTCAGCTGCCTGGTGTCCGGGAGAGTATCGCCGGTTGAAAGGGTGATCTGTACGGTCTCCTCATCAATTTTCTTGAAGGTGATTGCCATCAGATCAACGCCATAGGCAGCATACCGGGTGATCAGGGTGAGGGCGGCGCGTTCAAACCTGATTGGATCCATGATGGCGCTGAGGTTTTCATCAGTGGCGCAGACAGTGACGGCTCCCTCGTTCACAACCTGTACCCTCCCCATACGGAGTGCAAGAGCGGCAGCAAAATCATCATCGGATGCAGACTCAAGCAGCTGATCGGCATGACGTGGATCAAGCGAATCGACAACAGCCCGGCAGAGAACACAGGGATTACAGTCTTTCAGGGTTGCAACAGGCCGAAATCCACGGAAAAGAGTCATATAATCGTTGATCAGCTCGTCAAGGTGATCGATGAGCCAGGGTTCGATCACAGCACCAAGGCCCCCCCGATCAATGAGCCGTTCAATTTTCCCTGCGATATTTGCGGCATTCAGTGCAAGCAGAATGGGTTGATGGGCACCCTGCCGGTATTCTTCGGCAAAACTGTTGTATCTGGCAAGCAGATCATCAACCGCTGCACAATCAAGAACTGATGAGATCTCTCCGGCAGATGCTCCTTCCTCAAGCTCTGCAAGCATATGAGAAACAAATGCGATCCTGCCTGAGATGATCGTGAGAGTTTCATCGATCTCCGCCATCAGATCCTCAGCAAAGAGCGCTGTCTCCTTCATCCTCTCGGGTGTGAAGGTCTCGATCCCGCTTAGTTTCTCGACCTGCCTGAGAACAAGATCTATGCTCCTGATTGCATCGGCTGAAGGGATTGGGTTTCCATGGCCCGAGTAGCAGACTGTAATATTCTCTCCGCAAATCATCTGTCTGATCCCGATGAGGGAATGAAGCAGATCATCACGTGAATAGCCGACTATTCCTGCAACACCGGGAGATCCTGCAAAGAGCGTATCTCCAATGAAGAGTCTGTCCCCGATCCTGTAACAGATACAATCCGGGCTGTGTCCGGGTGTATGATAGGCGGTGATCTCAAGATCCCCTGAGAATGGTATTGTCTCTTCAGAAAGGCCGTACCTTCCGGTCTCCTGATTCCCGGAGAAGAGGGGATTCCCAAGGAGTGTCGGCGATAATCTCTTCCCAAGGAGTGTTGCCTGGGTGACTCCGTAATCTTCTGTTTTCAGGGCTTCGACACCTGATACATGCGAATAGGCGCGGTCTGCAAACAATGAGAGTTCGGGGTGGCTGACGAGTGAATGGCAGTGATCCATATGGGTATGTGTCAGCAGGATGCCGGTTAACTGCCGGTTTTCAGGGAGATCGGATATGACGGAGAGGATTGTATCTGCCTGCCCCGGGATTGCACCGGGGTCGATCAGGATCAGATCGTCTTCTGATCCGATGAGGTAAGAGTTTGATGAGAGGATATCGATCTTCCTGATCATCGGGTAGAAGGAGAGATCCCCGTCACCTGATAACCGGCTCCATCCTCTCAAATCCATTCTTCACCGGTGATGCGCAACTGCATCGGTTACGGTCTTCTCGATGGTAAAAATTGATGTAAACCCGGTCAGCCGGAATATCTTCTCGACTTCTGTCCTGAGACCGCAGAGGATCACATGGCGCCCTGATCCCTTCAGTTCTTTCTCGATAACAAGCAGTATGCGGAGCCCCCCGCTGCTGATATATTCGAGACCGTCACAGTTCACAATTACGTTTCTTTCCTGTTCCCCGGCAAATGATCTGAGGATATTCTCTGCCTCTGGTGCGGTTGTCGAATCAATTCTTCCAAAAAGATTCGCATGCCTGACACCCCCTGTCTCTGCTATGGTAATCTCCATCATTAATATCCACGCTCTGTATCTGATAGGAGTTGAAAGGTAAAAACGTTATATTCTTTTTTAGCGTAGGATTAGAAAGGTTGAAGTGCTGAGTTGGAGATAGCAACCGGAATCAGGAAAAAAATGATCCCTCTGCAAAAGGATCTGCGAGGGCCGAATTCTCATCCTGGAGGGGATTTTGTATCGTATCCAGAATGGAGAGGAGATCGCGTCCCCGGTATGGTTTTGGAAGGACTGCACAGAAACCATGCTCCCGGTATGCTGACATAACCGGATCATCCGAGTATCCGGAGGAGACTATGGCCTTAATAGAAGGATCTTCCCGATACAGGATGGCCATCGCCTCTCTCCCGCCCATTCCCCCCGGTATGGTAAGATCCATTATGACAGCGTCGAATGCATCTCCATTCTTTTTCGCCTCTCTGTAGAGGTAAATCGCCTCATCACCGTCTGTTGCAGTTGTAACTTTATACCCTTGTTGTGTCAGTATCACCGATGCGATATCAAGGATCGCCTCATCATCGTCCATAATCAGGATCGACTGATCTCTTCCACAGGGGATTGTCAAATCGCATGTCCGGCATGAAAGAGCTTTCTTCGATGCCGGAAGGTAGATCGAGAATGTGGAACCGATACCGGGCTGTGATACGACATCGATTGTACCGCCATGTTTTTTGATAATTGAGAGGCATGATGCAAGTCCAAGCCCGTTTCCATTCTGCTTTGTAGTAAAGTACGGGTCAAAGATTCTGGTGAGATTATTCTGTGAGATCCCGCATCCCTGATCATGTACAGAGATACAGAGATAGTCTCCCGGAATACTGGTTCCCATATCCTCTTCTATTGTGCAATTCTTTGCATTCACAATGATGATACCGCCATCCGGCATAGCCTGATTGGCATTGATGACGAGGTTGCTGATCACCTGACCGATCTGGCCGCAGTCCACGTCAGCTGTCCAGAGATCCTGTTCGATCGAAATCTCCGCCCGCGAGGCTGTTCCCTGAAGAACAAACAGGCTCGTCTCTTTAATGAGATCGCGGATATCAGCAGTCTCCTTCACAGGCGATCCGCCTTTTGCGAATGTAACAAGCTGCCTGGTCATATCGCGTGCACGGAGTGCTGCTGTTTCGGCACGTTCGATCCGATCAATTGCTGCGGGATTATCTGTTATCTCCATTCTGGCTATCATCAGGTTTCCGGTAATCGCTGTGAGAATATTATTGAAGTCATGAGCAATTCCCCCTGCAAGAAGGCCGATCGACTCAAGTTTCTCTATTCTGATCATCTCATCCTCATGGCGTCTCCGCTCTCCTATGTCCCGGATGACACAGACGCTTCCAATTGCCGCTCCCTTGCAATCCCGAATCGGAGCAGCTGAAAATTCAATGGGGCAAATGAGGGAATCTGCCTTTTCCAGGTACAGATCCCGTGAGATCATGATCGGAGCATTCTTTGCTATTGCCTCTGATGCCAGTTCATCTGCGGATAGTGCATCTCCATCTCCCCCCTGCATCTGGAGGACAAGGCTGATATCCATCCCGATCAGATCATCCTTTGATCTGCCGATCAGATCTGCTGCAGGTTTATTGATGAGAATGATTCGTGACCTGGTATCGGTTGCAATCACCCCGTCGGTGATTGAAGATAACGTGACAGATAGGCGTTCTCTCTCCGCAGCACCCGCCTGCTCAGCTGCTCTCCGTCTCTCTATCTCGGATGTCAGATTTACATTAATATGGGAGAGTTCTGTAGTTCGTTCCCTCACAAGATCCTCAAGATGGTTCTGGTATCGGGCAAGTTCTTCTTCCGCAGCTCTCTTCTCTGTAATATCCCTTGCAATCCCGAACAGGCCGCTTATTATCCCCTCTGAATATCTTGGCTGTATATGGAGATCCAGAACCCGCTCCTCTCCTTTTTTTGTCCTGATCTTCGTCTCAAAAGACTGTTTGTTTATTGAGGTTGTCTGAATTGGCTCTTCCTCATTTGGTGTCTGATGTGAGAAGTCAGGAAAGAGTTCTGACATATCTCTTCCTATGAGCTCTGTTTTTGTATATCCGGTAAGGGTCTCAGCCATCCTGTTTGTACTTGTAATTATTCCTCTTGTGTCTGTGGTGAAGAAGATGTCATGGGCATCGTTGAAAAGATGGCGGAAACGCTCTTCGCTCTGCTTCAAAAGGTTCTGTGATCTCTCAAGCGAGTCGAGCATTTTATTCACTCCCGATGCAACCTGGGCTATCTCATCATCCCCGGTAAAATTGATCCGGGATGAAACTGATCTACCCTCACGAATCGATCGAATCCCTGTTCTGAGCCTGTTTAATGGATCGAGTACCATCCTCTCCATTATGCCCATGGTCACAGCTCCACTGATGATGCCCAGAATGACAAGGGCAAGAAGTGAGAACTGGATCGCAGACTGGCCGTTCTGAAAAATATCCCGTGGCATCTCAACTTTCATGATTAAACCCGGGTTTCCATGAAGATCAGACAGGATTGTATAGCCTGCTACGGTATTCTCATCAATCGGTTTCACAATCTCTGAATGATCCGAAATCAGAAGCGACTGAACCTGCCGGATATCCTCCGGATTATTGTGATGGTGGCTTTCATAGACTGATAACTGGAGATCTGTCTGCTGGGAGAGGATCCCCATCTCTGCCTCATCAAGATATCGGCCTACAATGATTGTTCCAGACGGCTCTTCCTGTCCGCTTCGTATGATAGGGCGTGTTGCAATCAGCATTGGTCCTGATCCGAGCACAAGCATTCCATTCTCAGCAGTGATATCCTTCTCTGTCATCTGGGAGAGGAGGCTTCGTGGTGTCGGCATCACATGGCCATAATCCAGATTGATATATTTATGGTTGATTATCTCTTTCTCATGATCGACAAAGAGAATGATGTTGATATTTGATCCGGTAAACTTTTCATCGGGAAATGCCGACTGAAAATATACATGATCACGGGTTTCTAAGAAGGAATTCGTCTCTTCGGCACTCGCCCAGGAATATGCTATCGCATCCAGTTTTCTAATCTCACCGGCTATTGCATTCTCTGCACGCTCAATATTCTGGTGCATTGCATTCTCTTCAAGTTTGGAAAAACCCTCCATGACGATCATCTGGGAGCAGATGAAGAGGATGCAGGTCATGATGAGGCAGGAGATCGCAATTGCGAAGAGTGTTTTAAATCTGAGTGAACCGGGCAGGAATCGTTTAATTATTGTGTTGTATCTGTTCAAATCAAGGGAGATCAAGGGACTGATCCTCTTCTCTTCAGACAGAGCACTATCATCTTGCATCACCCTGTTTCTTGTCCCGGTACTGCATCAGAACTTGTGTTTGAGAATATTGATGCCATCGGATTATCTGGGTTATCTGATTCCAATAGAGATCTCTATTGTTGTCAGAATCTCAGTTGAGAGAACCTATGCCGGTTCGTGAGTATGGTACTGATTGACCGGGGCAGGAGAGATACTCTCTTCCGGGGAGGTCTGGCATAAGTATGATTGAACGGAATCAAAAAGTTCTCATTGTTGTTTTTATTCTTGTTTTAAGTGTATGGTCGGTTTATTTTGGAGGGGCAATAATTGGATCAGATGGAACCGGATTACCTGAATCGAAAATAAATGACAGAAGCCAGGAGACGGTTATCACCATTGCCGGATCAACGACCGTCCAACCAGTCTCTGAAATCCTTGCAACAGTCTATTCAAGATCCAATCCCGGTGTTCTGATCGCGATTGAGGGGGGTGGATCCGGAACAGGGGTTGAGCGGGGAGGATCGGGTGATGTCTCTATTGGTGCCTCTTCCCGCCCGATCAAGGATAGTGAGCTGATGAAGTATCCATCACTTGTTATCCATAAGATTGGAGGCTCTGGCGTGGTTGTGATCGCGAGCAGAACGTATCAGCATGACGCAATAGCCTTTGAAGAACTTCAGGCTCTGTATAATGGCGAGGATGATGATCTTTCAATGATCCCCCGTCTTTTTGATATCAGCTATATTGTGCAGAGGAGCGATCCATCGGGGACTGAAGAGGTCTTTGCAAACTGGCTCTTTCCTGGAGCAAAGACTGTTGATTCCTCGCTTTCAGCGTGTGATCGAAATGCCAAAGGTATGATTGTCCAGATGGCTGCCGAGGGGAATGCAGGTGTCCTGAAAGCAGTGAAAGAAAAAGATGGAGCAATCGGCTTCGTTGATTTTGGATATGCCGAACATGATCCTGGTGTTAAAATTCTCCGGATCTATGATATGGGAAGCAGTGTTGCTGTTCCGGAGCATTCCTCGGAAATACGTCTGGCAATACTGAATGAACTGAAAGGCGATCCTTTGAGTAACGATCTGAGGTATATTCCGGCTCTTACAAGGGAGCTGCTCTACCTGACAAACGGTACCCCGGATAGTGAGGTTGGATCGTTTATTCGATTCGCACAATCTGCCGAAGCACGGCGTTACTTTAATGAAATTGGATATTTCTCGATGAACGAGATTGATGAAATATGAGGTGAATGATGGAATCGACAGAGATACTTATTGTTGAAGATGATCCGGTTATCTCACAGGTACTTTCCGGCACGCTCAGTACATTTGGTTATTCGGTGTGCGGGCAGGCACGATCAGGTGACGAAGCTATTCTACAGGTCATCGCAACGAATCCCGATCTCGTGATGATGGATATCGGCCTTGAGGGGATCTGTGATGGTATCGTTGCTGCTACCTATATTCACCAGTTCTTCTCGGTCCCTGTTGTCTTCTGCACCGGGCAGTCAGGCGGTGATTCTATTGAACGGGCAAAGACTGCACAACCTTTTGGTTATCTCTCAAAACCCTTCTCCGATCAGGAATTATATGGAACCATTGAGATCGCACTGAACTCGCATGCCCTCTTCATGAGGCGGTTTGGCATTAAGGGATGCAAACTCGACACCCTCCTCTCGCTTGACACCGGCATCATGTTTCTTAATAATGATGGCAGGGTGCTCTTCAGCAATCCCTCTGCCGGGTATCTCACCGGATGCTCCCATAATGAGGCATTCTTCCAGCATATTAACGATATTATGGATTGCGAACCTGTTGTCTCGATGATGGATGAGGAATTCTCTCTCTGGGGTTGTATTACAGAAACGAGTATGATAGATCTGATTGGAACATCTAAAGACCTGACTCTCAGGATCGCTGGCGGGAGGAAACGCCATGTCCGCCTTCAGGCAATGAGGAAGAGAGATTACCGCGGGGCGATCATAGGGTATATCATAAAACTGGATGAGATGATCACTATGCCTGCCAGGACTGAGAAGCGGGTCCCCGCAGGTCTTGTGCAGTAATAAAAAACTATAATATGTATAGATCCCTAACGAAAGGTTAGCCACACACGATGTGGCATAGGAGGAATGTAACTATGGTATGGGACAGGCGAAGATACCCATTTGGATCGATCGGACAGGAGATCGATGAGATGATGGCAGAGATGGAGGCCCGCTTCCAGGATATCTTCTCCGGAAGCAGAACCCTCCTGCCGGAAACCGCTGGCGGAGCAGGAGGCGGGATGGCCGATCGCTTCATGCCCGCCATCCGGGGCGAGTTCAGGGTCGATGTCAGCGACCATGAGGACGAACTGGTGATTGTTGCCGATCTTCCGGGATTTGAGAAGGACGGTGTCAGTGTCCAGCTCATTGATCCACGGACGCTTGAGATTGCAACCCGCTCATCTACCGGGAAGAAGGATGAGCGTGAGAACTACTACATGAGGGAGAGGATGTATGGATCGATGCGCCGTATGGTCCGCCTCCCGGTTGAGGTAACTGAAGATGGGGCACAGGCCTCCTTCAAAAACGGGGTTCTTGAGGTGCACCTGAAGAAGACCGAGATGCCTTCGGTGCGGTCAATTCAGATCGAATAGTCGAAAATAAAAAAAAGCTACAGAGTGTCTGAATCCCGGGTGGATTGCAAAGCCGACAGGAATCCCCCTCATTCAACAGCAACTCAAAAAGAGAGCAGCATACAGAAAGAACCGCTTCAGTACCAAAAGCCCCGCTGAATAGAGAGAGGGGAGGAAATTCTCCCCCCCCCTCAACTGGCGGGAATGGGTGATCTCATATAGTTCTCAGATCAGACATTTATCCGGAATCTGTTTCATTCACTATCCGGGTATGTGGCCTGATTAGAAGAATATCCAATGAAAAGAAGATTTGTGGGTGTTTTGTGCAGAAGAATGAGCCAATAGACAAGAAAAAGGTCCGTGACTACATGACCTACGATGTCGTCTCCGTGAAGGCAGAAGGCATGATAAAGGATGTCATCGATCATATCCGTTCAACCCAGCACGATGGTTTTCCTGTTCTTCGTGGAAACAAGGTCGTCGGCTACATCTCGGCACGCGATATCATCGGGGTGCATCCGTCAGTTCGGATAGAACAGATCATGTCCCGCCACCTGATCGTTGCCGATCCCGATATGCCGATAACCGATGCCGCCCGTGTCATCTTCCGTTCAGGTATCCAGAAACTGCCGGTCGTGAATGAACAGAATGAACTGGTCGGGATCATCTCAAATGCCGATGTGATCAGATCCCAGATCGAGCATGTATCCCCCGGAAAAGTCTACAACTTCATGTCGACGTTGAAGAAACTCTATGGGATCGAACCGACCCTTGAGAGGGGCAATGTCCCGGTTGACCGGCTCCGGCCGACACAGGGCAAGATCTTTCAGGACGAGCTCGAAGGCCGGATGTATGAGATCAAAAAAGGACTTGCTGAACCAGTCATCGTCGTGAAAAGGTCTGGAAAATGGATCATGGTCGATGGCCACCACCGGGCCATTGCAGCAAAGCGGCTCGGCATCAGGATGCTTGATGCCTATATCATCGTGATCGATGAAGATATCGAACTTGGACTTGAACGGACAGCAGAGAGCATGAAACTGTACTCACTTGATGATATCCAGGTGATGGATTATGCACGCCATCCCCTGGTTGCGATCACTCACCGTCTGGTTCCACACGATTGAATTAATCCACACCACTCTCTCTTCCAACTTTCCCCGATTCTTCCCATGCTTTTCTCTTTGCAGAACACCTCTCTGTATCCTTAAAAATGGAGGCTTCAAAAAGCCGGGAAAAAGGTAAGGGGAATTGGCAATGTTTGCCCGGAAGAATCAGGCCGGAGTTATGACCCATCCCATGTCGTATCAAATGCCTCATTGAGGACGTACTCTTTCACCACGTCACCATCGGGTATGAGAACCTCAGGCCAGAGCCGGGTGCGTGAATGAATGACGACGCCATCTCCAAGATTTGCACGTGGCCCGATCACCGTATCATGCTCGATCGAACAGTTTTCGCCAATGCGTACATCATTATCGATGATGCTCCCGCTGACGGTGGAGCCAGGCCCGATTGAGACTCCCGAGTAGAGCGATGAGGAGAAGATCTTTGCCCGGCTATTGATGCTGCAATGATCCCCGATGGATGTGTAGGGACCGATGATCACATCCTCCCCGATTGTTACCCCTTTTCCGATAGAGACCGGCCCGATAACGCGTGATCGCGGTCCGAGTGTGATCGAATCACCAAACCTGACAGGGCCTGTGATCTGGGCATCCTCAACACTCAGATTGCCCTGTATTGTGGTGATCCCGACATCATTCAGCTTCCATCTCTCGGCCTGCCTGAGCATTGAGGGGGATCCGACATCGGTCCAGTTTCCTCTGGCAAGCCATCCTTTCAGTTGATATCCTCTGTTCATCAGGTCAGGGAAGAGATTACGGGCAAAATCATATTTGGTTTTCTCCGGTATATACTCAAAAATCTCAGGATTGCAGACGTACATCCCGGTGCTGGCGAGGTTTGAGAAGACTTCTCCGGGCCCCGGCTTCTCCTTGAACCGCTGGATGGTGAAGGTTGCATCGATCTCTGCAATCCCATACTCGCAGGGATCATCGATCCCAATCAGCCCGATTGATGCGATTGCATTCATCTTCTTATGTTCGCGGTAAAATTCGAGGAGATTGATATCCGTGACATGATCTCCCCCGACGACCAGAAATGGCATGCCATCAAGATACTCCTGCGCATTTTTTACTGATCCCGCCGTTCCAAGCTTCGTCTTCTCCTCGACATAGGTGATCTCGGCGGAGAAGAGTGAACCATCGCCCAGCACCTCTTTTATCCGATCGCCAAGATATCCAAGCGTGATGACGATATCAGTAAATCCGAGATTGGCGAGGTGCACAACAAGATGCTGGATGGAGGGGATCCCTCCTATTGGTATACAGGGCTTTGGCCGCTCAAACGTCAGCGGACGGAGGCGTGTCCCTTCACCCCCGCACATGATGCAGACTTTCATGGTAAGGAGATATAACCCCGTATCAATTAAATGACATTGATCTGCTCTCCGGATACCCTTATCACTCTTCAGCATGAGAGAGAATGCATGGGTTCTGAGTTCACCTGCACCCTCTGCGGCAGATGTTGCAATGGTTTTGGCCGTTATATTACGATTAACCAGAAGATCGGGGGCGCATACGGATGCTCCCTCTCCCTTACAAAAGAATCCTTCATGGCGGTTCTCGATCCGGGCAGATCTGATCTCTTCTCTGATACTTCATACCAGAATGAGCATCCTCATGCCTGCCCGTTCCTCAGGAGAGAAGATGATGAGAGGGTCATCTGTACGATCTACCGGTCACGGCCGGGATTCTGTCGTGACTATCTCTGCTGTACGGGGAAGGTGATGCGTCAGGATGTCCTCTGCGGCGAGATGAAGGGGAGGCGTGATCTGAAAACCGAAGATCCCGGCCTTCAGGAGGAATGGATATGCCTGAAGGAGCGGTATGGTGGTGCAGCCGATTCGGATTGGAAGGAGGAGGTCAGAAAGGCTTTGACCACATCAGGATACAAGGTGATCTTCTATGAGTGAAGAAGGGATGCGGATACTGGAGGTGAAGGGGGAGAAAGTTCCCTGCCTCCCGGAGAAGTCGGTTACTCTTGATCGGTGCCGCTTCTGTGCCCATTCGCGCTATTTCGAGGTGAATGGAATACGGATGCCCTCGCCTGCACGGGCATACTGTTCACGGAGCGGTGCAACAGATGAGGTGGATCTGAAAGCGGTCACACGGGTCTGGTGTGATGATATGATAGGTGAAGGCTACCGCAGTATCATGTCGATCATCAGCTGATTTCAGATCAGAGACCCTTCCAGAACTCCCACCATCTCCGGGTCTCCTGCGGAACTGGCAGCTGATCTTTCTGCCATTTCAGATCGAGGATATGGTGTACAACCCGGATCTCTTTTTTGAGATCCACAACAGCATCAGTCAGGCTCTCCAGTGAGCGGTTGATCACCTTCACCTCCTCAAAGCTCCTCTCCCGCGGCACCGGAACAAATGAGTTGTCTTCGGTATATTTCTCAACACCCGCCTCAATAAGCCTTAAAATTGCCTCATTTCTCTCGATCCTCTTTTCAGTGGCGAACTGTTCGATCTGATGTGCCAGATCGTTCTCAAGGGTAAATGAGATCCGAATACTCATAGGGTAACCTCCTTAATCTGCCTGTTCATTGCTTCTCTTCTCCCCCGGAATAACTGGGGGCCGCCAGCTCAACAATCGCATTCATATCGAGATGCTCCTCCAGATGACGGGCAAGATGGTCATAGGGATCAGTTCTCTCCTCTTCGGTATAAATCAGCCCCTTCTTCCCGTAGAGGTACTGAAGCAGGGCAGTAACAGCAGATGCATTCTGGAAGAGGCCGTGGAGATAGGTCCCAAATACCAGCCCGTCATCTGATACCGATCCATCTCCCTCGAATGCTTCGGTTCCTCCGGCGCTGATCGTCTCGCCCATATGGATCTCGTATCCGCTCACCTCCCCCATTGCACCCAGGATCGGCCCAACCTGCCGTGCCTGTCGTGTCACCCGGATCGTTGTCTTCTGGTACTCCGAGAACGATGTCTCAACAGGCAGCATATTCAGTCCATCATATACTGCCTCACCACTGGATTCGATGCCCTTGTCATAGATCCTCCTCCCGAGCATCTGGTATCCCCCGCAGATACCAATCACCGGCACACCACGTTCCCGTGCTTTTGCTATCGCATCGCCTGTCCCGGTTCTCCTGAGATGCAGGAGATCCTCAACAGTATTTTTTGTTCCAGGTATGATGATGCAGTCATAGGTATCGAGCGGATCACCGGGCCGGACATAGGTGACAGACGTGGATCGTTCAAGTGCTTCAAAATCTGTGAAATTCGATATCCGTGGCAGATGGATGATTCCTATCCGGATCGGAGATGATGATGCGCGTTTATCGGAGAGTGAGAGTGAATCCTCACTTGGGAGGTTGAGATCGGTAAAAGGAACAACCCCGAGAACCGGAACCAAACAGGTCTCTTTGATCAGATCGATTCCTGAAGCAAAGATCTCGGGATCACCCCTGAATTTGTTGATGATCACACCGGCAACGAGGGAACGAACTTTTGGCGGAAGGAGGCTGATCGTCCCATACAGCTGGGCAAAGACCCCTCCCCTTTCGATATCTGCTACAAGGATGATTGGGATTTGAAGTCTTTCAGCAAGCCGTATATTGGCAATATCACGATCATAGAGGTTCAGCTCTGCTGCTCCGCCCGCCCCTTCGCAGATGACACATCCTGTCTCTGCCATGAGATCCTCGTACGCAGCGACTGCCACTTCAAGAAGCGCGTCAGTCTCCTTGTAATAGTCACGTATCGGGAGGTCACGATAGGGTTTTCCAAGGACGATCACCTGTGAGATGCTTTCAGCTTTTGGCTTTAAGAGGATCGGGTTCATCTCAGCGACCGGCTCGCGGTGTGCAGCGATCGCCTGCATCGCCTGGGCAATACCTATCTCGCTGCCATCTGCTGTGACGTAGGAGTTGAGGCTCATATTCTGCGCTTTAAATGGTGCGACTGTATATCCACGATTGAAGAGCGCACGGCATATACCGGCAACAGTGACACTTTTTCCGACATGGGAGGCGGTTCCAAGCACCAGAAGTGACATGGTTCATTTGTTCTCTCTCCATGAAGATAAAAAGGGACATTCTGATCTTCTTCGATCCCGCACACTCTGCCTCCTCCCAGCGCATACAATAAATAGAGATGAACGTCCAGTACTGGTTAATGAACAGTGGCATCTGCCCAAAATGTGGCCTTCCGAAAGAGCTGTGTATCTGCGAAGAGGTCGCCAAGGAACAGCAGAGAATTCTCGTGAAGATCAACCGGAGACGGTATGGGAAAGAAGTGACCGTTGTAGACGGTCTCGATCCCTATGAGATCGATCTTGAAGATCTCTCAAAGTTCCTGAAGAGCAAACTTGCTTGTGGAGGAACCGTAAAAGGAAATACCATCGAGTTGCAGGGGAATCACCGTGACCGCGTGAAAGATCTGCTCTCTCAGAAGGGGTATAAAATTGATAATATAAATTAATACCCTCCCTCCTTCTTCTCTCAATTCCTCGTTTTTTTATATTCACGTTAGATGGCGAACCGAAAGACCAGCCAGCCGATCAGGACCATCATGGCTGAGAATTTCAGTCCTGCCATTGCCCTCCCCTCACCCATCTGGCCTGCGACAAGCCCGGAGAAGAAGCCCTGCAGGATGACCGCGTGCGAGAAGATCCTCTTATAAAAGTCGATATCAATCGATGCCATAAATCCTGCCCCTGCACCGGATGCCTCTGCGGCCCTGCCTGCTTCTGCCATTGTACCGAGGAATGTGCTGGTCAGAATGCCGATGACGAACATGTAGACGAAGAAGGATATGATAATGATCACAATATAAATGAACATATTGTTTAATCGATCGGTCTTCAGGGTGACAAACTCGTAGGTATCGATTGCTGCTGCACGGAGGACATTTGAGATATCTCCTCCGGCCCTGCTCGCTTTTGCGATCAGATCCACACTCCTGGTTGCAAGAGGCGTCTGTATTCTTTCACCAAACCGGAGCATCGCCGGAACAAACGGAACATTCCATGACATCTCCTGATCCAGGCGACGGATATGCGGTGTCAGGGCGCCATATTCTGCGCGGGAGACAAGGGCAACGGCTCCGGGCAGTGTCATACCGGATTCATTCATCCCTGCAAGGTCACGGAAGAAGTTTGGGAGTGCGGACTCAAGGCTCCTCTGCCGGCGATCATCAAAAAAGTCGAGGAGGGCAAGTGGGGTGATGATCAGGAGCGTTGTGACGATCAGGATGTCATCAATTATGGTCGTTCCAAGAACAAAATTCAGGCCGAACTGCTGATAGACGATGAAGAACCAGATGAGGGCGATTACGAGCGAGAGGGGAATTGTCAGATAGAGTGAATGGATGGGGTTTTTGATCAGTGATTGAACCGGGTGCTGTATAAAACCCGAAAATCCCCTCTCTTTTTTACTACGCCTCTCGATCTTATCGTGGATGTTCCTGTCGGCATCAATCTCTGCTACCTGTCCCTGCCTTCTCCACCTCATCTCAGACCTCCGGAGTCATGGAATCGATCATAACAAGGAACATGGCACTTCCAAACGGCATGATCAGGTAGATGATCACATAGAGGAAGATCGGATCTCCCCCACCGGAGAGCATCGACATCACCGATTGCAGAATGACGAGAAAGAGTGTTCCTGCAACGAGGGCTGTTACATAGGATTCGGATATCAGCCCCAGTGTGTCAAGGAATGCCTTCTGCTGCTGCCGGTTCTCAATGGCATACTGGTTTGCCTTCAGTTTGAAGTACTCAGTCAGGTTGCTTCCGCTTGATATTGCCCCCATTGCTCCCTGCAGAAACTCTTTCAGCCGGTCACTTGGGGTGATTGTCGAGACGACCCGTAATGCATCGATGAGATCGCGCCCGAATACATCGATCTCACGGGCAATATACCGGGCTTCAGCGGCACTCTCGCCATAGACTGGTGATTCTCCAAGAAGGCGGAAGATCTCGGCGGGGGTGATCCCGGCGGTGGACATTGCGGTGATATAATTGATCGCGTGTGGAAGGCTTGCATCTATCTTCCTCTTCCTCTCACCTGCCATAATCGGGGGGTACATCAGGAAGAGAAAATACGTCGATCCGGACACAACCATCAGGGTCAGGAGCGTGATTGCAATGGTCCCGACGATCAGGAGCAGATCCGCATATTCGTAGACGACAACGGGGAGCGATCCGCTGTAGGTGATCAGGTTCGGAATCTTAAAAAAATAGCTGAGGACTCCGGCAACTACAGCGGCAAGAACTCCGGCTATTGCCGAGGTTAAGGTTGCTGATGCAAGGTAGGCCTCAAATGGCACTTTGTGGCGGGCAGAGATGAGACTTCCATGCAGTTCGATGTAACTCTCTTTCTTCTTCCGCATCCTCTCTCCGAGGAGGTTGAAGCAGAAGAGTTCATACCTGTTCATAGAGATCCCCTCTCACGCGGGCGATCACATCATCGGGGTTTCTGAAGTAATCCATTAGAATGGCAGAAACATCCTTATAATGCCTAATTTTCCGTATTCTCATCCATTCAAGAACCTCCTGCCTCCGTTTCAGCTCCTCCTGGATTCTCTCGTCATCCCATCCGCGCTCCTCCATGATATCCTCAAGGATATAGGATTTCCCTGAATAGGAGATCTCATCTGTCGAGGGTTTCCACCTGAAGACTTCATTGGTGATCAGTTCGTTTGTCCGTGGATCGATATCGAGGATCTCGATAATCTGCTTGTTTCTTCGGATCCTCTGCCCCCCCACACGTGCCTGAACCTGGATAGAGACGAGATCGAGTGCTGAGAGCATATTCCTTGGCACATTCATCGGCGGGTTCTCAAGCCGGTGTACAACACTTGAAACCGAATCCGCATGGGTAGTTGAGTACGTGATATGGCCGGTACTCATTGCCTGGAAGAGTGTCAGTGCCTCTCTCCCACGCACCTCACCGACAAGAAGGTATTCGGGACGCTGCCTGAGGGCAGCTCTCAGAAGTTCGTAGAGATCGATCTCGCCACGCCCACCCGTATCAAAGGAGTCGCGGGTGACACTTGGGATCCAGTTCGCGTGAGGGAGCTTCAGTTCACGCGTATCTTCGAGTGTGATGATCTTTGCAAGCGGAGGCATGAAGAGGGAGATTGCATTCAGCGAAGTTGTCTTCCCGGACGCTGTTCCTCCTGCAAAGATGCATGACTTGCCGCTCTCAACGGCAAGCCAGAGAAATGCTATCGAGAGGGGGGAGAAGGTCTTCCATTCGATGAGGTCTGTCGGGGTGATCGGCTCATCACGGAACTTCCTGATCGTAAAGGTCGATCCATGTGCAGTCACCTCGGTTCCGAGAGTCATCTGGATACGGGATCCATCCGACATTGTTGCATCCAGAATCGGCTCCGCAATCGAGATATATTTTCCAGCCCTCTGCGCAAGTTTTGTCACAAATGAATCCAGATCAACAGAACTGGTATAGCAGAGCGATGTCTTAATCGACTCATACCGGGTATGGTAGACGAAGATCGGCGACTTCAGCCCGTCACAGGAGATATCCTCAATGAACGGGTCATGCATAATCGGATCGATCAGTCCGTCCCCTATGAACTCACAATCCATCCGGTAATGGATCTTCTCCTCTTCGACAGGAGTGAGGCTGAGATCAAAGTCTTCGATGATCCTGCGGCTGGCCTCTCTGAGTAGTTTCCGTGTCTCCTCCCTGGAGAGACCACGGGTGCTGATATCCAGTGTCTCAAAGAGCCGGTTCTTAATCTCGTTGTATAACGCTTCTTCGCCTTCTGTCAGCAGGGGCTCTATGACCTGGTAGGTGTATTCATGGGAGAGGACATCGTAGAGGATTCTGATATATGCATACGGGGGGTGTACCGGGTAGAGCTCAACCTCCTCGACACCGGGCGGAGGTGTATATCGAAGATCGAGCAATGGGCCGTGGGTATCAGGATGGTACTCCTCGCGCAGACGTCTTTTAGGTGAGAGTCTCTGGAGAATGGAGGGTTTTTTCGATCCTTTCCCATCCAAAACAGGCTCATCTTTCTCTGATGGCTTCTCAATTACGACCTCTTCGGGGATGGGGATCTGTTTCTTCTCTATGACCACCTCCTGGAGCGGGATCGGATGAGGTGGCTTATGACGAATATCTCCGGCTTCCGGATCGCCTGCGCCACCCTTCTCCCCCGGACGCTCATCAGGTACTGGCCAAGGAGTTGGTGTTTTCTCTTCTGGGATCGGGGAGGTTTCCTCCCCGGCTATCGGGTGGCTCATGTCGTCCTCATGAGTTGCCGCGATCAGTTCTTCAACAAGGTCTTCAAGATCATCCCCGGTATCCTGCTGTTCACCCATCTCTTCAGGTTTCTGCCTCTTCTTCAGGAAAGAGAAGATAGTGCTCCTTTCTCTGCCCATCTCCTCTTCTCTGATCTGTTCCTCCCCATCTGTCTCTTCCTGTGTGGTGCCATGGCGTTTATCATCCTCAGGTTCCGTTGCATGGGATGGCTCTGTTGCACCATACTGATCTCTTCTCGTCCTCTGATCCCATTGTTTCCCCATCTCTCTGAGGGGATCAGAGCCCTCGTCCGGACTACCGCCCCATTCCGGTCTTCTGCCCGTCTCTTCCTCCCCGCTCTCCGGAGTCCCCGGCAGTAACCATCCGGGGACAGCCTGATCGATTTCTCTCTCTGCCGGTCCTGCCTCTACTTCCGTTTTCTTTTTCCGTTTGATGAATGAGAAGAACCGGTCCCGTATCCGCCTCTTCATCATGCAGCTCCATCAACTGGTATTGTAATCTCCATATCGCCACCCGGATATCTGAAAGTCTTGTGGCCAATCAACCTGATACCCTCTCGCAACCGGCATTCGTACTCCCCCTCCAGAAGCCGAAATGATGCCTTTCCATTCTGATCGAGCGTATCTGTTCCGCATATGCGCCCTTCGCTCCAGAGCTCGATCCTGAGGGGTACAGGTCTTCTCTGGCCAGATGCCACCCTGATCGTAAGCCTGCCGACTCCGGAGGTTTCTGCAGGCGATCTGGCTTCCCTCCTCTTCTTCACTGCTGCGTGTGCAAATAACCGTTCAGGGTGATAGATGCGCGCACAGCTGGCGAGACCTTCTGCTTCTGCTACCGGTAGAGGGGATATTGTGTAGATTGGTTTTGTCGGAAGCCTGAGCACCGCAATATCTCCATAGATCGTTCCTGCGCCATCAGCATATTCAGCACCTGCGGGTTCCCCTGAGATGAAGATGACCTGTGCCCGCACCCCGTCAACCTCCATGCAGGAGATCGTGCCGGAAAAATGCCACTGTACAGCATTCAAAATGCAGTCTGCAAGTGTTCCTGATCTCTTTTGTGACTCATCTGTATCGGGCATCTCTGTTTCTCCTGCACTCCCGGGGTTCTCCTTTCTGACCCTCTATTATGAATCGCACGTGATCATACGCAGAGTACCAGAGAATCTATGCCATGCCATATATAATCTATCAACCAGAATAGTTCATTTATGATATCGTACCTGGCCATCCCCTTTCTTCTGGTGGCATTGACATTTCTCTATGGATCCTTTCTGGATATCCGCGATCGCAGGGTACCGTTTCGGACATGGTATCCGATGCTCCTCCTCTCTCTCCCGTTCACAGGGTATGTCTATTATCTCCTCTTGCTTGGAGATCTACACTGGTTTTTGATCATTGCCCTGACGACTCTCGTCTTCTCAGGGGTAATGTATGCGATTGCATATTTTGGCCTCTTCGGTGGTGCAGATGCCTGGGGTCTTATTTTTATCGCTCTCCTGATACCTCTCTTTCCATTTGAACCGCTCCTTGGGTATCCGCCAGTTCCAATCTTTGCCTTCAGTGTCCTCGCAAATGCTCTCATCCTGAATCTATTCATTCCGGTTTTTCTCTTCATCTACAATCTGGCGAAAGGGAACAGGGCTCCGCTCCTGTACATGTTCATCGGTTTCCCGGTTCAATCTGAGAATATCCGTTCGGTCTTTGGCTTTGTAATTGAGGATTTTGAAGAGACAACAGATGGTTTAAAGCGCCGTTTCATCCCATTTGCAGAGGCGATCAGCAGGATGGCACGGGATGACCGTGTGTATACGCGTGACCTCCGGGAGCAGCCAGATGAATTCCGGAAAGAGCTTGCATTGTATACACAAGCTGGTTCTGTCTGGATATCCTATGGTGTTCCGTTCTTCATTCCGATAACCGCCGGGCTGATCGTTTCATGCCTCATCGGTGATATACTCTTTACATTGATGATGGCGCTTATGGGGGTCTGATTGGTATGATCGAATTAGATTATCAGAACGGGCTCATTCCGGTTGTTGTACAGGATGCAGAGACACGTGAGGTGCTGATGGTTGCCTGGGCAGATGAAGAAGCTGTCTCCCTCACACAACAGACCGGCTATGCCCACTATTACAGCAGAAGCAGGAAGAAGATATGGAAGAAGGGCGAGGAGAGCGGCCATCTCCAGCATGTCGTCGGGATCAGGACTGACTGTGATGCAGACACTCTTCTCTACCTTGTCTCACAATCCGGTGCTGCCTGCCACCTCGGGTATCGATCATGCTTCTTCAGGACGCTTGATGGAGACGTTCTCTTCGATCGTATGGTTGACCCGGAGACGATATACAAATAATTCTTCTCTCTGGCAACCCCCGTTTTTTTGGAAGGTCTGTTTTCCGGGGCGGCCGCCTGGAGAGGCGCATTTGAACAAAAACAGTATCGGTTTTCTCTCTCTATCATCCGGTTAATATCCGCTTCTTTTCCTCTCTGGCCGAAGTCGCATGATATTTATATCCTAGTATCTCTTACGTTATGGTGTAGAGAAAATAGAATAGCAGAGTCTGACGTGGATCCCGGGTCAGGCGTATACGATAAGAGCGGTGATCCGGGATCTTCCATATCGGAACGTATATGAATAATGGAACCTATTGGGGCGATATAATAAAAAAATGGCTGATTATTGCCGTTCATGGGAATGATCAGCATATTCTCACTCCGATAACCATAATCAAGAGTTTACAATGGTAGAATTTTTATGAAACTGGTACCTGATACGAGCGTTGTCATTGATGGGCGCATTACCTCAATGATACAGAACGGCGAATGCAAAGGCGCAACAATAATCATTCCTGAAGCTGTTTTTGCGGAACTTGAGGCACAGGCAAACCATGGGCGGGAGATTGGGTTCTCCGGACTGACTGAGATCCAGGAACTCTGCCGCATGCGGGATGAAGGATTAATCGAGCTCAAATTTGTGGGCGAGCGGCCCCGGCTTGAACAGGTGAAACTGGCAAGCGGCGGTGAGATCGATTCGATGATCCGGAATGCCGCAATCGAATATGATGCATCCTTTATGACCTCCGATATCGTCCAGGCTGAGGTTGCACGGGCAAAGGGAATCCCTGTCATCTTCATGAAGGCGCAACAGGAGAACTTCACGCCGCTTGGTATCGATCACTTCTTTGATGAAAATACCGTGGCAATCTATCTCAAGGAACGGGTAGCTCCATATGCCAAGAAAGGCCGCCTGAAGGAGATGAGGATCGAGCAGATTCGCGACTCCCCGATGACCGAGTATGAGCTGCGTAAGCTTGCACAGGAGATCCTTGAACGTGCCAAGCGCCACCCGGACGGGTTTATTGAGATCGAGAAGAAGGGAGTGACAGTCGTCCAGATCGGATCGCTTCGGATCGCAATCACCCGCCGCCCGTTCTCAGACGGGATGGAGATCACTGTCATCCGTCCGATTGCGGATGTCTCACTTGAGGATTACAGCAAGTCTGATGAGATCAAACAGTCGATCATCAGCGAGCGGTCGGGAACACTCATCGTCGGCCCGCCCGGATCAGGTAAATCGACACTTGCCCAGAGCATCGCCATCTTCCTTGCAGATTGCAACTATGTTGTGAAGACAATGGAGACCCCGCGTGATCTTCAGGTGCCGGATCATATCACCCAGTACACCGCGCTTGACGGGAATATGGCCCAAACCGCAGAACTTCTCAGTCTTGTCAGGCCTGATTTTGTTATCTTTGATGAGATACGGAAGCCTGAGGATTTCCAGATCTATGCGGATCTCCATCTTTCCGGGATCGGAATGGTCGGGGTTCTTCATGCACACAAAGTTCAGGATGCACTCCAGCGTCTCCTCTCACGGATTGATGTCTGTATTCTCCCCCAGGTGATCCCCTCGATCATCTTCGTCTCCGAGGGTGAGATTGAACGGGTCTATTCGCTCACGCTCTCAATCGATCGCCCAATCGCACTTTCAGGACAGGGAATGGAAGTAACTCCGTCCCCGGTTGTCAAGGTGGCAGATAGTGAGACCGGCCTTGTGGTGGTCGAGATATTCCGGTATGGCGGCGAGACGATAGTGTACCCGTTGCACAGCCAGGATTTATCTCTCCAGACACCAAAATCCCGGAATACAGGAAAAACCGATATCCCTGCACATGTGGAACCCGAGCCTGACACTCCTTCCTCAAGTCCGTGGCAGGCGATTGAAAAGGAGATCCAGAGAGAGATCGGCAGGTTCACCGAGGGTTCTGTGGATGTCAGGATGATCTCTGACAGTAAAGCATCTGTCTATATTGAAGATCGTGATATCCCGGCTGCTATTGGAAAAGGTGGTAAGAATATCGCTTCAATTGTGAATAAGGTCGGTGTTGGCATTGACATCCGCTCGCGAACCGAGCTGGATTCAACCCACCCGGCAGAAACCATTGAAGAGCCAACCGTGCAGTCTCCGGCCACGGGCGGGGTGGCGATCAGAACAGATAAGAAATTCCTGATCCTCGCCTGCCCCGAACATGCAAGCAAGATCGTTGACGTCTTCTCAGGTAAGGAATACCTCTTTACCGGCACTGTCGAGGAGAGCGGGGAGATTCTTCTTGCCAGAAACAATTCCATTGCCCAGGAGATGCTCAGGCGGGATGCCGAGGGTGAGAAGATCACGGTTCGTCCGGTGGAGTAACCGGGTTTAGTGTTTGAGGGGAGTTTTATTGTGGGTGATTCTGAACTGAAGCTGTCTGAAGCGGATGTTGAAGAAGAATGGAAGAATGCATTCCATTCCGATCCATCATCAAAAGAGAAATGTTATATCAATGTCGCATATCCGTATCCGAGCGGAGCGATGCATGTCGGCCATGGCAGAACCTATATTGTGCCGGATGTTATTGCCAGATTCTGGAGGATGAGAGGGCGGCAGGTTCTCTATCCAATGGCATTCCATGTGACGGGATCGCCTGTTATCGGGATCTCAAAACGGATTGCACGGGGAGATGAAAAGACTCTTTCATTGTACCGGGATCTCTATAAAGTGCCTCAGGATGTCATTGACAGGTTCTCCGATCCCCTTGCAATCGTCGATCATTTTTCAAATGAATACGAGCGGGTGATGCGGAGACTCGGCCTCTCGATCGACTGGCGCCGGAGGTTTACCACAATCCTTCCCCAGTACTCAAAATTCATCGAATGGCAGTACCATCACCTCAATGGACAGGGCAGGGTTGTCAGGGGGGAACATCCCGTTAAATACTGTCCGCAGTGCGATAATCCGGTCGGCGATCACGATCTCCTCGAAGGGGATAAGGCGGAGATTGTCAAATTCATCTTCGTAAATTTTGAATCTGATGGCTTTTTGATCCCCTGTGCAACACTCCGCCCCGAGACGATCTACGGGGTGACCAATCTCTGGATCAACCCGGATGTCGATTATGTAAAGGCGGATGTCGATGGCACCGTCTGGCTCCTCTCACAGGAGGCAGCAGACAAGCTTGCACTCCAGAAACATCAGGTGTCAATTGTCGGCGAGGTGAATGGCGCTGATCTCATCGGCTCATTCGTCTCCCATCCCCTCTGTGGACGTGTTCGTATACTTCCGGCAGGATTTGTGGATCCGGATATGGGATCCGGCATCGTGATGAGTGTTCCGGCACATGCACCTTTTGACTATATCGCCCTCTCCGATCTTCAGAAGAAGGGAGAGTACACCGATATCGAACCGGTATCGCTGATACAGGTTGATGGATATGGCGCAATCCCGGCGAAAGAGGCGGTGATCCGGCATGGGATCGTCGATCAGTTCGATCCGAAGATGGACGAGGTGACCCAGGAGGTCTATTCTGCCGAGTTCTCACGTGGAAAACTCCTTGCACGATGCGGGGAGCATGAAGGAAAACCTGTTCGTGTTGCACGTGAGGATGTTGGCGCTATCATGGAGGCGGATTATGGCTCGATCTGGTTCTATGACTTCGATCAGCAACCGGTTGTCTGCCGGTGCGGAAGCCGTGCCTTTGTCAGGATCCTTGATGATCAGTGGTTCCTTGCCTATAGCGATCCTGTCTGGAAACAGCAGGTGCATGACCAGATCGAGAAGATCACACTTGTTCCACCCGAGGTGCGGGCAGAGTTTGACCGTACTGTCGACTGGCTGAAGGACTGGGCATGCACCCGGCGTGTCGGGCTTGGCACGCGGGTTCCCTGGGATCCGAAATGGCTCTTTGAACCGCTCTCGGATTCAACCGTCTACATGGCATATTATACGATTGCCCACCGGATCAGCGGGATTCCTGCCGCGTCCCTCACCCCGGAGGTATTCGATTACATCTTCCTGGGCAGAGGAGAGCCCAAAGGTGTTGACAGATCGATCCTTGATGAACTGAGATCCGAGTTCCTCTACTGGTACCCCTACAACTACCGCTTCTCGGCAAAAGATCTCATCTCAAACCACCTCACCTTCCAGCTCTTCCATCACCGTGCCATCTTCCCCGATGAACTCCAGCCACAGGGTATGGTCGTCTTTGGGATGGGGCTTCTGGATGGAGCAAAGATGTCATCCTCCAAAGGAAATGTATTCCTCCTGGAAGATGCCGCAGAGGAGTTTGGCGCTGACACGGTTCGTATGTTCCTGGTCGGTTCAGCCGAGCCCTGGCAGGATTTTGACTGGAGAAATGAACTCGTATCATCCATACGAAAACAGATTGAACGGTTCATTGCCTATGTTGCAGAGTCAAAGGATGCAAATGGCACTCATGATGTCGATGCATGGCTCTCCTCCCGTCTCCAGCGCCGGATCGCCCGCATGACCGAGGCACTCGAACTCTTCCAGACCCGGCAGGCGCTTCAGGAGGCATACTTTGGGATCGAGTCGGATCTGAAATGGTACCGCCGCCGTCTGCCTGCCGGTTCAACCGGTGGCACAGTGCTCCGTGATGTCGCTGATGCCTGGATCAGGCTGCTTGCACCGGTGATCCCCTTCACCTGCGAATCGCTCTGGCGTGAGATGGGGCATGAGGGGCTGGTCTCCTATGCAGAGTGGCCGGTTCCCGATCAGAGCCGGATCAATCCTGAAATAGAGCTTGCAGAAGAGTTAATTGTACGAACCGTCGAAGATATCGAGTCAATTATGAAAATTCTTCCGGTTACAGCAGAAAAACTTACCCTTCTGATTACTCCTGAATGGAAGAATGAGGTCTTCAGGCGGGTTGCAGCAGCTGAAGATCGGAGATCGGTGACAAAAGAGCTGATGAAGGATGAATCGATGAGAAAGCGTGGAAAAGAGGCGGCAAATGCTGTTCCACAGGTTATTAAGCTGATCCACAGCCTCCCCCCGGCACTTGTCGACCAGATCTCAACACGTGCACCTGATGAGCATGCAATCTTTTCACAGGCGGCGTCTTTCATCGAAAAAGAGTTCTCGGTGAAGGTGGAAATCCTCCATGCAGATGGGAGCGGCCATCCAAAGGCAGGAATGGCACTCCCCTTCAAGCCTGCAATAGTGATAGAGTAAAAAAACGCCTCTTCGCTATTTCATGTGGGTAGTTTGAAATCCAGCTTCCACAGTTTCAAGTAGATTGTGGCCATCAGATACTTCGTTGATCGATATCCCCTTGCAGCTGTTTTTGCTGACTGAATCAAGCTATTTAACCCCTCCAAAAGACCGTTCGTTACGCGATATCTGAAATAATTCACAATACCATTCCAGTGACTCTTCAACGTTTTTGCAACCTTAATCATCGGGTCTAACTTACTGTGGGTTGCCCAGAAATACCAACGTTTGAAGTAGGCTTCTGCAGATTCCTGACTATCAAGTGACCAAAGCATTTGAAGCGAGAGTTTCAGATTATAGGCTCGTGATGTCTTGAGATTCATATCTTTTAAAGAACCAAGCTGTTTTTGTTGTTTTACAGTCAGATTATGCGGATTCTTCAGCCAGATGTATCTGGTCTTCTTCAATGCTTTATTGGTCCCTTGTTCTTCACGTCGTACGTCATCCAAGCCACTGTTCACCAACTTCATGATATGGAATTTATCGTAGATTATTGCAGAATTCGGGAAATTCGTTCGTATTCCCTTGATATAGGCAGGTGACATGTCACAACAGATGCTCTCAATCATTTCAGGATCACCATGATGAGCAACAAAGTCCAGGTAAAATGATGTGAGAGCATCTGAACTCCGACCTTCACACACATGGATGATCTTTGATTGGTCAAGATCCGCAACTACAGTGATGTACTTATGACCTTTTGCACTGGACTTATCATCAATTCCAATGGATACTATATCAGAGAAATCCTCGTCCTTTCGAGCTTCTTGAACATAATAGTGGATAACACGCCATATTCGTGTATCATGTTCATCGATCAGTTCAGCAACGTTTGCAACAGGCATATCCTCAGCCATGAGCAGGATCATCGCATCCATCAGAAGCGTAAAGCCACTCTGCTTCCTGGCCCAGGGAACGTGTACCTGGTGGACTCCACACGATTCACAGATCACTCGAGGTACGCGGCAATGGAGATACGTCTTGTTTTGAAAGAAGTTGAGATGACGCCAGATCTTTTCATTGGTATCATGAACCGGCTTTCCTCCGGAACCACACTTAGGACAGTCGAATTTTGAACCGGTGACAAAGTCTATCCAGATATCCAATCTTCGTTCATTTTTGTCAAATTCCACCCGTTTGACCATCCATGGTTCCTGAATATTCAGAGCCAGAGTGAACAGTTCCTCGTGCATGATTCAAACCCCGATTAGCAAATTGTTGAATCAAACCCTATTTAAAACCCACACTGATTAGCGAAGAGCCAAAAAAACCTACTCTTCTTTTGGTTTTGCCCGCTTCACCCGTTCTTTTGTCGAAAATCCGGTGAGGAGATCGAGGTAATGCCGGAATTTCTTATTGGAGTCGAGGATATCCTCATCACCTGCTGTGATATCTGACTCGGTATCGACAAATGCCGTCTTGTTCTTCTCACCCGGCCAGACCTCCAGCCGCTTGATCGCCTTAAAAGAGATGATGTAATGCCCGTCTTTTTCTTCAGGCTCAACACCGAAGATCTCAATGAGCCCCTTTGCCATCCGTTCTTCAAGGTCTTTTGTCTGCCCTCTTTTGACTGGATATTCCTGCATAGTATTAATGTAGGTGGGGCGTCTATGTAATTTTAATGTCCAATGAAACGAGTGATCTGAAGATCATCTCAAGCGATCTCAAGGAGAAGGGAGCGGTTGTGATGATGGGGTTCCCCGGTTCCGGGCTTGTCGGGAGCATCGCCCTGCAGTACCTGGTGGATCAGATGGAATTTACCCATATCGGCGATATAACCAGCCGGTTCTTCCCCCCGATGTCGATGATGCAGAAGGGGGTTATTCATGCAGCGGTCCGTATCTATGAGAAGGAAGGATTTGCTGCACTTGTTGCGGATATTCCCATTCACCCTGCAATCTGTTATGAGGTGGCAAATGGTATCCTCGACTGGCTGGAAGATTATGATGTGAAGGAGATCGTCACCATCGCCGGTATTGTGACCAATGAGGCCGAAAAGAGGGTTTTTGGTGTGGCAAGCGATGAAGCAGCCGTCTCGAAGATCTCGGATCATACGATCATCCTCCCGATGGGTAGCATCTCGGGTATCGCATCAAGCCTTCTGACGGAATGCAAACTGCGGAAGATCCCCTGTATCGGTCTCCTGGGCGAGACGGTGAATAATCCCGATCCGCGGGCGGCTGTCTCTACGATCAATGTATTGAATGATCTCTACTCCTTAAACCTGGATACTGCACCACTCCTGGAACAGGCAGAGGAGATCGAGATGACGATGCAGCGGCTCGCTGAGGAAGTACAGGGATCGGAGGTGCCGCAACAGAAGAAGGAAAACCTTCCGATGTACGGGTGATCACAATGATGGTAGCAGCATTAACCGGCATATCCTCACAGGTGATAGCAGATCTCAAACTTGGCAGACCCAGAACCATCGAACTTCAGAGCGCTCATAATATTATCACCCTTTCAGAAGTGCAGCCGGGGGATCCAATCTTCCTGACATCCGTTGCACCTGAAGATCTATCACCTGGGGATTCCGGCATCATCCTTGAGGTACAGATAGTATCTATCTCGATGAAACGGCTGATTGAATATTCGCATGCCAGTTTCTTCGAGGAGCGTGAGCGGACCTCGGCACGTGTCCAGCTGAGGTACTGTGGGACATCAATCGTTAAAGAAACAGGGGATCTTGGGTGTTGTAAGGCAGCCCGGGTGGATGTGGTGAAGTGCACCTGTTTCCACGCGGTCTGATCTCCTCTTATTTTTTCAGCTGATTAATACAGAATCCGACATTCTCACCGAATCTGCGGATGGTATCCATCCCTTCGGTATCATCCTGCACCTCGCTCTTCTCTTTTCCAAAGGCCATGTTCCAGTAGGTGGATCCACAGACGATCATATCATTGATCAGGTAGAACATCAGGAGTTCCTGGATGGTTGCGGTATGGCCCCCTCTCCGCGCAACAGCAATCGGTCCTCCGACCATCCGCGAGAGGAACTGGTCATTTCCACGTGAGACCATCCCGATCCTCTGGAGTGCCGACATCAGCTCCCCGCGGGCGGTTCCGAAGTAGACCGGTGTTCCGACGATTAAGCCGTCTGCTGATCTTATCGTTTCAATCATCTCGTTGATCCCGTCATCAATTGCGCATCTTCCGGTCTTTTTGCAGGAATAACAGGCGATACATGATGCGATCTGTTTTCCCCTGAGGCTGATATCCTCTGTCTCAACCCCTTCTGCACCCAGTGCTTTTTTGCATTCTTCAAGTGCGAGTTCGGTGTTTCCCCCTTCCCGGGGGCTTGCGTTGATGAGTACAACTCGTGCCATGATGCTCTTCTGGTTGACCCGGCAGATAAAAAAGATTATTCTGAGGTGAGCCAGTCATAGAGGAATACTGCGATAAGTGCCCCTGCAATTGGCCCTATGATATAGATCGGGAAGAATTCCCAGAAGTTCTGCCCTCCAAGGAGGGTGTTTCCGAGGTACGGACCGAAGGTACGTGCAGGGTTCAATGATGAACCGGCGATATTTCCGGTTGTGGTGATGATACCGGCGACGGTGAGGCCGATGATCAGTCCGGCAAACCCTTCAGGTGCCCGCTTATCGACAGCCACACCCATGATGACGAGCATCAGGAGGAATGTCCCGATCGCTTCTGCAAGTATCGCTTCGGTATAGGAGATCCCGTGGAATGGTGCGGTTGCTCCAAGTCCTCCCATAAGTACTGCATCCGGGCCGGTACATCCGAAGAAGAGGATGCTTGCAAGTGCTGCTCCGATCAGCTGGGCGATGATGTAGGGGGCGACATCTGATGTCGGGAACCTCTTTGTTGCCCAGAGGGCGATTGTGACTGCCGGGTTGATATGTGCCCCGGAGATCCTGCCAAGTGCATAGATGGCACCGGCAATGGCAATACCAAAGGCAAGACCTATAGCAAGCCAGTCTGCGAGCCCCCCGAAGTACCCGATCCCGATATTGAATTCGGTGAGTGGTTCTTCTCCGGCAGAGAGCATCAGGGTGACAGTCGCTGCTCCTGCTCCGAAAAAGACGAGGAGGAAGGTTCCAATTATCTCAGCTACACATCGTTTGGCAAGTGATACCACGAGTAAAACCTCCAATTATGTATGGAACGCCTCATAGCAGGGTGGGCAGAGGATCCGTGGAATATTCTTCTTGAGCTTTTTTGCCGGGAAGGGGTAGCCCCCTTCCCAGTTCTCTGTCTCCTCCCTCATTGCATGCTCCATACAGATTCCCATGCCGCAGACGATACAGATTGCAACCGCATCGCTGTCTTTCCCCTCCTGGGCGCAGATATAACATTTCATACCAGACACCACCTTATACAGCGTTTTTATATTCACAATACTGGTGCCTGAAGTCAACAAGGCATGCCGCAGCACAATCCTTACATGCCCTGACAGGGGCAGCAGGCGTCTCCTTGTGAAGTGCGATGATGTTGGTCATCATCGTTGCAGTCACAGGTTCGCTCGTTAAGAGGCACGGATAATCAGAGAGCCTCATAAGGGCAGATGCCCGAACAGTGATCGCACAGGCAGGGTATGCATACCACTGCGGGTTCATCAAAACCTCGTTCTGATCAACTGGAGAGAGATCGATCTCACATCCTGAGACTTTCGGCTTGAGTTTCCCTGCTGATCCGGCTTTTGCCCTCCGTGCCCGGTCAAGGATCTTCCATCCCCGGTAGATCATATCCATGAAATCGCAGTTATGCAGCTCAGCCGCTGCACCACGGGTCGGGTTCAGCTGGACGAGGTTATGGAACCTCTTGGTGAGGAGATCCACAATCATCGGCGCATTGAATCCGTCAAGTTCAAGAATGTATTCTGTTGCACATGCAGATGCACCGGTTGCAACCGAGAGAATATCATATTCGCTCTTCATCTTTGGCACAGCGGCGGCAAGGGTCTTTTCCATCACCTCTGTCACCGCATCGATGGTTGCCATGATCACATCGTCCTTGCACATGTTGAAGGTGGACTGGGCGATGTGATGGGCGATATCGCCGACACAGTATGCCGGGATGGTGACGATATTTCCATAATGCACGCCGTCATCCACTGCCTTCTTTACAGCCGGTGTGATGAGGCGGCGATACTCGCTCATGTACTTCCTGACATCAAATGAGGTGTGTCCTGCCTCATCCATCAGTTCGGCCTGGGCATCAACCGGGGTCTTATAGATCTTCTGGACCTGCTGAACCTCCTTCTTTGATGCATCCGCAAGAGAGTCGCCCGCTTCAACACGTGTTGCAAAGACCTCCCCGACACCATAGGATGTGTTCATGCCCCAGGATTTTGAGGCAAGTATTGTCTGTTGGTGATCTTTTGGAATTTTTGTTTTCTTCAGGATCTGGTTGACGATATTGCTTGTACTTCCGGGGATCATGGCAAAATCCACAACACAGGTGGGCCCGTAGAATCCGGCATATCGGCGTGCGGATTCCCGCCCGATCAATGCCTCGGATTTTCCAATCCGGGTGACGAATGCATCAAGGCTCTTTTTGAACTTCGTGTCTTCATCACTGAGGATCTCAAGGACGACCGGAGTCTGGTAATGTTCGACAAAGGGATCGTCTTCCGGCCGTATGGTTTTTGTCAGGCCTTTCAGTGCGGTAAAGTGTGCAGTAACTGACGTCTTGTGGAGGTCAATCACAGCAGCACTCTGGCCGGTTCCAGCTTTCATCTTCTTGACAGCTGCAACATAGGGTTCGGCATCGGTGATCGAAAACGCTGTCCCCCGCTTCTTTTTAATCGTCTCAACATCTGCCCGCTGGGCAGCCATCGCTTCTGCGATTATTTTCTTGTAGAGTTCGGACATTGCTAACACCTCGTAAATCGGGTAATTTCCCGATATGCCGCATTATGATCTTACTGTATAATAATGCTATTGCTAAATGAAATAGAACAATAAATGATATTATATTTACGAAATACTCTCATTTATCCTTCAAAAAATCAAATGTTAAGGAGAGTATTCCTGTTTTCTTTCTCTGGTCATTTTTGAAAACACATATAACAGACCAATTCATATACTATTCTATTTGTATGATGGTTGCATGGACAATCTGCCATTTTCTTCGTGGATTCGATACTGTAACCTGGAACCAAAGAAGAGTATTAATGGTGGCCTGATCGGGAATGGCAGCAAAGCAGATTCTAATCGTTGAAGACGACGTGATGATAGTTGAGATGCTCGCTGTCATGCTCCGAAAGCTTGGGTATGGCGTCTCGGGTATTGCCACTTCAGCAGATGAGGCAATCATGCAGGCAATACAGGGCACCCCCGACCTTGTCCTGATGGATATCGGGCTTGAAGGGAGGGCAAACGGGATTGCTGCTGCAACGATCATCTACCAGTTCTTCGCAATACCCATTGTCTTCTGTACTGCCCATTATGGGAGTGATGTATTAAACCAGGCCAAGCAGGCCCAGCCATTTGGCTATATAACAAAACCTTTCAATGAACGCGATCTTTTCAGCGTCATTGAGATTGCCATCAATAATTATCTCTCAACACGCCCCTCAGGAACAGATGCAAGACAATTCAAGGAACTGCTCCATATTGATGCCGGGGTGATGTTCCTTGATACCGGTGGCCGTGTCCTCTTCATGAACCCCTATGCGGAACATATCACTGCAATTACTCACAAACAGGGGTTCTATCATAATGTCGACAAGGTCATCAATAACTTTGAGATGGCTTCAAAAACACAGAAACAATACCCCTCTCTTTGGGATGCAGTCCGGGAGAGTGTTGTTATCGGCACAGGACACGATATCATCATCACGACACGGAAAGGCAAGAGGAAGGCAGTCCACCTGAAAGTGATGGTGAGGAAGAATAACCGGAATGAGATTATCGGCTATATTCTCAAGCTTGATGAGAATATCGGGAAGAGCCGCACCCTGAATCGATATTAATCCCTTCTTAACTTCCAAGGGGTTTTATTCTCTGCTTTTTTTCCAGACTATGCATAGTTCCCTGGCTCCAGGCGCATCTCTTCATGGCCTCATGGATTCAGGGGGGAGTATTCCCCCTGTTCAGCCGGCGATCACAGGGTTGGCATGCTCATCAAATGGGTTCTTCCGCATCGCCAGTGAGAAGAGATATGGATAGTGTGACTTCAGGTACCGCATATACTCAATCCACTCCGGGGTGAGCAGATCATAGACACGCCTGATATCGATGGTGAGGTGTGCTATATCCTGCCCGGGAAGGCTGGCAATATCATCCCTGCTCTCAAGTTCTTCTGAGAGATGGAAGACGGCACGGAGCGCCTCGGTGAATGTAGCATGTTCAAGGAGAGCCGGGTTTTCAAGCAGACGCAGCAGAAAGTCACGATGCTGAATGAGAAAGTTGCGGAGATCCTGAAGATCGATCCTTTGGATGATGACTGTTTGTTCTGTTCCCTGAAGATGATTCCTGATTTGATCGAATTCAGTCTCGGTCCAGGAATCCCTGATAAGGAGATTCCCCCGGAGTTGATCGAGATGTGGATCTACATCTGAGAAGTGTTTCAGGAGTGTTGCTCCGACCTCGGAGAAGAAGATGCCAATGACCATATTCATCTTCTGGAGCCTCTCCCTTTTTGAGCGGACTGCTAACAGCTGGTTTAAGATGATCGTCACCAGAAGGACATTCACCGGCAAAAAGCCGAGCGCATTGAAGATATAGGTGAGGGTGTTGCTCCCCCCCTCATCCCCTATGATCAAAAACTTCAGCCCGTAGATGAGCGCTGTTGAACAGATGAGTGCTATGCCGAGTTTTGTCTCCCATTTGAGTCGCATTGTACCTGCCCCTTATAGATTAATTGATGCTTTTTGCATGGAAAAAGGAAACTGTCCTTCAGGTGATGATAAGGAACCAGACAAGAAAGACCAGGCTCTGGAGGATCGTCACCGGAATACCGAATTTCAGGAATTCAATAAAGGTGATGGTTGCACCCCGTTGTTCTGCGTTCTGAATGATGATGATATTGCTTGCAGCACCCAGTATCGTCAGGTTTCCGGCAATGGTGCTCCCTGCTGCAAGTGCAAGGAACGCAGTATCTCCTGCACCAGCCTCAAGGAGCATCGGAATGAGCAGGGCAACGAAGGGGACGTTCGAGACGATCTGGCTCATCACAAGGCTACCGGTGATGAGAATTGGGATCGAGAGGATCTGATCCTGGGAGATTGCTGACTGGATTGCTCCGCTCGCAAAGACTGCTCCCATTAGGATGAAGAGCGCGATGAAAAAGACGAGTGTTGCATAATCCACTTTTTTAAGGATTTGGAGCCGCTTGCGGGAGAGGATGAGTATCGGCATTGATGCGATGAGCGCTATCCCGGCGAGTCCCGGCCATGGATTGTAGCCAAGAGATACAAGCAGTATCCTCAGCAGAATCAGGAGAATGAGGAGTGTGAGTGAGATTTTGCAGAGGGCTGCCATGCCGGGATCGTGGATCCCTCCCTCGGGCATGGCCGGTGACAGGGTATCTGGAATGTTGGGGATGAGACGTAGTATAACAGCATAGAGGATTAAACCGGAGATGAGTGTCGGAATCAGAAGGTAGAGGGGAAAGGTGAGAAACGGGTTCGCCATCCCGCTTGAGATGGCAATGAGCAGGTTCTGGGGATTTCCTATCGGGCTTACTATGCTCCCTGTCGTAATTGAGCCTGCAAGTGCGAGGAGGAAGATCCGATCCGGGATATTGCAGGTGCGGGCAAGGACGAGGGCAATCGGGGTTCCGATGATTGCAAGGGTGTCATTCATCAGGAGAGCCGAGAAGGCCCCCATCACGAAGATAAAGAGGAAGATCAGTCCTCGCGTCGTTCTCTGTGAAGCGAATATCCTGGTTGCGGTATGGGCGAGATAGCCGCTCTCCTCCATTGCAGCACCGATGATAAAGACGCCGAAGAGGAAGATGAGAATTTCATAATTGATCGCAAAAAGGGCGGCTATCGGGGCTATTGATCCTGCCAGAAGTGCAGCTACTGCTCCACCGAGCATGATGCCCCAGATGGGCAGCCTCACCTTTCCGACCTGGCGGAAGGCGATCGCCACCATCACCGCTGCGAGAATAAGAGTAGCATTATCCGTGATCAGGATTGCGCCTGCATGATTATGAAGAATTGCCTCTCCGATCAGATCTGCGAAAGCGTCATATAGGAGTTACTCCTATTGTGGCATATGAAGTATATTCATTACCTTCTGATGGCACTCCTTCTGGCTGCTGCACTCTCTGTTGCCGGGTGCACAGAGACGCCGGAGGCGGTTGTGCCGGTTGCAACTCCTGAAGTAACGCAGACTCCTGCAGAAACGCCCACCGGCTGGTCTCTCACCCCGGGTCCGGTTGGAACGATGCCTGTTGGAAAAGTGGTCTCGACCTCCGTTGAACGGGATCCTATCCGAACAGATCTGATTGTCCGGTTTGATGGAGGGCAGGGGATGAACTTCGTTACGTTGATTGAAGCCACGATGTATACCTCTGATGGACGTGTTGAGACAAAATATATCGAGAGACCGCTCAATATGGGCAAATCGGTCACATTTGACGGAACACGGGGATCTGATCGGGTAAAGATTACCGTGTACTATAGTAGTGGAGAGGTTGTTGTGATCAGCGATGCCCTCCACGAATTCAAGAGCAGATGAATATTCACTCCTCTCTTCTTTTCCATCTGATAAGGACTCCATCGTCCATTTGTCCGACGTGATCGAGGGTGAGCCTTGGGAAGAGCGATTCATCAATAAATCCCTCTCCATCTGCAAGTGTCGGGGCAGTCTTTCCGCCGATGATCAATGATCCGAGATATACATTCAGCTCATCAAAGAGACCCTGGCTTAAAAATGACCAGATCACAGTGCCTCCCCCTTCAACCATCAGGGTTGCAATCCCCCTCTTCTTCAACTCCGGCATAAGAGAGTGGAGGTCGACAGTATCCTCTCCGCAGGTGATGACTTCAGCATACTCTCCAAGTGCCTCCACCCGTTTTGGATCGGCTTTCCTTGCAACAGCGATGATCCGTTTCCCTTCCCCTTTCCTAAGTATGTCAGCTGTTGTCGGCGTCTCTGCACCCGAGTCAAGGACGATCCTTACCGGGTTCTCATCTGCCTTCCTGTTTTTCCGCTTCTGACGGAGAACCGGTGATTTGACTGTCAGTGACGGGTCATCCGCATGCACCGTTTTGATACCGACAAGGATGGCGTCACAGGCAGCACGCATCTGGTCGACACGGGAAAAATCGTCTGATCCTGATATCCGTACCTGGCGCCGCTCCCGTGTCGAGAGTTTTCCATCGGCACTCATGGCAGCGTTGATGATGATATATGGCCGCATCTGAAGTATGGGTTTATAGATGATGGGTGATATAGGCTCTGGGTTCAATCGTTGAGGTAGTGTATTTTTCACCCTATCCGGCAAACCATGATCCCATGGGAAACCTGACAGTTGCAGCGATCGCACCTCCTGATGTTCTGCGTGAACTTGGAAAGAAGGGCACCTCATCGGATATCACTTTTTATAACCTGAAACGTGATCTGGATACGGTCACGCTCGTTGAGCCGTCCAGGTATCCCGATCGGCTCTCATCCCTCTTCTTCTCGGTCTCGATGGCACAGGCAGCCATCCTTGTTATCGACGAGATCACACCGCAACTTGGGGAATGTATCCTGATGCTCGATTGCGCAGGTGTTTCTGAGGGGTATATAATACTCAGAAATTACCTCGGGCAGGATCAGGTTGAACCACTCTTCAGAGGAACTGTTCTTGAAGGGTACAGGTTCTGTGAGCCGAACTGGATTGAGTTAAAAGAGCTTCTCCTAAAGGATGCTGCACTCATCAAGTCTGGTGAACCTCCGGCAGGATCAGAGCCATATGGTACAATGGCAATCGATCACCATTTCAATGTCAAAGGTATCGGAACGGTTGTCCTTGGGGGCGTCGTTGATGGCTGCCTCAGAAAGCATGATCAGCTGAAGGCGCTTCCCGGTGAGAAACAGGCGATACTCCGGTCAATCCAGAAGCATGATGACGACTCGGCGTATGCGGTGAAGGACGACCGGGTTGGCCTTGCCCTGAAGAATATCGAGGCTGATGATCTGGATCGCGGGTTTGTACTCACAACAAATCCGGCAGTTCTGGTCACTGATCAGATACATGCCGGGGCTTCACTTGTAAAATACTGGCCCTCCCCGATTCATGAGGGGATGGTTCTCTATTCTGGCCACTGGATGCAGTTCATCTCCGGAAAGGTGACTGCAGTTATGGATGATGGGGATTTCCGGCATCCTACCCTGACGATCAGCCTGGAGAAACCACTCGTCCACCTCCCCGGTGATACCGTTGTGCTCCACTATCTTGAAGGGGGAAAGCTCAGGATTGTGGGTTCCCTCAAACTTGCCTGAATGCGCGTTTCGGGGCTTTTGTGGGGTTAATTGAGAAGAAGGTATAAATGCTTCGGAAGATCAATATATAATTGTATGGGAGATATGAAAACCCTTTCTTCCTTTGGAAAGGGTGCGCATTCATCGTTATTTATCAGGCTATGGGTCTTTTCCGCCCTGACGGTGACTGCATATCTCATCACCTATCATGGTGTGCAGCATGGTATCCATGATGTCTATCCTGCCCTTTTTCTGCTTCCGATAGTCTTTACCCCCTTCCTCTTCCCCCGGCGTGAGACGATTATTGCGGTTGCGATTGCACTTGGGTATTTTGCACTGGTCTTCTCACTTGCACGGAATGATGTTGCGATCATCTATGCATCAACGGTTAATTTCATCCTCTTTATTGCATTTGGCGTCTTTGTTGCGGTTGTTGCGGATCATGTCCGGGTGAAGGCCGGGAGATACTCCCGGATGCTTGAATGTTCGGAATCATGCACCCTGATTGTGGATAGAAAGAGACGGACGATCATGGATGCCAATCCTCTCTCTCTGAGCCTGCTGGTACCCGGTGCATCATCAATATTTGGAAAAGGATTGCAGCAGCTCTGGCAAAATCCCGAGAGGGCAGATTATCTCCTCGATGAAATAGAGAAAGGGAGATCTATATCTGATCATGAAGAAGTACTCATTGGAAGAGATGGAGCCCCCCATATCTTCCGGCTTTCGGGATCGGTTCTTGATGATGATGCGGTATTGATCTCTGCTGTTGATATCACGCCATTAAAGAATGCAGAGAAGGCATATCAGAAAACCCGGATCGAATACAAAGAGACACTTGACTCGATAGATGAGCCGATCCTTGTCATCAGCCCGGATCATCATATTCTTCTGAATAACCAGACAGCCCTTCGGCATGCCCAGAAGATTCGGGGAGTCACCGATATTGTTGGTAAGCCCGTTCTGGATTTCTTCCCCTGTTTGCAGATCCTCTCGGATCCATATGTTCATGAAATGGTATTCTCAAAGGAAAAGTCGATCAAGCGGGATATCCTCTATGAAGAATCCGGCGTGGAGAAGTGGTTTACTGTTCATATTAACCCGATTAAGCGGGGACAGGGGAGTGGATCTGCGATTGTGATGATCCACGATATCACCGAGAAGAAGAAGAATGAGGCTTTATGGAAGAAATCAGAGTCCGCACATCGTATAATCTTCGAAAATGCCGGTGCCGGGATCCTCATCATTGATGAAAACGGCTGCATTCAATCTGTCAATGATGAGTTCTGCACGCTGACGGGATATGAGAAAGAGGAGCTCCAGGGGAGATCCCTCATTCAGCTCCTCTTCCCCGAAAAAGATCATCCGATCATCCAGGCCTGCATCAGCACCGATGCCGGGCATGAGTCTCATGAGGAGTATGAGGTTACCATCATCGATGCACAGGGTGATGAACGGAACTGCATGCTTCTGACTGCAATTATTCCGGATACACGACACAGGGTTGTATCCATCATCGATATCACCGAAGAACAGCGGATGCTCGATATGATGCTCGAACAGGAGGCAAACTATCTCCAGCTGATACGCCATGTGCCTGTAGGAATCTTCACCTGTGGAAATGGGGTGATACAGTTCGTCAATCCTTCATTCTGTCAGATAACAGGGTATTCCGAGGATGAGCTTCTGGGTGAGCGGGTTTCTTCAATCTTCCCGGAGGCTCGCGGGCTGCCGCAACAAAACACTCCGGCAGAGATTGTCTTCTCGAGGAAAAATGGCGAGTTCTCTCCAGGTACCGTGGAAATGCGGGCATTTCGATCAGATGGCGAGCCAGTTGAACTTGGGATCCTGATTGATATATCGACCCAGAAACGACTTGAAGAGAACCTCAGGGGTGAGATCGAACGAAGATCTGACTTTGTGATGGTTGCCTCCCATGAACTGAGAACACCTCTTCAGCCTGTTGTTGGCTATCTCAGTCTTATCCTCGCAGATCCGGGCTCCCTGAACCTCCCGCCGGATGTGGTGGAGATGCTGACGCTCTGCCAGAAGCATATCGATCAGGAGCGGCGGATCATCGATCGGATGATTGCCCTCTCACTTGTTGACTCAAATAAGATTGTACCGAATTCCCGGGAGATACCAATCCGGGATCTTATCGAGGATATCATCGTTGAGTATAATTGTCGGGCAGATGCCCGGGTGAAGAATGAGGTGCCGCCATCTGCCACCATCCAGGGAGACCCGGATCTCCTCTATCATGTCTTCACCAGCATCATCAGCAATGCGGTGAGGTATAATGAACCGCCCCGTGGGGTTTCAGTGGAGTATGAGGCTGATTCTGATGCCCACATCATCCGGGTTATCGATAACGGCATGGGAATTGATCCGGAATCTCTCTCCAATATTTTTGAACCGTTCCATATCGCGGATCTCCAGAAATTAACACGGGAATATAACCGGCTGGGGCTTGGTCTTTCTATTGCACAACGGTATGTTCAGGTTCATGGCGGTGAGATCAGCGTCTCAAGTGTTCCCGGGAAGGGGAGTATTTTTACCATACGAATACCCATGAGGTTAGTAATATGACAAAGACGGTGATGGTGGTCGATGATGATATCCCGAACCTCACGGTGATGGGACTTCTCCTGAAGAAGCTTGGGTATGTCGCAGTCACCCATAATAACGGATGGAATGCGATCGCAGCAATCAAGGAGGAGATGCCTGATCTGGTTCTTCTGGATCTGATGATGACGCCTATCGACGGATGGCAGTTCCTTGATGAGATCAAAAAAGAGGGAATTATCGGCCTTCCTGTGATGCTCTTTACTGCAAAATATATTCGTGATGAGGAGATTGAGCCCTATAAAAATGAGATCGCCCTCATTCTCCAGAAACCCGTCTCCTTCAAGGAGCTTGAAGCGACTCTGGGCGAGTTCTTCAGCTCCAGGTCATAAACGAACAACCAGACCTCATCACCCTCATTTTGGAATAAGCATTATTTTGTTCTAAATGACGCCTCTTCCCGGTGTCAATTCATAACGGCTATATATGATCTTCAACGTAATCTCTATTTCATGAACGCTAAGGTGTGTGCCGCTCTCGTTGCGGCAGTTGTATTGTCCTTGTTTGCAGCCGGTTGCATGGGTGGGGAAACTCCCGCTCCGACTGACCGGCCACTCTACATTGTTGGTATTGATGGTGATTACAGGCCATTCAGCTATATCGAAGCTGATGGCTCTGCTGCCGGATTCGATGTCGAATCTATCCAGTGGATCGGTGAAGAGATGGGTTTTGATGTGAAGATCCAGCCGATGGCATGGGACGGCATCGTCACAAGCCTTGTCACCAAAAAGATCGATATGGTCTATTCTGGGATGACGATCACCCCGGAGCGGCAGGAGCGTGTCAGCTTCTCAGAACCCTACTGGATTGTAAACCAGGCAGTTGCCGCACGTGCAGACTCCGAGATGACTATCGAGGATGTACTTGCAGGCAAGGTTGTTATGGGTGCACAGCGTGGTTCGACTGCGGCAGATTATATCCAGATAAACCTGGTTGATACAGGCCTCCTCGCTGGAGATGACTTCAAACAATATACAGGCTTCTCGCTTGCAGTCCAGGATCTTGAGAACAAGCGTGTTGATGCAGTGATGTTCGATGTCCCGGTCGTGAATGAATTTATCCAGACGAATGGTCTCCGGAAGGTCGGTCTCGTTGAGACGGATGAAGAGTATGGTGTTGCAATCCGGAAGGAAGATACCGAGCTCCTCGCCACCATCAACGAAGGCATCGACCGGCTTCAGGCATCACCTAAATGGGATGAGCTGAAGCAGAAATATGGCCTTGAGTAACTGGTTTAGGATCAATTATCCCAACCAAAAACTCATTTCCCCTACCTTTTTCTCATCACGGAGACAACACTTTGAGTACTTCTATCTGCCCTGTTCTTTCAGGGTATCTTTCCGTGGTGATCCTGTTTGAGTATTCTTTCCCCGGCCATTGTTGATTCCCTCCCCTATCTCATCTCCGGTGTCTTCACGACTCTCGGGCTTGTGATCCTTGCCCTTGGGCTTGGGCTTCTGATGGGGATTCCAATGGCGCTTCTTCAGGTGTATGGCCCTGCCCCCCTTCAGTACTGTGTCCGCACCTATATCTGGATCTTCCGCGGACTCCCGATTCTGGTTCTTCTCTTCCTCTTCTACTTCGGAATCATTCCGGTAATCGGCTTTGATATTGGACCATTCTGGATTGCGGCCGTTGTACTTGGATTTCGGACTGCGGCATACCAGTCGGAGATATTCAGAGGTGCGATCCTCTCGATCAGCGAGGGGCAGATGCTGGCGGCACGATCCCTTGGAATGTCGCGTTTCTGTGCGATCAGAACCGTTGTACTTCCCCAGGCACTGAGGAGGGCGCTCCCCGGCTGGACAAACGAGTACCCGATCCTCTTGACGGACTCATCAGTCTGTTACGCGATTGGAGTGGCAGAGTTGCTGACGAGGGGCAACCAGATCGTCGCACGAATAGGGGATCCGATGACGGTCTATGTTATCGTTGCAATCCTCTTCATCCTCTTAAATTATGGCGGGCAGTGGATCTTCGGCAGGATTGAGAACCGATATAAAATTCCAGGATACGGACACGGTGATGCATAAGATGACCGATGGAGAGATCATTCTCAGGGTGGAGGATATCCACAAATGTTATGGCGATATCGAGGTGCTCAAAGGTGTCTCCTTTGATGTCCGCCGGGGCGAGACGAAGGTCTTCATAGGACCTTCAGGAACAGGAAAGAGCACCCTGCTCCGGTGCATCAATCAGCTGACAATTCCGGATAGCGGTTGCATCTGGCTGAATAATGAAGAGGTGACACATTCCGGCCCGCGGATCAACCAGTTCCGCCAGAAGATCGGGATGGTCTTCCAGAACTTCAACCTCTTCGATCACTTGACAGCGGTTGCCAATGTTGAGATCGCCCTCATCAGGGTGAAGGGGATGAGCAAGGCCGATGCCCGGAAGAAGGCGCTCGAGGAGCTCCAGCAGGTAGGTCTTCTCGATAAGGCAAACGCATATCCGGCAGAACTCTCAGGCGGTCAGGCGCAGCGTCTCTCGATTGCACGGGCGCTTGCGATGGATCCGGAGGTGATCCTCTTTGACGAACCGACCTCTTCCCTCGATCCCGAGCTGACACGGGAGGTGCTTGAGGTGATGAAGCGGCTGGCACGGGCAGGGATGACGATGCTCGTCGTCACTCACGAGATGGGGTTTGCCCTCTCGGTGGCAAATGAGATCCTCTTTATGGAGCATGGGACGATCGTTGAGAAGGGATCGCCAGCTGATATCCAGACAAGCCCCGCATTTGCACGGACACGGATGTTTCTTGGAACATTCCAGGATGATTGATGAACAAAGATGATTGACCTCCAGTTTGACTTCGAGATCCTGCTGCCAGCCCTCTATAAGGGCGCGCTTGTCACATTTGCCCTAATCCTCGTATCTGCACCATTTGGTTTTCTGAATGGAATCGGAATTGCACTTGGAAGGACATATGGAAACCGGCTTGTATCGAGGCTCTGCCACGGGTATGTCCTCTTCTTCAAAGGTTGCCCGCTCCTCCTTCTCCTCTTCATCATATACTTCGGTCTCCCGTCTCTTGGGATCACCTTCACCGCATTTACCTCGGCGGTGATCGGCTTCATACTCTGTAATGGTGCATATAATTCAGAATATATTCGTGGAGGAATCCAATCGGTATCCTCCGGGCAGATGACTGCCGCCCTGTCTCTTGGGATGTCAAGGGTGCAGGCGATTAGGAGTATCATACTCCCGCAGGCTTTGCGAAAATCACTTCCCGGACTCTCAAATGAGTTCATCTACCTGATCAAGTACTCGTCACTGGCATACATGATCACGGTTGTCGAGATCACAGGGGCAGGCAATATTATTGCAACGAAATATTTTGCCTTCTTTGAGGTCTTCATTCTGATCGGAATCTTCTATCTTGCTCTTGTAACAGTTGCAGGACGGGTTATCGCGAGGATAGAGAAGAAAATTGCAATTCCCGGGTTTGGCGGAGTATAATTATTCGTCTTCCATTCCTGCAAAGAAGACCATTCTGGCTGGCCGCCTGAGGACTGCACCGCAACGGGGGCATACTGCTGTATCCCTGCATGCAGGGCTACAGGTTGCACAGGTATCAAGAACAACAAAGACATTCTCACAATGGGGGCAGAGCCAGTCTTCCATGCTGTTCTACTCCTCCTTCCCGAGTGTCTTCATAACGAGCAGGGTGATGTCATCAGACTGTGGATTATCCCCGGCAAATGCACTGATATCCTCGATGATTGAGGCGATGATCCCGGCCGCCGTCTCGCCCTGGATTCCTCCGAGCACTGCCTCAAGCCGCTCTTCTCCATAGAGCTCATCGTCTTTGTTCTCTGCTTCGGTTACCCCGTCTGTATAGAGGACGAGGAGATCATTTTCATGCAGGAGTATCTCAACGGTTTCAAGTTCGATATCCTCAATGACGCCAAGGGCAATGCCTTCTGCTTTCAGGAGCGTGATCGAATGATCGTCACCACGCAGGAAGACCGGTGGATTGTGTCCGGCGTTGACATAGGTGAGCGTCTTCTTGTTGGCATCCAGAATAGCATAGAAGAGGGTGACGAACATGCTCGTCTTTGAATCCTCGCAGATCAGCCTGTTTGCCTGGGTGATTGCCACGGCTGGTGATGGCTCGTCTGCCGTGCTCGCCCTTACAAGTGTCCGTGAGAGTGCCATGAAGAGGGCGGCTGAAACACCTTTTCCTGAGACATCTGCAATAACAAGGCCAAAACGCCCGTCCCCGATCGGTATGAAATCATAGAAGTCACCCCCGACAAAGAGGGCGGGGATGCTCTTTGCCGCAAGGTCAAAACCCCTGATGATCGGGGCTCTGTCCGGGAGGAAGCTCTCCTGGATACTGCGGGCGATCTCCAGTTCACGTGAGAGCCGCTCCCGCTCGGCTGTCGTCTTCTCGAGATTGGCCATCATCGCGCTGAGATCTTCTGCCATCTTGTTGAAGTTACCCGCAAGTTCCCCAAACTCATCCTGTGTTCCGGTCTCGACACGGTATGCCAGATCCCCTCTTCCGATGGCATCCGCTCCTTCTCCAAGCCGCTTCAGCGGTCGGGTGATCGCCTGCGAGAAGAGTGCGGATCCGGCAACTGCTGCCGCGATGAGGATGACCATGGTGATGATAAAGAGATGCATTGACCGGGTTATCTGCTGGTCGATCTGATCGGCAGTTTCTGCCGTCTGCCGGCTGAGTTTCCCGCCGGTTAACGTCGCGGGTTCGATGACCGTTTCGACCGGCATCACGATGGCAATGCTCCAGCCTGTCGTTTTCACGGGGGCATATGCGACGAAGACATCATTTCTGTCGAGAGAGATCCTGCTGATTCCGGTCTCACCCCTGACCATCTTCTGAGCAACATATTTGATCTCACGGTTAGGCGCTTCAAGAAGGTTTTCGGTGGTAAAAGACTCATCCCAGAGCTGATCCTCGGCGGTGAGTCCGGGGCGGGTGATGACATGACCATCGGATCCAATCAGCATGCCATACCCGTCTCCCCCGAATGATGTGTCGAGGATCATCTGGTTGATCGTCTCGATGGTAACATCCGCACCGATAACCCATTCTTTTGTCTGATCAGGTATCCGGTATGAGCAGGTGACGGTGAGACCGGTTTTTCCTGCATCGACATAGGGTCGTGACCAGACAATCCCATCCTGGTTGAGTGCGTTTTGGTACCATTCCCGGCTCCTGGGATCAAATTCCGGCGGCAGATCATCTGCGTACGGGTACAATCTGAAGATCCCGGATCCGGTTCCGATATAGATCCAGGTGATGTCCGTATGTGCGGTCTGAGCCGGGATCATAATCCTCTCAAGGGCCGCAAGCTCCCTCCGCTCTTGAATATCAGGGTGGGCGCCGGGTGCGATCACCTCTTTTGTTCTGGTTGTGTCAATAGAGATGACATCCGGCTGAATTTCATCTGCATAGATAGCAATGGCCCGGATCGCCTTCTCAGCATCCTCAAAGTAGAGGGATGTATACTCTGCCTGATCGACTGCCATCCTGAGGAGGTACTCTTCGGCATCCTCGATGAGTGCCGCAGTGCTCTCCTCAACTGCCTGGCTGCCAAGTTTCTCGCTCTGCTCGATCGCGGTTCCGCCGAGGGTGGTGATTGCCGAGGATGCAATTCCTCCGGCGATAAGGAGAGATATAACTGAAATGGTGAGGAATGCCAGGAGAATCTTTGTTCTGACGGCCATCGGCGGGATCGGCAGGTTCATCTTATAAGAGTCATCTGGATGGAATATAAGTGCTTTCTTCATAGTGCGCTGAATTTATCATCTTCAGATACCACTTCTCTTTCATATGGGTCAGAGTATCTATGATGAGTCACTCCTCCTCCACGAGCAGCATCGGGGAAAGATCGAGGTGCGTGGCAAGGTGCCGGTGAAGAACCGGCATGATCTGAGTGTTGCCTATACTCCCGGTGTTGCCGAGGTTGCCAGGAAGATTGCTGCTGATCCGGAGTGTGCATACCGGTATACGCTGAAAGCAAATACCGTGGCTGTTGTCAGTGATGGATCAGCGGTGCTCGGCCTTGGGGATGTCGGAGGGTTTGCGGCGATTCCTGTCATGGAGGGAAAAGCGCTTCTCTTTAAGGATTTTGCAGGTATAGATGCGTTCCCTATCTGTTTTGAATCCAAAAATGTCGATCTCGTGGCTCATATAAGAAATATCGGCTCTTCGCTAATCAGTGTGGGTTTTAAATAGGGTTTGATTCAACAATTTGCTAATCGGGGTTTGAATCATGCACGAGGAACTGTTCACTCTGGCTCTGAATATTCAGGAACCATGGATGGTCAAACGGGTGGAATTTGACAAAAATGAACGAAGATTGGATATCTGGATAGACTTTGTCACCGGTTCAAAATTCGACTGTCCTAAGTGTGGTTCCGGAGGAAAGCCGGTTCATGATACCAATGAAAAGATCTGGCGTCATCTCAACTTCTTTCAAAACAAGACGTATCTCCATTGCCGCGTACCTCGAGTGATCTGTGAATCGTGTGGAGTCCACCAGGTACACGTTCCCTGGGCCAGGAAGCAGAGTGGCTTTACGCTTCTGATGGATGCGATGATCCTGCTCATGGCTGAGGATATGCCTGTTGCAAACGTTGCTGAACTGATCGATGAACATGATACACGAATATGGCGTGTTATCCACTATTATGTTCAAGAAGCTCGAAAGGACGAGGATTTCTCTGATATAGTATCCATTGGAATTGATGATAAGTCCAGTGCAAAAGGTCATAAGTACATCACTGTAGTTGCGGATCTTGACCAATCAAAGATCATCCATGTGTGTGAAGGTCGGAGTTCAGATGCTCTCACATCATTTTACCTGGACTTTGTTGCTCATCATGGTGATCCTGAAATGATTGAGAGCATCTGTTGTGACATGTCACCTGCCTATATCAAGGGAATACGAACGAATTTCCCGAATTCTGCAATAATCTACGATAAATTCCATATCATGAAGTTGGTGAACAGTGGCTTGGATGACGTACGACGTGAAGAACAAGGGACCAATAAAGCATTGAAGAAGACCAGATACATCTGGCTGAAGAATCCGCATAATCTGACTGTAAAACAACAAAAACAGCTTGGTTCTTTAAAAGATATGAATCTCAAGACATCACGAGCCTATAATCTGAAACTCTCGCTTCAAATGCTTTGGTCACTTGATAGTCAGGAATCTGCAGAAGCCTACTTCAAACGTTGGTATTTCTGGGCAACCCACAGTAAGTTAGACCCGATGATTAAGGTTGCAAAAACGTTGAAGAGTCACTGGAATGGTATTGTGAATTATTTCAGATATCGCGTAACGAACGGTCTTTTGGAGGGGTTAAATAGCTTGATTCAGTCAGCAAAAACAGCTGCAAGGGGATATCGATCAACGAAGTATCTGATGGCCACAATCTACTTGAAACTGGGGAAGCTGGATTTCAAACTACCCACATGAAATAGCGAAGAGGCGAAATATCGCTCCGGTATTTGGCGGGATAAACCTGGAGGATATCGCGGCTCCCCGGTGTTTTGCGATTGAGGCTGCCCTCCAGGATATCGGCATACCGGTGATGCATGATGACCAGCATGGAACTGCGGTTGTTGTGCTCGCTGCATTGATCAATGCATGCAGGGTGCAGAAGAAGAGCCTTGCTGAACTCAGGATTGTAATCAGCGGTGCCGGTGCGGCAGGTACCGCCATCGCCCGCCTGCTCAAATGCGTTGGGATAAGCGATTGCACCTGTATATCGGTGCGGGATATCATCGTCTGCGACAGGCAGGGGATCATCCATAGGGGACGGCGTGATATCCTCTCGATCCCTCATAAATACCTCCTTGCTCATGAGACGAATGAAGAGAACCGGACAGGCGGGCTTTCCGAGGCTCTCGTTGGTGCCGATGCCTTCATCGGCGTATCCGGACCCGGACTTGTCACGCAGGATATGGTCCGATCGATGGCAAAACATCCAATAATCTTTGCGATGGCAAATCCTGTTCCTGAGATTCTGCCTGAAGAGGCAAAGGCAGCGGGTGCCGGGATCATCGGGACAGGCAGGAGCGATTATCACAACCAGATTAATAATGTCCTTGTTTTCCCGGGGATATTCCGTGGTGCGCTGGATGTGCGTGCGACACGGATCACCGACGAGATGAAGATCGCAGCTGCCCATGCCATTGCAGCATATATTCCACATCCGACAAGGGAGTACATCCTCCCATCGGTCATCGATCGCGGGGTGAGCCGGGCGGTGGCAGCGGCGGTTGCAGAAGCCTGGACCCTCTCATGCACCAGGGAGTCTTTTATCTGATTGCACCCATCTTTTCTATAGCATGAATGCCGGTGATAAGAAGTTCCCGATTTATCATCTGCTGCTGGTGGCAGTCTTCCTCCTTGGATCGGTCGGCCTTGCCCACCTTGAAGGCCTCTCGTTCTTTGATGCCGTCTATTTCATCATCGTAACGGTGGCAACAGTCGGGTATGGCGATATCGTTCCGACAACAGATGGCGGCCGGTTCCTGGTGATGGTGCTTATCCTTGCCGGGGTGGGGACATTCCTGACGGTTGTTGCCTATACAATCGAGCTGATGATCTCAAGGAATGATCTCCGTTCAAGGCAGAGGAAAGTTCGTATGATCATCGGTGTCTTCTTCTCTGAGGTTGGTGTTCCGATGTTTCATCTCTTCAAACCGGGTGTTTCATCTTTTCAGCAGGATGACGATCTCCTTGTGCAGAATGACTGGGATAAAAAACAGTTTCTTGCCGCACGAAAACGCCTTTCTGGCAGGTCTTTTGGGGTCGATCTGATGAAGATCGATCGGATCGCCCTCTGGAAGTTCCTTGCTGAGAAGCGTGGCTTTATGATCCAGCTCCTCCAGCACCCGATGCTCTTTGATGATGAGCCCTTCTCAGAGATGATCACCGCGATATCCCATCTTCAGGAGGAACTCTCGGCACGGCGTGATCTGGTGCATCTCTCCCAATCAGATGCTCTCCACCTCTCACGTGACTGCGATCGCGTGCTCCGCCTGCTTGTAATAGGATGGCTCGATCATATGGAATACTTACAAAGCCATTACCCGTATCTCTTCTCGCTCTCTGTCAGGACAAATCCTTTTGATCCCGAGGCGTCTGCTGAGATTGACTGATTGGATCAGGGTTATTCCGATATGCGTTCTTTGGGATAATAATCTCAAACCGTGCCCCCTCTTTCCAGGTGCCGGTTTCGCTGATCGTCATCCTGGTAATCGAGAGTATCTCGCGGATCAGGTAGAGTCCAAGCCCCATCTTGCTTCCCCGGATATGGGAAAATATTCTCTCTTTCATATCTTCGGGGACACCGATCCCATCATCTTCAACAGTCAGCACCCCGTATTCTTCAGCCTGGTGAAATGAGATCTCAATTCTGGTTGCTCTCTCCCCATGAATGACGGTATTATGGAAGAGATTTGAGAAGACCTTCAGGAGGAGCGGATCAGCAAAGATCTCAAGATCCCCGGTATGTACCTCAAGCATATTCTCAGAAAGGCCAATCTCTGATTCAGCCCATCGAATGACTGTCTCCACGTGCTGCCAGATGGGCTCATGGACCCTGAGATTTTCATAATCAGCTGTAAAGGTGATCTGCCTCTCTATCGTCCTGACAGCTTCGTTAAGTTTTCCCATGTATCTCTGGATTTCAGGATCATCGGGGATCTCCTCCTGAATAATGGAGCCATAGCCGAGGATGGCGGTGATCTGGTTTAGGATATCGTGTCTTGTGATCGAGGAGAGGAGATTGAGTTTTTTATTTGCCACTTCAAGGCTCTGGCGTGCCCTGTACACATCCGATATATTCCTGATGAAGATGGTGGTGCCGATCGTGGTCCCTTTCCTGCTGGCAAATGGCTCTGTTCGCACCTCGAATATCTCGTCTCCATCATCACGATGGATGAGGTGCGATCCTTTCATGTCATGGATCCCCCATCGCCTGAGAATATTCATCCCATCTGTTCCTTCAATCTCCGCGAACGTATTGCCAACGACGATTGTTGCAGCACGGTTCATATCAACCACCCGGTTGTTCTGGTCAAGGACGATTACACCGTCATTCATCGTTTCGATGACCGTTTTTCTTGCCAGAGGTACGATCGTGAAGAGGCCGAGATTCGTATTGCCGCTGATAACGATGAGAGAGAGCGTGATCAGGAGTGCAAACGGTGTCAGATCAACGCCGGGGAACGGGTCAAGGCGGAAGAGGTACAGGAGATTGAAAAGGATGGGTGTGATGATTCCGATAAAGAGAAGAAATAACTGCTCGCGGACACGGGGCGTGCTTGCGGTATACCGGTAGATCAGGATGCAGATCGAGCATGCGATAAGGAAGTATGAGTACAGGGTATGCAGCGGGTAGATCGGGCCGTATATGACCTCCCAGACGATCGTTCCAAGTACCAGCTGTTCGGTGACGCCGGAGTAGAAGAGGCCGTGGATACTGTTAGTCCCGACGAGAATGACATTGATTATGGGGATGATGAAGAGAATGGCGGCTCTCTGTGCGGTTGCAAACCACCGGATGCCGGTAAATGCACAGGCGATGAGGAAGAAGGTTACCGGAATCCCCGAGAACCCGATGGATGACAGGGTGGTGATGGCGAGCTGGGAACCCGGATCCGCTGCCATATAGAGACAGGCATCCCCGAAAGCCCAGATGGCTGCAAGTACCAGAAAGAGCGTAACAGGTCCTCTCAGCTGTTCGCTCCAGCTCCCCCTGAGATGGTATGCAGATATGGCAAATACGAGGGCGACGATCAGGAGAGTCGGGGTGAGGATTGAGAACTGGAATATCATAACGCTAATCTCTCAGAGTGCTCTTCATAAATAAAAAGGTTATTCGTTGATTGCTTCCTTTCCGATTACTCAAAACCCAAAAAGCAGATAATTACCCTGTGTCAGGATACTCCCATGCGGGAGGGCGGGGTGTGCCCGCCTGCAGGGAAAGTGGTATTAACGGTAATAAATCCTGACCGTTCCTTCTGTTGAGAGCCGTTTCTGCTGGCCATATGGCTCTATGACGAACGCAATCCCCTCATTCGCATGGGCTTCGATCGCTCCATCGGAGATTCCGGTGTAGGATTCGATATACGAAAGGGTATTCCTGTCAAAGAAGGGGTTCTCATCCCATGCTCTCGTATATGCATGAGCCTCTTCGAGTGTCATGAACCGGATGGTTACCGGGGCCTCGGTTTTTACCTCAAGCTTCAGATGTTTCTGCATGATGGTATTTACCGAGGGTACGATCTGTGAATAGCCGCTTTCAGGGGAGAGCTGCTCTTCGCGCCAGAACACCCAGTTGCCACTAGATGCCGGTGTGGATTGGGGAGTTGTGGAATCAATTGGGCTCTCCCCGCCAATGGTCTGTGTTGCTTCACCGACTTCAGATAATGCACCGCCAATCGTATCTTCAACGCTTCCCATGATCGAATCGGTATCAAGGACAACTCCGGTCGGATCCGTCGAACAACCGGCGAAGAAGATGGCTGCAATCAGGAGCAGAAAAGCAGTAATCTCGTGTATTCTCATAAATCTTTTCACGCACTATTTATATAAAAAGGTTGTGACGTGCGATCTTTTGCGATCTGATTTATGCTTATTTCATCAGGCAAATGACTGCGTTTTCATCGCCAGCCTTTTTCGACTGCAAGACGACAGGTTTTAAACTCTTGTCATAAATTATTCACTATGAAATGCCGGGGAATCGGATGCCTTATACTCATCGCTCTTCTCCTGCTCAGCTCGGCAGGGTGCAGCGAGAGTTCCGGATCTCAGGGTGAGCCTGACCAGACTGGTGTTGTATCACCCGTTGATCATAAAGGAATCGGCCTTCTCTTTATCAATGAATATGAAGGCGGCCATGCTTATCGGACGCCATCCGGCACCTTCCTGGTTTTGGATCTCAGGGGATCATGGACTGGGATGGGGCGTCAGTATGGCGGCCTTGCCGGGGAGGATCTTCGCCTCTTCCATGACAGGATTGTGGCGGATCTCAACAGCCGCGGTGTTTCGGGTGATCATCAACTGGCGACTGCACAGGAGTTATTTGACAGTCTCTCACCGGAATTGCAGGAACTGCTCAAGGGAATGAGGATAGTATCCGTAATCCCCTGTAAATTTAATTAAGGCTCTGTACCAAGTTAGAATTGCAAAAGAGGAACAGAGCCATGGATCTATACGATTTAGCAGAAGATTATCTTTCCGATCCAAACGGTGCGATGCAGACCCTGCTGACCACCTTCATGAACATGATTATGCGCTGTGAGGCTGAGAAACAAGCCGGAGCAGGGTATTATGAGCGTTCTGAACACCGCACCGCCACAAGGAACGGTTATTCAGAACGAGGTTTAAAAACACGATATGGAGATATCAAGCTTCAGAAACCTGAGTTTCGTGAGAGGCCATTCCAAACAATCCTCTTTGAACGCTACTCACGAGTTGAACGCGCTCTTATTCTTGCAATCACCGAGTCCTATATCAACGGTGTCTCGACCCGGAAGATCAATGACACGATGAAACATTTCGGTATTACCAATATCTGTCCGGATACCGTATCCAGGATGGCCAAGGAACTTGACGGCGTTGTACAAGAATTCAGAAATCGCCCGATAGAACAGCCATTTCCATATTTAATCGTTGATGCAACGTATCTCAAGGTCCGTCGCGGTACCCGGGTCGTATCCCAGGCTCTTCTCATCACAGCCGGGATCCGGGAGGATGGGTTCCGTGAGATACTCAGTATCGACCTGATGGACAGCGAAGGTGAAGCCTTCTGGTACGACCATTTTGAGATGCTCAAGGAGCGTGGTCTCCACGGAGTACAACTTCTCATCTCTGATGGACACACAGGGATTCAGAATGCAGTTCAACGAGCTTTTCTCGGTTCAAGCTGGCAGATGTGTCATGTCCATATGCACAGGATCATCAAATCCAAGGGGATCAGGAGGTGCGATATAAAAGTCGTTGTTGAGATTGTCAGAAATGGAATTCAGGGAGATTTCCAGGAACTCCAGAACGCCATACAACAGTTGGAAGAGATGGGATACAAGAGTGCTGCGGCAAGTCTTGAACGGTTCTCTACGGACCTCCTCAACTACCAGGCGTTTCCTGAAGAGCACTGGAAACGTCTCAGGACAACGAACATGTTGGAACGGGTGAATCTTGAGATTAAGAGGAGATCACGAAGTATTGGGGCGTTTCCGAACGGCGATTCAGCGATGCGTCTTATAGGTTCGATCCTGATTGATAAGAACGAAGACTGGCTCTGTGGCAAACGATACCTCACGATCTCGCCTCCTGTAGATGAGACAACCAGATCGTCCAGAGAGTGTTCTGTAGCTGTTCAATAGCCCTTTCATATGAACTGCCGTTGAATTCCCGTAGAAAAGGAATAACGGGTGACTGGTGCCCAGTGGCTGCATGTGGTCGGGGGTGGGTGAGCCCACCCCCTTGTCGTTAGGATAGCCCGCTGTACTGGAAAAGAATTTGCGACAGCCAATTGTTGCACATAATGTTTAATATAGAAGAGATCGAATTGGTGTTAGGTACAGGTCTTGCCTAATTTACAGGACGATACTGACATAACCGGAATGAGCGAGACATCCGGGCTTACAATGGATGAGGTGCTGGTTACGAATGCCGGTATGATCCTCTTAACCGATGCAATCCTTTCGGATCGGCTGCCGGGTCTGCCTGAGGATCTCCCGGCAGGGTGCAGCGGGATCGGCGTCTGGGATCAATATACAGAGGATGGCAGCGTTATCTTTGGCCGGAACTGGGATATCGATCGGGCATCGATGAGGGAGTACATGGAGTTCCTCTCTGTTGTTCTCCTCCACCCGGATGACGGCTATGTGTATGCCAATATCCATCCGCTGGGAAACGTCTATCTCGAGAGTGGTATGAATGAATTTGGTCTCTTCATAGAACTGAATAATGGAGGCCATTCTGATCCGTCTGAACCTGCGGATCGTCAGAACACAGCCTCTGTGCTTGTCGATGTTTTGAGAGAGTGCCGCGATGTCGAAGAAGCGGTTCTGATGCTGAAGGGTATCCCGGCCGATCTCTCCTATATTCTCCAGATTGCAGATCCTGCCAATGCAGTATCGCTTGAGCGGGGAACCTTCGATGCCAGGGTGCGGGATCCTGATGACGAGGGCCTTGTGATCGCAGTGAACCACTTCATTCCTCCCTATCCGCCGGAATGGAATGATTGGATTCAGCCGCCACGGACTGATGAAGATGATCCAAGATACAGCAATATGCTCCACCTTGCACAGTCACCGGCGTATATGGGCCATTTCACCCCGGAACTGATGCAGGAATACCTGATGGTTCCGATGGAAGAAGGCGGTGCCTATCATGCTGGAACGGTGTACCAGGTTGTTGCGGTTCCAGAGACCCGGACTATCTGGTTACATGCCTGTGAGTATTCAGAGTGGGAAGAGATACCTCTGGTGTCCCTTCTCAAATAATGTTCACCCTGCGATAACAGGTACATTCATCCTCTCAGGGGAGAAGTGGAGTATATCCGGGTCTTCGAATGCTCTGGTTCCTCTTCGCACTCGGGGGTGCAGTCTCCCAGGCAGTCTATGCCGGCATGGTGAAACGCCTGCTCACAGGGAAGCAGATCTATCTACTGGCAGGTATTTCATTTCTCTCTGCCTCGCTTCTCCTCTCTGCAATAGTCCTTTTTGTGGGCGTTCCGGTAACGGGGCCGGGTCTTGCCCCGGCAGTCCTTGGAACGGTTATAATCAACATCATCGCAACCATCCTGCTCTACCGGGCACTCACCAAAAGCGATCTCTGCCTCTGTATCCCGATGCTGGCGTTCACCCCGGTCTTCCTCCTCGTAACGTCGTTTTTGATCCTCGGGGAAGTACCAACCCCTGCCGGTGCCCTCGGTATGGTGCTTGTTGCATCCGGCGCCTATATCCTTCATCTTGATCCTTTTGTACGAGGACCTGCTGCGCTTGCAATACCGTTCCGAAGGCTCTTTTCGGATCGGGGGGTGCAGTCGATGCTCGGTGTTGCCTTCCTCTTCTCAATCTCGGTGAACTTTGACAAGCAGGTTGTCGAGAACTCCGATCCCTTCTTCGGATCGGTGCTCGTCTTCCTCCTGCTTGCTCTGGCGTTTCTCATTCTCGCCGCCCTTGACAGGAGAGGGAGGAAGGATATTGTACCTGTAACGCCTTTGTGTCTCCTCCTCGCTTATCCGGCGGTTGGGTTTGTGCTTGTATGGGAGATCGTCATGATCAACATCGCCTATACGATGGCAATTGTTCCGTATGTGATCAGCGTCAAAAGGCTTGCAATTGTCTTCTCGGTGCTCTTCGGGCTCCTGATCTTTCAGGAAGAATTCAGCTGGGGAAGAATCCTTGGGGCGGTCATCATGGTCGCCGGTGCCGGTATGATCGCGGTTTTTGGGTGATCTGGGGAAACGTGTTGTGGCGAAAATTACCTTCTTGTACAGATAATCGCCACAGCAAGCCCTGTTATGGCAGCAATAATCCCAAAACCTGTAGCAGCCGGTGTTTCTGTTGTATCTTCATGGACCGGTGACGGGGTTATGGAAGATGGGATTGGAGTGTGTGGAGCCTCGACTATCTCTGCCTCTTCAAGGAGCAGAAACCGTGTCTGCGTCTGCTGGCCGGTTTCGATCGACTCAATGGTAACCAGGTATTCATCAGGAATAAAGCCGGTTGAATCGAAGGTAAATGACCAGATGTTTCTTCCCTCCTCTTCAATGACCGTCGCCATACCGGAGGTTCCGGAGAACCCTGAAGGTTTCTCTTTGGCAGTCGGCTGGAATGAGAGTGAAACAATCGTGATGATCAGTTCATTCCCGGCAGCGAGATTCGTTGTACCGGAGATATGGATCATCTCTCCCCGTGTGTATGTGTCCATCTGAGTGCCGCTGTCGGCTGCCGAGCCTGTGGATGCCAGGAAGAGGCAGATGATCATAAGGATAAGCGCACCCCTCATCAATCTGCGTGCTTTTTGTCGTAATTCTGATAATGTCATCTCTGATCCTCTTCTCTTTTTCATCGTAAAAAAAGTGCCTGGTGATCCGGGCAACCTCTGGTAATTGCCGGGTTATAAATCCTGCTCATGTACCGGGGACGTAAAGCCCGCTCACCACGATATACTGGTTTTCATCGCTACCCTCAACAAGCCTGAAGTAAGCTGATTTCCTGTATATGCCTGTTTTTTCGGGGATCATCCAGATGTAATCCACCCAGCCTGAACCATCCGCAAGGGCGGTTTTTCGGATCTGATCACGGTACGCTGTGCCTGCAATATCGGTCTTTCCTTTTCTGTTCACTCCGATGAGGAGCGGGTTATCTGCCTCTGCAACGATTGTCAGATCGGTATCATAGACAAAGACATAAAGTGCCCTGTTTTCACTGTCCCAGAACGGATGTTCACCGGCATTGATCCGGGCGATTGTGCCGGATGTATCCCTCTGTATCTCGCCGGCAGTAAACTCCACCAGTTCTGTCACTTCTTCTGCAGTGACAGGCGGATTAACAAGTGAGGAAACCCCGACATACCTGTATACTATACGCTGGTATTCGGTTACACCGGTCTCATCTGGTGCATACCTGATGGTGTCAAGTGCCGTCTGGAATGCGTCCACGACAGAATCAGGTGTATCGATATTGAATGCGTAATAGAGATCATGGGAATCAAGTGTATAGATGACTTCGAAAGAATCGGGATCTCCGGTTACTACTTCTGAAAAGTGCCTGCCAGCAAGGTCCCCATAACACCAGAGATCGATTATATCCTCTTCCATCATCATGATGAGCCCTTCAACATCCCCGGTTGAATAGATGGCATCCCTATCGACACCAATCTCCTCGAGTATGCCGGTGGCAGCATCCCCCTGCACAACCCCGATCCGGTATGTATTCAGATCTGCCGGCCCGGAGATTGCAATATCTGCCCCCTTCTCAGAAAAGATCACTTTTCGCTCGGAGATAACCGGTCCTGCCCATTTGAAGTCGTCTTCCCTCTCCGGAAGCCGGATTGTTCCAAATATTGCGGTATTCTCCTCTGAAAGCGCTCTGTCATAGGCATATGCCCATAAGCGCACCTGAATCTGGTCCGGGGATATCGGGGTTCCCATCTCTTCAAATGCCGCCGTCAGGAGGTCAACTAAAATTCCTCTGGTCTCCCCGTCCTCCATATAATTGAAGGGGGGATAATTTTCTGTCAGGAATGTCAGATCCGTTGAAACTGTCTGAACCGGGGCTGGCTCACCTCTTTCTTCATGGGTCATGCATCCGGGCGCAAGTACCAGCAGTACCAGCACTCCGAGTATGAGAGCGATGCTTATTGGTTTCATGTAACTACTCTTGTATCACACTGTACTAGTACGTTACCACTGAAAAGTCAGAATTGTGTCAGATCTTTTGTTTCCATCCAGCCATGTGCCGGCACCGTCAACACAAAGCGAGCCCCTCTTCCCGCCTCCCCATTTTCGATGAGCGTAATCCCTGTCACTGAAGCGATATCGCGGGCGAATGCAAGGCCAAAACCGGTGTTTTTGCCATAGCCGTACCTGAAGATCAGCTCTTTTTCCTTATCCGGGATGCCGGTACCATCGTCCTCGACTGTGAGGAGGACACTCCCCTCTTCCTGTCCGGCTGTCGAGATGGTGATTGTTCTGATGGTATCGCCGTGGCGGATGGCATTTTCAAGCAGGTTATATATCACTTTGACAAAGAGGCGATCGGCATAGATTGCGATTGGTTCTATATGGCGAATGATCGTGATCCCCTCTGCCTGAATATTCTCCAGAGCCTGGGCGATCATGAACTGTAGTGGCTGCCAGACGGGATCATGTGCTCCTATCTCCTGGTATTCACGGGAGAATTCGAGATGGCTGATGATTGTGTCGACTGTCAGGCTTGCCTGGCTGAGATATCGCTCTTTCTTCTCAGGATTATCTTCTTCTTTGAGAAGTTCAAGATAGCCGCCAAGGGCAGTTACCTGGTTGGCAATATCGTGGCGGGTGAGCCGTGTCAGCCAGTTCACCTTCTCGTTCGCAACCCTGAGGGCTGTTTCTGCCGCCTTCCTTTCGGTAATATCCCGTATAATAAGAATGCAGCCGGCTGGCTCGCCATCCGGAGAATGCACGCGGGATGCTGCGATGCTGATTGCTTTTCCCCTGATACTTTCAGGATTTGCCTCAAGGTCCCTGATCCTTCCGCCCTGCTCCTCGTGCATTCGGATCGTTTCACAGATCTCTTCCGGAAGGATCTGCTGTATTGCGGTTCCCTGGAGACTGCCCGCCTGGAGTCCGAAGATCTCATATGATGCTGTATTTGCCGAGATGATCCGGCCTTCGGGCTCAACCAGCAGCAGCCCGTCCGGCATCGTTGCGATGATATCCGGTCCTGCGGTCTCCGGTTTCAGTATGAAGAGGCCGTATCTCATGATCGCTACTGTGATACAGAATGAGAAGATGGAGATTCCGATGAAGATGAAGTTCGGTGCTGCAATACCAAGCAAAGGAAGGAAGATTCCTGAGATCATGCCAGAGCCAACAGCAGCGAGCAATCCCAAACAGACGAGGCGGTTCTGCCGCCGTATACTCCCTTTTGGTGTAATGAACCAGGCAGAGGCGATCAGGTATATCGCCCAGATCACCACGATCACAACAAAGAGTGCTGAGGCGATGTAAAATGGCCCAAATACTATCGGCTCATATACCCATCGTGCTCCATCAAAGACAACGGTATACATTGTTTCGGTGAAGCTACCCAGTGTTGAGAAGATAACGGCAGGAAGATAGAGGATTGCAAGGAGGTGTGGCAGGTATCTCCTCTCAGATAACGGATTGTTGGTGAATGCCAGGATGAAGTGTGCGGCAAAGGCAGCTAATACCGGCCATAAAGAACTGAATTTCAGCCAGAACTGCACTCCTTCATAACTTGTTGACTGCCATATGAAGAACTCACCAAGCGCCCAGTATGTTGCCGTCGCCATTGCAGCCAGGAAGATGATGGCGGTCTTTGTATCCGGGTTTTTTGCATAGACAAAGATTCCAAGACCGAAGGTAATGAAGGCGGATAGAAGGCAGGTGAATATCAACAGTGATTCGAGGATCATGCAGACCTCCGGCATCGAACAGGCCTCCCGACGAACGATCTCCGGTACGGGAAGGAGTGTTCTGGTAATGGCAATGTTTTATAGGATTCTGCATCACAGGAGAAAAGCATATGTCTTCCCGGGATGGAATCGGTAATAATCTCTCGTATTTCTGTCTGCAAACCAGCTGCATGATGATTGGATGGTTCCAATGACACAGCATATTTCTTTTGAGAGAATTGTTCTCTATATCGTTGTTTTCATCATAATCTTTGTCATCTTCCTCTCTGCCGGGTACCTAGCACAGGCCGATCATGAGGGGCGATCTGGCAATCTGGTTGTTCCATCCCCTCTGCTTACAACCGGTGCCGGCCATCAGCCGATAGGCTGCTGGTTCCATAGTGGATTCGATCCGCTGCTCGGGCCGTTTGAGGAGAGACTTGAGCTGATGAGTATCGGCACCTTCAGGAGCGAGATTCTTGCCCCTGCGTTTGCAGAGGATCTGATCATCATCAGGGGATTCTGGCGGCGTGGAGATGATTCATCCATCGGGCTCTTTGTCAGCAATCTCATGATCAATGAGATCCGGTACGATCCATCTGAAAAGGTCTTTGTTAATGTGGAAGGGTACCGGTATGAGCGGGTACGTAGCCGGGATACGCCTGAGAGGCTCCGGATGACACTGTTCTCTTCCCTGCCTGACAGGTGACTGGTGCCCGGCAGGTATTCTGCCTGCTTCCCGTCTTTTTCCCCCTGTATCTTCAATGGAGGGATAGGAAAATTCTGTTATTTAAAATAGGGCAACATATATTATCTATTACTTCTGTCTTTACATGTAAATAAGGAGGTTTTGGATCATCCCGTCGAAAAAACCAGAATTATCCGGTATTTCATACCGATGGCTGCAGATTGGGGTGATCTTCCTGATCATCATTATTGTGACGGGTGTGATCCTCTATGTGAACTACTCCGGTTCACGCAGTATGCATGAAGAGCATACTGATACCCTTCAGGAGAATACCGAATACGCTCTCATCCAGTCTCTCTCTCTTGTAGACAAGGGCTTGATCCTCTTCGATCAATCACTTGATTACCGACTTCGTGAACCGATGAATACCTTTCTTACTGCATATGAGGAGAGTGGAGGCGATCCCTCGGCGATCGATCTGGATGCTTTGAAGGATCTGCTTGGTCCGGGGTATGAGCTGTATATCATTAATGAAGCGGGGGTGATCGAGTATACCACCTTTTCTCCTGATTATGGGATGGATTTCTCAGTGTATCCGGCATTCTTTAAGAAACTCACCGGCATCCGGGAAGGAGATGAATTTGCTTCTGAGCGGATTACTGCTGGTTATGGTGGCACTGACACACGGAAGTTCGTATACCATCCGACATTGGATCATAGGTATATCCTTGAGATCAGCTACTATGATGATGAGATCCGGTCAATGCGTGGGGATCTCAAATACACAGAAGCTGCCGCGAAGATCAAGGAGATGAACCCGTTCCTCACCTCGGTCAGGCTCTTTAATGTCCTTGGGCAGGAGATTGGGAATTTTGAATATACCCCGGGTGAAGAGGAACGGCGTATTATATCTGATGTACACCGTTTTGGTGATACATATGAGCACTTCGATCCATCGAGTGGAACCATAACCCGGTTTGTGCTTGTAGATCTCACCCATGAGACGAATCCGGAGGAGATGAATCTTGTCGCGGAACTGGTCTATACCATCGCCCCTATAGAGAGCAGGCTTCAGACGATCCTCCATTCCCATCTCTTCATCGGTCTACTCGCACTGATCCTCGGAGGAACTCTTGCCTTCTCAACCACGATGTACTTTACCCGGCCAATCCAGGACTTAATGGAAGATACCGAGGCTATCAGGGATGGTAACCTGTCTCACCCCGTTCGCGTATCGACACTCCCGGAACTCAGGAGCTTCTCCCTCTCTCTCCAGGAGATGGTTCAGAGGCTCCAGAAGATGATGATCAGCCTGCAGGAGTCAGAGGATCGGTACCGGACGGTTGTTGAGGATCAGACCGAGCTGATATGCAGGTTTCAACCGGATTCAACCATAACATTTGCGAATATGGCATTCTGCGATTACTTTCATCTCGACTGTGATGAGATACGGGGCGAACCCTTTTCTTCCACTCTCAAAGCCGGTAATGCCTGTTGTTTTGATGGTTTCGACGTATCCCTCTCTGAAGAAGAGCCGGTGATGACAGTGGATCGGCGGGAGGATCTCCCGGATGGCACGGCACGATGGCAACACTGGAGTGTCCGGGCGCTCTTTGATGATAACGGAGTTATTAATGAATACCAGGCAGTAGGCAGGGATATCACCGAGGCAAAGAAGGCCGAGGCGGCACTCAGGGAGAGCGAGGAACGGTATCGTTTCATTACAGAGAATACTGCGGACAATATCTGGATTGCTGATATGGAATTTAACCTGAAGTATACGAGCCCCTCAGTTCAAAAGTTGAAAGGCCTGACTGTCGAAGAAGCCCTTTCCCAATCTGTTGAGGAGTCCCTGACTCCGGGGTCCCTGCAACAGGTGATGGAATTGTTTGAGAGGGAGATGGCATATGAAGCAACAGGCGAGGCGGATCCGGAGAGAACTGTCATCTTTGTTACGGAGGAATATACAAAGGATGGAAAGGTCCTCTGGTTTGAAAACTCTGCTAAGCTCATGAGGGACCCGGATGGCAACCCGGTTGGCATCCTTGGCAGCTCACGTGATATTACCGAGAAGAAGCGGGCTGAAGAGGCATGGGAGGAGGCGTTTGCCCAGATTGAAGAGAATATCTACCAGGCTTCTATCTTAAATGACCAGATCCGTAACCCGATGGCGGTGATCATGGGGCTTGCCGATCTTGAAGGCGGGGAGAGGATGGAGAAGATCATAAGCGAGGTGAAGAAGATCGATGAGATCATCACCCAGCTTGACCGTGGGGTACTTGAGTCGGAGTCGATCAGGGCATTTATGCGTAAACGATATGAAAAGGATCGCTATGGGTATCGTCAGGATGAGGATGAAGAGCTGATATGATCCTCACCTTTTCCTGGGATTGCATTCAAATGAACCCGGATCAACACATGCCATCATGTGCCCAATCTGCGAAAGATGCACTCCCTTCTTCTCATATATGGTAATTCCCGCTGCAATCTCCTCTTCAAAAGGCTTGAATAATGGCACAATCTCCTCGGAAAAAACATCCGCAATACCATATCGTATCCCTGATGCGCCTGATATCTCCCTGATTTCTGAAACAACATTTTCCAGGGCGAAGAAGAGATCCGCACCAAAGGTGTCTGTCTCTCTGTCCTTATTGACCAGCTGCTCCCAGTATTCGTGGTGCCTGAAGGTTTTTCTCCCCCGGTCACCCCCTCTGCCTGTCAGAGAAGAAGCCAGACTTTCTTCACCCTTAAATTCCCGTTTGATGCCTCGATCACCAAGTTTATTTGATTCCTCACGCTCTCCCGGCAATGCAGAGATCAGTGCCCTGACGACTATGGTGAGGGAGATAGCCCAGCGGGTATTTTGGTAATCCTCCTCTTCATCCGGATCGGGTTTGAAGAGTTCATCAGAACAGGCATCAAAAAAAGAGAGATATGCAGGGAGAGCAGCATGCAGATCAAGATTCCTTGAAATAATCTGCCGCAGTGTGGCTGTACCCTTTTCCATGTTACTCGTGTACTTTGCATGGTATGAGCGATCTCTGCTCTCTTCTGCGATCATGATAAAGGCAAAGATCTCCCGCAGTCCGGACAATGTTATTTTGATCGGCTTTGCCGGGGCGCCTTTTTCATTCAGGATTGGATCAAGCCTGTCGAGATGCCCCTCATCAACCATCTGCCTCACAATACGGTGGACATATGCATGGTCGAGGCCGAGATTCTTTGCGATATCGTAGACGGTTCTCTCCCCGACCTTTGCCAGATAGCCCAGTACCAGGATCTTTTTGTTGATGTTTGTCATACTATGACTCAGCAGCTCATCTTTGCTTCACTCTCTCTGATATACGTTTCTAGTGGTGAATCCGGGGTATCAGGACAGGTGAGATCCCTTTGGTGATCTGGATCGTATCAGGTGGTTCTGCCTTTTACCCGTAACTATCATCGGTTATATATGAAGAGGGTTTTTAAGAAGGTGAGTTTTCCCGGGAGGATGAATACTGCAATTACAGCTCCCCAATAAGGATTGATGAGGAAAAGGAAATGTCCTCTGGAGAGTGAGGGAAAGGGATATGAGTATCTGAATTGGTATAACTAATTATCATCAGGAGAATGCCATGTCTCTGCCAGATCGTTTAACCCTGAAAAAGATGATTGCAGTCTTTCTCCTCTTCGCAGTTCTCCTCATTGCAGGATGTGTGGAGGATCCGTCAGACTGGAAGAGCCGGGGGGATCAGCTCCTCAGTACAGATCATTATGAAGAAGCAGTTCTGGCATATGACAGGGCACTTGATCTTGATCCTGCCGATCCGGTGGTGTGGAATAACCGTGGCTATGCACTCTATCAGCTGAACAGGTATGATGAAGCGGTGCAATCCTGCGATTCTGCACTTCTGATCGATCCTGTGTATGCTGATGCCTGGAACACCCGTGGTGGCGCCCTTGCTGCATCAGGCTATTTTGAGGAGGCAATCGTCTCCTATGATCGAGCCCTTGAATCTGATTTTGAATCTGTGATTGTCTGGAATAACCGGGGTGTCGCCCTCGCCAGGCTTGGTCGGTATGAAGAGGCAGTCGAATCCTATGATCGTGCCCTTGCACTCGATCCGGAGTATGATCTGGCAGGTTTAAACCGTGCAAAAGCGATTGCACGACTGAGCAGGATGGAAACTTCCTGATGTACCCCTGTGATCCCTTGCACGTGGCTTTCTTCGTCTTCCGGAACGCCTCTTCAGGTATTCTCTCTGATGTGCAGTTCCTCTCCCACAAAGTTATAAACCCTGAGCCAATACAGTATCAAAAGGGGGATCAGATATGACCGATAATCGGGTATGGATCGTAGAAGATGAATCAATCGTTGCAATGGATTTGAAAAGCCGCCTCCAGTCACGGGGGTATGAAGTGCTTGGGATCTCCGGATCCGGAGAGGATGCGGTTGCGAAGATACGCCAGCATAAGCCGGATATTGTGCTGATGGATATCGTATTGAAAGGGGATATGGATGGAATCGCAGCATCGGGTATCATCAAGGAGGAGCTTGGGATTCCCGTTGTCTATCTCACCGCGTATGCGGATACAAAGACCCTGGAACGGGCAAAACAGACTGAGCCATATGGTTACATCATCAAGCCGTTCAAGGAGTCGGATGTGATCAGTACCCTTGAGATCGCGCTCTATAAATCGTCAATGGAGAGGAAGCTGCGGGAGAGTGACCGGTGGATCAGGACAATGATCCGGAGCACGGGTGAGGGGATCATCGCCACTGATACAAAGGGGCTTGTGAAGTTCATGAACCCTGTTGCGGAGATCCTGACTGGTTATAAGGAAAAAGACGTCATTGGTGAGCCCGCCAGTGAGATCTTCCCCCTCACCATGGAAGGAAAGGGTACTTCCCCACTTGATCCAGTGACACAAGCCCTTGCCAATGAAGGCTTTCTTACATCAGATGAAGATGAACGGATCGTCCTGACCGCAAAGGATGGAACAGAGCGGTATGTGGGCTACATCGCCTCCCCGATCAAGGATGATCGTAAAAAAATCATGGGAGCTGTTCTGACATTCCGCGATCTGACCGAACGTATCCGTATGGAGGAGATAGTAAAGCGGGTTGTGCCTGGGATCAGGGATACCCCGTTCCGCGATCTCTTAAAAGATGAGATGGAGAGAATCGGTCGCTCGAAATAATCCCAATCCCTCTTTTTTCTGGTCAAATTTCATAAGTAACTCCGCCAGACTCTCCTTTCCTTTGGTGTCAGGGACAGCTATATCTTCTTATAGTACTCACATTATTAGAGAGAATCCTCTCTGCCATCCCTTCCTAAAGGAGATTATTTATGAAGCTTTTCTACCATACGCGAAATATCTGCCGGCATAATTATCTCCTTGATGTACTCTGTGGTTCCTGTCGGTATCTCTCATCTTCATGCAGATTCGAGAAGGGAATTATTTCTGCACATAAACAGCTTACACAGAGGGGTGATCGGGTTATTATTATCGGCGGTGGCGATGGCAGAACCGCAATTGCAGCTGCGAATCTGGTCGGGTCCGATGGTAAAGTATGGATATTTGAAGGCGGTGATCGATCCTGTCTCCAGATCAGCCGACTTCTGGATGCCAAGGGGCTGTCATCCTCCTGTTCTGTCCGGCATGCGGTCGTTGGCCCCCTTATTGATGTGTATGGCGGGGATTGCCAGGAGGCTCTCTCGCTCTCCCCTGCCGATCTCCCCGAGTGCGATATCCTCGAACTTGATTGTGAGGGATCTGAGATTGAGATACTCAGGCATCTCTGCATCCGTCCACGGGTGATCATCGTTGAGATCCATCCGTTTCATTTCTCAGAAGAGCCCACATGGGTCTTCAACCGCTTACAGGAAATGGGATACCGGGTTGTATACCGGAGCGGGCATGATGGGATCGAGATCGATCACGACGATTGCCTGGAGCTCCTCTCCCGTTCACGGATCTATGGTGGAATCATGTTGAAGAACGGGGCTACAACACCTGTTGTTGTTGCAGCGGTTTTGAATCTGGAGAGATGAGGGTACCTGAACCTGAAGCTCTCCCTCCTCACGCAAAATCTTCAGACTCCCTTCTTCTCCCTCGCTGAAAAAACTTCCAGGGCAGCTGCCATACCGTTTAAGGCTGCCGGGAAGCCCGCATAGACTGCCATCTGGATGATCACCTCTTTGATCTCCTCCTCAGTACACCCGACAGCCAGTGCCATGTCGATATGTGCCCTGAGCTGGACGGGGGCATTGCCGAGTGCGGTTAAGGCGGCAACTGTTGCGATCTGCCGGGATCTGAGATCGAGGCCAGGGCGGGAGAGGATATCTCCATAGGGGAATTCGACGGTTATCCTTGCGAGATCCGGTGAGAGATCCTGTATATTGCCGAGCATCGACTGGACGGATTCCCCTCCCATCTTCTCCAGCTGGGCAAGACCCCGCCGGTACCGTTCGCCTGAGGCTGGTTGTGCATCTGACATACCGGGAGTATGCTTCCTGAGAGGAGATAATGTGGAGGGGTGGGGGGATGGTTTTATTATAAGTGATGCCAATCTTCCCTCCAGACTAAAACAGGTTGTGCAGGTACCGGGAATTGATCTGCCTGCCGGAGGCGATGATATATGCCGGATGAAGCGACAAGGGCGACGAAGATGGGGTGTCTCTGTACCTCAAATTGTATCATCCGTTTTCTTATTCCGATTATCCTCTTCCTGCTGGTGGTCTTCTTCCTCTGCCCGCTTTTAATGCGGGTTTTATGATGAGCCTGCGCCTGTTTGGGCTCTTCGCTGATCTGTTGCGGATTTTCAACTAAAATGGCAAGGAGTCCTCTTCCTTTTGGTAAGGGTAGTTGACACTACAGGTATGGAATTAGCGAGGAGGCATTAATTCCCTGTCTCCTGTGGAGGGGAGCTTGATTCGTACTTATCGGGCATAATGAAGAAGAGAATACCTGCAAACAGGATGCCCACTACACCAAGGACAGAGAATGCCTGAATGGCTCCAACAGTATCTGCCATGATTCCGGCAGCTATCGGGCCGATGATGTAGCCGATATTAAAGAAGAAATCTTTCAGCTCAAGCACTTCCTTTTTGGCATCAGGAGCTGCCTGTATGTAGTTTGCAGATATGCTGTTTGCAATTGGTGTGGCTAAGCAGGTGAAGCAGGCGGATGCGAAGACGACAAGTATGATGATTATCGGATTCTCGATAAAAGAGATTGTTGCCAGGATGACCGATCCGATGAATAGCCCGATAATAACTGTCATCTTCTCTCCAAAAACCTTTGTTATCGGGCCAATGAACGCACCAATGAATAGAAGCGGGGCAAAGTACGCAGTCATAAAGAGCCCGTCGAATGGTTCAAAAATCAATCGTTCTGCTACGATTGGTCCAAGGGTAATAAAAAACGCATCATTTAAGGTTGATACCGCGATGAGAAACAGGAGAGGGAAAATACAGCCGCCAACACGCTTCCACGACCTGATCTCTTCATAAAAGCCCCTCTTGGAATAGGATTCGACAGATGGAATGAACTGTTTCACTCCGCCTGCTTCGCGGAGAAGCAGAAGGAAGAAGAAGGCGGAGATCGAGAGGAAGACGAGTGCTGTTCCAAATGGCTCCCATCCGACAACCTTGTCGACAACTAAAAAACCCGCTATAAGGGGAGCAATCAGGCATCCTAATGCCCGAAAAGCTTCGAGAATCCCGAATTTTGCGGACATCTCATCTTCGGGGATAAACCTGCTGTAAAAATCAAGTGTTCCGAAGTTGAGGAGGCTATAGAAGAAACCCCACATGATCATTCCGATAACAAACAGGATGAATGCATGTGCACTCCAGATCACAAAACAATAGATCAGGGATACAAGGAACATGAAGGTGAAGAGCAACCGGTAATATGCCTTCTTAAAGATTTTATAGAGTGCGAAGGAGTAGAAAGCCCCGGATACCGCTGCTGTTGAGAAGATTATTCCCACAAGTGTCTTTGAATACCCCTGTTCCAGAACCAGCAGCGGGACGACATAGGTGATAATCACATCAAAGAGCATGAAGAAGAGAAACATCATGCAGAAGTAGAGAAAAAGGGGATTTTTGGGCCTTGCCGAATAGATTCGTTTTACCAACGTTCCAAAACCCATGACGGATTACCTTCCCTTTTGAATTTCTTTGGATAATTATTCAACTTATTTATATTTATTAAATACAATAAATTTATATGGTATTTTTGATAAATGTGGTGGGAGTTACTTCTCATAAGGCTTTTTGAAGAGAGAGAGTTCTATGCCCGCTTGTTTTAGAATCGCTATCTCTGTCCCTTTTTTAAGTTCTTTGTGAAGTGGAACCGAAAAAACCCGCCAATCTTTTTGTACTATGACATGGCTGGAGGTTTGTCTTTGTACGGTAAAGCCTTGTTTAACAAGGAACCTTATCATTTCAGCTCCAGATATAACAGGCAGTTTAGGCGACATTAGCCACTTCTACTTGTGTGATCTCGAGTTTAATGGCTTTCGTCTTCTTCTGAAGCTCCTCATTTTGTACTTCCAGTACAAGTTCAATTGCCTCTTTAATGTTGTCAAGAGCTTCCTGTCTGGTTTCTCCCTGGCTTATCGCTCCGGGAATCTCAACACACTGGATAGTGAAGCCACCATCTTCCTGAGGTTCAAGAACGACAGTATATCTCATACTACAGAATAGGCAACTCAACTACATGTACTCTTCTATTGGGAGAAACTGTAAGCTCACTATAATAAGCAGGCAAACATCCATTCAATCCTACCTGCCGTTGATGACCGTCGTACCAGCTATCTGCTGTGCCTCCCTGTCCCAACCATCAAACTCTGGGCGATCATCCTAAAAAATCCTCAATTATCCCCGCGATCTCCTCAGGCTCCACAAAGATCATCCCGTGCGCCTGCCCTTCGCGGATAATGAGCGTGGCATCCGGGATTTGATCTGCGATGATCACCGAATTTTCAGGAGGGATGACGATATCCTGATCCCCGGTGATGAGAAGTGTCCTGGCATGGATTGTGGAGAGATCCGCATACCCCCCTTCCCATGACCGGAAGGCAATGAACTGCTCCTGCACAGCAACCGGATCGGCAACTTCGCCGTAGTCCACAAACCAGGTGGAGGGGTCAGGGTGGGCGGTGCGGAATGATTCGGTGAGGAGGACCTTTCCTGCACGATCAAGGTTTTCTTCCGGAGTTTTCAGTGTCTGGTTCATCCAATCCATCACCCATTCGTCGGGTTGCACCCGTTCCGAACCCCCGCAATCGGTGTTCAGGAGGATGAGGCGGTTGACTGTGTCTGGATACATGACCGCATATTTAAGGGCGATCATCCCGCCCATCGAGTACCCGACGATATCAACGCGGGGGGTAGTGCAATACTTCTCATACCCGTCAGAGCCCCCTATACTGCTATCCCCTGCGGGGCACTCATTACCAGCCTGTCCTTCTCCTGCCAGCTGGAGGATCACGTCGTGCAGATCGATCGCTCCCTGCCGGATGGTAAACGTTACATCCGGGTTCTGTATGCCCGATACTCCACGGTGGTTATAGAGGATCACTCTGCGGGATTCTGCGAGTTTCGAGATCATCCGGCCCGGCCACTCGTCCAGGGTCATCCCATACCCAAGGACAAAGATGATCGGAGGCTGCTTTTGTCCATCCCCCTGTCCATTACCCTGCCCACTGGTGGTATTCCGGGTGGCATTCAGAGTGTCGTTATGGGCGGCAGCGTGGAGTGGACCATGGATAGCATACCGGAGAGGGATGCCGTCTGCTGTCATGATATACGTATAGGGAGATTCATTGCTGCCAGGGAAGGGGGTTGTTATGTCTTCGGGGACGGTGGTATCTGAACTGTCAACACACCCCGCTGTTCCGATGAAGGCGATTGTTAAGGATATGAAGAGGAGAACGGGGAGAAGGCGTGTGAAGGGAGCTTGCATGGTGAATAATCATTTCTGATTGGTAATATTGGTTCTGGGAGGACCTGGGTCTTTGATCAGGCATAATCAGATGCCACCGTTCCCCACCTCTAATCCCCCTGTGATCGATAATTCCACAGAAGATTCAGATGGTGATACTTGATGCATGATGAGGACAGAATGGAGATATCCAGATACCCTTCTCATCTACCCAAGGATCTGATCCAAATGGCAATACTGTGGCCCCGCAAACTAACCCCGGATATCCTCGCCGATCCCGGCAGGAGAGCAGAACAGAAAGTGTATAATAAGCTTGCTGAGGTGCTCGAAGACCCCTTCACCGTCTTTTACTCACGCCCCTGGCTTGGGACGCTGAAGAACGGGAAGCCGATTGACGGTGAATGCGACTTTGTTGTCGCCCATCCGGACTATGGTTTTCTTACAATCGAGGTGAAGGGCGGCGGCATTGCCTATGATCCTGCCTCTGATACCTGGACCAGCACCGACCGGTACGGAAGCACCTGGGATATCAAGAACCCGGTGAAACAGGCAAGCGATTCAAAGCATCAGATCCTGAAGAAATGTCAGGCGCACCCGACTTGGGGATATCGCCGTGTGGGTATTAGCCATGGTGTGATCCTTCCGGATATTCCAGCGATCGAGGGTGATCTTGGGGCGGACATTCCACGGAATATCCTCTGCTTCATGGAAGAGTTTGAATCAGATCTCAGGTACTGGATACTTGACCTGCTGGAGGGCGAGATGGCAAGCGACTACCGGGCAAATCCGCTTGGCAAGGAGGGGATGGCAATCCTTGAGGATATCCTCGCCCATCCCTTCCAGTTGAATGTGCCTCTTCACCGGGTCATAAAGGATGACGAGGAGCGTATCCAGACCCTAACTCCGCTCCAGTACCAGATCCTGGCAGGCTTTGCCAATACCCGGCGGGTGGCGATCTCCGGCTCTGCCGGTACCGGAAAGACGATCCTTGCAATGGAGGAGGCACAACGCTGCATACAGGCTGGGGAGCGGGTTCTTCTCACCTGCTACAACCGCCCTCTCTCCGAGTACATGAAGATGATGATGGAATCACAGGACCTCCTCATGACAGGGAACTACCACAAGGTCTGCGATGAAATCTTCAGGGAGGCTTCTGTTGAGGTAGATATGGAGAAGATCGATAGCGAGCTCTTCCTGGAGAAATATCCTGCTCACCTGCTCAAAGCACTTGAAAAGATTCCGGAGAGACGCTTTGATACCATCATTATCGATGAAGGGCAGGACTTCCCTCCCCTCCTCCTCAAGTCACTTGAGTCCGCACTGGATCCGGATGGTAAACAGAAGATCCGGCTCTTCTATGATAACAATCAGGACGTCTACCACAATCAGGGGAAATACCTCGAAGAGTTGTATGAGATCCCCTTCACCCTCTCTCTGAATCTGAGGAACACGCAACGCATCCACGAGATAGCCCGGCTCTTCTACAAGGGGCAGGAGACAACGGCCATCGGGCCGGAAGGCCTTGAGGTCAGGTGGATCGAGGCCGGAACCCTGGCACTTGCACGGAAAAAACTCGAAGAATATATCCATACCCTTGTTACCAAAGAACAGATTCCGTCATCTGATATTGCAGTCCTCATTTCGACCCGTGATGACAGGGAGAAGTACAGCACCGGCAGGGAGATCGGCGGGCAGCGGTACCAGTTCTGTAATGAGCGGTATCTGAATGATAACTCCGACTCGATCATATTTGACTCCGTCAAACGGTTCAAGGGGCTGGAGAGCCCGGTCGCCATCGTTGTGCTGGACGATGCGCTGATCAACAGTGACGAGATGCTGTACGTGGCGTTCTCCCGGGCACGGCTGCTGCTCGCGGTTGTGGGGAGCAGGGTGATGATGGAGAAGATCCGGGGGAAGGCGGGGGAGATTGAAGAGGAATCTTCTAGGAAATAAGGTGCTCATCTGGATACTAGTGAAGGGAGAGGATAGTTGAGACTGTCAGTATAAAATAGAAGAACGAATTGGATCAATGTGGCGATTTTTCATAAAAAGGGCGATTCCAACAGGTTATTAAAGTTTCAGGATAAGATACGAAGATCTGGAATGAAGATTTTCATTGAATTGAATAATTGATAGGAGAGAGGGAATGGCTGAGGAAAACAAACTGAATAATAAATTACTTGTTTCGAGAATTGCCTGGAATAATATTGGATGGAGGGGTTTTGATTTCGAGGGATATAAAAATCGTGATAAATATGGTTTTAAGTATGTGAAAGAGCACGGAATTGCCCACGAATGGTGGAACTTCTACCCCTTTGAAAAAGAGTATTATTATGGCCAGATTGATTTCCGCGGTAAGATCCCTTCTTCAATCCAGAATGATGCCCTTGTCCTGTTTATCAGCATCAATTACAATGATAACAAATCCTACTTCGTAGGTTTTTATTCCCATACCGAATTTGGGAAATATCAACCCAAAATAAAAATTATTGATACAATATCCGATAAATCCATCAGAGATCAGATTTTGGATGACATCAACAACTCAAGAGTGATTGAAGATAAAGAATCAAGTATATTGGATTTCCCAAATTATTCATCGAAAGCAAAAGAGGGAGATTGTATAGTTTTTATCAAGCCGATTCCAATTGACATAACCGAGGATCTGGGACCAAAAAAACTAGGTAATCCCTCTTACTATCTGGTTGGGGAGGACAAAACCATCAAACCCCGGAATGTAAAAAAGCTCCTTGAAAAAGCTATGAATTTTTATGAAGGATTATTGGTCTCCAAGGAATTTGACGAGAAATCGGTTAGGGAAATAATACGAAAAACAGAGAAAGCAATGGCGGATTATTTTGATTCATCGGAAATGAATGGGGATCGTGTGGAAATGACGAAAATAAAAACAATTTTGGAAAATAAAAAACAGCTTATCCTATATGGGCCTCCAGGAACAGGAAAGACGTTTAGTGCAAACATGTTCATTCATGCATCATCGAGTGCAGGATATTCGGTTTCAAATGAATTGTTGATGGATCAAAGGATATATTCCCTCACTGTCTACGAACCGCGTGACGGAGAGGTCAAGTTGAAAAAAGAGGGAGAGGCTTTCAATTATCAATGGGGAGCTAGAAGAAACTGGCAAAAATATTATGATGAACTTCAGGAAGGTGATATTGCCCTTGTATATACGGCGGGAAACTCTAAAAAATATACAACACTTGTGAAATGCATTCAGAAAAAAGATAATTCATTGGATTTTCAAATAATCAAACAATTCAATGGACCAACATTTCAAAAGTTAAAAAACAATCCGATTTTTAAAAATTCAGTATTAAATGCGGGTTCGATGAGTTTCAGTCTTGTTAGACTGTCTGAAAATGACGTGAAGGAGATATTTGCTCTTTCTAATGATTTCTCCCCTGAATCATTGGATATTGGGTTTGAAAGAATTGATGAATCAATTGGAAACTGTCAACTCGTTACATTTCACCCCTCTTTTGGATATGAAGATTTCATTGAAGGCCTGAGACCGACCATCAACGAGGATAACCAGATTATATATGATGTTGAGGATGGAATTTTCAAGAGGTTTTCTAGGGATGCCTTCAATGTACTTATGAAAAGAGCGGAAATAGAGAAACAATGGATGATACATGGTAGCATACCTGAACTCTCTCCTGAAGAAAAAAGGCAGTTACTTACAAATGCCGATGAAGTGCCTTTCTACCTCGTCATCGATGAGATCAACCGTGGTGACATATCCCGAATCTTCGGTGAGCTGATCACGCTCCTTGAAGCCGACAAGCGGTATGGTGAGGCCAATGAGATTACAACTACACTCCCCTACTCAAAGACATCCTTTGCGATCCCGCCAAACCTGTACCTGATCGGGACGATGAATACGGCAGATAAGTCGATTGCACTCGTTGATACAGCACTCAGGCGCCGCTTTGGTTTCATTGAGATGATGCCTGACTATGAGCTATTAGACAGGCTTTTTGCGGACGTTCCTGACGAGGTAAAACCAATTGCTGAACTCGCAACCTCCCTCCTCGAAGAGATCAACATCCGGATACGAAACCGCTATGACCGGGATCACCAGATAGGCCACAGCTACCTTGTGCCGCTCAAGGATGCACAAACCCGTGATGAAGCAGTTGAGATCCTGCAATCTGCCTGGTACTATGAGATATTACCGCTCCTTCAGGAGTACTTCTATGACTCGCCAAAGAAACTGCATGAAGTCATAGGAGATGCGTTTGTTTCTGTCGAAGGCGATCATAGCTTCTGTTTCACCGACGAGCTTTCAGGAGAGGCATTTATTGGAGCTGTTCAGGGTATTGCATCCCCAGGTTCGGGCACCCGGAATGATGATATTGATGATTCGGATTGAGGGGAACCGGGACTGAGGAGAACTGATGGAGCCAATAACCCTTTTTGAGTACGACACTCTCGATTTCACGCTCTCTGATGTCGCCGGGGGCGATTCATCCTCACTCCGGCTCACTGATAAGATGCTTGACGATCTTGACGCTCTGAATAAAGGCCGGTTCCTTGATCTCGGGCGGAAGACGATCCGGGCAAAAAACTTCGTCGGCATCATGCGGATTAAGGGGCTCTCAATCCAGATTCTCCCAAAAGTCCTCAAAGATGAACGAAATAAAAAACATCGGAAACTGGCTGCAACCAATCTCCTCGCGATGCTCTCCCACTCGGGTATGTTCCCGGTTACAAAACCAAAAGCCTCTGATCTGGATTCTGACCGATATGATCTCTTCGAGATATTTATACGGATATTTGCAGAGGAACTTCATCGTCTGATCCATTCCACACGCTCAAGGGATTACATCCGCAAGTCCGATGAGCTGAGATTTGTCGATAACGTACCTTTCTTTCTGTAAATTCTCTGACCCTGCTCTCCTTGGTTGATCATTCTCT